>JAHEZD010000080.1 GCA_023251255.1 Chitinophagaceae bacterium
GCCTGTTAACTGGGCGGCTGTTTGTGTTAGGGCATTGGTGGTATAACCTGCGTTCAGGGCCAGCAATTTTGTTTGGAACTTTGATTGGAATGCTGCATTCATTGATGAAGGTGTGGTTACATTGAAGGCATCCTTATCGGCTGTGGAAACAAATACGGTATTGATGGCGGGCCTGCCCATCTGGTCCTGTGTGGCATAGGTGCCCGTGAAGGTTGGGTCTGCTGTAACCGTATCACTTTTTTTGCAGGAACCCAAGGTCAGTACTGCTGCGGCACATAAGCCCAGGCCTATTGTTTTGATTGAATTCTTTTTCATGATCTGTTTTTTTAGTTGGCTTATGTAATTAAATTTTCTTTTTTGATTCTATCCAAACATTCAATTTCTGCCCTGCAGTTGCATTGAGCATGGATTTGGGTACTTCCACTACGGTGCTTAGAACGTTGGTACCCTTGAAGGCGTCTGTGCCCACTGCATTGAAGGAAGTGGCCGTGCCTGCAATGATCTTCTTGTACTGGTCCAGGTCAAAAAAGAAGGGGTCGTCCCTAGGACCTGCAAAAGCAGTGATGCCATTGGCTGTAGCTGTTACGGGTGTTGAGGAGGATGCATAAGGAGTGATGCCCACACTAACTGATGCGGTACCCGTTACCGTGCTGTTCAGGCCTGTGGTAGCTGGTTTGTAGGGGCCATATACATACATTTTGCCACCACTGTACAAGCATTGGATAACGAGGTCTTCCACATTGTCATTGTTGTTGTCGATGTTGAATTCAAGCATGGTGTTCTCATCAAATGCAGCGGTGGTAGAGGCTGCTGGCGACAACAAACCTTGGGAGTTGGCAACAAATACCATGTTGTTGGTGTTTTGTCCCTGAAACACATAAAGGTCTGTAATGTCCGTAGCCTTTCCTGTTACGGCCGGTGCGTCAATGTGGTCAGCAGCATACACTATACCTGCTGCAAGGCCACCTGCCAAAGCAACAGCAAGTAAGATTTTTTTCGATTTCATGTTCTGTGGTTTGAAATGGATGAATAAATTGTTTGCTTACACCTACGCAGCCTGGAAGAAGATAGTTTTAACAGAATGAAAAAAAGTGGAAATACCGTAATGGGGATGCAATCAACACTGCCTATTGATTATGGGGTACAATAATGGAATTTGGGGGCATTTGCCCAGTGCCCCGATAATTTGCCTGCTGGCCATGCAAGTATAGGTCCACCGCCCTATCTTCGCAGCCCAAAATCAAAGTTCTTTAACGGATGATCAGTAGACGAAACATTAGGGTGAAGGTGATGCAGTTGTTGTACATGATGGACAGTGCAGGTGAACAACAGCTTTTTAAGGACCCTGTCCATGAATTGCAGAAACAGTTGGACAAGAGCAGGGAACTGTTTATTTTCCTTTTGACCTTTTTGACAGAAGTGGCCAGGTATGCGGAAACGGATGCAAGGAAGAAGGCTTCCAAGCATTTGCCCTCAGCAGATGACCTGAACGTGAACATCAAGGCTGCAGGAAATGAACTGCTTTGGCAGATCATGGAAAATGAAAGCTTCAAAAAGGCGCAGGAAACAGATAGACCCTTGCTGAACATTGATAAGGACCTGGTAAAAAGCGTTTACAATGAGCTTATTGAGACCGAGGAATACAAGACCTATATCAATCAGTTGGGCAGGGACAAGAAGAACGAGAAGGGCCTGCTTGATTTTATCTTCAATACATTGATGCTCCCGAATGAGGATGTGGAATCGCATATAGAGGAGCATTTCAATAATTGGGACGATGACGGTGAAATGATGCAGCAGTTGGTGAACAATTTCCTCCAGAAGCCCACACAGGATACCAAGCAAATGATTACCAGTGAAAAGTGGATCTTTGCGAAATCATTGCTGACGACCATGATGGAGAAGAAGGAATTCACGCTTGAACTGATCAAGCCCAAATTGAAAAACTGGGATGCTGACCGTATTGCCGTGCTGGACATGATCATTATGCAGATGGGCGTTTGTGAACTGCTGTATTTTGAGACCATCCCGACCAAGGTGACCATTAACGAGTACATAGACCTTGCAAAGGACTACAGTACGCCACAGAGCGGGCAGTTTGTAAATGGTATATTGGACAACCTGCACAAGGAACTGATGGCGGAAGGCAAGATCCATAAAGTAGATTTCAAACAAAAAAGATAATAGCGATGAAAAAGGTTTTGGTTATAACAGCCTTGGCTATAGGAGCCATTTCCTGTGGCCAGAAAAACAACAAGGCCGATGTTGCTGCCATGGATAAAGCAGCAAAGGATACGGCCAATTTTACCACCATTCAATGGATAGACAGTGTGGCCGATTTTGGTACGGTGGAAGCGGGCAAGAAAGTGGAAGTGAAGTTCAGGTTCAGGAATTCGGGCAATAAACCCTTGCTGCTAACGGAAGTACGTGCAGGTTGTGGCTGCACCACGCCTGACTATACCAAAGAACCTGTTGCTCCCGGAAAGGAAGGATGGGTAACCGGGGTTTTCAACAGTGAGCACCAAATGGGTACGGTACACAAGTACATTATGGTAAAGAGCAATACCAGCAATAGCGGTCTTGAAGGCAATCGCCTTACCTTTACAGGCACGGTGAACAACAACCAGAAATTACCGGAACCAGTTAAAGTCAATTAATCTTCAACAACTTAAAACAATAATGATGGAACAAATGAATGTATTTCTTTTAATGGCTCCTCCAAGTGGTGGGGCACAAGGTGGCAGTCAATGGTTTTCAATGATCATGATGGGCGGCATTGTGTTGGTATTCTGGCTTTTCATGATCCGTCCGCAAGCTAAGAAGGCAAAGGAGCAAAAGAAGTTTATTGATAACCTGCAGAAGGGCGATAAGATTGTAACCATTGCTGGTATCCACGGAACTGTGAACAAGGTAAATGAGGACAATACCCTGCAAATGGAAGTTAACCCGGGTAGTTATATCAAGATAGAAAAGAGTGCGATCAGTTCCGAATGGACTGCTGCACTGAACAAGGCTGCTGCAACTAAATAAACCGCTGTTACGCAAAGACTGTGGGAATAATGTCAGCCTGAAACCCGAAGGTGATCTGGTTTCCAAATAGATTCCGACAGCACTTGGACGAGCTCAGTGTGACATCCGTAACCGCATTTTACGGATACATAAAAAAAATCCCCAGACCTACTATGTCTGGGGATTTTTTTATGTAGTTAACCAGTACCGTATCATACTTTTTGGGCTACCATGATTTTCCTGTTTTTTGTTTGGCTGTATAGGCTAACGAGACCAATGGCCAATAGGATGCCAAGGCCTCCATCTATGGGTACATCCACGGGGTCGTCTGGGGGCATTATGCCATCCGCATCGGCACTCATGCCTCCGGATACTGCGCCTCCCTGATAGGAGGAAGTTGAATCTATTGCAGGGTTACCATTGATGTCGTAAATGATATTGCCCTGTGCATTGGTGAGAATGGGATTGCCGTTTATGTCCCTATAACGCCGGGGCCTTTGATTGTAGTTCATGTTCCTGGCTGCTGCGTCTGGGTACAGGGTCTGTTCAGAAGGCAGCACGGCCCAGTTGGCATCGTTGTGCAAGGGTGGGCTTATCAAGGCATCTTGCCTTGTAGCCCCACTTGTTCCCCAAATGGGGCTATAAAGTGGAGCATCGAGCTGTGCATATGATTTAAACGATAAGCAGCTTAGTATAATCAGTAAAAGGGTCGAGGTCCTGTTTGGCATAATGTCAAATTTTATAGGGATAGAATAGGTTGGTTCAATGGTTACTGCTTCATCAATTTGAGTAGTAACCTTGTGCCATTGCCAACCAGTTCCAACTGGTAGGCCCCCATTCCCGTTTCATGGTCCAGTTCCATGCGTTGGTTTGCGGAGCCTCCCCTGTGTTCAATTGCTTTGCTGAAGACCTCCTGGCCTCCGGTATTTGTGATCCGTATGGTATAGTTGCCCTTGGGCAGGTTGTTCATTTGTAACTGGAAGCTATTGCCTGTAATAGGATTGGGATAGGCGTTGATGCCGGTTGCCGCTTTGCCCATATCCACTTTTACGGTCTGGCTATAGGCAGCCCTCCCGGATTTCTCCAATGACCTGATGCGGTAATAGTTGCTGCCGCTGGCAGGGGCCGCATCGAACCAGTTGTAGTTATTGCTGGTATTGCCGGTGGCAGTTACCGGGCCCAGTTTCATGAACTGTGCCCCATCTATGGACTTCTCCACTTCATAACGGTCCATGTTTACTTCATTCTGCGTGTCCCATTCCACCTGGATACCCTGGCCTTTGCGGTAGGCCCTCACTGCTGTGAAGGTTACCGGCAATGCTCCCGATGCCCTGAACACAATCCTGAAGCGGCCGGTGGCCATGCTTGCCGGGATGCTGCTGCTGGCAGTGAATGCAATGCTGGTGGTCCCCGCCAGGTCAAGGGCTGTTTCGGTATTCAAATAACTGTCCTGCACAAAAGCTGTTAGGGACGGGTCAGTAAAATTGGCCACATCCAGTTTCAGGGTATAGTCCCTATTGGCCAGTTGCCATAGCTTCAGGGAAACCGTATCGTTGAGCAATGGCATGGCCCTTCTTTCAATGCTCATTGCCTTATTGTTCCGCTCAATGGCCATGTTCTCATCCAGGTTGGGCATCTTGGTAGCATCATCATTGTTCACAGTATTGCTGTAACTGCTGGCGAACAGTGCCACAGCACCATCCTGCGATACGGTACTGCCAGCAATGAACAATTGCATGCTGATGAAAGCAGGTGTTGACTCCGTCCTGAACACATTGGTGAGCGTACCTGTTTTATGTGTTTCCTCAATGGTCAGTGCCGGTCCGCTGGTAAGTGATGCATTGTTCTGCACGAAGAATGCCTGGCCGGGCTGTATGTCCTTTGTTACCGAGGAGGACGGGTTACTTTTTGTTCCATCGGTGAAGCAGGATACGAAAGCACCACGTGTGCCCAGGGTGGGGTCCCATATATAGTAATAACCGGTGATGTCCGTTCTGCTGAGCAGTGACCAGTCAATGGGGGCCACGTAAGGATTGCCCACGAAACTGTAGCCTTCTGCGGCGGCAGAAAGTGTTGGCATGTTTGGTGTTGCCCCAACTGTTGTACTGTTCAGTTTAACCTGGCCTGTTACCAATGTTCCTGTGGTACGGAGGGTAGTGGCCGTGTTTGTGGCAAGGGCCGCACCTGTTAGGTTATAGGACCTGTTGCCACGTATGAACAAGCGGTAGGCACCGCCTGCCGATAGTGGTGTATTGTCTGTATTGGCAATGCCACTGTTCCAGGTTTGCGCAGTATTGTCAAATTGGAACAGGGAGGGTGCCCCTGTAGGCGTTCCGTCAAAACCATTGGCCTGGTCAATGATGCTTCCTGTTATATGTGTACCATAACCGGGCCTGGGGTCATCAGTGGCGCTTGTGGCAGCTTCCTGCCAATTGGCCTTAATGGGAGCTGTGCTGCTAACGCCCGGAGTTATGAAACGGAAGCCCCGCTTGCCTGCGGGTATGTAGCGCTCCACTGTTACCTTGCCTGAAATACTTCCCTTGTTGATGGTGCCATCAATAGCCGCAATGGTGGCCGTATTGCTGATGGAGGTTGATTTGAGGGTGAGGTTGCCATTGGTGGACAGCATGCCATCGGCAAGGACAAGCGTTCCGGTGATTTCCTGCATATTGCTGGTACCGGCTTCAATGCTTACGCCATTGCTATTGTTGATACTGAGGTTGCCAATGCTTCCCTTCCCCGTAACTGTTTGGGCCCTGGGGCCGCTTAAAACCAATGTGCCAGTGCCTTTGATATTGCCATTGTTCACCAGGTTGCCCCTGATGTTCAAATCGGTTGCAATCGTTATATCGGCCGCTGTGGCCAATGTAATACTGTTGATGGTCTGTGTGCTGGCCAGTATGGGCAGGTTGGCCACTTGTGGCACCATTGCGTTTTTGGTGGTGCTGGGCAGGCCATTGTCCCAATTGGAGGCATCTGCAAAGTCCGTACCGTTGGCACCTGTCCAGTTGGTGATGCTGATTGGTTTGAAGATGATGCTGAACCTATTGGCAGCGGAACTGGCAGCGTTTGCAGTAACGGTAAACGGAACAACTGTGGTACCAGTTAGGCTGATAGCGGTTTCGGTACTGTTATAACTGTCCATCAAATAGGCTTGCAGGTCCGGCGCATTGAAATTGCTGGGCTGGAATTCCCATTCGTATGCCTGGACCTTCAACCTGGCGATGGTCAATGGTATGGTATCGTTTGCATCCACCAATGGCCTCCTTTCAATACTTAATGACTTCCCGTCGCGGCCGATGGAAACGTCCTCGTCCCAGTTGTCTATCTGCTTGGCATCATCACCGTCCACTGCGGCACTGTACCCGTTCTTGAATAAAGAAGTAACACCATCCGCCGAATGCCTGCCTGTGGCATTGGTATAGAACAGGAAGGTCTTCAGCATTTCCGTTTGTGTACCATTGCGGAATACGTTCAGGCTATTGTCGGTGGACTTGTTTGTTTCCAGCAGGTCAAGTGTGGGTGTGGTCACAGTTGCCTTTGTTTGTACGAAGAAGGCTTCACCACTTTGTATCTGCGTGGTGATATTGGTGGTACCGCCAGCAGTAAGCCCCGTATTGTCCACCGTGATGAACCCGCCCCTTGGGCCGATATTGGGGTCCCATAGTGTTGCATAGTTCTCGAACTTGGTATTGTTGGTGCCGGTTGCATATATGCTTGTCCATGAAACAGGGGAGGCATAGGGGTTGGTCACCAAACTGAATGCAGTGTTGCTGGCCAGCCCAGTAAAGGAAAGGTCGCCCTGTGGCAGGGTGCCGGTTGCCCTCAGGGTGGTGTTGCTGCTGGGTGTGGACGACTGCAGCACGTTGATGTTGTCCCTGTTGCCCCTTACATAGAGCATGTAGCCTGTATTGGCACTCATAGTAGCTCCAAAACCACTGGTGGTGCTGGTAACTGCATCCCATGAAGGGCCTGCGGGATTGTATATGTAAAGCGAAGCCTGGTTATTTTGGGTCGGGTCGAAGCCTCCTGCATAGGCAGTGCTGCCGGTAATGTGCGTGCCATAGCCTGCTTTGTCGCTTACTACATTGTTGGCCACATCAGGGTTCTGTTTCCCTTCCTGCCAGTTGGCATTGATGCTGGTAGAAGCATTGACTGATGGTGTCAACAGGCGGTAGGCCCTGTCGCCGGATGCACTTAGGTAACGCTCCACCGTTACGCTGCCTGTTATGTAACCGCCACTTGATGAGCCTGGTGCAATACGTGCCGTATTGGATGCGGTGGAGGCCAATGTAAGGTAGCCTGCAGATGCCAATACCCCTGCTGTGGGTGTGAGCACATTGGATAGGCGCAGGGCATTGCCCAGCGTTACGGTCCCCGATGAGCCCCTGTTGATGGTCAGGTTGTTCACCATATTGGTTACATCGGGGGTAGCGGGATCAAACAACAATGTACCGAACGGTCCCGTGCCACCAATGCTGATATCTGATGTGGAAGAGCCGGTAATATAGCCCGCACTTGCTGCATCCATTGTTCCGTTCAAGGTAAGCGTATTGCTGCCTATTGAAAGTTTGTCGCTGGTGGTGGCCAGTTTCAAGGCACCGCTTACTGTTATTGCACCAGCTATTGATTTGGTAGCACTGCCTGATGTAGTCAAGTTGTTAAAAGTGAATGCAGGTATAGATTGTGCAGAACCATTGAAATCAATGGTGGAACCTGTTACTACAGTGGTTCCCGAGCCGGGCGTAAATGTTCCTGCTATACCAATGGTGCCGCTGCTTGCAAGTGTCTTATTGACATTACTGAAAGTGAGGTTGCCATAATTGGCGGCAATCACTGCTTGTCCAGTTGTGCCCTGTGCATAGTTTACGGTGCCATTTGCATTGGAACTTAAACTGCCGCTACCAACTGTAACTGCGCTATTGATATTCAATGTTTGTGAGGCAACAGCTAGGGTACCGCTGGTTAGTGCAAGATTGTCTACAGTTGCAGTTCCCAGTAAAGTAACACCATTGCTATTATTGATTTTTAAATCTCCAAATGTTCTTGCAGCAGCAGTTTGAGCACCGCTGCCATTAAATTCTACAGTTGAACCTGAACTTAGTGTTAATGTGGAGGTTGTAACATTGGCTGCTACTGCACCGGACCCACTTGTTGAACCAACTTTTAAGGTGCCTCCACTGTTTACAGTAACCGATGTGCCACTGCTTACCACGCTTGTAACACAATCTAATGCGGAGCCATTTTTAACCGTTATTGTTGAACCAGTAGATAAAGGGAAATTAGTAGCAAGTTGGACAATATTCGAGGTGGAGCCAGTTCCAACATTCCAAACGATGGGAGCTGTTACGGAACCCGATTGTGTAAAAGTCTGTGTTCCTGATGTTCTGTTGAAATTGAAAGTAATTGTACCACTTCCCCCTTTTTCGATAGTTCCTCCTGATTGATTGAAATTGCCAGCAAGATTGAATGTAGGAGTTGATGTACCGTTATTCATGTCAAATGTGGTTCCTGAAGCTTGGTTGAAATTGCCGCTAATTGTCAAAGTCGGGCTAGCAGGGGAGTTTGTGTTATATCTTAATTTCCCCGAAGTACCCGTAGACGTAATAGTGAAGTCTCCATTAACTGTGGTCAATAAACCGAGTAAATTAATAACTATTGCTGCTTGGTTGGAACAGTTCCAAGTAACATGACCAAAGGATTGTCCCCAGCCACCACCAGAAGTAAGAGTAACTGCTGAAGTATATCCGATAACGGAAAGGGTAGAGCTGTTATTCCAACTGGCTGTTGGTATTACTCCCTGCGTTGTAGTGAAATTATGCTCATAGGTACCTCCACTTGCAAAATTCAACAACCCTGTAGATACTAAAGCCGTTGTTGTAAATGTTCCAGAAGACGAATTTGATATTTTACCTGAAACTGTAAATGTCTTATTTGCGCTTACGGAGCAACTGGCTGTTCCTGAAAAAGTTATGGTAGTGCCGGAGTTAATTGTTAAGTCGCCACCACTTACAACAACAGAAGTACTGATTGAAGTATTTGAAGTTATTGATACAGTTGCCGAACCTCCCGCAGTGCTTAGGGTGGTAACTGTAGCTGGTAATTCTACCGATGTATTAAGTGTACCAGAATTATTGTAAGTAACACTAACAGTTCCTGCAAATGTGGGGGCAACAGTTAAGGAGCCAGCATTTCTGGTAATTGTTCCGGCTGTAGCTACTGTAAGGTTGGTGCTGTTTGTTACAGTACCAGCAGTTAAATTAAGCGTGGTAACAATAAAAGCATTCCCAATTGTCACATTGCCCGAACTGGTCCTGTTAGCTGTAAAAGCAGAAACCGTTCTTGTAGTGGAAGAAGTCTGGTCAAAAAACAATGTTCCCAAATCACCTGTTCCTGTGGTTGAAAGACTGGAAGATGCACTACCTGTAAGGCAATTGCCTGATGTGGTATTCTGTGTTCCATTGATGCTTAGTGTAAATGCACCAATGGCCAATTTGCCACTGGTCATGTTCAGGGCTCCGCTTATGGCCACACTTGCAGCCAATGTAACACCAGCACTATTGTTAACGGTGAAATTATTGGCAGCAGTGATGGATGCAGGTATTGTTTGTGCAGAGCTGCCATTGAACACATAATTGGCAGTTGGACTTAGCGTTTTTGTACCGGAAGTGGTCAAGAAACTGGTTGTACTGGCCGATGTCAATGTGGAGCCACTAATCAATGTAAATGGTACAGCCCCATTAATAATGCTTGTACCTGCATCAAGGTTCGATCCTGCATCTACTACCAAAGTTCCGGATGTCAATGTTCCTGCACTATTGGTAAAAGTTTGGGTTCCGCTTCCTTTTGAGAAATGTAAAGTGGGCGTATTATTTGTACCTTTTAAAATGCCAGTCACGCTTAGGTTTCCTGTTAAATTCCAGGTAGATGTAGCAGTGCCGGAACTTCCTGCATTGAGGTCCAAAGTACCTCCGTTGATACTGATATTGCCCCCTACTGTAACAGTAATAGTGGAAGTGCCGCTTGAGGAACCATGGGAGGTAAGTATTCCGGCACTTACTACAATATTCCCATTAATGGTTATATTATTAGTAGTAGCTGTGGCTGCTGTTGTTAAACGTACAGCATTTGCTGCTCCTCCCGACGAGGTTAGTGTCAAATCACCTGCAATAGTGTTATTATTCATAGCCAAGCTTATGTTAGTGCTTTGGCTGGGACAGTTCCATGTAAAATTGTAAAAATTTTGGCTGGTGCCTCCAGTAGGTCCTGTAGAAGTTATACCTGTTACTAAAAGAGTAGAATTGGTATTCCAGGTGGCAGTTGGAAATGCACCACCGTTTATATTATGCTCATAAGTCCCGTCAACAGACATTGTACCACTTAATGTCAACGTCCCACTATTTTTCAAATACCCAACTACAGATAAATCAGTAGCACCCGTTCCATCATCACTAACTGTTAGTGTTTGGCTTGCACTAATGGTTACTTGCCCGCCTGTATTGATGGTCAGCAATTTTGCAGTAGCTGCTGCACCTACAGTAACTGTATGGGTATTTAGTACGGTAATACTGGCAGCAGAACTAGTAGGGGCCAGTGTGGCTGTTATCCAAGAACCGCCACTGAAACTTTCCCAAGTGCTGGCAGTGGCCCAAGGGCCTGTTGTGCGTGAACGGAATTGGTCTGTTATGCTAGTTGTAGCTGTATAAGTAATGGTAGCAGTTGTTTGGCTGCCCCCACCACTTTGTACGGCACTTCCGCCCAACGTAGCCACAAACACGCCACTGCCTGCACTGGCAGCAGAAGTTACTGTGGCTGTGTAGGTGCCATTACCATTATCTATCACAGAACCTATAGTACCAGTACCCGATTGTTGGGTGATGGTAACAGTTTCCCCACCCGATGTTATGGTATTTCCATTGGCATCCTTTGCCTGTACAGTCAATACCTGTGTCGCAATGCCATCTGCTACAATTGACGCACTGGTAGGCGTAAGTGTGGATTGTACAGCATTTGCTGCACCTGGAATGTAAGTGATAGTGGCAGTTGTTTGGCTACCCGTTCCACTCTTCACAGGGCTGCCACCCAAAGTGGCCACAAACACACCACTACCGGTAGCAGTGGGTGATGTTACAGTTGCGGTATAGGTACCATTGCCATTATCTGTTACTGAGCCAATTGTTCCAGTACCTGATTGTTTGGTAATGGTAACTGTTGCTCCTCCTGCTGTAAGGTTATTGTCATTTACATCCTTTGCCTGAACGGTGAGTACCTGTGTGCTGCTACCATCTGCAGTAATGCTGGCAGAAGTAGGGGTCAATGTTGAATGTACAGCATTGGCTGTACCCGGTGTATAAGTAATGGTAGCAGTGGTTTGGCTGCCTGTTCCACTCTTTACGGCACTGCCACCCAAAGTGGCCACAAACACACCACTACCGGTAGCAGTGGGTGATGTTACAGTTGCGGTATAGGTACCATTGCCATTATCTGTTACTGAGCCAATTGTTCCAGTACCTGATTGTTTGGTAATGGTAACTGTTGCCCCACCTGTTGTAAGGCTATTGTCATTCACATCCTTTGCCTGTACGGTCAATACTTGTGTACTGCTTCCATCAGCAATGATGCTGGCAGAAGTAGGTGTTAAGGTAGAATGTACAGCATTGGCTGCGCCAACTACATAAGTAATGGTTGAAGTTGTTTGGCTACCTGTTCCGCTTTTTACAGGGCTGCCACCCAAAGTAGCCACAAATACACCACTGCCTGTAGCGGTGGGTGATGTTACTGTTGCCGTGTAAGTACCGTTTCCATTATCTGTTACGGAGCCAATTGTTCCGGTACCTGATTGTTGGATAATGGTGACTGTAGCACCACCTGCAGTAAGATTATTGTCATTCACATCCTTTGCCTGTACAGTGAGTACCTGTGTACTGCTTCCATCGGCAGTAATGCTGGCGGAAGTAGGGGTTAAGGTAGAATGTACAGCATTGGCGGTGCCGGCTGTATAAGTGATGGTTGCAGTTGTTTGGCTGCCTCCTCCATTCTGAACTGCACTTCCCCCGAGGGTAGCCACAAATACACCACTGCCCGTAAGTATCGGTGATGTAACCGTTGCAGTGTACGTCCCATCTCCATTGTCTGTCACCGAACCAATGGAACCAGTTCCCGATTGCTTGGTAATGGTAACTGTAGCACCACCAACTGTGATATCGGTACCGCCTGCATCTTTCGCTTGTACAGTCAATACCTGTGTACTGCTGCCATCTGCTGCGATACTTGCAGAAGTTGGCGTTAAGGTTGATTGAACGGCATCTGGTGGATTCGATGAATAAGTAATAGTGGCCGTTGTCTGGCTACCGCCGCCACTTTTCACATCACTGCCTCCCAATGTGGCTACAAATACGCCGCTGCCGTTGCTTGCAGCAGAAAGTACCGTTGCTGTATAAGTACCATTGCCTACATCTGTTACACTTCCTATGGAACCTGTTCCCGATTGTTGGGTAATGGTGACTGTGGAACCGCCTGTTGTTAAGTTGTTCCCATTGGCATCTTTTGCCTGTACAGTCAATACCTGTGTTGCCACACCATCTGCAGCAATAGTTGCACTTGTTGGTGTAAGTGTTGATTGGGTGGCATCTGCTGCTCCCGGTATATAAGTAATTGTTGCTGTTGTTTGACTTCCACCGCCACTTTGTACTGCACTGCCTCCAAGGGTTGCTACAAATACACCACTGCCTGTAGCAGTTGGTGAGGTGACTGTTGCTGTATAAGTACCATTGCCATTGTCTGTTACGGAACCTATCGTTCCTGAACCTGATTGCTTGGTAATGGTAACTGTTGATCCCCCTGCTGTAAGATTATTGTCATTCACATCCTTTGCCTGTACGGTCAGTATCTGTGTACTGCTTCCATCGGCTGTGATGCTTGCTGATGTTGGTGTTAGGGTAGAATGTACTGCATTGGCTGTACCGGGTGTATAAGTGATGGTTGCTGTTGTTTGGCTACCGCCTCCACTTTGCACTGCACTGCCTCCAAGGGTAGCCACGAAAACACCGCTACCAGTAGAAGTGGGTGATGTTACAGTTGCGGTATAGGTGCCGTTTCCATTATCGGTTACGGAACCTATTGTTCCAGTTCCTGATTGCTTGGTAATGGTAACTGTTGCACCACCTGCGGTAAGGTTATTGTCATTAACATCCTTTGCCTGAACGGTCAGTACCTGTGTACTGCTTCCATTGGCTGTGATGCTGGCAGAAGTGGGTGTTAAGGTAGAGTGTACTGCATTTGCTGTACCGGGTGTATAAGTGATGGTTGAAGTTGTTTGGCTGCCTCCACCGCTTTGTACTGCACTTCCACCAAGGGTTGCCACAAAAACACCACTGCCTGTAGAAGTTGGCGAGGTAACTGTTGCTGTATAGGTGCCATTGCCATTATCTGTCACTGAACCTATTGTACCTGTGCCTGATTGTTTGGTAATGGTAACTGTTGCACCACCTGCAGTAAGGCTATTGTCATTCACATCCTTTGCTTGGACAGTGAATACTTGAGTACTACTGCCATCAGCGGTGATACTTGCTGAGGTTGGTGTTAGGGTAGAATGTACAGCATTTGCTGCACCGGGTGTATAAGTGATGGTTGAAGTTGTTTGGCTGCCTGTTCCACTCTTTACAGCACTGCCACCCAAAGTAGCCACAAATACGCCGTTGGCTGTAGATGTTGGAGAAGTCACTGTTGCAGTATAGGTACCATCTCCATTATCTGTCACTGAACCAATGGTTCCTGTACCTGATTGTTTGGTAATGGTCACTGTTGCAGCACCAACAGTGATATTGGTACCGCCTGCATCCTTCGCTTGTACGGTCAATACCTGTGTACTGCTTCCATTAGCAGTTATGCTGGCACTCGTAGGCGTTAAGGTTGATTGGGTAGCATCAGGTGTAGGACCAGCAGTTCCGCTGGTTATTCCAAATTCCCCATAACCAGTAAATGATGTTGAACCTGAACTAACGTTCCATGGGTTGGAGCCTGAGGCCGCAGTTCCGGTGCTCAATACATCTGCAGTGGAACCATTATAGTGGACAACTTTTGAAGATGCCCTGCTAAATGTTCCTCCTTCATCTGCCGTTAGCCATTGCATCTTTAATACAGCAGATGGGCTTCCACTGGCAGAGGATACATTCCATGTTCTTTGTACATTCACACTGCTTGGTGTGATGCCTGAAATGGCAGTTGTATTTACCCTTGCTGTATAGGAAACATTTGCTGAACTGTTGTTTACCACAACAGGATTATAGGATGTTTTGGTAGGGCCAACAGGGAATAATACATCACCTGTTCTTCCACTGGTACCAATATTTTCTATGACCAACCCACCTGCGGAAGATGGCGTATTGCTATTGTTGCAGGTAGCCACAAAACTGGTGTATGCAGTACCAAAAGATGTGGAACCGGTAATGGTGGAGCTGGAGCCTTTTAAGGTGATGCTATTGCCATTACTTACAATTACGCCCGCTGTTAAGGCAAGGCTGGTATTGACATCTACATTTGCTCCAAGTATTACACTATTGGTTGCCTCATTAATGGTAAGGGTTTTCAAAGTAGTGGTACCTGATGCTGGCATTTCATTTCCTGTAGTGATATCAGAAGTACTACCTGTGTAGGTAATGTTTACGTTAGAGCCAGTAAAAGTTGGTGCAGTGCCTAAAGTTCCATCCGCTCTTGAAATATTGGAAGCACTGGCCATACTTAAATTAGAACTATTAGTAAATGCACCGGAAGTAAGTGTAAGCGTACCCGATATCGAAGTTGCAGAGGTAAGTGTAACGCCAGAACTGTTATTGATGGTAAGATTGTTGGCACCAGTTATGCCGTTACCAGTTGCTTGTGCTCCAGAGCCGTTAAATGTATAATTACCTCCTGTATTATACGTTTTTGTACCAGTTACCTGAACACTTCCCGTTGCAGCGGTTGTAGAAAGCCCTGCTGTATTTGCTGTTATAATGCCTCCACCCGATGCCACAGTGAATGTACCCGTACCAGAAATGACACTAGTCCCAACATCCAAAGTAGAGCCACTATTAACAGTGAAGTTTACGGGAGTAGCTGCCATTGTACCAGCTTTACTGAAAGTCTGTGTGCCAGACTTAGTAAAATTCAAAGTCCCTTGAGCTCCAGAACCATTATAGGTAAAGGTAATACCGCTGGCTATACTAAGATTTCCCCCTAAGTTTACAATTGGTGTCGCAGTACCGTTACCTAAACTAAAAGTAGTACCAGTTGATAATATCAGGTTCCCTGAAATGGTCATTGTCATCGCAGTAGCTCCCGTTAACGTCAAACTGCTGGAACCCTGCGACATAGTAAGATTACCAGCAATGTTTGTTATAACTCCAGCAAAATTTGCATTGCCACCAGTATTTACTATAACATTTGGATGTGCTCCACCTGTAATATTTGCAGTAGAAATATATCCTGTATTTGTATAAGTTATGGTAGCCGAAGAATTCCAACTTTCTATTCCTGCTGATATTCCCGCAGCACTTGATGAGTTTTGAGTAAAAAAACTACTGGCATCCAACTTAAATGTGGCAGTTGCATTAAATGTAATATTACTGTTCTCTACTAAAGTAGCACCAGCCTCGACTTCTAAAGTAACACCAGCTCCAAAGGTCACAGTTGAGCCAGAAGTAAGGGTATGGGGCGTAGTACCTCCGTTACCAGTTCCCTGAATAATAAAGATATCTCCACTTGTTGAAAAGTTTGCTGGAGTTGAACCACCCCCAGCTCTGTTTGAGTTAAAAGAACCTACAACGGTACCTGCACTTGATTGCGAATAATAAGTAGTGGCCTTAACGCTACCAACAAAAAAACAAACCACAAAAACCAATAGTAAAACCTTCTTCATAAGCATATTTTTAATCGGCATCCGGATAAATAGGGGTATTGTGAAATCAATAATGTACCAGCCGCAACAGGCATTGGTTGCAGTATTCAATTAATAAATCGGTGGTGGAAATTATCAGGTGGATTGTCGCTATTATCAGCAAATAGGGGATAGGTTGCACTAAATGCAACAGTGGCACGCAAGAATCGTTTCATAAAATGGGGTTCTGCAATCGTTAAAGGGTGTCCATCCCGTTGGCAGTACGGTATGGCGTTATCGTTTGGCTTATCGGTACTACGCCCTGCTTAATAAAGACTGTAAAAACAATCGCTGTGTTGCAAGCTGTAGGTTGAATATTTGGATTTGGGCTGATTTTCTTGAAACATAGTTAATGCAATTTTTGAAACAGCATTAACCTTTACTTGGTTTTTTTTAACGCAAACGTTGCCGTGGTAACTAAGTTGCTGGGTATGGCAATGGGGTAACCGGAACTAAAATCATGAAGGGAACCCTGGGGATTCCCTTCAAAGCAGGTTGAATGCAAAATCAGAACGTTGCTATTGAACGGACGATTTTGGCTGTGAACCAATGGGGATATTACCCAAGCAATTTGTCCACCGTGTCCATAATTTGGGCAATCCTCGGTTGGTTCAATGAATACTTGATGGATTTGCCTTCCCTTTCGGTAACAACAATATGGGCCCTTCTCAGTATACCTAAATGCTGGGAAGCAACGGACTGCTCAATACCCAGTTTTTTGTACAAGGAAGTTACATCGGTTTGTTTCTTGGTGTCAATCAGTTTGATGATCTTCTGGCGTAAAGGGTTGTTCAGTGCCCTTAATACCATTGCTGCCTTTTTGGTGTTTAACAGGTCTACATGCAACTTTTGCTTGTCCAGCGTAAGTGAGGCAAGAACTTTAGATTTGCTCATAATAATTACTGATTACTGTTTGTAAAAATGTTGAAAATAGAGGGTTGAAAATAATGCTTTATAGGTTACTATCTAAAAATTTTTGCTTTTTGGCACATTTTGGGCGGACTTTAGTGCAAAATAAACTGTTTAAAGTAGGTTTCAACCGCACATGATGCTGTTTCCTGCCATTTGATGACAAACCCAATGGTCATTTGTATCAACTATTTCTCTGCGCTGATTCGCTTACCTATTAAGAGGAGAAGCAATGGTTTTGCTGCAATCAAAAAAGTGACAATTTTTTTGTGACAATTTAAAATGTCACATTTTTTTTGCCACATTTTTATTCCCTTCTTTTTGTGACATTTCTTTTGTGACATTTTAAATTGTCACATTTTAGTTGTCACATTTTCTATCACTTGCAAATAATCCAATTTTGCTGTTCCACTGATTGTTCTAATTTACTGACTGATGTTACGCAAAATGTCAAATACCGATGTCAGATTTAGTAACCCATGTTTACTTCGCAAACAAGCACATTGAACCTGCCGGCAAAGGCAGGCAAATGATGGCTTCGCCGTTTGCTTTTTTACCGGGAACTTGCCTACCGGCAGGCAGGGGGAATAAGTCGGGATGCTGAAATTACCGTCTTCCTTACTTCCCGGTAAACCATCTGTTATTGGCAGCTTGTCGAAACCTATTTTGAAACCAGATTGCCTTCGAGAGGGCCAGCCTGACATTATTCACACAGTCTTGCGTAACATTAGTTGCTGATATTGAACATGAATATTGCCGATGGTTTGCCGGCCCATCAAAAATCTCAACAGTTTTAAATTACTTTACTGGATATTTACAACTTTTTGTGCAGAGCACTTATGAGCAAGAAAACAGTAGTTGCACCTGTTGCAACCAAAACAACGATTGCAGGAAGCGGCCCTTTACTCAGGTTTGAAAACCAGTTGTACTGGCATTATGCATTATTGGTATTTCTTCCTTTTTTTGTTTTCATCAAAACGGTAAGCTTTGAGTTCATCGATTTTGACGATGTGTCCATTATTGTGAACAATAGCCAGCTACTTGGCAGTATAAAAAACATAGGATTGGCCTTTACTACGGATGCCTTCCTTTCTTCCCATGGGGATTTCTACAGGCCCCTGCAAACCGTGTCCTATTTCCTGGACGCCCTGATCGGTGGGGAAAGGCCGTTGATCTACCATTTGACGAACCTTATCTATCACCTGCTTACTGTAATTGCTGTTTACAATTTGCTGCGCCTCCTGCATATCAGGAACCTTTCTGCATTGTTTGCCTCCTTGGTTTTTTCTGTGCACCCTTTGTTGGCCTCCGCTATTTCGTGGATTCCTTCCAGGGGTGACCTATTGTTTACTTTATTTGGTTTACAGCTACTTATAAACTTTATCAAGTTTTATAGAACAGGAAAAGTAGCGTGGCTATTGCTTTCCTGCTTCTGGTTTTTACTTTCCATTTTCTGTAAGGAAACGGCTGTGCTGCTGCCTGCCCTGCCATTGCTCTATATGCTCCTGCTGGATGGTGGAAAAATACGCTGGAAGAAAAGTATTCCCTTTTTCCTAGCATGTGTTGCATCATCCCTATTGTTCTTCTGGCTAAGGGGCAAAGTGGTGATTTCCCTGCCGCCTGATTTTATTGTGGGGATCAAGCCGTTCATGAACAACCTGCCTGCCATTCCTATTTTCTTTGGGAAGTTCTTTGTGCCGATTGGCCTTTCTACCATGCCATTGTTCAATTCGGTGGCCGTGGTCATCGGTTTCCTGCTGCTTGCCATTGGGTTATGGATGGTGATCCAATCGGCCAAGAAGAAGGATTGGCTGGTGCCATTCGGTTTTGTATGGTTTATCCTCTTCATTGTGCCGCCCCTTTTCTTCAAGCTGTACTATAGCAAATACCTGCTGGAATACTATGAGCACCGGAGCTATATGCCTGTGGTTGGGCTCATTGTGATACTGGCCTTCATGTTGGATAAAGTGAGCAGGGACGCAAAAGCCTATGTTGGGGTGCCTGTAGCTGCAATACTCGTGCTGACTTTTATTGCTTCTTCCCATAGTGATGATTTCAAGAATTCGATGGCCTTCTTTGGGAGGGCGGCAGAACTGGACAATCCTGGGGCTGCCAATAAGCGGGGCGAACTGTACTATGGCCAAAAAGATGTAAACAGCGCCCTGGCAGATTTTGAAAGGGCGATTGATGTATCGGGGGGCAATTACCCCCCCGCTTTTTACAACCGTGGCAATATACGCACCAGTCAGGTAAAGGATTATAAAGCAGCGGATGAGGACTATTCAAAAGCCCTGGCACTTGATACGAATTATGTTGAGGCGTATATTGGTCGGGCAAGTGAGCGGATACTCAATGCGGATTTCGTTGGTGCCATCAATGACCTTGACAGGGCAGAAAAGCTGGACAATAGCAATGCAAGTATCTTCTATACCAGGGCAAAAGCCTTTACTTCTGCAACAAGGTTCAAAGAGGCAGAGGCCCTATTTACCAAGGCCATCAATATGGACAGTACTGCTGCTGAAGTATTCAATGACCGGGCCTTTGTACGTTACAGACTGAAGGATTATGAGGGGGCGCTGGTGGACTGTGATAAGGCCATTGCGCTGTTTCCCCAATTCCTGAATGCCTATTACAATAAGGGGATGATTTTTTATGAAACCAACAGAACAAAGGATGCCATTGCTGCTTTTGATATAACCCTAAGCCTTGCCAATAATTTTTACTTCGGTTATTTTTATAGGGGAATGGCCAAAAGACAGAACAAGGATATGAAAGGGGCCTGTGAGGATTGGCACCAATCAGTCAAACTTGGTTTTAAGCAGGCGGAGGATACCATTAGGGCTTATTGCAAGTAGGCGCCCGTTGTTTTATCCTTAGCCTGGAACCCAAAAAACTCTTCATGGAACAGCGTCATACACCGGATACAAAAGGCTTTATGAAAAAGTGGAGCACCAGCAAATGGCTGCATATAGGGCTGCTTGTGCTTTTCCCTGTTTTGATTTATGTGCAGTCCGTTCAGTTTGACTATACCAATTTTGACGATAATGGAATTATCCTGCAGAGGTTTGATGTGGTGGGGAATATCCATAAAATTGATACAGCTTTCAAGGTGGATGCTTTCTTCAACAAGACCGGTGATTTCTACCGCCCCATCCAGAATGCGAGCTTCATGCTGGATGCAGCCGTTAGCCGGGAAAAGCTATGGATGTTCCATATTACCAATTTGCTTATCCATATACTTACCTGTATATCGCTCTATTTCTTCCTCCAATTGCTTGGATTGAAGCGGTTGACAGCTTTTCTGGCCAGTTTGCTGTTTGCAGTGCATCCTTTGTTTGCCTCAGGGGTAGGGTGGATCCCATCTAGGGGGGATATATTGATTGGGTTATTTGGTATTCAATTGTTTATGACGTTTGCATTGTATTTTAAGACCAAAAAAATAGCCTATTTTATCCTTCATGTCATTGTTTTCTTCTTAACGCTTTTTACAAAGGAAACAACCGTACTTTTCCCCCTGTTCCTGCTCTATTATTACTTTTTGGTGCTCAATAAAAGGGAGCGGTTGGAGGGTGAGGACAGGGAGCCTGTTCTGCAGGTGCTAAAAGCCAGCTTCCTGAAACTGCTTCCTTTTTTTATTGTTTGGGCAGGAACACTTACTGTTTATTTACTGATGCGGAAAAGCGTGGTTGCTGGAACGGGGGCCACCATCGATGTATTGGGTATCATACCATTCTTCAAGAACAACCCGGTTATTCCCATTATTATTGGGAAGTTCTTTGTCCCAATTAACCTTTCCACCCTTCCGTTGTACGATAACCTTTCTACCATCATTGGTGTGCTGTTCCTATTGGCCCTGGCCTATCTCACCGTTGAATATTCAAGGAAGGGCAAATGGGCCGTTTTAATGGGTATGCTATGGTTCCTCTTCTTTGCCATCCCACCTACTATTTACCGACTGGAAAATGCCGATACCTTCTTTAACTACTTGGAACACAGGACATATCTTCCCATGATTGGTGTTGTGGTAATTTTGGGCTTTTTGTTGGACGGGTACATTGTCTCGGCAATATTCATGAAGCGGTTTGTTTTTTTCTATGTTCCCGTCATATTTGTTTTCAGCATCCTGGCTTTTGTGCATTGCGCAGATTACAAGGACAATTTCACTTTGTCATCCAGTGCCGCCAAGCTCAACAATCCTTCAGGACTTTCCATGCGGGCAGGGAACTACCTATCGAAGGGAGATACGGTAAATGCCTTGGCCGATATGGAGAAGGCGATTGAAATCAGTCCAAAAGATGCCAACATGTTCCTTTCGAGGGGGAAAATCAGGGCGAGGATGCAGGACCATGCAGGGGCCGAACAGGACTTCACCCTGGCCATTACTTTGAATGCAGGGTTAAATGAGGCTTTCCTGTTACGTTCCATAGAACGGCGTTACCTGAAAAAATACGAAGCTGCTTTCAGGGACATCTATACTGCGTTGAGCCGGGATACAGCCAACCCAAAAATATTCATGAGTTTCGGCAACCTGTTTATTGAGGTGAAAAATTACAAGGATGCCGCAGCTTCCTATTCCAGGGCCATTGAACTGCAACCCAATTATGCCGAAACTTACAGTAACCGGGGGTATGCAAAGCTGTTCCTGAACGATTACCAAGGGGCCGTTGATGACTGCAAGACTGCAATTGGCCTGATGCGGAAGTCCCCGTCGCCTTATTCGTTCAATAATATCGGCTATGCCTATCGGGAAATGGGCCAGATGGACAGTGCTTTTCTTTATTTTGATAAGGCCATTGCTGCTAAGGCAAAGTTTCCGGAGGCCTATTTTGAACGGGGCAAGGCAAAGCAGCGGTTGAACGACCATGAGGGGGCCTGTGCAGATTGGGGACAGGCCTTGAAACAGGGATATAAGGATACCGCAATGATTATTGAACGATATTGCAAACCAAAACTTTGATAGGAACTACCAGTTATGCTTAAAGGCAATTGTGCTGGTAGATAAATGGAAGCCGATGATCAGAAACAAGAAAGTGGTGGTGGTGATGCCAGCATACAATGCTGCCAGAACTTTGGTAACTACCTATAATGAAATACCCTTTGATATTGTGGACGAAGTATTGCTGGTAGATGATGCCAGTAAGGATGAAACCTCCAAGATTGCCAAGGAACTTGGTATTGGCGTATTCATCCATCCAATGAACCTTGGTTATGGTGGCAACCAGAAAACATGCTACCAGGCAGCCCTGGATGCCCAAGCAGACATTGTGGTGATGCTACACCCTGATTACCAGTACACCCCAAAGTTGATCAGTGCCATGGCCTATTTACTGGAATCGGGTGAATTTGATGTGGTGCTGGGGTCGAGGATCCTGGGTGGCAAGGCTAGGAGCGGTGGAATGCCCGCGTATAAATATTTCTTCAACCGTGTGCTCACCTTTACCCAGAACCTATTAATGGGTGCCAAGCTTTCAGAATACCATACGGGCTACAGGGCCTATACCAGAAAGGTGCTGGAAGATATTTCATGGAAGAAGAACTCGGATGATTTTGTTTTCGATAACCAGTTCCTCTCGCAGGCCATATTTGCCGGCTTCCGGATTGCCGAGATTACCTGCCCGACCAAATATTTCAAGGAAGCTTCTTCCATCAATTTTTCAAGGAGCATGAAATACGGGGCAGGTTGCTTGAAGACAGCAGTGGTTTTCAGGTTGCACAAATGGGGAATTTACCGTTCGGGTATTTTTTCCTAGCATGTACAGGATGAAAATCCATTTTTGCCCCACTAAATTTGTTTGAAGGCTTATTTCCAATTGATATGACCCAGGAACGACAAGAAAAGTTATTGCATGTACTCCGCCACCGCCAGCCCAACCTTACGGTGGTTATGGAAAATGTGCATGATCCCCACAATATCTCTGCAGTGATGCGTACCTGTGATGCCGTGGGCATACAGGACATTTACATTCTCAACACCAAAATACCCACCCATAAAAAATTTGGCGCAAAGAGCAGCAGCAGTGCGGTCAAATGGCTGACCATCCACCAGTTTGAGGATGTGGAGGCATGCTTTTCCGAGCTCCGCAAACACTATTCAACCATATTAACAACACATCTATCCACGGATGCCGTAGGTTTATATGAAATTGATTTCACCCAAAGCACCGCCCTTGTTTTTGGCAATGAGCACAGTGGGGTAAGTGATGAGGCAAGGGCCTTGGCCGATGGCAATTTCATTATACCGCAAATGGGCATCATACAGAGCCTGAACATTTCCGTGGCCTGTGCTGTTAGTATCTATGAAGCCTGCCGACAGAAGAAAGCTGCGGGGCATTATGCCACAGCTTCCATGCCAGCAGAAAGAATGGACCTGCTACTGAATGAATGGGGCTTTGCCGAGCATGAAAAACCTGAATAAACCCATCGAGATGAAAAAAATAGCTATTGCTTTTCTACTGTCATTATTGGTTGGCAATGTGTATAGCCAACAACAGATCAGGAAAGTAAAAATTGGGGATGTAGTAAAGATGATCGATACATCCACTGTACCTATCGTTGTGAATTTCTGGGCCACTTGGTGTGCGCCCTGTGTACATGAGATACCCTGGTTCGAGTCAAGTGTGGCCGAACTGAAAGATAAGAACGTGAAACTCGTGCTGGTTAGCCTCGATTTCAAAAGCGATTTCCCGGATAAAATCAAAGCATTTGTAAAGAGCAAGGGCTATAAGGCCAGCATTCTCTGGTTGGATGAAACAGATGCTGACCTGTTCTGCCCCCTTATTGACAATAAATGGAGTGGTAGCATTCCTGCTACCTTGATGGTGAACAATAAAAAGGGGTACCGCCAATTTTATGGCGAGCAGGTACCGGAGATGAAGCTGAAACAGGAACTGAAGAAATTAGTGGAATAACTGTTCATCTTCTGTTGCTTCCATTTCTTTTAGCTTCTTCATGAGGCGAACGATGTAAAACAAGGCACCCATACTGGCCATGGACAATAAAATGCCCATAAAGCTTTCGTGAATGATTCCTTTTACAATAGCATAGCTGTTTAGGGAAAGCACAATCAAAATAATGGCGTTACGGTGGAAGTTGGAAATCTGCATAACATTCGTTTTGGTGTGAGGATATGGCACTATGATGCAAGAAGGAATATTTTCCATAAAATAATCCATACAATAAAAAAGGAACTGCATTTAAGCAGTTCCTTTTTTATATAGTACAAGATGCTGTGTTACTTAGTGCTTCTATCTATTTCCATAGATATGGTGAGACCTGCGTATTTTGCATACTTCATTGCAATGTCCTGGGCCACTTCCTTTCCATTTACAAATAGCCTATCGTTTTCCCATTTAATATCGGCCTTGTTTCCAGTAAGGATCCCGTCGGCCTTCAATGCTTCCACAAAGGCATCTATGTTTGGCTTCTCACCATTAACAGTGAGATTGGTGGTGTTGCTACTGTCATCCTTACTAACAGTCATTTTCATTTCAATACTTTCCTTGTTGGCCACTTTGGCATCGGCATGGTGCATCTGTGCCAGTGTAGGTGCAATGACCAATGAAACAATGCTCATCAGCTTGATCAGGATGTTCATGGACGGGCCAGATGTATCCTTGAACGGGTCACCAACGGTGTCACCAGTTACGGAAGCTTTATGTGGGTCTGATTTCTTATAGAACATCTCCCCATTTATTTCAACACCTTTCTCAAATGATTTCTTGGCATTGTCCCAAGCACCGCCTGCATTGTTCTGGAACATGCCCATCAATACACCACTTACCGTAGCACCAGCCAGGAAGCCGCCCAGGGCTTCTGCACCCAATCCAGGCATGAAGCCGATGATCAATGGGGATACGATGGCTATGGCGCCGGGTAGCATCATTTTCTTCAGGGAAGCCTGGGTTGAAATGGCCACACATTTTTCGTATTCAGGTTTGCCTGTTCCTTCCATGATGCCAGGGATGGTCCTGAACTGGCGGCGTACTTCTTCCACCATGGCCATTGCCGCTTCACCCACAGCACGAATGGCCAGAGAGGAGAAGATAAAAGGTATCATGGCTCCTACAAACAAGCAGGCCAATACGTTTGCTTTATAAATATCAATGCCACTGATGCCAGCCACACCCACAAATGCTGCAAAAAGTGCCAAGGCTGTCAATGCAGCCGAAGCAATGGCAAAACCTTTACCGCTAGCCGCAGTTGTATTGCCAACAGCATCCAGCACATCTGTTTTTTCACGGACATCACTTGGCAATTCGCTCATTTCTGCTATTCCACCTGCATTGTCCGCAATGGGTCCGAAAGCATCAATGGC
>JAHEZD010000081.1 GCA_023251255.1 Chitinophagaceae bacterium
CTGCCAGGACGGTTGAAAGTATCAAAGAACGTTTAATGGAACGTTTCGGCGTTAAGAACACAGCCGGACTTGTATTCTTTGCTGTAAAGAACGAACTGGTTGATTAGTAACTAATGTTACGCAAAGATTGTGGGGATAATGTCAGCCTGAGGCCCTCGAAGGTAGTTTCAGTTTCCAAACAGGTTTCGACAAGCTCAATCTGACATCAGTATTTGACATTTTGCGTAACATCGGTTAGTAACTCCATACTTTTCACAAAATCCGGTACCGCTAGCTCATTTGCGGATTGCGGGTGAAGGACAATAACCTTACCCAATTTACTGGTTACCTAAAATCCTACAACAAATCCTTCCCCGTAAAACTCAAAGGCAGTAATGACCCTGCTTTTTCAACAATATAGACCTTGCCCGCAAAACCTCCCAAAATCAAGCGTATGGGATGGTTCAAACGATCCTCATATTCTACTAAGCTCTGCCTGCACATGCCACATGGCGAAATGGGATGGCTACTATCGCTATTCTGGTTATGGTTATGGTAAGTGATGGCCATGGTTTCTATTGGCACTTTGGGGTGTATGGCTGCCACAGTAGCCAATAATGACCTCTCTGCACAAAGCGTTACGGGATAGCTTGCATTTTCCTGGTTGGTGCCAGTTAGTGTTTCCCCATTGGCAAGCTTTGCCACAGCTCCAACAAAGAAGTTTGAGTAGGGCGCATAAGCATTCTCTGCAGTTTCCCTAGCCTGTTTGAGGAGCACGGCATCAGGTGCATTCAAATCATCAATCGAATCATAGACTTCAAACTCAAACCCGTATTTCTGGTTGTACATAAAACGATAATTGGTTAGAAAAAAAGTCCCCGCAATTGCATTGCGGGGACCCATTAATTTAACGGCAACTAAAGATAGTTATTTAATTGACTTGAACAAACGCTTCCAGCGTGGGCCACCCTTCCAACTGAACCATATCAATGATGCTTTTCCCACCACATTTGTTTCAGGAACAAAGCCCCAAAAACGGCTGTCCTGACTTTGGTGCCTATTATCCCCCATCATCCAATAATAGTTGTATTTGAATGTATAAGTAGTAGCTGGCTGCCCATCAATAATATAGGAACCATTGTTCTCCACCAACGAATGGCCCTCATAAACAGAAATCAGTCTTCTGTAAAAATCTATGTTGGTTTTATTGAGGGCAGTAGTTGTACCTTTCTTGGGAATGTACAATGGACCGTAGTTATCGGTTGTCCAGAACATGCTGCTATCATTATGAGGGAACAGTATCCCTTTATAATTCAGGGGGGAGGATACATAAGGAACAACAGACAATACATTAGGCTGCTTCTCAAGCACCTGCTTTGCTTCGTAGGTAAGTGTTACTGTATATGAAGTATCCCTTATCTGGTTCATGGCATCAGTTTCTTCATCAGTAAGGTTCAATTCTTTTTGCAAACCAGCAAAATCGATATGCTTACCATTTGTTTTCACTACATAATCAGTTTGTGAATCAGGTGCCCTGAAAGCCTCGCTGCCATTTACATGCAGCACACCATTCACTACTTGAATGGTATCGCCACCAACTGCTACGCAACGTTTGATGTAGTTATCCGTTTTATCCATTGGATGAACATGGATCTTATTGTCGTAGTAAGCAAAAAGCTTCTGCCTGTCACCATTGAATTTTTGGCCTCCTTGCGATTGGAGTATCTCATAATCCCTATCATTCAGAATATCATAGTAAGGATGTTTGGATCCAAATCCTGGGAGGTTAATGATGGTATCGCCCGCAGGGAAATTGAATACGACCACATCGTTCCTTTTTATAGCTACGTAACCTGGTAAACGTTTATAAGGAATCTGTATCCATGTTAAATAGGAAGGCACGGTTTCACTGGAGGGCATGGTATTGTGCACAAAGGGAAATGCCAACGGGGTCTGCGGAATGCGTGGTCCATATGCCATTTTGTTCACAAAAAGGAAGTCGTTTACCAGCAAGGTCTTTTCCATACTTTCAGAAGGGATAACGTAGGCTTCAAACACGAAGCTCCTAATAATGGTTGCTGCTACAATGGCAAACACACCAGCATCAATCCATTCCCTTGAAGCAGGTTTCTTATAGCGATGAAAGACCTCTTCACCGCCCCATTTGGTTTCTTTGGAAAAGCCTATATAAGGAAAATAAATAAAGGGAACAAAGGTCAACAAAGTGTGATGGACAAGATTGGTTTTACCAAAGTGCATCACAAAAATGATTGTTATCCATATAGTGATGAACTGACCAGCAATGGGGATTAGCTGCAGCCAAAACCAATGCTTGCGGAGCCTGCATTTCTTCACAATCAACCAAGTATTATAAAATGGCACAAGGGCTTTCCACGGTTCGATACCCGCTTTCTTAAACAGGCCATACATACCTACGTGCCAGCCAATAATTCCAATGATGAACAGAACAGTTCCCATAATGTATTTTTAAAGATGGGCAAAAATAGGGTTATAGTATTATTGATTAAGTATTGCCTTTTATTAATTGACAAAGATGAGTAAGCTAACCTGGGCAATTATTACAGGACCAGCGTTAAAATTATCCGAATGGATTATTATTGGAGCTGGTATTTTATCGTACAGGCCTCCGCTTAAACACGAAGGATTGTCAGTTATAATACATCCAATACATAAAAAAATGACGGCCAAAACTGACCGTCATTAATTGATTCATTGCACTGACTTAGAATATATTTTAAACAAGCTCCTTACGAAGCGAATGTATTAATCTACTTTCTTAACCTTAACTGCTGTAGGACCCTTACGGCCTTCTTCAACTTCAAATTCTACTTTGTCGTTTTCTGAAAGACTAGTGCCGCCGCTTAAACCTGTAACGTGAACGAAAACTTCGCCACCATTGTCAGATTTGATGAATCCGAAACCCTTGGTTTCATTGAAAAATTTTACTGTACCTGTTGCCATGATGTATTTTATTTTTATAAAAATAGCTTAAAAAATCGGAAATGGGCAAATTGTTTATTTAGGCAGCACATAATTCTCCACATCTTCGAGTGTAATGGTTTTGCCAGAAAGTATGATCAGTCTTTCCACCACGTTCCTCAATTCACGGATATTGCCTGTCCAATTGTGCTTTTTCAGTGCTTCTACTGCTTTGCTTTCCATGTCTTTTATGGCCTGGCCGTACTCATCTGCAATATCTTGCAAGAATTTACCTACCAGCAAGGGCACATCATCCCTTCTCTCGTTCAAGGAAGGAACATGAATGAGTATAACGCCCAAACGATGGTACAAGTCCAACCTGAAATTTTTTGCTTCCACTTCCTTTAATAAGTCCTTATTTGTGGCAGCCACCACCCTAACATCCACATTGATTTCCTTGTCACCACCTACACGGGTTATTTTCCCTTCCTGCAATGCACGTAAAACCTTGGCCTGGGCAGAGAGGCTCATGTCTCCAATTTCATCCAAAAACAATGTGCCGCCATTGGCTTGTTCAAATTTACCAATACGCTGCTTGATGGCAGACGTGAAGGAACCTTTTTCATGGCCAAACAATTCACTTTCTATGAGTTCGCTCGGTATGGCAGCACAGTTCACCTCCACAATGGCATTTGAAGAGCGGGAGCTTTTTTCGTGCAACCACCTTGCCACCAGTTCTTTCCCGCTTCCATTTTCACCGGTTACCAAAACACGGGCATCGGTTGGTGCCACTTTTTCTATTGTTTCCTTGATTTTCTTAACGGCCTCGCTTTCGCCAACAATCTCCTGCACCTTGGTCACTTTACGTTTCAATACTTTGGTTTCCTTGACCAGAGTGTTTTTATCTGTAGCATTACGGATGGTAATAAGCAGCCTGTTCAGATCCGGCGGCTTGGATATATAATCAAATGCACCCTTCTTAACAGCATCCACAGCCGTTTCTATATTGCCATGGCCACTGATCATGATGACCGGCACTTCAGGGTTCAGTTCATTTGCTTTGCCCAAAAATTCTATCCCATCCATTTTGGGCATCTTGATGTCGCAAAGAACAACATCATAACTTGAAGAGGAAAATTTCTTCCATCCCTCCTCACCATCAGCAGCTTCATCTACTTTGTAACCTTCATTTCCAAGGATGTCCTTCAACACATTCCTGATGGAACGTTCATCATCTATAATTAAAATATTGGGCATTGTGTTTTATTTGCTGCTAAGTTAAGGGGAAAGGATATCAAGCGACCGTTGGCAGAATTTATGGTAATGGCCCATGCCGATGTTCAGGGCTTTGCAAGATGTAAGATAGTTATATAATTGAGCAGATCAATACGGTTTTGCAGTTCCCCACTAACAAAAGTTGATCCCAAATGAAAGTATTCAAAATGAACCGCCGCTAATTTATTAATGTTCAACATTGAAAAATTAATAGAATCTTCAGGTCTGATGTGATGCTTTTTTAGGAACAAACCATACATTGCTGTTCTAAAAAAAATACCATTATGAAAAAGATTTTCGGTCTTTTACTTGCTGTCGCCGTATTTAGTACAGCATCCTTTGCGCAAGCCAAACCAGCAGACAAAAAAGCCCCAGCTAAAGCTGAAGTAAAAAAGGAAACTACTAAACCGGTGCCTACTGCTAAAACAACGCCCGCTGCTAAACCAGCCCCAGCAGTTAAAGCAACAGCCCCTACAAAAAAAGATGGCACACCAGACATGCGTTACAAAGAAAACAAGGACAAAAAAGTTGAAACAAAACCAGCAGTGCCGCTAAAGAAGGATGGCACGCCGGATAAGCGTTACAAGGAGAACAAAGACGCTAAGAAAAAAGCTTAGCCCTCGAAAGGTCCTGCAAATTGCAGGACCTTTTTATTTGCATTTACATTATAAGGAAGTGATTGCTTTTGCTGCAATGAAGCCACTGGTCCATGCATTCTGAAAATTAAAGCCCCCCGTAACTCCATCAATATCCATTACTTCGCCTGCAAAGAACATATTGGGTACAATTTTACTTTGCATGGTATTGGCTTCTATCTCCCCCAGTTTGATACCGCCACAGGTTACAAATTCTTCTTTGAATGTTGTCTTTCCCTTCACATCAAATTCTTGTGCAGTAAGGTTTTTAATGAGTTGATTTTGTTGTTTGGATGTAACGTCAGCCCAACGGGCCCCTTCTATTATGGCACAATCATTCAGCAAAAAAGCCCATAATCTATTGGGCAACCCAAACGGGTTCCTGTTGTGGATTTTATTGGAAGCATACTGCTGACGGAGTATCAGCCACTCTTCTTTGAGCGTTTGTTCATTAAAGTTGGTCAGCCAATTTACGAGTATCCTGAAATGGTAATTTTTAACGGCCAACTCCCTTGCACCGTAGGCAGAAAGTTTCAAAACTGCTGGCCCACTCATGCCCCAATGTGTAATCAATAATGGCCCTGAATTATTAAGCTTGCTGCCAATAATCTTTACTTGGGCATGCTCCACACTTACACCCATCAATTGTGTTATGGGATTGTTGGGCATGTTGAACGTGAACAATGATGGTACAGGTTCCTCTATCCCATGCCCCAACTTCTGGAGCCATTGAAACTGCAATGATTTTGGGTAGCCGCCGGATGCAATGCAAATAAAGTCGGACGTCAGTTGTTGGCTGTTGGCTGTCGTAAGCGCAAACCTGCCCCCTTCAATTGCAATGTTGCTTATTTCACAACTTGTTTTTACATCGACCCCATATTGATTGGCTTCTTCCATCAAGCAATCAACAATGGTTTGGGAAGTATTTGTTACAGGGAACATCCTTCCATCTGGCTCTGTTTTCAGCGCAACCCCCCTTTCACTGAACCATTCAATTGTATCCTTTGTGCTGAACCAATGAAAGGCTTTCTTCAAAAAATTCTGCCCTCTGGGATAACGCTTTATCAGTTCACCAATCTCAAAACAGTCATGTGTCACATTGCACCTACCTCCTCCACTCACCCTTACCTTACTTAAAAGCTTATTGGATTTTTCTATGATCGTTACTTTCAAATTACTGTTCATCCGTGCAGCATTTACAGCACAGAAAAAGCCTGCGGCCCCACCACCAATTACAATCAAATGTTTCTGCATAAGCCCAACAATTAAACTACCATACAAATCCCGGCCAATAAAAAAAGAAAATGGCCCAATCCTTATCTATCAATTGCAAGTACAGCTTGAACCCGCCACTCAAATCAATCATTTCACTGTTTTCCAGTTCAGCCCTGCTCCTGATTGCCCCTTCAGCAAAACCCAAACCGGTACCATCATCATTTAATTGAAACCCCACTTCAGTAATGATATATTCACAATTATCAAAGGTTTTATACGAAGCAAAGATCCTAGCAAATTTCTCCAATACTTCAGCCTTGGTAAATATCCTATTATCATCTGTAAATAGTTCTTCCGAAAGCTCCCAACTATACTCAGAAAAGTCCATCCCGAACCAATGAGCAATAAATTCCTTTGCCTGCTCCTCTATAATCTGTTTATGATCAGGATAAAACTCTTCATAGCTAAAATGGATGACCATACCTGGTATTTCCAGTGGCATGGTCCTATGTGCAAACAAGTCTTCCGTTATAAACCTGTACTTCTCCCTAGCACCATAATCTTTTGCATAATCTATTACGATGTTATTTCCTTGTAGCAGTAACTCCAAATTACCCAATGCTTCGTCCATGTTTGCATCATCTATGTCCCCAACTTTTGCCACGGACGGATTGCCTATTAACTCTGCTACAGCAACAGGTTCCTTGCTTTCAAACTGATGCTCAAATGACAGTATGTTTTTCAGGAACATGTTCTCCATTTCCGGTGGCAGGTTTTCCATGCCTTCAAATGACTGCATTTCACCGCCCAGCTCTGCTTGGAGCTTCAATTTTAGAATTTCATTCTCAATACGCAACTGTTCCTCTGCATCATCACTGAATTTCTCGGGCAACTCATTTTCTCCGTCCATGAAAAGGTATTTGATTAAAGATAGGCAAGCATCCCAAAAAAATAACCGGTGCTGATGGCAATCATCAACACCGGTTCCATTAATCTGCAGAAATTAGTTGTAGTAAGATGTATTCAAATTTGCATTTGCTTTTTCTGCTGCTTCAATAATGCTGTAATCAGATAGGATCAAGGCCTTTCCTTTCTTAACGCAAACATCATGTTCAAAATGAACGGAAGGTTTGCCATCGGCAGTACGAACAGTCCAACCATCATCCTCTGTATAGACTTCCTTTTTGCCAAGGTTAATCATAGGTTCAATAGCAAGTACCAAGTTCTCCTTTAACTTGGGGCCACTTCCACGCTTGCCATAATTGGGCATTTGCGGGTCTTCGTGAAGGCTCCGTCCAAGTCCGTGACCAACCAGTTCCCTTACTACCCCGTATCCGTGCTTCCGCTCCGTATGCTCCTGAATGGCAAAGGCAATATCCCCCACACGGTTGTTCACTGTTGCTTTTTCAATGCCCTTATAAAGGCTTTCCTTTGTTACGCGAACAAGGTCCAGCACTTCCTTCTCCACCTCGCCCAGAATAAAGGTATAAGCATGGTCCCCATGCCAGCCATTGAGTATCACGCCCATATCTATCGAAACAATATCACCATCCTTCAATTCGCTATTATTGGGAAATCCATGAACCACCACATCATTCACACTGGCACAAACTGTAAAAGGGTAGCCCCTATAATGCAGGAATGAAGGAATGGCCTTATGGTCCTTTACAAATTTGGCACACAATGTATCAATTTGTATGGTGGTCATTCCGGGCTTCAATACTTTGGCTACTTCAGTAAGCGTTTTGCTTACCAATGTTGCCGATTCCTTCATTAAAGCAATTTCTGCTTCTGTTTTGTATATCATCATACCGTTGGGTCTGAAACTCATTTTAATTAATCAACTGGGCAATTATCAAATCCTTCTATCAAGTATCAAAAAGAAACCTGTTAGATTGCTCCAACAGGTTCCTGTATTATTTAAAACCAAGTCCATTATTAAATGGCGCTTGTAGTTGGTAACCCTTGTCTTCCCTGAACCCTTCCATTACTCATCAAACCATCATATTGACGCATCAACAAATAGGTTTCAATCTGCTGCAATGTATCCAGTACCACACCAACCATAATCAATAAACTTGTTCCTCCAAAGAAAGTACTGAAGCCCTGTGTAACACCAAGCCTCTGTGCAAACCCTGGTAAAATACCTACTGCAGCCAAGAAAATAGCTCCAGGTAAGGTAATCTTGTCCATAATGGAACCAATATAATCAGCAGTTGGTTGACCTGGCTTAACACCTGGAATGAAGCCATTGTTGCGTTTCAAATCCTCCGCAATCTGCTTAGGATTGAATATCAAAGCTGTGTACAAGAAGGTAAAACCAATAACCATAATTGAATACGCAATCATATACCCATAATTCTGGTGATCGCTGAACATCTTCACAATTCCTTTGGCAGAATCAAGATTGGTAAACGATACAAGCGTTGGCAGGAACATGATTGCCTGTGCAAAGATGATTGGCATAACTCCGGCACTGTTCACCTTCACAGGAAGAAACTGCCTAGCACCACCAAACTGCCTGTTACCAATGATTTGCTTGGCGTAATTTACAGGTATCTTCCTTACACCCTGTACCAGGATAATCAAGGCCATGATGATAGCAATCAATATGAATATTTCAATGAGGAATATCAATAGACCGCCACCCGCTTTTTCCTGTTTGGTAGCAAACTCCTGAACAATGCTTTGGGGCAAACGTGCAAGGATACCCACCATGATGATAATGGAGGTACCATTACCCAATCCCTTATCCTGAATTTTTTCACCCAGCCACATTACAAACAGGGTACCTGCAGTAAGTATGGTGACTGTTGAATAAACAAAGTAGTCCTTAAATGCCGGTATAATAGCTTCTGCATAGCCCGGGCTCTTCAAATAGGCGATGTATGCACTGGCTTGGAATGCGGTAACAATAACTGTTAGGTAACGTGTCCATTGGTTGATTTTCTTCCTGCCACTCTCACCTTCTTTCTGAACCTTCTGCATTTGGGGTACCAGAATGGTCATCAATTGCATGAAGATGGAAGCAGAGATATAGGGCATGATACCCAATGCAAGAATGGATGCCTGAGAAAAGGCACCACCAGCAAACGTATCAAATAAACCAAGTAAACCATTGGTCTTGTTGCTCGACTTCAAATTGTCCAGCACAAGTGGGTTGATCCCTGGCAAAACAATATGCGTTCCGAACCGATAAACTAAAACTAAGGCAAGGGTTACAAGGATTTTGCTTTTCAACTCGTCTATGGCCCAGATATTCTTAAAAGTCTGTGTTAATTTTTTCACTTGATAATTCGATTGTAAGAGTTAAAGCCCTAAAACCAAAAAGACGCATCGTTGATGCGTCGTGCAAGTTAATTGAAATTACTTTACAATTTCAACACTTCCACCAGCAGCTTCTATAGCTGCTTTTGCCTTATCGCTAATGGCATTTACCTTGAAAGTAAGTTTGGACTTCAATTCACCAGTACCCAAAACCTTCACTTTATCCGTACGGCTAATCAATCCATTGATATATAGATTCTCCAAAGAAAATTCTGCCAAAGCATATTTCTCCTGCAATTGCTCAATTTGCCCCAAGTTGAATACTGTATATTCAATACGGTTGATGTTCTTGAAGCCACGCTTAGGCACACGACGTTGAATAGGCATTTGACCACCTTCAAAAGCGTTCTTACGGGAGTAACCTGCACGGCTTTGACCACCCTTATTACCTTGGGTTGATGTGCCACCTTTACCAGATGCTTCACCGCGGCCAATTCTTTTCTCTTTGTGTACAGAACCTTCTGCAGGTTTCAGATTGTGTAGTTTCATGTTAATTTGATTTTGAACTTTCGGGGAATCACCCCTCGCTGGTTATTAAAAATATTAAAACACAAATTCCAAATTCCACATTGATTAATGGGATTTGGAACCTGCAATTTATAGATTACTTATGCTACTTCTTCAACTTTTACCAAATGGCTCACTTTGTTCACCATTCCAAGTATTTGTGGAGTTGCTTCAACTTCTTTGGTAGCGTTTATTTTCTTCAGCCCCAAAGCTATCAAAGTTTGTTTTTGACGCTCAGACCTGTCGATACCGCTTTTAACCTGTGTTATTTTAATCTTTGCCATTGTTATTTATTTGAGGCTTAAGGCTTAAGGTTTAGGGTTTAAGGCTTGAACCTTGAACCTTGAAACCTTGAAACTTTAAACGAGATTATCCGTTAAATACTTTGCTCAATTTGATATTACGTTGTTTTGCAACTGCAATGGGTTCCCTTAAAGTAGCCAAAGCCTTAATTGTAGCTTTTACCACATTGTGGGGGTTTGCAGACCCTAGGCTCTTAGCCAAAACGTCTGTAATCCCAGCGCTTTCCAATACAGCACGCATGCTGCCTCCCGCAATTACACCTGCTCCATGGGCAGCCGGCCTGATCATTACCTTAGCAGCACCAGCTTTGGACAATTGTTCGTGGGGTATGGTTCCGTGCATGATAGGTACTTTCACCAAGTTCTTCTTGGCATCTTCGATACCTTTAGTAATGGCTTCCTGAACTTCTTTTGCTTTACCAAGACCCTGACCAACTACACCATTTTCGTTACCTACTACAACCAATGCAGAGAAAGAGAATGTACGGCCACCTTTGGTAGTTTTCACTACACGGTTGATGGCAACAACTTTTTCCTTCAACTCAACGTCGCCACCAGCTTTGATTTTGTTATCGATTACTTTAGACATTTATCTAACTATTAATAATTGTTAGTGATTAGAATTTCAATCCGCCTTCCCTTGCGCCTTCAGCTACAGCCTTAACACGACCATGGTACAAATTACCACCCCTGTCAAAAACAACTGCACTTACACCAAGCTCAATGGCCTTCTGGGCAATGGAAGCTCCAACTAATTTGGCTTTCTCAGTTTTGGTAACTTTCTGTGCAGCAATATCCTTTTGATTGGATGATGCAGCCACCAAGGTAACAGCATTATCATCATCTATTAATTGAGCATAGATTTCCAAGTTGCTTCTATACACACTTAAACGTGGTTTAGCAGGCGTACCAGCCACTTTCTTGCGGATACGGTACCTAACTTTTTGCCTTTGTTCTAATTTAGTGTTCATTGTTGTTCTATTTGCATCTCCCGATTCTGCCGGAAGAAAAAGTTTATTTGTATTGTTACCTGTTAACCAGCAACCTAATTCACCTGCTTAGCTTATTTACCTGCTGCCTTACCTGCTTTCCTTCTCAATATCTCACCAGCATATTTAACGCCCTTTCCTTTGTACGGTTCAGGCTTACGCAAGCTTCTCAACTTGGCTGCAACCTGACCAATCAATTGTTTATCGATGCCTTCCAAAGAAATTGTAGGGTTCTTACCTTTTTCAGTAGTGGTAACCACTTTCAATTCGCTAGGAATTTCAAAGATGATATTGTGTGAATAGCCTAAAGCCAAATCCAACAAGTTGCCAGTATTGGCTGCCTTGAAACCCACACCCACCAGTTCCAGGTCCTTCTTGTAACCTTCTGTAACCCCTTTTACAGTATTGCTCAGCAACGACCTGTACAGACCATGCATGGCACGGTGACGGATCTGGTCTGTTGGGCGGGTTACCAGCACTTCATTATCCTTTACTTCAATCGTGATATCCCTATCAATGGTTTCCGTTAATTGCCCTTTGGGTCCTTTTACTGTAACCACATTGTCCTTGTTAACCGTAACTGTTACGCCAGCAGGAATTATGATTGGTTGTTTACCTATACGAGACATAATCTTAATTTGATGATTTGATAATTCTATAATTTGATAATGCTTTCCGAAGTGTTCAGCCACCGTATAGAGGGCTTAAATTATCTTCTTTATGTTCCACTAATTTGATGGCATTACCACATCATCAAATTATCCGATTGTTCAATTAGCTAATGTAGCAAAGAACCTCGCCCCCAACATTCTGTGCTTTTGCCTGCTTATCGGTCAATACACCTTTAGAGGTACTGATGATAGCTACACCCAAACCATTGATTACCCTTTTGATTTCAGCAGGCTTAGCATACTGGCGCAGACCCGGACGGCTTACCCTTTCCAAAGAACGGATAGCCGGTTGTTTTGCTTCGTTGTATTTCAAGGCAATCTTGATAAGACCTTGTTTGGTATCATCTTCAAATTTGTATTTCAAGATATAACCTTGCTCATACAAAATTTCAGTGATTCTCTTCTTCAAATTGGAAGCAGGGATTTCAACAATTCTGTGACCAGCCATTTGAGCGTTACGTACCCTTGTCAAATAATCTGCTATAGGATCAGTTACCATTGTAATTAAATTAATTCAGTTCTAAAATTTGGTTTCTATTCATCCCCATTATGAGGAAGTTATAGTAAAAATTACCAGCTTGCCTTCTTAACACCTGGAATTTTACCGTTCAGGGCCATGTCACGGAACATCAACCTGGAAATACCGAAGTACCTGATGTATCCCTTACCACGACCAGTTAACTGGCAACGGTTCTTTAAACGTACAGGTGATGCATTCTTAGGAAGCAAATCCAAACCTGCGTAATCACCAGCCGCCTTCAATGCTGTTCTTTTTTCAGCATACTGAGCAACCAATCTTTCACGTTTAGCCTGACGGGCAACAATTGATTTCTTTGCCATGTTATATTAGTTATTGTCTTTTTTAATGTTTTTGAAAGGCATACCCAGTTCCTTCAACAATTCGTATGCTTCTTCGTTGGTGTTGGCACTTGTTACAAAAGTGATGTCCATACCGGAAATCTTGGTTACCTTATCAATATCAATTTCAGGGAAAATAATCTGCTCGGTAACACCCAATGTATAGTTTCCACGGCCATCAAACGCTTTGTCGCTAATCCCTTTAAAGTCACGAACACGGGGCAGGGCCACAGATACCAACCTGTCAAGGAACTCGTACATTTTCTCCCCACGCAAAGTAACCCTTGCACCAATTGGCATTGCTTTACGCAATTTGAAGTTCGAAATATCTTTCTTACTCAAAGTAGGAACACATTTCTGACCAGTAATCTGCTCCATTTCACCAATGGCCACATCGATTAACTTCTTGTCAGTTACTGCACCATTAACCCCACGGTTAACGCAGATCTTTTCCAACTTTGGCGCTTGCATTACAGTTTTGTAAGCAAACTTCTTCATCAAAGCAGGTACAACTTCTTTCTTGTACTTTTCTGCCAAACGAGGAGAATATTTTGTATCACTCATAATTCTTGTGTTTGTGTTCCATTACCAACGGAACAAGATATATTACTTAATTACTTCGCCGCTTTTTTTAGCAATACGAACCAGTTTGCCATTTTCCCTAGTGCGTTTCACTTTGGTAGCTGCACCTGCTTTAGCATCCCACAACATCACATTTGAAATGTTGATAGAAGCTTCCACTTTGGTGATACCACCTTTAGTGTTCTGCGCAGAGGGCTTGGTATGTTTTGTAGCAATGGCAACTCCTTCAACAACAACACGACCCTTGTCAACAATAACTTCCAAAACCTTGCGTGGCTTTTTCAAATCTTTATCATCACCAGCAATAACAACTACTGTATCGCCTTTCTTGATGCTAAATTTGGGTTTAAATCTTGTACTCATTTTTATTATGCTTGAAGCTTAATGCTAAACGTTAAACGCTTAGCTCAAAATTATTTTTTACTTACGGCCTTCAGCTTTCAGCTTTCAGCACTCAGCTTAATTAAAGAACCTCTGGTGCCAATGAAATGATTTTCATGTAGCCTTTATCACGAAGCTCACGGGCCACTGGGCCAAAGATACGTGTACCACGAGGGTCATCAGAAGCGTTCAATAATACAACTGCATTATCATCAAAACGGATATAAGAACCGTCTTTCCTACGCAACTTGTTTTTTGTACGAACGATAACAGCTTTGGAAACTGTACCTTTCTTGATACCACCTGCTGGGATGGCATCCTTAACAGTAACAACTATCTTGTCACCAATTTTAGCATAATCCTGGCCGCTATTGCCCAGTACCTTTATACAAAGTACTTCTTTAGCCCCACTATTATCAGCTACATTGAGCCTGCTTTCTTGCTGAATCATCTTAATTAGTTTTTAAGTTCAGTGAACTTTTGTCTTTTGTAAAACAGCGGAATTATTTCGCTTTTTCAACTACTTCAACCAGTCTCCAACGCTTAGTCTTGCTAAGTGGGCGGGTTTCCATGATTTTTACAACATCACCGATGGTGCACTCATCCTTTTCATCATGAGCATGGAACTTGGTAGTTTTCTTAACGAACTTACCATAGATAGGGTGTTTTACTTTTCTTTCAACAGCAACGGTGATGGTTTTGGTCATCTTGTTACTGGTAACAATCCCTGTTCTTGTTTTACGCAAATTTCTTTCGACCATTGTTTGCAATTTATTTGGTTATTAAGCCAAAGTCCTTTTTTGTAATTCCGTCTTCAAACGGGCAATATCTTTTCTTACGCCACGAATCGTCAATGGGTTTTCCAGCGGCGAAATAGCGTGTGCAAATTCCAGCTTCTTCAAGCGAAGCGAATCTTCTGCAATACGGGCCTTCAGGTCACTTTCATTCAAGTCCTTCAGTCCCCTGTTAAAATCAACTTTATTGTTTGCCATCTTTTCAATTTGATAATTTGCTAATTCGATAATTTGATAATGGAATCCGATGTTCAGTAATTATCACATCATCACATTATCTGGATTATCCTATTTCTATCCTTGCAAATCCCTTCTTATTACAAATCTTGTCTTGATAGGTAGTTTCTGTGAAGCCAGTCCCATTGCTTCTTTAGCAACAGCTTCCGTTACACCATCGCACTCAAAGATGATGCGTCCTGGTTCAACTACTGCAGCCCAGTATTCTGGGTTACCCTTACCCTTACCCATCCTTACCTCTGCAGGCTTGTGGGTAATGATTTTGTCAGGGAATATCCTTATCCAAACATTACCCTCACGCTTCATGGCACGTGTCATTGCTTGACGGGCAGCTTCAATTTGGCGGTTTGTTAACCAGATTGGTTCCACTGCTTTTAAAGCATAAGAGCCAAATGATATTGCAGTACCACGTTTCGCTACTTCACGAATACGTCCTTTCTGCTGTTTCCTATGTTTGCTTCTTTTAGGCTGTAACATTGTATCTTAATTTGGTAATGTACTTTTGGTACATCGGCTAATTAGCTAATTAATTATCTTCTTGGACCACCGCCACCACGGTTATTGTCCCTTCCACCGCCACCACGACGGTCATCTCTCCTGTCCCCACCACCGCGACGGTCATCACCACCTCTTCTGTCATCCCTTCTATCATTGCCACCAGCAGCATCCTTGCCACTTACAAAGTTTGGATTCAAATCACGTTTGCCCAAAACCTCGCCTTTACATATCCATACCTTGATACCAATTTTGCCGTAAACTGTTTGAGCAAAAACGTTGGCGTAATCAATGTCCATACGGAAAGTATGCAATGGTGTACGTCCCTGTTTGAACTCCTCGCTGCGGGCTATTTCAGAACCACCCAAACGACCGGCCAATTTAACTTTGATACCTTCAGCACCCATACGGAGTGTGGAAGCAATCGCCATTTTGGTAGCACGTTTGAAGTTGATACGGTTTTCTATTTGACGGGCAATTGTATCACCAACTATCATCGCATCCAATTCAGGGCGACGGATTTCAAGAATGTTGATCTGCACATCATCCTTGCCAGTCAGTTTCTTCAACTCTTCCTTGATACGGTCAACCTCTCCACCACCTTTACCGATGATGATACCTGGTTTACTGGTATGGATAGTTACAATTAACTTGCCTAGTGTACGCTCAATTACAATCTTTGAGATACCACCTTTGTTGATACGGGCATTCAGGTACACACGGATTTTGTTGTCCTCTATCAGCTTGCCTGCGTATTCTTTCTTTGTGGCAAACCAGTTACTTTCCCATCCGCGGATGATGCCTAACCTGTTACCAATTGGATTTGCTTTCTGACCCATATAGGTTTCAATTAGTTTTTAGAATCTACAATTATTGTTACATGGTTGCTACGTTTCCTAACCCTGTAGCCACGTCCTTGTGGAGCTGGTCTCATTCTCTTAAGAACACGGCCACCATCTACAAAAACTGTTTTTACTATAAGGCTGCTATCGGCTGCACTTGAACCAGAATTCTTCTGCTCCCAGTTGCTTATTGCACTCTTCAACAATTTTGCTAATGGTACAGCATTGTGTTGAGGGTGAAATTCCAATATGGCCAAAGCTTTTTCTACTTCCATACCCCTGATAACATCAGCCAGCAAACGCATTTTGCGCGGGCCAGTTGGGTAGTTATTTAATTTAGCTAATGCTTCCATTTTTATTGTATTTGTGATTTCAAAGTGAAATCATAAACGAATGAATTATTGTTTGCTTCCTGAGTGTCCCCTAAAGTTCCTGGTTGGGGCAAATTCTCCTAGTTTGTGACCTACCATGAATTCAGTTACATAAACAGGGATGAATTTGTTGCCATTGTGCACTGCAAATGTGTGGCCCACGAAATCCGGAGTAATCGTACTCCTGCGACTCCAAGTTTTGATAACACCTTTTTTTGCAGTACCATCATTGATGCCCAGAACCTTTGTTTCCAGGTTAGCATCAACGTAAGGACCTTTTTTAATCGAACGAGCCATAGTTATTTATGATTTGCGATTCCTGGTTCCTATCCGAAACCATTCATCTAGTTTATTTCTCCCGGAAGAGCATTTTAACTTTGAATTACTTGTTGCTTATCTTCTTACCGTCGCGACGTTGGATAATCAGTTTGTCGCTACCCTTTCCTCTTGTCCTGGTCTTTTCGCCCTTAGCATACTTACCGGTCCTGCTACGTGGGTGACCACCTGAAGACCTACCTTCGCCACCACCCATCGGGTGATCCACTGGGTTCATTGCCACACCCCTTACACGTGGACGGATACCTTTATGGCGGGTTGTACCAGCTTTACCTGCAGTTTCCAAGTTATGGTCGCTGTTGGATACAACACCTACCGTTGCAAAACAATTGATCAATACTTTCCTCAACTCACCAGAAGGCATTTTCAATACTGCGTATTTTTCTTCCTTATTGGCCAATTGGGCAGAAGTACCAGCACTGCGTATCAATTTACCACCCTGTCCAGGCTGCATTTCAATATTGTGTATCACAGTACCTAAAGGAATACCTTTCATTTGAGTGGCATTACCAATTTCTGGGGCCACATTCAATCCGCTGATTACTTTGGTACCAACCTGCAAACCTTGCGGTGCAATGATGTACCTTTTTTCACCGTCAGCATAGTTCAGCAATGCGATGAAAGCTGTGCGGTTTGGATCGTATTCAATAGAAACTACAGTTGCTTCTACATCATGCTTGTCACGCTTGAAATCGATGATACGGTAATGTTGCTTGTGGCCACCACCTATGTAACGCATAGACCTGCGACCCTGAGCATTCCTACCACCTGATTTTTTTACAGGTTCCAACAAACTCTTTTCAGGAGTGCTGGTAGTGATTTCAGCAAAAGCATTACCAATTTTCCAGCGTGTGCCGGCGGTCATTGGTTTGTACTTCTTTAATGCCATTTTGTTTTGTTTTATACGGAATTTTCAGCTCCGTCGACTATAATTAAATGTTTGCGTATAAATCTATTGCTTCACCTTCAGCTACAGTGACAAAAGCTTTCTTATAAGAAGGCTTTGCACCTTGAATAAAACCGGCCTTGGTGTAACGGGTCTTGTTCTTGCCCGGAGCAACAGCAGTGTTCACGTCAGTTACAGTAACACCGTAGAACTCTTCAATTGCTTTTTTGATTTCTAATTTGTTGGCTTTCTTATTAACCCTGAAAGCGTAACGACGCAATTTTTCTTGCTGGCCGTTTGCTTTTTCAGTTAAAATAGGTTTTACCAATACTTCTGTAAGTTTCATTGTATTTCTGTTGAAACGATTCTTAAATTATGCTTCTACTAACTCGTCGTCAGCAAATATCTTAGCTGTGCCTTCTGTCAAAACCAGAACATCTGCGTTCATGATGTCGTAAGTGTTGATGTCGGCCAACAAAGTGCTAGCTACATTTGGTACATTACGAGTGCTCAAGTAAACGTTGTCGTTATATTCAGGAAGAACGAGGATTGTTTTCTTGTTGCTGATGTTCAAAGCACCCATTACATCTACCAAAGATTTAGTTTTAGGAGCATCCAAAGTGATGTCTTCTACAACTAATATGGCATTTTCTTTTGCTTTGTAACTCAATGCAGAAATCTTAGCCAAATCTTTTACCTTACGGTTCAACTTAGTATCGTAACCATGTGGTTTTGGACCAAAGATGGTACCACCACCCTTGTACAAAGGGTTACGGATATTACCTTTACGGGCACCACCAGTTCCTTTTTGCTTATGAAGCTTGCGGCTTGCACCTTGTACTTCAGCACGTGTTTTAACTTTGTGCGTACCTTGGCGTTGAGCACCCATGTACTGCTTAACAGCTAAATAAATAACGTGGTCATTAGGCTCGATACCAAACACTTCTGCTGGTAACTCAACCGTTCTGCCGGTCTTTTGTCCTTTTATATCTAATACATCAACTTGCATGTGGATTCGATTAAAATGTGATTACTTCTGGATTAAAACGATTGAATTGTTGTGACCCGGAACTGAACCACTAACTAGGATATAATTTTTCTCAGCGAAAATCTTCACTACTTTCAAGCCTTTCATTTTCACCCTGTCACCGCCCATACGGCCAGCCATTCTCATTCCCTTGAAAACCCTTGAAGGATAAGAGGAACCACCAATGGAACCTGGCGCCCTTGAACGGTCGTGCTGACCATGGGTAGCTTCACCAACACCGGAGAAACCGTGGCGTTTTACAACACCCTGGAAACCCTTTCCTTTGGTAGTGCCCACTACTTCCACTTTGTCACCTTCTGCGAAGATGTCAATGGTAACAGTTTCACCCAATGCTTTTTCTATGGAGTAGTCACGGAATTCCTTTGTGAATTTCTTAGCTGGCGTGCCGGCCTTTGCGAAGTGATTGATTTCGGCCTTTGTGGAGTGTTTTTCTTTCTTGTCGCCAATCGCTAACTGTACTGCGTTGTAACCATCAGACTCAATGGTCTTGATTTGGGTTACCGTGTTTGGGGCCACTTCTATAATCGTTACAGCGGTCTGTTTACCGTCTGTTCCGAAGATGCTGGTCATCCCGAGTTTTTTGCCAATAATTCCTTTCATCTTTTGCGGTTTATGCCCCGCTGGAGGTATGAAGGACATGAAGCATGATGAATCGCTTCATTCAATCCTATGTTTGCTACCGACCTTTTCCGTTGTTTTCTTTATATGCTTCGATAAACTCAACATGACAAAGAAGGGGAAGTACCGGTAGTAAACAAACCTCGAAGGGCCTGTTTATATGTTGCCCCCAACCCCTAATGGGGAGTTGGAGAGTTTTATTTTCAGAGCTGCTTTCTTCCGGTATACCGGGATTGGCAGGTGATTATTATTTTATGAATAAGAACTTTGCCCTTAGGGCGATAGGCTGGGCCTATTATGCTTTAATCTCAACTTCAACACCAGATGGCAAATCCAATTTGCTCAGAGCATCCACAGTGCGTGAAGAAGAAGTGTATATGTCCAACAAGCGCTTATGCGTACAAAGTTGGAACTGTTCACGGCTCTTCTTGTTTACGTGTGGTGAGCGGAGAACCGTGAAAATCCTTTTACGTGTTGGTAAAGGAATAGGTCCAGTTACTACGGCACCTGTGCTGCGTACAGTTTTTACAATTTTCTCAGCAGATTTGTCTACCAAGTTATGATCGTAAGACTGTAATTTGATTCTGATTCGTTGAGACATAATGCAAACCCAATTTTTCGTTGGGGTTGCAAAAGTAGGGAGTTGATAGTTACTGTGCAACATTTTTCAAAAGTTTTTTTCCCGCACAGGAAAAATAGTTGCCTGAGGGCAGAAGGCGAAGGGCTAAAGGCTGAATGCATAACGCTAAATGCAGGAGGTTTACGGTAGCTTTATGGCATCGTCCATACACTATGGACTATCGACTGTCTTAAATCTCCATATTTTCAAGAATAGCCCCCAATTCGGCCGCCAATGGGGTTTGGCCCTTACCGGGCTGGAACCATATCCACTGGTCATCTACCATTGTTTCGGCTATAACCACATCCGAAGGCAGGTGTACAATGAAGAAAATATTGCCACCATTGAGTACTGGCGACACATTGATGGGCTTTCCCTTGTAGTTTATCAGAAAATCCTTGTCTTCTTCTGGCATAGAGGGTGAAGGTAATGCTTGGACGGTAGATGGTGGACTACAGACTGGAGAGTGCATTGGCATTGGTTCGAGTCTGGTAGCAGTTCTGCAGGCACCAAACCCATGTCCAACCCATATGGCGGTAGTGCAATGCGGGGTTATCATGGTAATTTTATGCCCTTGGTGGCTGTGAATACCTTAACAACCTATAGAAATGACCCGATTGCCCTACCCTGTTGCTGTTGCTGCCCCACTTCCTGACAGCTGAATGATTGGCCGTGTCTTGGGACGGGAGGATGTACCTCAGCCCAATTGGCATATGCAAAAAAACGCACCCTGCACTGGGCAGGATGCGTTCATCATTCACCAACAACTACTACTAAAACCTTTTATGGATATCCACCCTCACTCCGGGTTGGGCATGCTGCATGGCCACATCCCTATAGGGTACGGGCCTGTACTTTTCATAGTGCATACGGTTGTCCTTCCACACGTTGCCGTCACGGCCATCATAATACACATCGTACTTGGGCTGGTTGAACACGGTGATGTTCCTAGGTAACCTGTCTACCTTTATCCACCCACCATTTTTCTGGTACCAATAGTCACGAGATACTGGACTATAGTAAACGTTGGAAGAAGGATAATAGTAATAGGTTTTGCGTTCCTGTTCGCGCTGGTCCTGATGGTTCCTATTGTTGTTCCAGTTACCGTTGCCATTGTTCTGCCTGTTGCCCTGGCCCTGTGCACCCGCTTCATTGTTTACGAGTAGGGTTACCATTAATACTGCAAAAAATACGTAAAGTTTTTTCATGATTGATATATTTTGTTACAACTGTCCATTTGCGAAAGCCATGCCACTGGGGCACCCCAATTGTTAGGGCTCCTTAACAAGTAAGCTTGGGGCATGGATGGATGGTAGCGGGCTGCGCCGAATGGCAAAACAGGGGTTAATTAACGGTGGATGGGGAGGTATTTGTTGGGGGATTGGGAAGGTTTTAACAGTTGGGGGGGGTAATTCGTTAATTGGTTAACTGGTTAATTGGTGATTGTGGAGGAGATGGGTGGGAAGGTATTGTCTGGATGGGGTTGGATGGGAAATCAAGGATTGCAATACGAGCCAATGATGCATGATTGTTCGACGATCGTTCAGTGATCGTTCAGTGCTGGTCCGACCGTGTTCGACCGTTGTTCGACCGTGTTCGACCGTTGTTCGACTGTGTTCGACCATTGTTCGACTGTGTTCGACCATTGTTCGACCGTGTCCTAGGTTGTTCGACCGTGTCCTAGTGTGTCCGAGCCTGGGCCGGAGCTGTTTTTTGTTGGAAGGTTGGATGCAGGGAAGGGCTTAATTTTAGGCCATAAATAACCATTGATATGAAATACAATCTTCTGGGCAATACGGGGCTGCTGGTATCGGAACTATGTTTTGGTACAATGACCTTTGGGGGCGACGAGGCTGGTATATGGGGAAATATCGGGCGGCTGCAGCAAGCTGAAGTGAACGAACTGATGAAAGCGGTTATTGATAGCGGGATCAATTTTATCGATACAGCCAATGTGTACGCCTACGGCAGATCGGAGGAACTGTTGGGGCAATCGTTAATTGACCTCGGCATCGCAAGGAGCGAAGTGGTGATTGCTACCAAGGTGCGTGGCCGTATGGGCAGCAAGCCGAACAGTGTGGGCCTTTCGCGTTACCATATTCTCAACTCGGTGGACAATAGCCTGCGCCGACTGCAAATGGACCATATTGATGTGCTGTACGTGCATGGTGAGGATGCACTGACACCGGTGGAGGAAATCATGCGTTCGCTGAACGATATTGTACTAAGTGGCAAAGTGCGCTATGTGGCGGTGTGCAACTGGAGTGCCTGGAAGGTGATGAAGGCCATGGGCATTGCGGAGCGTAACGGCTGGAACAGGTTTGTGGGCATGCAGTATTACTACTCGATTGCTTCCCGTGATATTGAAAGGGAAATAGTGCCGCTGGCCCTGGACCAGCAACTGTCCATCATGCCCTGGAGCCCCTTGGCGGGCGGCTTCCTGAGTGGCAAGTTCACCCGTGGCAATGCGAGTGCAGATGGGTCCAGAAGGGAGGTATTCGACTTCCCTCCCATCAATAAGGAAAGGGCTTACGATATTATTGATGCCATGCAGGCAATTGCGGAGAAGCACCATGCGGCCACGGCACAGGTGGCTTTGGCCTGGGTGAGGCTACAGCGGGGCATTACCAGTACCATCATCGGGGCGAAGCGCAAGGAGCAATTGGAGCAGAACATACAGTCCACCACACTGGTGCTGGATACGGAGGACCTTGCGGCACTGGATACCATTAGCCAATTGGATGCGGAATACCCAGAATGGATGGTGAGCAGGCAGGGTGCCGACCGGAAAGTGTAACAAGCTTTTATATAGTCCATATAAAAATCCCCGTTCAAAAAGTTATGAACGGGGATTACATTTGAAATCTATTCAATATCGTTGACCTTACTTATTAAAGAACAGTTTCAAAATCGCAAAGAGGCCGCCCAGAACGGTTAATACCGTACCTACCCAAAACACGAAACTCCATTTGATCAATTCAGCCTTTGATTCTGCAATATCCTTTTTGAGCACTCCGATATCTTCTTTTGTAGCCAATACATCCTTCTTTTGTTGGTACTTTTCCTCCGCCTTTTCTTCGATATATGCAACAATTAGCTTGGCCTCATTTTCAGAAAACCTGCTTTTAAAAAGTTCATATACCTGTAATTCAATAGCTGACATCAGCAAGGAAATTTTTATCAAATATACAAATCCCCGTTCAAAAAATATGAACGGGGATTCCAAGTATTGCTAAGTTGTGATGTACAACTATTAATCTTCAATCTTCACTTTGCCCTTGCTCTTGGCTATTACTTCTTCAGCAATATTGTTAGGGGCATTGTTGTAATGGCTGAACTCCATCGTTGAAGTGGCACGGCCAGAAGACAATGAACGTAACTGTGTTACATAACCGAACATTTCGCTCAATGGAACCTTGGCCTTGATTACCTGCAGGTTGGCACGGCTATCCATACCTTCCAACATACCACGGCGGCGGTTAAGGTCACCTGTAACATCACCCATGTACTGATCGGGGGTCAACACTTCCACTTTCATGATTGGTTCCAACAGGGTTGGTTTTGCTTTACGGCCAGCTTCACGGAAAGCGGATTTTGCACAAAGCTCAAAGCTCATGGCATCGGAATCCACATCGTGGTAGCTACCATCAAACACGCGCACTTTCATATTGTTTACTGGGTAACCAGCCAATACGCCTGTAACCATGGAGGTTTCGAAACCTTTCTGGATGGCGGGAACAAACTCCTTGGGGATGGATCCACCAAATAGGTCATTCACAAACTGGAAGTGCTTGCCTTCGTTCTCCTTCATCCATTCTTCGTCGGCAGGACCGAAATCAAATTGTATATCGGCAAACTTACCACGTCCACCAGACTGTTTCTTCAACACTTCACGGTGTGTAATGGTCTGTCCAAATGCTTCTTTGTATGCTACCTGTGGTGCACCTTGGTTCACTTCTACCTTGAATTCACGACGCATACGGTCAATGATGATTTCCAAGTGAAGTTCACCCATTCCACGCAAGATGGTCTGTCCGGTATCCTCATCTGTATTTACACGCAACGTAGGATCCTCTTCTACCAACTTGGCAATGGCCATACCCATTTTATCAACGTCCGCTTGAGTTTTAGGTTCAACAGCAATAGCGATAACGGGTTCCGGAATGAACATGTTCTCCAAGGTAATCGGGTGCTTTTCATCGCACAAAGTATCCCCTGTCTTGATTTCCTTGAAACCAACTGCTGCTGCAATATCACCTGCTTCGATAAAATCGATAGGGTTCTGCTTGTTGGCAAACATTTTCATGATACGGCTGATACGTTCTTTCTTTCCGCTTCTTACGTTGAGTACATAAGAACCCGCATCCAAGTGACCGGAATAGCACCTGAAGAACGCCAAACGGCCCACGAAAGGATCGGTCATGATCTTGAAGGCCAAGGCTGCAAAAGGTTCCTTTGCATTTGCCTTACGGTAAATGGTTTCGCCAGTGTCAGGATCGGTACCTGCAGTGTCCTCAATATCCACCGGAGAAGGCAGGTAACGGCAAACGGCATCCAATGCAGTCTGCACACCTTTATTCTTGAATGAGGAACCACACATCATTGGAACAATGCTCAAATCGATGCAGGCCTTACGGATTGCTTCGTGCATTTCGTCTTCGGTGATGCTATTGGGATCATCGAAGAACTTTTCCATCAATGTATCGTCATATTCAGCTACAGCTTCTACTAAGCTGGCCCTCCATTCGTTTGCTTCGTCTACCATATCGGCAGGAACATCAATTTCATCGAAGGTCATGCCTTCAGTTTCCATGTGCCAGATAATGCCTTTCATTTTGATCAGATCCACCACACCGGTGAAATTGTCTTCAGCACCAATTGGCAACTGCAAAGGCACGGCCTTGGCACCCAGCATGTCCTTTACCTGCTGAACCACCATCAAGAAGTCGGCACCTGAACGGTCCATCTTGTTCACAAAACCAATCCTTGGCACTTTATAACGGTTAGCCTGGCGCCATACTGTTTCTGATTGGGGTTCCACACCATCAACAGCAGAAAACAGGGCTATCAGGCCATCCAGTACACGCATGGAACGCTCTACCTCAACGGTAAAGTCAGCGTGGCCGGGAGTATCG
>JAHEZD010000148.1 GCA_023251255.1 Chitinophagaceae bacterium
CTTACCACTAACCACTTACCATTAACCACCAGCCTCTTCCAACATGAAAATTCCCTTCTCCAAATACCAAGGCACCGGAAACGACTTTGTCATTATTGACAACCGGAACGATGCCGTTGAACTGAACAAGGAACAGGTACACAGTCTCTGCGACAGGCGGTTTGGCATTGGTGCCGATGGCCTCATGCTGCTGCAGCCATCCATGAAGTACGATTTTGAAATGAAATACTACAATGCCGATGGCAATGAGGGCAGCATGTGCGGCAATGGTGGCAGGTGCCTGGTGAAATTTGCTTATGATAACGGCATCGTGAAATCGCAGTATAAATTCATGGCAGTGGATGGTGAACATGAGGCGGAATTTGGTGACCGTAACTGGGTACACTTAAAGATGAAAGATGTGGCCGATGTACAAAACAAGCATGGTAATTTCATCCTGGATACAGGTTCACCGCATTTTATCAGTCCAGTTGGTGATGTCATGAGCACCGATGTGGTGGAAGAAGGAAAGGAAATCCGCTATAGCAAGGAATTCAAGGAACAGGGTATCAATGTGAACTTCGTGCAGCAGATAGAAGAAGACGTGATCATGGTGCGCACCTATGAACGTGGCGTGGAAGACGAAACTTTTAGCTGCGGAACGGGCGTTACGGCCAGTGCATTGGTATTTGCCCATAATGATATTGGTTTCAACCGCATTGAAGTAAAAACAAAAGGCGGCTACCTAGCTGTTGAATTCAACAAAGTGAATGATGAAACCTTCAATAATATTTGGTTATGCGGGCCCGCTACATTTGTGTTCAAAGGAGAAGTGGAGGTCTAGTTCATAGTTCATAGTTCATAGTTCATAGTTCATAGTTCATAGTTCATAGTTCATAGTTCATAGTTGTGAACTTACTTAAATCGTTATTATTTTGCAGCGTTCATACTTCTATAACATTCATCCGTTACATTCGCTCCGCTTCCCACTATCCATTTACCTCTAACCACTACCCTTTCCAATGATCCAGTATTTCAAAAACGTAGATAACCAAACGGTGGAGATCACAAAGCCAGAAAATGGCATTTGGGTAAACCTCGTTCCGCCATTTAAAGAAGAGGAATTTGTGGAACTGAGCGAAGGTCTTGAAATTCCCATTGAGTTCCTGCGCGACTCATTGGACATTGATGAAAGGCCACGGTACGAGATTGAAGACAATGTAAAGTTCATCGTTCTCAAAACACCCACGGAAAACAATTCCTTCAACGACAGTGATGCCTTCTATATTACCATACCCATCTGCATTATCCTGACGCACAACCATATCGTTACGGTAAATTCTTTTGATAACGGTGCCATCAAGAAATTCCTGAGCAGTTTCCAGAAACGCCATCCAGATAAGCGCAACATGATGGTGCTGAAAATATTTGAAAAGATCGTGCAGGACTTTCTGGACTACCTGAAACAAATCAACCACCGCCGCAACCAGTACGAAACAAGCCTCTATGAAAGCAACAGCAATGAGGATTTGCTGAACCTGATGCGTATCCAAAAAAGCCTGGTCTATTTCATGACAGCATTAAGGAGCAATGAACTCTTGATGATCAAGCTCGAAAGGACCAATTTCCTGACATTGACCGATGATGAAAGGGAATTCCTGCATGACCTGATTGTGGATACCAGTCAAGCAGTGGAAATGGCCAATATCTACACCAACATCCTCACCAGTACGCTGGATGCATTTGCAAGCGTGATCAGCAACAACCTGAACAATGTGATGAAACGCTTAACGTCCATCACCATCATATTGTCATTGCCGGCACTGGTGGCAAGTGTATATGGTATGAACGTGGAAATCCCCTACATGCACTCGCCACATGCTTTTTACATTCCCATGATCCTATCATTGATTGTCTCCGTGATCATCAGTTGGTACTTCATGAAAAAGAAATGGTTCTAGTGCATTATTGGAGACCAGTTGATAGTAATAAAACGAAGTAGTGACTCAGTTTGAAAAAGTAGGTGTCAGCCTGAGCTTGTCGAAGGCTGCTTTGCAACGTAAATCCAAGTCGGTTTCGACAAGCTCAACCTGACAATAATTCAAACTGAATCACTACCTAAAACGAAACCTTATTGGCCCGCACCATATTTTTGAACAATCAATCCCATCAGCATGGCCCTCTTCAACATACGTGTTTACGGTATTCTGCAGGACAGTAACAAACGCATATTGGTAAGCGATGAATTTATCCGTGGAGACTACATCACCAAATTCCCCGGTGGCGGACTGGAGTTTGGGGAAGGAACAAGGGAATGCCTCCAACGTGAGTTCAAGGAAGAAACCAACTTGGATGTAAGCATTGGGGAGCATATCTACACAACGGATTTTTTCCAGATATCTGCCTTCAACAACAGGGACCAGATTATCTGCATCTATTACTTTGTACACGCCAATGGGCCGATAGCCATGGACACAAAAACAGTCCCCTTCGATTTTGCACCCCACCAAACTGCTGACCCAACAGCCTGCAGTGAAGTTTTCCGCTGGATTGAATGGGATGATCTACATGAAGCTGCGCTGACCCTCCCTATCGATAAAATTGTTGCTGGGCTTCTGAAGAAATAATTACCTTGATGCCCCTACCCCATCATCCACATGCAAATAAAACAACTGCTACTCCTTGCGCTTATAACTTTGGTTACCGCCTGCAACCTGTCCAGCATGCAAGCAAAACCTGTGAAGTACAAATCCGTGGTAAAGGACGGCACCTATAAGATCATGCTACCGGATTTTATGGACACCACCACTACCATGCAGGAAGGTAAATCCTTGCAGTACCAAAACCAGTTCAAGGAACTGTATGTGCTGATGGTGCATGAAAACAAGCAGCACCTAAAAGAAATAATGGTGTACAACCAAGCCATGAGGGATATTTTTCCCGATAGTATTTCCATGATGGAAAGCTATTTCGCCTACATGAACAGGAACCTGGCAAAAGAAGCCTATTACAATGTATTTGACTCTTCTTTGATTACTGTCAAAAAGGCCAATGCCAAAATAGCCAGTGTAACGCTCACCACTACCGATAAAATAAAGATCTTTTACCGCATTGCGGCCATAGAGGCCAATAAGGAAATTTATCAGCTATACATTTGGACAACAACTGCCCATAAGGAAAAATACCAACCAATCATGGACAGTATCATCAGGAGCGTAAAAGAATTTTAAACAGCCATGCCAACTAACAACCCTTCACACCCAAATAAGCTTAACGGCCTTGACCACTTGAGGGCCCTGGCCATTACCATGGTCTTCATTTTCCACTACCGGTTGTTCCAGCACCCTGCTTGGATAGAAAGTATTGGCAGTTTTGGATGGACAGGCGTTGACCTGTTTTTCGTGCTCAGTGGGTTCCTCATTGCAGGGCAATTGTTTGCAAGGATCAATCGGGGCCAAGACATTGCACTGAAAGAATTCTATATCAAAAGGTTTTTCAGGATCATACCCGCTTATTTGGTGGTTGTGGGTTTATATTTTGTGGTACCGCCCTTCAGGGAATGGGAAGCACTGCCACCGCTTTGGAAATTCCTGACCTTTACACAGAACATAGGACTGAACAGGCAACTAACGGGCACATTTTCACATGCCTGGTCCCTTTGCATTGAAGAGCAGTTCTACTTGCTGTTTCCGTTTATTTTAGCGGCTGCCATCTATTTTAAAGCTGGGAAAAAACCTGCTTATCTATTGCCGATCCTATTTGTGGCCGGCTTTGTGGTAAGGCTGCTAATCTGGAACAGGACCATAGCGCCATTGGAAGGCACCGATACTTATTACAATACCTGGATGACATGGATGTACTACCCAACTTTTACCCGTTTGGATGGGCTGCTTGCTGGTGTAAGTGTTGCAGCGATATTCGAATTCCTTCCCGGCATCAAAAACAGAATAACCAAACAGGGCAATTGGGTACTGCTGACCGGCTTGGCCCTCATTATTGCAGCGGCCTTTATTTCCGGTGATTTTGGCTCCTACCAAGTGTCCATTATCGGCTTTCCGTTCATTGCCATTGCCTATGGCGTAATTGTAATGGGTGCCGTAAGCCCAAATTCCGTTCTGTACAGGTTCAGTTCACGCATCACTTCCACCATTGCCACGCTGTCCTATGCATTGTACCTTACGCACAAGGGCATCATCCACTTGACACAGCAGCAGTGCATGAAACTTGGTGTAGCGGGCGATGGAAAATTAATGGTCCTGCTTTGTATTTTCACCTGCTTATTGGCTGCATGGACCATGCACCAATTAATTGAAAGACCATTCCTGAAATGGAGGGACATGGTGCTGGCGCAAAGAAGAAGAAAGCAGGGTTCCTGATCAGTCCAATCTCCTGCTCAGTTCATCATCAATTTTCTTGAAAAGATGGTAAGGCTTGTACACGCGCCAATCTTCCAGTTCCATTAGTTCAATATAGTAATTGAGTTTCTTCTTCCTGAAATCGTACTGTGTTGCTTCGGGCATGTTCAGGGCAACGGCCCAGCCCTCCTTATCGGCCATTTCCTCATACCATTCTATATAGTATTCCTTATCGCTGCTATGGAAGTTCAGCACGTTTTCCGTGATGAGGATATATTTCGTGATGCCCTGCGCAAACAGTTTGTCAATCACTTCACGCTTCAATTCCATGATATCGTTTTCAATGGCATCGTTCCACTCGCCAATCATTTCAATAATGGCAAAATGCAGCTCATAATCCACGTAAATGATTTTCAGGTACAGTGTCCTGCTGCCAAAATCATCCCATTGCGGATGGATATAGTAATTGTAAACGGTCTGGCTGAACTCGAATTCACTGTATGTTCGTCCATAGAAAGGGTTCCGCTCATCTTCTTCGCCATTGTAAATATGGCGCCAATTGTAAAAAGGTTCCAACGTGTGCATTGGAGCAAAGTTGGGAGAATCTGCGCAATTGATTTGTGTAGGAAATGCAATTTTTTACCTTACCGGAAAATATTTCCTGAAGGCTTCGCCATTTTTTTTACCGGAAAGAAAATAAGGCGGGAAATATTGAAATTACAGCCTTCCCGTCTTCCTGCCTTTCTCACTTCCCCATCTTTCTGTCTTCCCGTCTCACCATTTCTTTTAGTTTTACAGCTTATTCACTGATGTTACGCAAAATGTCAAGTACTGATGTCAGAGCCTGTCCCGATATTTTCATCGGGATTGAGCAATGTCACACTGAGCTTGTCGAAGTGCTTGTCGAAACTTGTTTGGGAACCAGATCGCCTTCGAGGGCCTCAGGCTGACATCATTGCCACAATCTTTGCGTAACATCAGTTATTCACTCAACTCATAAAGAACAGTTTTGTTTAGATTCCATAAACGCCCCCTTATACCCTTATTGCTGGCCGCTACCATCATTGCAGCCCTGCTCTGCCAAGTGAGGGGCGATGTTTGGGAGGAAAAAGTACGCACCGTACTGTACAGTTTGAAAAAGGATTCCGTACCCTCCTACGCCACGGAAATGGTGGACACTAACGGTGTCCCCTATGTGTACTATGCCCCGCAAAACAATATTGCCGCAGGTACGCAGTACAATCCCACCATTGTGGCCAACTATGCGCTGAACTATTACCGTAATTTTTTGCAGTCCAAGGATTCTTCCCAATTGGTTCATTTTAACCACTGTTTGGAATTTCTCCGCTCCAACACTACGGCTGTGGGCAATGCCGAACTGTTCCTGTTCCGTTGGCAGCAGCCTTGGTACCCGCATGTGGGGCAGCCTTTTACCAGCGGCATGACTTCCGGCCGTGCCATAGAAGCCTATGTGGATGCTTTCCGTTTGTACCATGACAGTACCTTTTTGCACCGTGCGCAAAAATTACTCCGTGGCTTCTTCATTCCCATACAGGATAGCGGTTTTACTTACCAATCTGCCGAAGGCTGGTGGTACGAGGAAATAGCGCATGCAAACGACACCACGCCTCACATTCTGGATGGCCATATTTTTGCCATTCTGGGCGTGCAGCAGTTTTGGCAGCAAACCCGCAATGACTCTGCGCTGATGGTGGTACAAAAAGGACTGGCTGCCCTCAAATACCAATTGCCCCATTACGATGCAGGCAATGGCAGGATCCATTACGATATTTACAACAAGGAAGCCGATAAGAAATACCAGAAAATATTGGCCGGCCAAATGCAGCAGCTTTGGCGGTCCACTGGCGATTCCACTTTTCTCACTTATTTCAATAAATGGAATGCGCCCATGCAGCGGCCCTATCTGCTAAGGGCCTTTCAAGAAGGCAACCGCTCGGGCATATTGCTTTTTGCTTTCCTGATTGCCACTGTATGGATTGTTTTATTGGTTGGTTTCAAATTGGTCCTTTCCAGGAAATAGGATAGTGCACCATTTTGAATATTCCTGTCAGGTTGAGCCTGTCGAAACCGACTTAGAATACGATACAAAGTCGCCTTCGACAAGCTCTGGCTGACATTTATTTACATGATGTTATATTCTAAATGGTGCACTACCGAAAATAGCAGGTGGGCATTTTCAATGGAACATGGGCGCCCAATCAAAAGGTTTCCCAAAAAGTGCAGGAATTGGCTATGCACATTCAAGCCCCCTGCCCGTAGCCTCATCATTCACGAAATTGTGGCAAACAGTTGTAACCTGTTTTTATTGACCATCCTTCGTTAGCCATGCACGGGCATTGCACAAAACTAAGGATAGCCGCTTCGATTGAAAGTTTATATTCATTAATGAGAGTGGCAGTAGAAACTATGGATAGCTGGGATGCAAACAGCCGATGTTTCAACGTCCAGCCCTGCTTGCAAAAAACCCAATTGTTGCATGCAGCTTTGTCTACTGTTAGATTTTTTTAAAAGGTGTCAACTTTTTTAATTGTGTTATCTATTTTTTGAAGTAAGTCTCCAGTCCTGTCAACAGCCCAACCGTGATAAATGTCACGAATCAAAATGAGGGTTGTGTGTACTTGTTTTGGGTCTCTGGATGCCCTGTCAAAAATTACTTTAGCTACCTCATCTTCCACTTTCATCATTCTTCCTTGGTCTTCATAAACTTTGGTCAACATGGCAATAGTTTCGCCATCCACTTTTGACATAACGTTGTTGTTTTTTGCGATTGTCCAAGCTTCATTGTCCAAGTAACGATACAAAACTCCTTGGGGTGCTATTACCTTCAAGTGAAACTCATCATTTGAAATAAGTTCGTCCTGCAATTTTTTATTTACTAATGCAGCGTCAATTTTAGTCAAGATTTGCAAATTATATTCATTCATTTCCTGGATTGCTTTTTTGTTATGACTAAGCTCCACACTAATATTTTTTAAAGTATTCCTTGTGTTTTCTTTTTCACGAAGGTTGCTAATATATTCTGTCACGATTAATGCTAAGAGAACACTAAAGATGATTAGTAGAGCTTCTCCTAAATATTCTTTCCAGTCCCTTACTGTATAGACGAATGTTTTGCTTTTGTTAATAGCTACATCATCGTTTTTGGGCATTTCAGGTTGTTCAATTTTTTCTGTTTCCATTATTTTGAAGTGTCGTTTTAAAGTTGCATACAACGTTGGGGCTTTGCGTTCGGCGGGGCATTTGGAAAACGTCCTGCTGGAACTGAAGCTAAATTTATAATTAAAAGTTGATGTTAAAATCCAAAGTTCAACAAAGATTGTTCACTCAAATAGTGTAACGCTTCAAGATTATAAACGTTGCTTAAAAAAAACTTACTTTTCTTGTAACTATTTCCCGACTCCGGAGTGTATATTACTATAATAGTCAAAAATCGACCCAATTGAGTGAACCGACTGATAATGAGCTAATGCTTTGTGTAAAGGCAGGCAATCTTGATAAGATGAGCTTACTTTTCAGTCGGCATCACCGGTCATTATATAATTTTCTATATCACATGACGCATGATAAGCAGGCAAGTGAGGATATGGTGCAAAATGTTTTCTACCGGATGCTTAAGTACCGGAATACATATACAGGAAAAGGCCAGTTTGCAACATGGATGTTTCACCTGGGCCGAAATATTTTAAAGGATGAATTTAAAAAGCAAAAGCGAACGGGTAATTATGAGGGGCTTGAAGAGGTTTCAGAAAAAATAAGCGGTGGCATATTAGCCGATGAGCAGTTAGGAAAAAAGCAAGCGCAGCATAAGCTATACCGGGCTATGGAAAAATTAAATGAAGAAGAACGGGAAATATTGGTGCTGAATAAATTCCAGGAACTCAAATATCATGAGATAGCACAGATATTAAATACAAATGAAGGTGCAGTAAAAGTAAGGATCCACCGGGCATTCAATCAACTAAAAAGTATTTACTTAAAAATGGAATCTTATGAAGTGTGATAAAGAACGGGTAACACATTGGTTAAACAATCAGCTAATTGATGACGAGCGTCAGGAATTTGAGGCACATCTTGCAAAGTGTACTGCCTGCCAGCAGGAAGTAAAAGAAGCCAGGGAGGTTTTGAATATGTTGAAACAAATTCAGGTGCCGGAACCCTCTGCAGATATGGAAGTTCGGTTTCAGGGAATGCTTGATGCATACAAACAATCAGTGGTTAAAAATGATAATGCATGGAAAAACTTTATTAGTCGTCTGCAGCAGCTTTGGTCATTTCAACCAAAACAGCAATTGGGGTATAGCATTGTTTTAGTAATACTTGGTATTACTGTTGGGCACTTATTCTTTAACAAAAGCCCAAAAGATAATAGTAAGGAGCAAATAGCAGCACTTTCATCTAAGGTGGAGGATATGCGGCAGGTGATGACGCTTTCCCTTTTGGAAAACCCGTCTGCTTCAGAAAGGTTACGGGCAGTAAGCTATACAGAAGAGATCACAAATATAAATGCGCAGATTATTGATGCGCTGCTTAGAACACTTAACGAAGATCCGAACGTTAATGTTCGGCTGGTAACACTGGAAGCCCTCATAAAATATAGTGATCAACCCAGGGTTAGGGAGGAACTGATCAGATCCATAGCTAACCAGGAATCACCACTGGTGCAATCAGCCCTAGCAGATATAATGATCAGGCTGCAGGAGAAACGTTCAGTGGAAGAGTTCAGACACCTGTTAAAGAATACCGGGGCTGACAACCCGGTAAAACCAAAAATTGAAAAAACAATAACGCAACTCAGTTTATAATAAACCCTTGTCTATGCAGAACAACCTAAATAAACTTTTATCCGCATTGGTGATGCTGTTATTATCACTATGCAGTATGGCTCAAGCCAGGCCGAAGGAGGAGCTATCAGTTAAACTTACCAGCCCGGATAAACCTTTCAGGTTAAGTATTGGCTTGATAGAGGGAAATATAAAA
>JAHEZD010000082.1 GCA_023251255.1 Chitinophagaceae bacterium
ACAGGCGGTGAATTTGTATTGACGCAGCAAACACCACGGGCACAATCAAAAGCCATTGTATTGGAACCAAAGAAAGGCGATATGCTGGTTTTCACGACCAACTTCCGACCAATAAAAGGCACAAAAGGATATTACCGGGTAAATATGAAACATGGTGTAAGTGAGGTACATAGTGGTGAACGGCATACTTTGGGCATTATATTCCATGATGCTGTAAGTTGATAACATGGTGCCACATTCAGCAATCAGTGATCGTGCTTTAAGGAGCAGGATCAAGCAGGGACAAATTTGTTTTGGCGGGAACCGGAAACTGGGCATCTACGGAACACTGCAATGCGCATCGGGCAAACGAATGAAAAGGGAACACAGGGTTTTCTTTGCATCGGAACAGGAAGCTGTACAAAATAATTTCAGGCCTTGCGGGCATTGCATGAAAACCGAATATAAAAAATGGAGAAATGGAATTATTTGATAAAGGAACGGACCCAACAATGAACCTGCTACCAAAAGATGGAACAGTGCATTATTACGGAAAATTGTTCAATCAAAAAGAAGCCAACAGCTATTTGGAAAACTTGTTGAATACCATCGAATGGCGCAATGATGAAGCAATTATTTTCGGCAAAAAAATAATTACCAAACGGAAGGTAGCATGGTATGCGGAACAACCATTTGCGTATACCTATTCCAACACAACAAAATTGGCTTTGCCATGGACAAAGGCATTGCTGGAACTAAAAACGTTGGTGGAACAGCAAACAGGCGAAACATTTAATTCCTGTTTGCTAAACCTTTACCACAACGGGGACGAAGGAATGGCCTGGCATAGCGATGCAGAAACCGACCTGAAAAGGAACGGGGCGATTGGTTCATTGAGTTTTGGGGCAGAACGGAAATTTGCTTTCAAGCACAAGCAGACCAAGGAAAAAGTGGAACTGATTTTGGAACACGGCAGCCTTTTGATAATGAAAGGTACCACGCAAACACATTGGCTGCACAAGCTTCCACCCACAAAAACAATAAGCAAACCACGGGTAAACTTAACTTTTAGAACAATTGTAGTTTGAGATAATTCTAACCGCCGTCAAGGCCAAAGCCGTTGACGGGGTAAATCTTCTTCTATCGATAAGAAGTTCTTCAAACCCTGACGGCGGCCTACACCCCGTCAGCGGTTGCTCGTCATCTCCATCCTGAATACGGGTTCTCTTAATAACCGATGGTAGGCTTCATTGAAACCGCCGTCAAGGCCGAAGCCGTTGACGGGGTAAATCTTCTTCTATCGATAAGAAGTTCTTCAAACCCTGACGGCGGCCTACGCCCCGTCAGCGGTTATCGTAATCTCCATACTACTTCTCCTAATAACGAATGATAGGCTTCGTTTATAACCGCCGTCAAGGCCGAAGCCGTTGACGGGGTGAATTTTCTTCTATTGATAAATTGATAAGGAATTCCTCAAACCCTGACGGCGGCCTACGCCCCGTCAGCGGTTGTCCGTCATCTCCAACTGAATACCACTTCTCTTAATCACCAATGGTAGGCATCGTTGAAACCGCCGTCAAGGCTGAAGCCGTTGACGGGGTGAATCTTCTTCTATCGATAAGAAGTTCTTCAAACCCTGACGGCGGCCTACACTCCGGCAGCGGTTATCGTAATCTCCATACTACTTCTCCTAATAACGAATGATAGGCTTCGTTTATAACCGCCGTCAAGGCCGAAGCCGTTGACGGGGTAAATCTTCTTCTATTGATGAATCGATAAGAAATTCCTCAAACCCTGACGGCGGCCTACGCCCCGTCAGCGGTTGTCCGTCATCTCCAACTGAATACCACTTCTCTTAATCACCAATGGTAGGCATCGTTGAAACCGCCGTCAAGGCTGAAGCCGTTGACGGGGTAAATCTTCTTCTATTGATGAATTGATAAGGAATTCTTCAAACCCTGACGGCGGCCTACGCCCCGTCAGCGGTTGCTCGTCATCTCCATCCTGAATACGGGTTCTCTTAATAACCGATGGTAGGCTTCATTGAAACCGCCGTCAAGGCCGAAGCCGTTGACGGGGTGAATCTTCTTCTATTGATAAATTGATAAGGAATTCCTCAAACCCTGACGGCGGCTTAAGCCCCGTCAGCGGTTGCTCGTCATCTCCATCCTGAATACTACTTTTCTTAATAACCAATTTCGGCATCGTTGTAACCGCCGTCAAGGCCGAAGCTGTTGATGGAGGGTATTATCTACGATAGCGGCTCTGGCTTGGGTGGCCCCCCGGCAGGTTTGGATTTGTCTTCCGGTAACGGAATAAATTCATGGTTGTCTGTTGGTGGCAATATGATGCGGCCTTGCTTCCAGTCTTCCTTGGCCTGTTCGATCCGTTCCTTGCGGGAAGAAACAAAATTCCACCAGATAAACCTTTCACCCAATGGCTCGCCCCCTAAAAGCATCAAGGTTGTATTTTCCTTGGCAAGGATTACTGGGTCGGCAGCTTTATTGAACACAAGCATCTGCCCTTCATGGTAACTGGTGCCCGCAACTTCAACACTTCCTTTCACAATGTAAAAGCCCCGCTCCGAATGTTCTTTCGGAAGGCCGAACCGTGCTCCCTGTTGAAGTACCACATGCAGGTAAAACAAGGGGGAGTTTGTTTTCACACCATTGTTAAGCCCATAAGCATTGCCTGCAATGAGCCGCATCCACACGCCACTGTCCGTGAATACCGGTAACTGGTCAGGGGTGTAGTTATCGAAAGAGGGAGCTGCCTCTTCGTCTTTCTCAGGAAGGGCCACCCAGGTCTGGATCATTTCCAGTTCACCGCCTACCAATGCTGACGGATCTTCAAACCGTTCAGAATGTGCAATGCCACGGCCGGCTGTCATCCAGTTTACCTCACCGGGGCGGATGATCTGCTCCACACCTAAACTATCGCGGTGCGTGACCTGTCCCCCAAAAAGGTAGCTTACGGTAGAAAGCCCGATATGGGGATGGGGCAGTACATCCAATGAGGATGGTACTGGAGGTGCATCCAGGACCGGTCCGGCATGGTCCATGAAAATAAATGGACCCACCATTCTCCGCAAACGGAAAGGGAGGATACGCTTGACCTTCATGGATGGGCTAATAACTGCATTGCGGGCTTCAATAACGATATCGAGCATGGTCGCCTGATTTATATGGCTAAAGGTAAAGCCTTTTACGGATGCAATTCCTTATGCATGGATGGGTAGTGGCCCATTGCGAAACATTGTCAGGGCCTGTCCCAATTTTCATCGAGGTTGAACCTGCCTGCCGGCAAAGGCAGGTGTGATTGCCGAAATCCCGTTTTATGAAACCGCTTTCGAGGGCCTCAAGCTGACAACATTCTATCATTCATCAGTTCGTTTATTTTTTGACTTTGCCAACTCTTTTATTTCGCCCCAATCTTCTTTGAACAAAGCTTCTTTCTTTTTTCTGCTCCAACCTTTGATTTGTTTTTCCCAAGCTATTGCTTGATTAACATCAAAGAAGTGGGCATAATATTTTAAAACAATGGGTGTTCTTTCATAAGTATAGCTTCTTTTGTCATAGCCAGTATTATGCTCAAATAACCTTCTTTCTAAATCATTGGTTATTCCTGTGTAATAACTTTTGTCACTGCACTCAACAATGTAGACATAGTAATTATGAGCAATTTTCATTTGCTAAATTTAAGAACGAAATCTTCATTGTCACATTGAGCTTGTCGAAATGCGACTAACGGAATCTCGTTTTGTGAGACCGCCTTCGACAAGCTCAGGCTGACAACTCTCCACAAACTAAGTTCAGTTTTAATAAACGAAATCTTGATTGTCACATTGAGCTTGTCGAAATGCGACTAACGAAATCTGTCTTCGTGAGATTGCCTTCGAGGGCCTCAGGCTGACAGCATCATGGAAACTTGATTCCCGTTTCATAAACGAAATCTTCATTGTCACATTGAGCCTGTCGAAATGCGACTAACGAAATCTGTCTTCGTGAGATCGCCTTCGAGGGCCTCAAGCTGACAACTTTCGATAAACCAAGTCAGTTTTCATAAACGAAATTCCTGCCTAATGCGCGCCTTCGAAGGTGCCACTGCTGCCAGCTTAAATGGGTTGTTCAAGTATCAGCTTCCTCAACAGATTGATGGCATTGATAGCTGTGAAATGGATATTCCTTGTTCTGTCGTACCTGAAATTGAACTGCTTTGCAATGACGCTTTGTTTATTGGCTACTGCTATCCAAACCTGCCCAACAGGTTTTTCATCCGTGGCGCCACCCGGTCCCATGATGCCGCTAACGGCAATGGAATAATCTGTGCCCATGAGCTTGATGATATTGGCAGCCATCAGCTTAACTGTTTCCTCACTCACAGCACCAACGGTGGTGAGAATTTCCCGGGGCACGCCCAGCAGTTCGGTTTTGATCCTGTTGTCATAACAAACCACCGTGCCTGTGAAGAAATTGCTGGCCCCGGCATGTTGCGTAAACAAGGAAGCAATATGCCCACCCGTGCAGCTTTCGGCCGTGGCCAATGTTTGTTTTTTGGCTTTCAATAGTTTGGCAACTACCTGTTCCATGGGAATGTCCTCATCAGTAATCAGGTAATCCTTTACCAATATTTTTACTTGTGCAAATTGATTGTCCAGTTCATTGTTCAATGCCTCCTTGTCAAAGCTGTTGCCGGTCAGCCGCAGCCTTACCATGCCATGATTGGGCAGGTAGGCAAGCTTGATGTGGGCAGGGATTTCTTCTTCCCAATCCTGAAGCAGTTCTGCCAATATGCTTTCGCCAATGCCCTGTGTAAGCAGCGTTCTATGTTCTATGAAACCGGTTTCAAATTTTTCCTTGATGATGGGTATGACATGGTTGGTGGTAATCCATTTCATCTCAAAAGGAACGCCGGGCATGGCAATGAAGATGGTGCCATTTTTTTCAAACAGTAAACCGGGTGCAGTGCCAACTTCATTCTTTAGAACAGTGGCCACATCGGGCACTTCGGCCTGTTTCCTGTTCCTTTCCAATAAGGGCCCCTGGCGGTTGAACACTTTTTCAAAAAGGTATTTCACATGTTCCAATGTTGGTTCATCCAGGATCATGTTCCCCCCAAAATATTTGCAGAGCAGTGGTTTGGTAATATCGTCTGCTGTTGGGCCAAGGCCACCAGTGATGAGGATGATAGCTGCATGTTTGCTTTCTTCATCCAGCGCATTCCAAATATCATCATAACCATCACCCACGGCCAGCCTATGTTTTACGGGCACGCCAATTTTATTGAGTTCCTGTGCTATGAATGCACTGTTGGTATCAATGACCTGCCCAATCAATAGTTCATCGCCAATGGTAATGATGGATGCAAATAGTTTCTTCATACAAAAGTGTTCGGCTTAATTTTAGTGCAAAGTAAAGTGTTGGGTATGAAAACATGTCAATTGGTAATTGGTTCATTCTTCATTTCGATAATGGCTTTTTCACAAAATGTGCAACAGCGTCTGGATTCAACCGTGAAGGCCATGTTGGGTGACAGCACCATGAAACATGCACTCATGGGACTGTACGTGGTGAACAGCAATACCAATGAAGTGTTGTATGATCTGAACAGCCAAATTGGCCTTGCGCCAGCAAGTTGCCAGAAAATCATTACCAGCATTGCGGCTTTTGATTTGTTGGGGAAGGAATATAAGTGGAAGACGGAACTGGGCTATGATGGTACCATCAAAAATGATTCCCTCAATGGCACTTTGTACATTATTGGTTATGGTGACCCAACATTGGGCAGTTGGCGTTATGAAGCAACAAAGGAGGAAAATGTACTGCATACATGGGTGCATGCAATAAAGGGACTGGGCATTAAATATGCAACTTCTGTTTTTGGTTATGACCGGAAATGGGAGAGTGCCACAGTTCCCGGTGGATGGATCTGGGACGATATCGGCAATTATTACGGTGCAGGTGTAAGTGCCCTGAACTGGAAGGAGAACCAATATGATGTGAAACTGCAAGCTGGTGACAGCATCGGCGCAAAAGTGAAAATTGAATTGCCAGAAGGGACCTTGGACGAAATTTATCTCGAAAACGAGCTTGTAACGCAAAAAGCAAAAACGGGCGACAATGCCTATATCTATTTGTCACCATACAGTTTTACGGGGTATCTAAGAGGTTCAATCGGTATCGATGACAAGCATTTAACTATTGCGGGAGCTGTTCCCAATCCATCCATGAACATGACCAATGTACTTGCTGCTGCCATGCAGAAGGCCGGCATGGACAAAAGCCTGTTCGTGGGTTCATTTAACAGCCCATTGATTGAAAAGAAAAATTTCCCCATTAAATACAGGACCTTCTATACGCAATATTCCCCTCCGTTGGACAGTGTCAATTTCCAGTTCCTCCGCCATAGCATCAACCTTTATGGAGAAGCCTTCATCAAGACCATTGCCTATGAGAGAACAGGTTTTGGTAGCACCGATTCCGGACTGGCCATTGTAAAAAGGTTCTGGCAGGAGCGGGGCATAGAGAAATCTGCATTGCATCTGGTGGATGGCAGTGGACTATCGCCACAGAACAGGATCACCGCCAATAGCTTGGTAACTGCTTTGCAATATGCAAGGACAAAGGATTGGTTTAATAGTTTCCATGAAGCATTGCCCACTTACAACCAAATGAAGCTCAAAAGTGGAACAATTGGCGGCGCAAAAAGTTTTGCAGGTTACCATAAGGCAAAGAATGGAACTGAATATACTGTGGCCATTATCGTGAACAATTTTGATGGAAGCGCCAGTAATGTGGTGAAGAAAATGTTTGCCGTACTGGATGAACTGAAATAAGCAGGGCTCCTTATAGAAGCCAGTTGTGGACTACCTACAATTTTGTTCCCTCATAAATTTCTACAAGAGGAAGCTGGAAGTCAATGGCAGGGATGCGTAAGGAACCTTCCAACGTTTTGTATTCCATTAGTTCCCAATGATTGTTCTGGTTAATGGAGAAAGCTTCAATGCTGATATTCTCGGAATCTATTAAGATGTATTCCTTCAAAGTAGGGATATCACGGTAAAGTTTGAACTTGCTGCCCCTGTCATAATCCCTTGTATTCCTGGATAAAATTTCAATAAGAACAGTAGGCTGTGTGGCTGTATCATCGTCATAGTCGGAGGTAACAATGTCACCACAAATAATGGAAATATCCGGATAGGTAAACAACGTGTTTTCTGGAATGTTGATCCTTAAATCGCTACCATAAGGTTGGCAGGACTTGCCTTTGAGGTGCGAGGCGATTTCCCTGAAAACGTTTTTAAAAACCACGTTATGCCTTGGCATTGCACCGGCCATCATGAATATTTCCCCACGGTAGTATTCATGCTTGTCCATGGACAGCTTTTCAAACTCCAAGTATTCTTGGATGCTCATTGTTTGCTTGCCATATGCTATAGCTGGTTCCCTTACGATCATGCACAAATTTACTTTTTTCCTTTGATCAATACAATAGCTGTAGCTTTAATTTTCAATCAACCTTAAAACAACAATCATGAAAGAACAGCATGTAGGCAACCATAGCAGGTTGGTGCCGCTCTACCATTATATAGCTGGCCTGCTTTTATTGGCCATTTTGGTGGGTGCATCCATTAACCTTTGCTATAACTGGAAACAGAACACCTACGAGTCATCGCTCATTTTCGCCTTGACCATTTTGGTTGGGCTTGTGTGGCACTTCTCCAGGACTTTTGCACTGAAGGCACAGGATAGAGCCATCCGTGCGGAAGAAAATTTCCGCCATTTTATCTTAACAGGAAAGCCCCTGGACAGTAAACTTAGGCTGGGGCAAATAATAGCACTGCGTTTTGCAGGTGACGAGGAACTGCCCAGCCTGGCCAAGAAAGCAGTGGATGAACAGCTTTCGCCCAAACAAATAAAACTGGCGGTTCAAAAATGGAGAGCGGACCATCATAGGGTTTAATCCACGAAGCTTATATAATCAAAGGAATTTGAGTGAGCCTGTCATTATAATAATAAGATGGGCTCGCCTTTTATGTTATTTGAACTACTGGGTTTTAGAATTTCACTTTGCCGTAAATATCTGCTAAGGGCATTTGCAGTCCTATACTGCTGATTAATAATGTATCTGATATTTCAAGAGTCAACATATTCTGCCAAGTGGCATCCTGCTTTCTCCTAATAGTTTCTACTGAAACCGAAGATGAGTCAATCATAATGTATTCCTGCAATGAAGGTATTTGCATATAGAAGAATTTCTTCTTGCCCATGTCTTTCCTTTAGGTCGTTGGTGAAAGAATTTCAATGATTACTGTTGGATTCTTTGCTACATCTAAATGTTCGTCAGCAGCTTCTATTTCGCCACAAATAATTGTTACATCTGGATAACAGTAAGCATCCCCGGATTTTACTTCAACCCTTAAATTATTTCCAAATACATTGCAGTCCTTTTCTTTCAGGAAACTGCCAATACTAACTACAAGTGATGATTGTATCTTGTTGTGATTGAATGAAGCCCCACTCATGGCAATGATTTCACCTTGATCATATTCGTGCTTCAATGTTTGCTTCCTCTCCCAATCCAAATATTCACTCGCTGATAATTTTGGAAAAAAAACGTATTGTATGGCTGGTTCATTCACTTCTATACCATAAAGTTACTTTTCTCATTTGAAATATTGTTCAATTTTATCCCTCATTTCAATGGGCATGGTTGTTTTCATTCTTGTAGCAGCATCCAGGAAATACAGCACCACTTTGCCCGAAGTCAGCAACTTGCCAGCCTCATTGTACACTTCCTGATGGAACTCTATCCGGTGGTCATGCGGCAGTTCCCGTATCTGTGTCTTGATGGTGATCAGGTCATCATAAGTGGCAGGCCGTAAATATTTTACGTGCATTTCCACCACGGGCATAATGATGCCCTGTGCTTCCATGTCCTTATAAGTATAGCCCAATTGGCGTATGCTTTCCACGCGCCCCACTTCAAAATACTGTGCGTAGTTACCATAATAAACAACGTTCATCTGGTCAGTTTCTGCATAGCGTACACGGACCGTAGTTGTGCTTTCGTACATAGTCATGTTTGTTTGTAAAGATAACCGCGCAAATCGTTTATCCACAAAACCGCTTATCATGGGTACAAAACATTCTTGCCTTATTAGCATTATGGAACGATTTTGCGTTTCATTAAGAAAGAAATCTGAAACCTTTGTTATCAAAGCATACCACCATTCTATGAATCAATTTAAAAAGATAGTTGCACTGGGCATTTGTTGCTTGACCATTTCCTTTTCACGGGCACAGTCAACCAAGACCAATAACGATCCAGATGAGGATTTCAAAACAGCCAAGGAATACCTGCAGCGTGAGCAGTACAGTCTTGCTTTCCCCATCTTCAAAAGCCTGTACAACAATGGTGCCCCCCAAAGTGCGCTGCCCATTACGGTTCAACTGGAAGCAAAATATTATTCCATTGTTTGTGGACTGAAACTGAACGATGCTTCATCGGAACCATTGGCGGTTGAGTTTGTTACCTTGGAGCACAATGCGCCCCGTGTGCAGATGATGAGCTTCTATTTGGCAGAATATTATTACCGCCAAAAGAAGTTTGGTGATGCCAATACCTATTATACATTGGCCACCATTGATAATCTGAGCAACAGTGAAATAGCTGCCATGAAGTTCCACCAGGCTTATGGCTTTTTCACCTTGCAGCAGTTCGATAAGGCAAAGCCCCTGTTCAATGCCATCCGCCAACTGAAAGATGACCCCAATTATATTGATGCCAACTATTATTATGGCTTCATTGCCTTTTATGAGAAAAAGTACAAGGAAGCGTTGGAAAGTTTCAGGGTAGTGGAATCAAGCCCAGCTTACCAGAACTTGGTGCCATTTTATATTGCTGAGATTTATTACTTCAATGGGGAGCGGGACAAAGCTATTGATTATGCCGATAAGGCCATTAAGAAAGGCGGACAGTACTATGACCTGCAGTTGAAGCAATTGGTGGGCCATGCATTGTTTGAGAAAAGGAAATATGCCGAAGCGCTTCCCTATCTGGAACAGTATGTAAACAAGAATGAGAAGGTAAGGCGTGAAGACCTGTACGAGCTTTCTTATTGCTATTATGAAGCGAGCAATTGGCAAAAAGCTATTGTTGGTTTCAAACAATTGGGTGGCAAGGAAGATTCATTGGCACAGAACAGTATGTACTTGCTGGCCGATGCCTATTTAAAAGTGGGGGACAAGCCCAATGCAAGGAATGCCTTCCTTTTCTGTGCATCCAATGGAAGCAACGCTGTGCAGAAAGAAATATCCCTGTTCAGCTATGCCAAACTGAGCTATGAACTGGGTTATTTGGATATTGCGTTGAAGGAGCTGAACAATTTCATCACCAAATATTACAAGTCCACCTTCTTGCAGGAAGCAAAGGAACTGCAGGTGAGCGTGCTTGCCAATACCAGCAACTACAAGGAAGCGTTGGCACTGTTCGAGAGCCTTCCCCAGCAGAGCGAGAACATAAAGAAAATCTATCCAAAAATATTGTATGGCCGTGCAGTGGAACTGATCAATGACCAGCAAATAAACAAGGCTGACGAACTCTTTACCAGGTTGATGCAGGTACCCTACAATGGCCAGTTTGTTCAGTTGGTCAATTTCTGGAAAGGTGAAGTGGCCTACCGGAATGGTAAAACAGATGAAGCGCTGGATTATTTCCTCAGCTATCTGAAGAACGAGCAGACAAATGCCGAAGTAAACGCCACCAATGCAAGGTACAATGTGGGTTACTGCTTGTTGAAGAAAGAAGATTACAAACAGGCCCTGAACTATTTTGAACAGGTAGCCACCACCGTGTCGGCCAGTTCCAAGAACATTGAGCAGGATGCCTACATCCGTGCTGCGGATTGTTATTTCATGCTCAAGAACTACAAGCAATCATTGAGCATGTACGAGCAAGTGGTGTCCCTGAACCTGCAGCAAGCAGATTATGCGCTCTATCAAAAAGCCGTGATAGCCGGGGCCACAGGAAAGAACAGCGAAAAGATCAATTTATTGCAGGGCCTTGCTCAGCGTTATCCCAATTCGCCTTTGATCACGGATGCCAATATGGAAATTGCCAATACCTATTTGGCTGACGAGAAATTTGCGGAAGCCATTCCTTATCTGGATAAGGTACTGAAAGATAAAAAGGCCAACTCATGGTACCCACAAGCTTATTTGAAATCGGGCATTGCGTATTTCAATTTGGACAAAAATGCAGAGTCATTGGTGTTCTTCAAGAAATTGGTGACCAGCTATCCCAACTCTGCTGAAAGCGATGATGCCGTGGAATACATCAGGAAGATTTTTGTGGAAGACCAAAAGCCTGGCGAGTTCGTGACCTTTATGCGCGACAATGGCAAAACCATTACCTATAATGAAGAGGATTCATTGACCTACCGTTCTGCCATGATACGGTACGAGGCCAAGGATTATCCAAGTGCCAAGCAAGGTTTTGCCCAGTACTTGTCCAAGTTCCCCGACGGGAAATATTCCATTGAATCCAATTATTTCTCTGCGGAAATAAATATTGTGGGCAAGGACTTCAATGCTGCACTGCCTTTTTACAATGCAGTAGCTGCAAAAGCCCCCAACCGCTATGCAGAAAGGGCAGCGTTGCAAAGTGCAAGGATATACTACTTTGACCTGAAGGACTATGCCAATGCGGAGAAATACTACGCACAGTTGAAATCATTGTCCACACAGCAGGAAAATAAACTGGAAGCCATGCGTGGCCTGTTGCGTTGCCAGTACAAACAGCAGAAATGGGTGGATGCTGTGCCCAACGCACAGGACCTGTTGAAGGAAAAAGGAATTGCAGCCGATGACAGGATGATGGCCAGCATGGTGGTGGCAAAAGGCCTGCAGCAGAGCGGCAAATTGGATGAAGCCGCCACTGCCTACAAAGCGGTGATTGCCATAGGTAAATCAGAGTTCAGTGCGGAAGCCCAGTACCGGATAGCTGAAATGCTGCTGGTACAGAACAAATTACCGGATGCGGAAAAAGCTGGCTTTGAAGTGATCAAGAAATACGGTTCCTATGAATACTGGGTTACCAAAAGCTACATCCTTTTGGGGGATGTGTACTTTGCCCAAAAAGATTATTTCAATGCGGAAGCAACATTTAAAAGTGTAAGTGAGAATGCCACCGCACCCGAACTGAAAAAGGAAGCAGAAGACAAGCTGGCCAAAGTGATCGAAGAAAAAAACAAGACAAACAAAGTAGAACAACAGTAAACTGTTTACCATGAACAAACTGAAAAAGATATTTTTATTGATATTGGTGGCCCTTGTCCCTTTTGCAAATATTGATGCCAAGGGCAAACAGGGCAAAGGGAAAAAGGCAACCGGCAAAAAGCAGGCTTCCTCCACAAAGAAAAAAGCAGCCACTAGCAAGTCAACTGCAAAAGCAAAACCTGTTACAAAAAAGGCATCCACCAAGAAAGAAACAGCCGCTCCCCAAAAAGAGGATGGGCAAAATGATGATGGAGCAACAGCCGGAAGGGATACCACCAAGCCCGATATAGTGGTGCTACATGCCAATTTCAAACCGACCCTGCGCAATGCAGCCAAAATAAACTTCAATGCAGCCACACCTGTGTTGGATACTTCAAGGATTCCATTGACCTATAAAGTGCCTGCACAGAATTTGTTCTTTTCCTATCAACCGGTTCCCATCAAGCCATTGGCACTGTTTGTGGACAGCAGCAAGCATTGGGAAAACCACCAGTATATCAAAGCAGGCTTCGGTAATTACTCAACCCCTTATCTGGAAGCGGGTGCTGCTTTTGGGGATGGCAATACATCTTCTACCACTGTCCACGCGAAATATACTTCCTCAAAAGGCAGTAAGGATTTCCAGCAGTTCAGCAAGGCAAGGATCGAAGCGTTGGGCAATTACGCAACGGCCAATAACCTGGAGTGGAGCGGCAAGGTTTTTTATGACAACAGTACACAGTACCAATACGGTTATGAACCATCTACCTTGGTATTTACAAAGGAGCAATTGAAACAGCAGTTCAGCACCGTTGGGCTGAACATTGGTTTGAAGAACAAGCAGGCCAATAATTTTGGCATTACCTATAAACCAAGCATTGGCGTAAACTATTTCTTTGATGCAAGGGATGGCAAGGAACTGAACTTCCTGGGCAAACTGCCCGTAAACAAAGCGTTCGGTACCATGTTTGCTTTTGATGTGGCCCTCACCGCAGATATCACCAATTACCAAACGCCCCTGCAAACCATCAAGAACAACCTGTACTACTTGGAGCCAACCATACAGTTCAAAACGCCGAACGTAAAGATCAATACAGGTATCATTACTGGCTGGGACAACCAGGTGAATTCCATTTTGCCCAATATTTCTGCCGAGGCAAAAATCAATGGGGAAAAATTTGTGCTGCAAGCTGGCTGGGTAGGCTCCTACCAGAAGAACAGTTACCAATCCTTATCGGCCATCAATCCATTTATTGCCCAGCCCACCAACTTGGTCAATACAAGGATTACCGAACAGTATGCAGGCTTCAAGGGATCTGCTGGCAGCCACTTTACCTACAATGCCAAGGTTTCCTTTATGAAATATATAGGCCAACCATTGTTTGTGAACGATGCGGTGGATGGCAAATCCTTCTTGGTAATCAATGAACCCGATCTGCAAGCCGTAAGGATCCATGGTGAAGTGGGGTACACTGTGCAGGAAAAATTCTCCTTCCTGGCAGCCACCAATATCTACCAGTTTACCAAAGTATCTTCCAATGATAAGGCATTTGGTTTACTGCCATTCGAAATTACAGGGGCCCTGCGTTGGAAAGTGCTCAAGGACCTGCATTTCAAAAGCGATGTGTTCTTTTGGGACGGTACCAGTTACCTGAACAAGGCAGCCCAAACGCAGAAGCTCAATGCAGCCATAGACCTGAATGCCGGATTGGAATACAGCCTCATGCCCAAGTTGAACTTATGGTTGCAGTTCAACAATTTGCTCAATACGAAGTACCAGCGCTGGAACCAGTATGAAGTATTGGGACTGAACGTAATTGGTGGCGTGGTGTATTCGTTTAAGTAAATCAAATAACTAACTTTTATTGCCACTGCATCATAAAGTGCAGTGGCTTTTTTGTGGACAGGCTAAGGTTTTTCTGCGGTGCTTTTGGCAATATTCAGTGTGGGATTTTATATGAACGAAAGGCTCTTAAAATTGAAGGAACCACAGTTGAAGAATGCTGTCAGCTTGAGGTTCTTGAAGTATTATGAGCGTATAACACAGCTTGAACACGGTTTCGACAAGCTCAACCTGACATACTTTCCTTCATACGGATAGTCATAAAATTTATTATGGGGTTTGTTGACAACGAACATTAGTGGAGCGATTGTTTATCGTGCGTAAAAAAATAATGGATGCAAGTGGCCCTATTAAAAAATTAGACGTTACTGTGTGTGGACAATCTGCATCGATGAATATAGTAGTAGTGAATGCCTGCGCCTGAACTATTTACCCAGTCTCTTCAACGCTTCCCGTTCACTTAAAGGATGCAGTTGATTGGTTCTTACGAATTGCTGTACCCAATCGGGGTCAGTCTTTGCATATTCCCTTAAGGCCCAGCCAATGGCTTTGCGGATGAAGAATTCTTTGGAGTCCTTATGATGGAGAATGTACTGGGAGAGTAATGCGGAATTGGTGCCCGCCTTAAAAGCCTTCTGGAACATGATGCTGCTCCGTTGCAGCCAGGTATTACTGCTTTTGTTCCATCGGACCGTTACGGAAACAATCTGTTCTGGAAAGGTCCTGAAATAATGGGTCAGGCATTCACTGGCCACATGGTCTACTGTATCCCACCAGCTTCTATGCACAAGGCAATACTCTATTAGTTCAATGGTGGAAGGTTGCCACAACTTCTTATGGAAGGCCATTAGTTCCACCCCAAAATATTGGTACTCCCTTTCTGGTAGTTCAAAACATTCCTTTACAATGGCTTCCAGTTGCTGGAGCGAGGTCAATGGGTTTTGCTTCATGTAGTCCTTGCCTAGGTTTCTTCTATTGGCTGCCACCAGCCCGAAGAAATCAAATTGGTCGAGCATATAGCTTCTGCTCCATGTAGCCCTGGTGGAATCAGCATTGGCAAGGAATATACCGGTGATGGGTACCAAGTAAGGATGCATGTTAAACGCCAAATTGCTTGAGGTGGTGGTCAAAATGTTTCCATTGACTGAAGCCCCATTCCTGTGCGGATAGCTTGCCCATAATGGGATGCTTCCTTCCCTCTGCGGCGGCTGTTCCATTTTCGATGAAACGGTGATAAGTATTGATCAATTGACTTTTCTCCGTTTCAAAATCCTTTTCCTCCTTCATGATAAAGTTGGGGCCAGTGGGAAGTCCCTGTTTAAATGGTTTATCGCCCATGATTACTTTCTTGATCATGGGGCCCATCAGTTTCATCATGAACGTGGGCTTCTCGGTTTTGTCGCCAGTGGCCAGTTCCAGCACATACCTTACATGCGCCATCATTTGGGCTGCACTCATCTTGCCCCATTGCCTTGCACTGTCCGGTTGCAGTTTAACAATCCGTTGGAGTATGTCGTTGGCAGTGTGCTGTTCAAACAAGGATGGCATAAGAAATAGTTTTGGTTGTTTGCAAATTTAACTTCATTGGTCAAATGGATAAAACAAAGCCACCGCATATCCCAAAAATAAATCCCTGCTAAGTTTGGCAGTATAAAAGGATAGGTTCAATTTTACCCCATCAGCATAGCAAATAACTTGCACAACAACATATAATTATCAACTAGATGTTTTCATTGAACAATAAGACAGCCATCGTAACAGGCGCAGGTAGTGGTATCGGTCGGTCGGTAGCCTTGCTATTGGCCAAACAGGGGGCAACCGTTTTTGTGGCAGACCTGAACAGGGAAAATGCAGAAGCGGCCGTGGATGAAATTGTGCGCCATGGCGGCGCGGCGGAAGCCATTATTCTGAATGTGGCCAACCAGCAGGATGTGGTGGAGGCCTTCAACAAGATAGACAAGGTAGATATACTGGTAACCTGTGCAGGTATCAGCCATATAGGGAATGCGGAAAATACCACCGAACCGGATTTTGACAGGGTATACGGTGTGAATGTAAAGGGTACCTATAACTGTTTATATGCCGCTATTCCATTGATGAAGCAGCAAGGTGGCGGTTCCATCATCAATATCAGCTCCATTGCGGCCAAAGTGGGCCTGGCAGACAGGTTTGCCTACAGCATGAGCAAAGGGGCCGTATATGCCATGACATTGAGTGTGGCAAAGGATTATATCAACAACAATATCCGCTGCAACTGCATTTCGCCAGCAAGGGTACATACACCTTTTGTGGATGGGTTCATTGCCAGGACCTATCCAGGTAAGGAGCAGGAAATGTTCGAGAAGCTATCCAAGAGCCAACCTATTGGCAGGATGGGCAAGCCCGATGAAATGGCTTCATTGGTGCTGTATTTATGCAGTGACGAAGCTTCTTTCATAACAGGTAGCGATTATGCCATTGATGGGGGATTTGTGACATTGAACAGTTGACCTTTCTCTTGAAGGGGTATGACATTGGAGATTTATTAACTGATGTTACGCAAAGATTGTGGGAATAATGTCAGCCTGAGGTTCTCGAAGACGGTTTTACGAAGAAAGATTTCGGCAGCCACATTTCGACAAGCTCAATGTGACAATTAAGATTCCGTTTGATATTGCTCAATCCCGATGAAAATATCGGGACAGGCTATGACATCCGTATTTGACATTTTGCGTAACATCAGTTATTAATTGAAATAGTATTTAATAATTTAAAAAGTTGTCCCCCTTTTAGGGGATAGGGGCTTATGAAACTGATACGCTTTGGGGAAATTGGTAAGGAGAAACCGGGTGTGCACATAGATGGCACCAATTACGATGTAAGTGGTTTTATCAAGGACTATGATGAACTGTTCTTTGGCAACGGTGGCATCCCGCATTTGGCATGGATGGTGGAGCAGCACAGGACCATGTTGCCCAAAGTAGCTGATGGCGTTAGAATGGGCAGCCCCGTTTGCCGTCCTTCCAAAATAGTCTGCATTGGCCTGAACTATGCCAAGCATGCCAAGGAAACCAATGCGGCCATTCCAAAGGAGCCTATTATATTCATGAAGTCCACCACTTCACTGGTGGGGCCATTTGATGAAATCATGATCCCCAAGGATTCCCTGAAAACGGACTGGGAAGTGGAACTGGCTTTTGTAATGGAAAAGAAAGCAAGCTATGTGGAAGAACAGGAAGCCATGGATTATGTGGCCGGTTATGCCCTGCACAATGATGTGAGTGAACGTGCCTTCCAATTGGAACGCGGTGGCACTTGGGATAAGGGAAAAGGCTGCGATACTTTTGCACCCCTAGGGCCCTGGTTGGTTACGAAAGATGAAATAAAAGACCCCCATAACCTGCGCTTATGGTTGACACTCAATGGAAAAACCATGCAGGACGGTAATACGGACGATCTTATTTTCAGCATTCCCTTCCTCGTTTCCTATATCAGCCAATTCATGACCTTATTGCCGGGCGATATTGTAAGCACAGGTACGCCTGCAGGTGTGGGGCTGGGTTTTACACCCAATATCTTCCTGCAGGAGGGCGATGTGGTGGAACTGGGCATTGATGGGCTTGGTTCAAGTAAACAGCAGGTGGTGGCGTACAAAAGTTCAAGATAGCACTTCTGCCTTGTACATCATTGATCTTCACCCATTACTTTCATTGACAATTGTCATGGAATTTTTTCATGTCATTATATTACTTTCGCCAACATGAGCAAGCAAGCAGACACCAGTTATCCAAAGGAGAAAATAAATATCCTTTTTTTGGAGAATATTAGCGACAAGGCCGTTCAGCGTTTCAAGGACAACGGCTATACCAATGTAAAAAAGATAGCAGGCGCATTAAGCGAGGAAGAGCTGATAGCCGCTGTGAAAGATGTGCATTTATTGGGTATCCGCTCCAAAACACAGGTTACCGAAAAAGTGCTGAACGCAGCAGCTAAATTGCAGGCCATTGGCTGCTTCTGCATTGGTACCAATCAAGTGAACCTCAAAGCTGCTACCAAAAAAGGTGTGGTGGTTTTCAATGCGCCCTACAGCAATACAAGAAGCGTTGCCGAACTGGTCATTGGTGCATCCGTTATGTTGATCAGGAGGATTGTTGACAAGAACAAAGCTGCACATGAAGGCATCTGGATGAAGGAAGCCAAGGGCAGTTTTGAACTCCGTGGAAAGACATTGGGACTAATCGGTTATGGGAATATCGGCAGTCAGCTAAGTGTGCTGGCAGAGGCATTGGGCATGAAAGTTATTTTCTATGACACGGAAACAAAATTGCCCTTGGGCAATGCCAATTCCTGCAAGAGCCTGAGGGAAGTGGTGAGCAAGGCCGATATCATTTCATTGCATGTTCCTGAAACCCCTCAGACGAAGAACCTCATCAACAAGACCAACCTCAAGTTTTTCAAACAGGGTAGCATACTCATTAACTATGCTAGGGGAGAAGTGGTTGACCTGGATGCGCTGGCCAAATCGTTGAAGGAAGGTCAACTAAGCGGTGCGGCCATTGATGTGTACCCTTGGGAACCGGAGAAAAATGGAGACAAGTTCACCACACCATTGCAGGGGCTGAGCAATGTGATCCTTACCCCACATATTGGCGGCAGTACGGAAGAGGCACAGCAGAACATTGGGGAAGATGTAAGCACCAAACTGTTCCAGTACTTGGAACGCGGCATCACCAATGGTTCACATACCATCCCTTCCATTGGCCTGCCACCTATAGAAACGGCCCATAGGATACTGCATATCCATAAAAACGTGCCCGGGGTGCTCAGTGCCATCAATAGCACATTGGCCTCCCATAAAATAAATATTGTAGGCCAGTACCTGAAGACCAATGATGAAATTGGTTATGCCGTATTGGATATTGATAAGAAGCTGTCCAAACAGGCATTGGAGTTATTGAAAGAAGTGAAGGAAACAATCAAAGTACGGATGCTGTATTAAACACTGTGCAATCCAATCAGTAACAAGAGTGGCCACCATAATAGGTGGCCACTCTTGTTATTGGTAATATCATCAGCCACTATTTGCAATTGGGTGACGGGGAAATATTCTCCTGGCCAATGGTAAAGCTGGAGAATTTGAGGTTGCCTTTCTTGGATTCAGTGAACTCGATTATCCAGATACTATCGAAATCCGAACCCTGCCAGTTCGGTATGAGGCTGCTGTTCTTGCTACCTACCAGTACCCTTGCCAATGGGGGTATATTACCATGCTCCCACACCATTAGCACCATGCCCCTTTTCTTCAGTACATCGGCTGCTGCATTGGTACTATCCGTTTCCTGATAGTTACTGTTGATGGTAAGGTTGTTCTTCACGGCAAATGGGGTCACTGTTTGGAACATTCTCACACTGCTTGTTTTTTTGCCTGTATGCATGGTGGGCACATAGGTATAATCGGGTTTCCCCGTAACCGTATCCAGTACGGGAGGCAATGCCAGCGCCCTATTGAGTCCCATGCAGGAAAGGTTGTCACCTTTATCAGGCTTTTCTCCATGCCTGATAATGACCACTTTCAATGCTATGCCCTGTGGTAGTAATTGGGCGAAGGAACAATTGGCCGAAAATGCTGCTGTGAACAACAAGATGGCTTGCAGGAAATGTTTTTTCATAATAACAGTTTGTTTGGTTCAAGGGAATAAAAAATAGGTAGAGGGGCACAATTATGGCTAGGCAACCAGACACTGATAGGGCGAAGGACCGTATTCGCTGCACATTTGGTCAAGGTATATCCGGTAGCGCTCCATATCGTTATTGGCAACCTGTTGGGTGGCCGAACCACCAAAGCGGTTGTACCATTCCCAAGGGCTGGGACGGAGCGTTGCATTTGGGTCGGTTTGCAGTCTTATCCATTCCTCCACAGGTACAGGTGCAGCGCATAAGGAAGGATCAAAGACCATTTTAATTGGTCCGGCTCCTTTTTGTTCCACTAGCAAGGTGGGGGCCACATGCCAGGCCCAGCTTACAAGGCAATTGGGAACATTGGCAGAGTGTGCCTGCAATTTACCCTGGCTCCATATTTTCTCAGGTGTCTCACCTTTGTCCACCATCAGGTAGCACATCAGGTGTGCCCTGATCCAGCAACCATCAGGTGGATATTTGAATGGGATGCAGCTATCTGTTGACAGGCAAGGCGTACAATTTTCATCTACCATTAATTGAAACAGTTCCATGGCCCTATCGGGGCTTATTGGTTTAGCAGGAGTTGGGTCTTCGGGTGAGGCTGCTAATGATGGCGGGCCTGTTGGCGGTTCCTCCTTGCCATAGGAGGGCGGAAGTTCCCTTACATCAATAATTTCAAATTCGGGACTGGTTGCCGTAACCAATATATTGGCATCCTTTTCCAAAGCCACACGCAGTGCATCCAGCATGGTCTGGAACTGGGGATGCTGGCGGTTGAGATGGTATAAGGCAGATGATGTGTGGAAGGACACCTGAACCGTTGCCGAACCATCATCGTCTATCTGCCATACCCTGGCAGCTTCAGGAACGTATAGCTTATTAATGATTCCCGTACTGGCATCGGTCTCCACATATACCGGTCGGTTACTGGTTTCCAGGTAATCCATCATTTTTGCCCAGTTGGCAGCTATTGGGCGGCTCCGGTCCAGGAGTGCCTGCTGGTTGCCTTCAAAGCGCACGGTAATGGGGCCTGCATTTTCCGGTAGGGAACCAGTTGCCAATAATGACTTTAGGTTGGAACGGTTGATGGTCTTGCCAATCAATATGTTTTGCGCTGCCATACAATACGGTTTAATGAACCAACAAAGTATAAATAATTGGGAACAATTATTTCTTTAGCGTGGATATTTACCAAAAAACAGTAATCCTACGCAGGTCCATTGCGGTTGTTACGCAGGGATGGTAACCATTCGCAGTAGTTTCGTTCAGCCCCAACTCATAGCAAGCCATATCACCAATGGGAATTAATATGGTGTTGATATTTGTTCCTATACCGTAGACTACTGCCAAGTCCGAACGAAACTATCAGGAAACTGGACTTGGGGCAGCTTTCTGCTTACTATTTGATGTTGCAACTGGTATATTGGCTACGCAATCGTTGCCATTAAAAATGCGCCGGTATAAAATAATATATCGCTATATTTATTCCAACTAACGCTTGTGCTACTTACCATATGAGCTGCTCCCTTGGCCATATACAAAACGAAATTGCTGCCGGCAAAGAAAAAGCCCTTGCTGAACTGTACCAGTTACTGAACAGGAAATTGCACCATTTCGCCAAGCTCATTACACGTTCCAATGAACTGGCAGAAGAAGTGGTGGAAGATGTTTTTGTGAAGCTCTGGACCAACAGGCAAAGTATCATGGACATAGCCAACCTGAATGTGTACCTGTATGTAGCAGTAAAGAACAGGTCGCTCAACAGCCTCTCCCAAAAGGCCAAGGAGCTTATACAGTCACCCTTTGACGATCTGGACATTGAAATGGGCGATGTGGTTCCCGATCCTTATGACCTTTTGATCACTACGGAAATGATGCAGCACATGCAACGCGCAGTGGATGACCTGCCCCCACGCTGCAAGATGGTTTTCAAGTTGGTAAGGGAAGATGGACTGAAGTATAAGGAAGTGGCAGAGATACTGGGTATTTCCGTAAACACCATTGATGTACAAATGGCCATTGCCGTAAAGAAAATCTGCACCGCCCTGCAAATTGTAAAGTCCAAAGCCGCCATGCGCCCGTTCAAACAAGGGGAATGGATGACCGTAAAAAAATAATCCCCCTCTTTTTTCTTTTCCTTTAGTAGATGCTGCTGTTGTCACTGTCCTTATGTTAGGCAAAGCCAATAATTAAGCATGGGGTCACCGGAACAAATATGGGTATTGATGTCACGCTGTCTCAGTGGGGAAGCTTCAGTTGAAGAGCAGCAGGCTCTTGCGACAGCCTTGGAAAGCCAGCCAGCATTGATGCAGCAATACGAAATGATGTCAAGGCTCTGGAACATCAACCCATCGGACCAGCATCCTATAAATGAAGAAAGCAAGATTAACCGTATCCTTCAATTGTCTGCAGTGGAAGATGCCCTGCAACATGGAAATATAAACCTGCGTGAACAGGGATACCGACCTAGGAGGTTAAGGAAGCGTTTAAAGCACATGGCCATTGCCGCAATCATTGCTTTGCCCATATTATGGTTGGGCACCCTGCAAAAGGAAAAAATTACTACCACAGCATCCACCTCAAGGGAAATCATTGTGCAGAATGGTAGCCGCACCCGGACCATACTGCCCGATGGCTCCACAGTGTTCCTGAATGCCGGTTCAAAGATTTCGTACGATAAGAACTTCAATGGACCACTGCGTGAAGTGGTGCTTTTGGGGGAAGGCTTCTTTGATGTGGTGAAGGACCCGCAGCATCCATTTATTGTACATGCAGGGGGCATCAATATCCGGGTACTGGGCACCAGCTTCAATGTGAAGTCCTATCCCAATGACAGGATTTTTGAGACAACACTGATACATGGCCTGGTACAGATTACCAGTGCCAATGACAAGAAGCAGCAAGCTATTTACCTGCATCCCAACCAGAAATTCATAGCTTCTTATTTCGACGCCTCTGATGACAACAACGAAGAGGGAAGCGATGAAAATGAAAAGGCATCGAACCTTGACAATAAGAGTTTTGCCATTAAAATACTGGATAGCACCGTAAAGGAAACAGAAAGGATTGAAACAGCCTGGGTGTACAACCGCCTGGAGTTCAGGGGAGAAAACTTTGAGGCATTGGCAAAGAAACTGGAACGCTGGTACAATATCTCCATCAGGTTTGAGGACGATGCCGTAAAGAAGCTACAGTTCAATGGTTCATTGGAAAAGGAAACGGTTGAGCAGGCATTTACGGCCCTGCAAACGGCAGCAGCATTCAACTTCACAATAAAAGGACATGAAATATTTATTAAAACATTTAAATAACCTCTACCCCAAATAAGGCCGTAAAAAAACGGGAGATGTTTGCACCATCCCCCGCCAAACAGGTTAAACATCTTTTCAGGAACAACACCCTGCTTTACGCAGTGTGCATTATTTAACCATAACTCTATAAAAGTATGAAAACTTTTTTAACGGTTGTAAAAAAGCCGCTTGTCTCAAAAGGATTGCTTGTCATGAAGATAACCACATTACTTCTTATTGTATTCTCCCTCCAATTGTCCGCTAAGGGACTTGGGCAGAATACGGTTAGCCTCAAGTTCCGGAAAACAGAAATTGCCAAAGTACTTTCTGCCATTGAAAAGCAGACCCAGTTCAGGTTCCTGTACAACAATGAACTGCAGGGCATCAGGCAGAAAATAAATGTAAGTGTTGAAGACAAAGAAGTGAAGCAGGTGCTAAGTACCTTGTTGGACAACACGGGGCTTTCCTTCCAGTTCCTTGCCAACAATTTAATCGTGATCAAGGAAAATGTCGAAGCACTGCCACCCCTGAAGATAGTAGGTAAAGTGACCGGGGAAAAAGGGGAGGGGCTAGCAGGCGTTTCGGTAAAGATCAAGGGTACCGGCAAAGGGGTTGCAACAGACGATAATGGCAACTATACCATCAATGCCACAGAAAAAGATATACTGGTGTTTTCCTATATAGGTTATGATGAAAAGGAAATCAAAATAGGTACGGCTACTGAACTGAATATTTCGTTGAAAGCCTCAGCAAAAAATGACCTGAATGAAGTGGTGGTAGTGGGTTACGGTACGGTAAGGAAGAAAGACTTAACGGGTGCAGTAATTTCCGTGAAAGGGGAAGAAATAAAGAAAGTGGCCGCCGCTAATGCCATGGAATCATTGCAGGGCAAGCTTCCGGGAGTGGATATTGTAAGGACCAGCGGTGGTGCAGGGGCCAATGTGAGTGTTACCGTTCGTGGTACCAGGTCAGTAAATGCAGGCAATGGTCCATTGTATATTGTTGATGGTATCCAGTACAGTAATTACCAGGACATCAATGCCAATGATATACAATCCATGGAAGTACTGAAAGATGCATCCTCCACCGCTATCTATGGTTCAAGAGGTGCAAACGGTGTGATCATCATCACTACCAAAAGAGGAAGTGCAGGCAAGATGAAAGTTACTGCAAGTGCCTATGCAGGTATATCCGATATAGCAGGTTACCCAAAGCCAATGACAGGGCCCCAGTTTGCGGACCTAAAGCGGCAGGCGTACCGTACCACAGGTATCTGGAACTCCCCTGCCGATGACAGCAAGGTATTTACCAGTGCTGCTGAACTGGCTGCAGCTACCAATGGCACTTCTTTCTACTGGCCTGGCCTCTTGCTGAACAAGGGATCGCAACAGGATTATAATGTAGGCGTTTCGGCCGGTAGCGAAAAAACAAAAGTGTATTTCTCATTTGATTATTTAAAGGAAAAAGGCCTACTGGGTAATGACTACTCCAACCGCTACACACTTCGTTTGAACATAGACCAAAACGTATCCAATACTTTCAGGGTTGGGCTTGAAAGCCAATTGGCCTATTACGACCAGAACCTAAGGGCCGATGCCATTCTTACGGTAGCCAACAAGGTAGTACCCTATTTCTCCCCTTACGCTGCAGATGGTTCTTTGGTCAAGTTCCCGGGTAATGGCAACCAGGTAAACCCATTATTGGAAGAAGCTGATGGTGCCTATGTGAACCAGAACAATATCACGAGGCTCCTGTCCACTGCATTTGCAGAGTGGAAACCTTTGAACGGATTGACCATCCGCTCCAATATGGGCAT
>JAHEZD010000083.1 GCA_023251255.1 Chitinophagaceae bacterium
TGCTTAACATTATCAACGATATACTTGACTTCTCCAAAATAGAAGCGGGCAAAATGGATATTGACCCGCATGATTTTAATCTGTATAACTGTGTAGAGGAGGTACTTGACGTATTTGCCACAAAAGCGGCACAGCTTGACCTTGAATTAATGTGCAAGATAGACCACCGCTTGCCTGCACAAATGGTAGCCGATAGCATGCGCCTGCGCCAGGTGCTCATCAACCTGGTTGGTAATGCAATGAAGTTTACCCAAAAAGGAGAGGTTTTTTTAGGGGTGAGCTTATTGGACCAGCAAAACGGGCAGGATGTGGAAGTTGGGTTTGAAATAAGGGACACAGGTATAGGTATCCCCTCGGAAAAACTGTCCAAACTATTTGGAGCATTTTCGCAGGTTGATTCTTCCACCACACGTAAATATGGTGGTACAGGATTGGGGCTCGCCATTTCTGAACGGTTGGTGCGTTTAATGGGTGGGCATATTACGGTGTCCAGTCAACTGGGTACGGGTACAATATTCAAGTTCAGTATTCGGTGCAAACTAAACCCGCAAGAAAAACAGGACTTGAACGCCATAAATATGGCGGCAGTTAAAAACCGGAAAATATTGGTGGTAGAAGACAATACCGTTAACCGCGAAATACTGGAACTTCAATTGAAACACTGGAAGCTGCAGCCCGTGGTGGTGCCATCTGCCATTCAGGCCATGCAGTACCTGGAGAAGGATAAGTCTGTTGATCTGCTGATCAGTGATTTACAGATGCCGAAAATGGACGGTATCCAATTAAGTACACTTGTTAAGCACGCAAATCCCCAATTGCCCATTATATTGTTAAGTTCCTTGGGCAATGATATAAAGAAGAAACATCCAGGTTTATTTACGGATATTGTTTGCAAACCTGTTAAGCAAAAACATCTAAGCCAATCAATATTAAGGGCATTCCAGCAGCAGCGAGGGGAACCTGACCAGGCACCTGAATTTCTCTTAAAGAAGGATTTTTCAATGGCCCATCCCTTACATATTTTGGTAGCAGAGGACAACCAGATGAACCAGTTACTGATTTTGAAAATACTGGAAAGACTTGGCTATACCCCAGCTTTGGCAACAAATGGCAGGGAAGTGGTTCAAATGTTGGATAAAGACCCGTATGACCTTATATTAATGGATGTGCAAATGCCTGAAATGGATGGTTTGGAAGCAACAAGGTATATACGTAAGAATTATGCGGTACAACCGGTTATTATTGCCATGACGGCAAACGCAATGGTGGGAGACCGCGAAGAATGTTCCCGTGCAGGTATGGACAACTACATTTCCAAACCATTAAAACTTGAAGCCCTTATTACCCTGCTTCAAGAACTTGCACACAGGCCAAAGGACTAGGTGGATATTGTTTTTGTCAAACAATGATTGCATAGTGTCCCTTACCTAATGGCCCTGAACAAGTTGCATGCAATACATTAGCTTATCTAGGCCATCAACATAAAGGCTTTTCCCAATCAGTAATTTGTTTACTTTTTTGTAGTAATACGTCCTCGTCAACCTTAGGGCTGCTATCTAGTTTTGTGCTATCAAATCAAGCATAAAAAAGATAGGAACATGAACAGGATCTTTCAACTCATTATTGCAATCAGTTTTGCATTTCTCACATCGCCCTGCTCTAGCCAGGATAATACAGCAGCCCCTGCTGCAATAGCAGCACAGCCCCACGGTTACATGATAGCCAATTATACCATTAAGGACCAGGATATTTTTAAAAAATATATGGCAGCCGCAGGTACACTTGCCCCAAAGTTTAATGGCAAGGTTATCATATATAATGATAAGGCAACCGTACTGGAAGGAAAACCACAATCAGTGATTGCAGTAGCAGAATTTCAGAGCCTTGCTGAAGCAGAACGATTTTATCATTCAGCAGCATATACGGCTGCCAGGCAATATCGTATTGCCTCTACAGAAGGTTGGGCAATACTGACCGAAGGCAACGCTTCGGCAGCATTTACTTCATCCCAACCGCTGGGATACCAATTTGTAAATTATACCATCAAAGACCAAACGACTTTTAATAAGTATATGACTGCGGCTGGCTCATTGGCACCAAAATTTGATGGAAAAGTGATCATTTACAATGAAAAAATAAAGGTACTGGAGGGCAATCCTGAAAAGGTAATTGGTGTGGCAGAATTTAATAGCGTGGCAGCAGCGGAACGTTTCTACAATTCTACAGAATATATAGCCGCCAGGCAATTCCGTATTGCATCAACAGAAGGTTGGGTATTGCGTACTGCTTCATTACCACAGTCAAATCAAACAAACGAAAAAGGAAATACTATGAACGCAAAAGATTCAAAGTCCGAAGAATTTATCAATGGACTTGCAGACCTTATGGCACATTCAACCCGTACGCCCATTTTGCGTACGCCTGATGAATATGGAATGGCGTACGAAGAAATATTTTTCCCTGCGATGGATGGTGTAACAATAGAAGGTTGGTTTATTCCTGCAAAAAATTCAGATAAACTGATCATCTGCAATCATCCCATGCCTGCAAACCGCTATGGCTACCCGGGACATTTAGATCCCTGGAAAAACTTTGGTGGTTTTGAAGTGAATTTCCTGCCCGAATACAAAATCCTGCACGATGCAGGTTACAATATTATTGCCTATGACTTGCGTAATCATGGCCGGAGCGGCATGGGCAGTGGTGGCGTAAATGGGCATGGTATATTGGAATACCGTGATGTAATTGGTTCATTGCGTTATGCCAGGTCAAGGCCAGATACCAAAAACATGAAGATAGCATTGTACAGCCGTTGCTTAGGTGCCAATGCAACCATCGTAGGCATGAAAAAGCACCCCGAAGAATTTAAGGACGTGAAAGCAATGTTTGCCTTGCAGCCTGTATCCCCAAAGGTTTTCGTGGAGACAGCTGTGGAAAACAATAAAATTGACAATGGTATGAAGTTGTTCGATGAGGCATTTCACAAACGCACAGGTTTTTACCTGAAAGATGTTTGGCCAATGGAATATGCCAAAGCTGTCACCATTCCTACACTTGTGGCACAGGTACATAATGACTTTTTAACCAAGCCGTCAAACGTTCAGGAGATATACGATAACATTTCTTCAAAAGATAAAAAACTCTTCTGGATAGAAGGTACGGACCAGCGTTTTGAAGGCTACAACTACTTCGGAAAAAATCCACAAGTGATGCTGGCGTGGTTTGATACACACATGAAGTAACAGTATAAAAAAAGCAATTTCAATAATTGATTATTAAATTTCAAGCAATGACAAAAGAGAAAAAAGTATTGCTCATCAATACACATTTAACCTACCCTAACTGGACAGAAGGAAGATTAAACGATTCATTCTATCAGATTGCAAAAGATTTCTTTGCAACCCAATCATTTGAAGTTCTGGAAACAATCATTGAAGACGGTTATAATCCTGAAGAAGAAGAGAAAAAACACCTGGAAGCAGGTATCGTGATTTTACAAATGCCGGTAAACTGGTTCGGTGCACCGTGGATATACAAAAAGTATGTTGATGAAGTGTTCAACAGTGGACTGTTCAGCAAATCGTTCTTAACGGGTGACGGAAGAACAAGGGAAGACGAATCAAAACAATATGGAACAGGTGGAAACCTGCATGGAAAGAAATTCATGATTTGTGCCACCTGGAATGCACCAGTCGAAGCATTTGATAACCCTGCTCAACAACTGATGCAGGGTAAGGGTACAGCAGACCTTTTCCTGAACATTACCAGCAACTACCGTTTTTGTGGCTATGAAATTATGGAGGGTTACAACTGCTTTGATATATTCAAGCGTAGTGACATAGCTAAAGACCTTGCAAATTATCCCAAGCATTTGGAGCGTGTTTTCAATATTCAATCACCTGCCATGCAGGTCCATCTTCAGGAAGCAGAACAATAAAAACAAGGAGGACAATCATGGACAATAAAAATTCAAGAAGAAATTTCATTCAGCAATCTGCTCTTTTGGGTGCAGGGGTTATGCTTGCAGGTTCATCCCAGCTTTTTGCGGAAACTAAAAACACCAATAAAATGAAAAAAAGAAAATTGGGAAACCTGGAAGTTTCAGCATTGGGAGCCGGCTGCATGAGTATTATGGCCAATTATGGTCCCCCGGCCGATAGAAACCAAGGTATCAAAGTAATTCGTGAAGCCTATGAAAAAAGCGTGACGTTTTTTGATACGGCAGAAGTGTATGGTCCCTATACAGACGAGGAACTTGTTGGAGAAGCATTGGCACCTTTCAGGAACAAAGTAATTATAGCTACCAAATTTGGTTTTGATATTGAAGCAGGTGGTACGCTTAATAGCCAACCGGCACATATCAGGAAAGTGGTGGAGCAATCATTGAAGCGTCTTAAGACCGACCGTATTGACCTCTATTACCAGCATCGTGTTGATCCTAAAGTACCCATTGAAGACGTGGCTGGTACCGTTAAAGAATTGATCAAAGAAGGCAAGGTATTGCACTTTGGCCTTTCAGAAGCGAGTGCAAAAACCATCCGTAAAGCACACACTGTTCAACCTGTTACTGCTGTCCAGACTGAATATTCAATTATGACAAGGGATGTGGAACGCAACAATGTCTTGAAAACCTGTGAGGAATTGGGTATTGGTTTCGTTCCTTGGGGACCAATGGGTATGGGCTATTTAACAGGCAAAATAAATGCACAAACCAAGCTTGACCCCAAAACAGACCTTCGTTCTGGGTTCGACCGCTTTTCTGCTGAAAACTTAATGGCAAATATGCCCATAGTTGATTTGCTGGAACAGTTTGCAGTAAAGAAAAATGCAACCCCTTCCCAAATTGCACTTGCCTGGCTGATGGCACAGAAACCATTTATTGTTCCAATCCCCGGAACACGGAACATGGAACACCTGCACGAGAACTTAGGGGCAATCAATGTTCAACTGACACCAGCCGATATCCTTGAGCTTAACACTGCCTCTTCTAAAATAATCATTCACGGCGGACGGATGAATGAAATGCAGATGCAGGTGGTTGATAAATAATAATGTCCGTACTTTCATACATATAAGAATTGGCAGCAAACTCATGGCAGATCCAAGAATGAAAATCAAACCAATAATAATCCGGGCTTGACAGTACAACCATTGATAGAATGTTTTAAAAATTATCTTCCCCTGAACGGAGAAGAAATAAAACTATTGGCTGAAAGGGTAACACAACGGCAAATAAAACGCAGGCAAATGATTTTACAGGAAGGTTTTGTTTGTAAGCATTACACTTTTGTGGAGAAAGGCTGCTTTAAAATGTACGGTGTTGATGAGAAGGGGCATGAACACAATATAAGTTTTGCTGTTGAGAACGACTGGATTGCCGACTTGGGAAGCTTCTATTCCGAAAAACCAAGCAAGTTGTTCATTGAAGCAATTGAGCCTTCTATAATCCTGCAAATAGAAAAGCGGGATTTGCTTTTTTTATTTATGAACGTACCCAAGTTCGACAGGAATTTCAGGGTGATTGTAGAGGAAAAATTTATTGAACTTCAACACCGATTACTGCAAAATTTTAGCTCAAATGCCAATCAACGTTACTCAGATTTTCTGGAACAATATCCCCAACTTGCATTGCGGCTTCCCAACACTCAAATAGCTTCCTACCTTGGCATTACGCCAGAATTCCTAAGTAAGATACGTGGCGAAAAATCATTGAAATAGCTGTTGCCCTTAAACTACATTAAGCCTGTTTCTTAAACTTGTTTATTGGCCGGTACAGGTGCGGCATGGCACTTTTGCACTGTTAAAACCAGTTAAACAATTTTAAAAAATAAAAAATGGAAACAACAACAGAAAGGTCAGCAATCGAGAAATTGATTTTCTCTTATCAGGATGCATTAAATGCTTCTGACGTTGATAAAGTAATTGCACTTTACACCAAAAACAGTTCATTAATAGCAAATGCAGCACCCACAGCCGATGGCCTTGATGCTGTAAAGGGAACTTACCAGTATGTGTTTGACAACTTCAGCTATACACTGCAATTTTCCATAATTGAAATTGTTGTAAATGGCAATACTGCTTTCGCAAGGTCAACCTCAAAAGGCTCTTTTGTTATTAAAGCAAATGGACAAACCCTGGCAGATGAAAACCGTGAATTGTTTGTGTTTGAAAACGAAAACGGGCAATGGAAGATAGCACGGTACATGTACAACAAATCAAAATAATTCAGGGTATTGACTCAGTTAATCGTAGTGGGGCTTGCTCAAGGTTTCATTACGGTTTTTATCTTAAAATATAGAAATGACAAACCATAAAGACTTTTTCAAACTATTTGTTCAGTTTATTAATACTGGCGACGAGAATTTGGCACAGCAATTAATCAGCCCTTTGGCAAAGTTTCATGTGCCTATGCAACCTGAACCTATGCAGGGTCCGATAGGTTACCTAATGGTTTTGGCAATGATGCGTAGCGGATTTCCAGATATGCAATGGACACTGGAAGATATGGTAGCGGAAGGTGACAAGATAGCTGCACGGTACACTATGAAAGGTACACATCAAGGTAATTTTTTTGGTGTTCCGGCTACAGGGAAACCAATTGTTGTGCAAGCCATAAATTTCTATCGCCTGGTTGACGACCAAATAGTGGAAGAGTACGGACAGCCTGATATGCTTGGATTACTAAGACAAATAGGAGCAATTCCAATTTAATTTTCTTGGATTGGTACAGCAAATTAGGGCTGTACCGATAATTTTAAAATGAATATCCCAACAAAAAACAGTAGCTGGCATGAACAGTGTGAAAAACCAAATTCCACCACTATAATCCGGCAAATGAAATTATAGCTGGTAAGTTGCCATGCGGTAATGGAAATACGCAATTGGTTGGGGAACTGCAGAAGAGAAATGGCACCAATCGACTTTAAACAGCTACGCTAGACTATTATTGAACAAATAATCTTTTTGGTGCTGCCAAGGCCCCTTTAAATACAACCAGCTAGTAAGGCCAATGGCTTTTATGGTAAAGGGCTTGAAATTATCCAACAGTAATTCCGTTGTTTGCTTTGCTTTGAAAGCTGTTACCTTGTTCTGTACAGTGATATGGGGCCAGAGTTTTTTCCTGTCCTGTGTAATCAGGTATTTGCCCAATGATTGCTGCATGGCCTTATGCAGGTGACCCAGCTCAACCGAAGCAAGGGTAAACACATTGCCATTGCCAATGTTCCTGATACCGGTTACTTCCAGGTCCATTGTTCCGTGTTCTGCAAACTTCTTTAAGGTAGCATCCATTACATCAAGGTTTGCAGGGAGCTTATGGAAAAAAGTAAGGTGGGCTTCCATGTAATTACAGTGTGCAGGAAAATGCTTTTGCCGAAGTGCAGCGAAGTACTCCTGTGCCTGCTTGTCCAGTTTCACCGTTACAATCAATGGAGCTGATGTAGGCATTAATGATGGTTGGAATGCTTGAATAGTGCCCTTGGACGTTGGGGCATTTTGTTAGGATGCAAGTGGCCGGCTTATTGTTCCAATGTTTGATTGTGGCGGATGGCTTTCCAATAATCCCTTCCATAGCTTACCAATAGTTCCGAGCCTGCTGGTATGTTCCTCATAGCTATGACATACACTTTCAATCCATCTATTTCATATTTGCAATTGTTCTTCAATCCATCAGGATTATTGGGTCCCTTTGCATCATTGATATAACGGGCTATGGACTTCTTGTTATCCTTTGCGTCAATTACATGGTTACGGTTAACGTAAAAGACATAGGCATTGAACACCGGATTCTCCGTGACTTCCTTCCAAGCTTTAATGTCGCCGGTATACTGTACTATCCTTGCGCCTTTAGGAATATCAACTTTTGTGAACAGGCCCTTGCCTGCGTTCGGCAAAGTGGAACGTTTAATGATAAGCTGATTTTCGGGTAGTGCCATGCACAAATATATTGTTGGAATCCAAATGAAAATGAGAATAGGCCAACAAAATTGCTTACCTGATGTAAAAGCCATCTTCTTTGATGGTATCCTCTGCATTTACCGGGAAAAGGTTGTGTGCATTGATCCTCTTACCATGTAATGGTAATGGCGTGGGTTGGTCCTCCTTATTTTTTTCGGTGGGCTGCCCATCATCTTGCGAAAAATTCAGCCCCACTTTACTGAACAGTTTATACGGTGAGCTTCCGCTATGGTTGTTCTGTTCAGGTTTTACTGTTGTTGCTTGCATACAAGTAGCTTTAAAAATATGGCACCAATGCAGATTGCATTGGTGCCATGCGTTAATGGAGGAATTTAATTAGCGTGAATCATTTGGTCTGGAAGAACGGTCACTACCTGAGGCACTATCCGCACCCCTCTTGCTGGTTCCAGTTTTCCTGTCATCACTTGGTTTAGTGTTCTTGGTATTTGCCATACCTTGTCTTTTGGGGTCTTGTTGACCTTGATTTTTTGTATGTTCCATGATAATTGGTTTTAGCAGTTAGCAGAAATTTCCATGCCATTCGGTATTAGCTATAGGTACGGTCCCATTTTTTAACTATCTGTGGAAATAGCGAAACGTTTTAGATAAGACCTGTGTAGTATAGGGACAATTGGAAGGGAATGTGGATCGGGAACAAATATTGTGGTGCTATTTGCCCTTGCCTGAAATAATGATGCGGATGGTATGGAACATAATCTTGAAATCAAGTAACAGGGATGCGTTTTCGATATATACGAGGTCGTACTGCATCCTTTCAATCATTTCTTCTATACTGGATGCATAACCAAACTGTACCATCCCCCAAGAGGTCAAACCTGGCTTCACTTTAAAGAGATAATGATAGTAAGGTGTCTGTTCACTGATTCTATCCACAAAAAACTTCCTTTCGGGTCTTGGGCCTACCAGGCTCATGTCCCCTTTAATGATGTTCCAAAGTTGTGGTAGTTCGTCCAAACGCCATTTACGCATGAACCTTCCCCAGTTGGTAATGCGTGAATCATTGTCATCTGACAATGCTGGGCCATCTTTTTCAGCATCCATAAACATGCTCCGGAACTTATAGATGCGGAACACTTTGCCCTTTAACCCTATCCTTTCCTGCGAATAAAAAATGCTGCCCGGGGAGGATAGCCAGGTCCTGATAGCAATAAAAACGAGCAAGGGGCTAAGGGCAACCAATGCTGCAAAAGAAAAAGCCACATCAATTACCCTTTTGATGTTCTGTTGCCACAGGGGCAATAATGAATTCTGTATATCAATCAATGTGGCCCCAAAAACATTGGTTGTTTTCACGGAGCCTGAAACAATGTCCAAAGTGCTGGGGGCAATCTTTATTTCCACATCCTTTTCTGTAAGCATGTTCACCATCGATTCTATCATTGCTTTGTCCTTGCTGTCCAGCGCAATGATTACCTGCTGGATATTGCTTTCATCAATTACTTTTTGCAAGGTTGCAATGGTACCTAGGTTTGGCAGCAAGTGTTTGGTCAACCCATTTTTAACAACTTCTTCAATGGTAATAAAACCGACCACTTTGTATCCTAAGTAAAGGAAATTCTTGCTTATTTCCTTATATACCTTCGCAGCCAATGGGCCATTGCCGATAATCAGTGAATTGAATACCACTTTGCCTTTTGCCAGATCCTGTTTGACCTTCAGCAACAATAGGAACCTCCCCAAGAAAACAAAAAGGAACTGAACGGATAACAGGGAAAAGAAGACCCTGTAATAATAATTGTAATTGTCCTTGCTGTCGTTGATGAGCATCAGGAAGAAAATGACCAGTGAGCCAACTAAGGAAACAATCACGGTGTTTGTGAACTCACTTAACCTGGACTTGCCGTAGAGCGACAGGGAATAACTTCCGGTTAAAGTAAACAGCATTACCCAAGCAATGGGAACGGTGATGAGGGTAACTATGAAGAACTGGTTCTGGTAAAGCAGTTCATTGAACTCTGCACCGCCTTCATGTAATAGGACCCTCCTGTACAAAGAAAAAACAGTCCATGCCAATATGGAAGCAACAAAATCACTTAGCCCGTACCAAAAAATATGCAATGGCTTATTCATGCTTATACCAATATACTGGTGTTGTTGATCTTTTCCAGTATCTGGTGGGCTATTTCCATGGCCAGGAACCCGTCAATTTCGCTTACCACAGTGGGCTTATCGTTTACAATGGCGTCAACAAAGGATTCCAGTTCCAGTTTGATGGCATTGGCCTCGGGAATAATGGGGTTTGAAACGGAAATGGTCTTCTTTCCATTAGGGGTATCCAAATCGAAGGAAAAAGAATGCTTATCAGGCTGTTTCTGCAATTGTATGATCTCGGTTTTCTTCTCCAGGAAATCTATGCCTATGTAGGCATCCTTTTGAAAGAGCCTCATTTTCCGCATTTTCTTCATGCTGATCCTGCTGCTGGTTAAATTGGCCACGCAGCCATTGTTGAACTCTATGCGCACGTTGGCAATATCTGGCGTATCGGTCATTACAGCCACGCCACTTGCAGTAATGTTCTTTACATTGCTTTTGATCATGCTCAAAATGATGTCCAAATCATGGATCATCAAATCGAGTATCACACTTACTTCTGTGCCACGGGGATTGAACTGTGCCAAACGGTGTACTTCAATGAACATGGGGTTCAGGTTCAGGTCCTTCACGGCCAGATAGGCTGGATTGAAACGCTCCACATGGCCAACTTGCACCTTTACGTTTGCTTCCCGGACCATGTCTACCAGGTCCTTTGCTTCGGCAACGGTGTTGCACAAGGGCTTCTCTACGAATACATGCTTGCCCTTTCGGACAGCTTTCATACAGATCTCAAAATGCCAGTCAGTAGGTACCACCACATCAATAATGTCACAGGCATCCATGAGTTTATCCTCATCCATAAACCGTTTCAGGCCATATTGCTCCGTTACGGCCTTGGCATTGTCGTTATTGGGATCAAAAAAGCCCACGAGCTTCACCCCTTCTATTTCTTTCCAATTGTTCAGGTGGAACTTTCCCAAATGGCCAACGCCAAATACACCAACTTTTAGCATAACAACAGTTTTATGATTGAGGTTGCGGGGGATTTTTATGGGGCATGCCCCGTATTTACGGCATGGCACAGTTGAAACCCAATTCAGCAACCGGGATTTAAAGTGCGTAAAGATAGCTATTGAACTTACCCAATATTGAACGGTTGTTAGTATGTGGAAATGTTGGAAGAGGGAAGACGGGAGACGGGAGGACCTGAGTCCGAAAGGCGGCGGCGGGAGGACCAGCGTCGGAAAGTCGGGAGGGCGGTAATCGGTAATGCAGCCTTGCTAACAAGGAGAGTGAAGCTATTATGATTTTCCGAGGGATTGGCTAAAAGCGTAATTGATTATCCTTTAATGGCGGAGGTTTGTTAACCCCAATTACCTACAACTTTGATGCAGGAAACCTTAAGAAGCTGTGCCTAAATGAACCAAGCCCTTATCAATCCATGGCTATGGGTTGATAAGGGCTTGAATGGATTGGTGCGCAAATCCTTTATTTATCGTACTAGCTGTACATTTCTTCCTTCAGTTCCTTCACCCTCTTGTCTTCCAAGTATTCATCGAAAGTCATCAACCTGTCGATGATGCCCTTTGGTGTCAATTCGATAATCCTGTTGGCTACTGTCTGCATGAATGTATGGTCATGTGATGTAAGCAAAACAATACCGGGGAATGTCTGGCAGCCTTCATTGAAGCTTTGGATGCTTTCCAGGTCCAAGTGATTGGTTGGCTGGTCAAGCACAACCAGGTTGGGGCTTTGCAGCATCATGCGGCTTACCATGCAGCGTACCTTTTCTCCTCCGCTCAACACGTTCGTTTTCTTGGCAATGTCGTCGCCACTGAACAGCATTTTGCCCAAGAAGCCACGCAGGAAGGGTTCATCGGCGTCCGTAACATGGGGTGGTACATATTGGCGCAGCCAGTCCATCAACGGCAAACCTTCCGTGAAGAATTCATTGTTTTCCAAAGGCAAGTAGGCCTTGGTAATGGTAGTGCCCCACTCAAACTTGCCCCCATCTGCTTTTTCCTTTTCGTTAATGATCTCAAAGAAATTGGTCACGGCCATTGGGTCCCTACTGAGGAATGCAATTTTCTCCCCCTTGTTCACGCTAAAAGAAACCTTATCGAACAATTTCCTGCCATCAATGCTCTTGCTTAAGTTTTCCACGTTCAGGATCTGGTTGCCCACCTCCCTCAATGGTTGGAAAATGATTCCGGGGTATTTCCTGTTGCTTGGTTCTATTTCTTCAATGGTCAATTTCTCCAAGGCTTTTTTGCGGGAAGTTGCCTGCTTGCTTTTGGAGGCATTGGCAGAGAAACGTGCAATGAAATCCAATAATGCGGCCCGCTTTTCCTCGTTCTTCTTGTTCTTGTCATTTATCTGGCGTGCCATCAATTGTGATGATTCGTACCAGAAAGTATAGTTACCGGTAAAAGTTTTGATTTTGGCCCTGTCCACATCGGCTACGTGCGTGCAGACCGTGTCCAAAAAGTGACGGTCATGGCTCACTACCAGCACAATGTTCTCATAATCGGCCAGGAAGTTCTCCAACCAACCGATTGTTTCTATGTCCAGACCATTGGTAGGCTCATCCAATAACAGGATATCGGGGTTACCAAATAGGGCCTGTGCCAGCAATACCCTCAATTTCATGGGGCCGGAAATATTGCTCATCAATGTTTGGTGGTTCTCTTCCTTGACACCCAAATCGCCCAGCAAACTAGCGGCATCACTTTCCGCAGTATAGCCGCCCATTTCGCCAAATTCCGCTTCCAGTTCACTGGCTTTCATGTAATCGTCTTCTGTAGCCTCCGGATCCATGTAAATGGCATCCTTCTTCTGCATCACTTCCATCATTTTCTTGTGCCCCATGAGCACGGTGTTCAATACCGTTTCATTGTCAAATTCAAACTGGTTCTGGCGCAGGAAGCTCATACGCTCCCCCTTGCCAATTTCCACACTGCCCTTATTGGGTTCAATATCGCCACTCAATATTTTCAGGAAAGTACTTTTACCTGCGCCATTGGCACCAATAACGCCATAGCAGTTGCCCTTCAAAAAGTTGATGTTCACTTCATCAAACAGCACACGTTTACCGTAGGCCAACGTAATATTTCTTGCACTTAACATGGTTTGCTTGCTCCTTATTTTGCGGCAAAAGTAAGGGTTGGCAACTGAATTTGGGAAGATGAAAGAAGCGATGCGGAAATTATATAACGAACAATGCATGCTTCGTTGGCAGCCGTTGTTAGTTTAGGGCTTCCCATGCTGTTTTTGGGTGGTACCGCCGTTTTCTTGGGCATTGAATAGACAATAGTACGATTGTATTCTGTTACATGCCTGTACCGTACCAACTAGCCTTTTTTCAAGGAGAAGTAAAACGTGGTACCATGGCCTTCCTGGCTTTCCAGCCACACCCTGCCATTGTTGGCCTGAATGAACTCCTTGGTAAGGAGCAATCCCAGTCCTGTGCCCTTTTCGCCCTTGGTACCAAATGACACATTGATATTGGACTTCAGGAATTGCTGCTGCTGCTCTTTGCCAATGCCCATACCATTGTCCTTTACAGAAAACACCACGGTATTTTCTTTTGGATTTTCAACGGCATTGATTTCCACCTTGCCATCCGGATTGGTGAATTTGATGGCATTGGAAAGCAGGTTGCGTACCACAAAATCAAAATGGTTCTGGTCCACAAACAGGCTGGTGCTATCTTCTGTATGGTCAATTACAGTAATCGATTTTACTGCCGCATGTTTTGCGAGTATGTCAATGTTGCGTTTAATGATTTCCTTTGTTTGGAATTTGACCGGGTTTACCGAGATGCCTTTCAATTGTGTTTCGCCCCATTTCAGCAGTGCATTGAGGGTATCCAATGAAAGCTGGGTCTGTTTCCTCAGCTCACCAATTACAAATTTTCTTTCATCTGGAGTAAGGTCATCGTCTTCCAGCAGCTCCAGTGTCTGCACAAGGCCACCAATGGGGCTCTTCAGGTCATGACCGATAATGGAAAATAGCTTGTCCTTTATTTTATTGGATTCATGCAGTTTACCGTTCAGTGAGCTTGCCTTACGGTAATAGTAGTAGCCAACTAGCAGTATCAATAAAATTGCAGCTATGCCAACAATAACAAGGTTCCTTTCGTTGGTCCTTTTCTGGTTGACCAGTTCCAGTTCCTGGATATGTGTTTTGGATTCATTGAGTTCATAGCTGGAAAAGAGGCTCGCAATTTCTTTTGTTTTTTCGATATTCAAGAGGCTGTCCTCAATTTTCTGGTAGGTTTCCGTAGCAGTCAAAGCTGCTTGGTAATTTTTTTGCTGCTTGTACACATCGGCCATGGCCTGGTACACATCAACAGCAATTTGCCTGCTTTCAACTGAGTCTGCTATCACCAAGGCCCGCTTCAGGTAAACAAGCTCCAAGGAGGGGTTGTCCTTGTTCACATCAGCAAAATTGATCAATGTCCTTGCTTCTTCTTCCGGTATTTCATATTTCCTTGCTAGACCAACGACCAACTGGTGATACTCCAGGGCTTTCTGCTTATTGCCAATTTCGCCATAGGCTTTCATGGCATTGTTGAGCAGTGAAATATGCACATCAATAAACCGTGGTGTATTGCTTGTTTTGATACCTGCTTCAAAATATTCCAGGGCTTTTTTGAAATTGCCTTTCCTGCCATAAATGATGCCTATATTATTGGAGAGTGAATAATAGGCATTGGACAGGGTATCATTGTGGTTCATTTCCCAGGCTATGTTGAAATATTCCAACGCCTTATCCATATTGCCACTCAGGTCGTTCACAGTACCGAGTTTTATATAGCCTTGCATGATACCAAAATTGTCTTTCAGGCCCTTATGAATGGAGAGGGCATCGAGAAAATAAGTGGCGGCGGCGGCATAGTTGCCCTTCTTGCTTTCAATGACACCCAATCCATTTTCCACCACTGCAATGGCTGATTGCTTTTTAATTGCCTTGAAAATGCCCAGTGCATCCAATTCGTATTTTTTTGCCAGCTCCAAGTTCCCATGCACTTCATTTACAAGGCCCAGTTGGGAGAGCATCATTCCCTCACCTTCCCTATCGTTTATTTCCTTGGCAAGTTTCAACCCTTCTCCAAGGTAATAGATAGCTGAATCAGGCTTTGTATTGATGTACAACCTTGTGAGCTTGCCATATAGCCTTACTTTGGTTGAATCGTTAGGGGCTTTCTTGATCTGCTCCATAAATTGGCTGGTGGATGCGGGCTGGGAAAAGGCAGCAGTCAAGATAAGCATCCATATACCAGTTATCAATAACTTCATAGGGTGGGTGTTTCAGTTGCTATTCAAATGTAATGCAATATGGCAAGCGTAATCGAAATAATAAAATAAAATAGATAAGAGGCTGTTTACTACTGCTAATTGTAAAGTTGCCTCTTGGTATAATAGGGGCCAATAATAGCGCTGCCTACTGGTAAATTGAACATAAGCACAAGTAGCTGCATGGGGCTACGGACTAGGTAGACGCTGTGCAAGGGAAGCAAGTATGTCATGGGCATACTTGCTGAAATACTTATACTGCTCATCCAAAAACTTCTTCCATTTTATTGATTTCGTGTTTTTTGCCACTACACAATAACCCTTAGATTTGTCGCATGAAAATATCTAATGAAACAAAAGTTGGGGCACTAACCGCCATTGCTATTGTACTGATGATACTTGGCTTCAATTTTTTGAAGGGGAGGACCATGTTCAAAACAGGCAACTTCATTTATGCCGAATATCCCGATGCGAAAGGACTGATGGTATCCAACCCTGTTTACATTAATGGTTTCACTGTGGGCAGTGTGTATGAAATTGAAAATACGGATGCCAACCTAAAAACAATACATGTAGCCATAAAACTTAAAGGCAATTACAATATCCCTACCAACTCCGTGGCTTCCATTGCCAGCAATCCTCTGGGCACACCGAGCATCGAAATAAAATTGGGCAACAGCACCAGTTTCCTGAAATCGGGTGATAAAATAAACACGGTTAATGACGCTGGCCTTTTGGGTGAGCTCACCAATAAGATTGGGCCTGTAGCTGACCAGTTAAGGGTAACCACCCATACTTTGGACAGTGTATTGCGTAACATCAATTCCGTTTTTGATGTCACGGCCAAGAACAACCTGCAAAGCGTTATTGCCAACATGAACAGGACCACCGCAAGCTTAATGAACAGTTCCGTATCGCTACAAGCCATGCTGAACGCTCAAAGTGGCAGCATTGCAAAGTCCATGGACAATTTGAACAGTTTTACCAAGAACCTTTCCGATAACAACGAGAAGATTACTGGCACATTGAACAATCTGGAGAAAACAACGGGCAATTTGTCCAAGGCCGATATTGAAGGTTCCGTCAATAAGCTGAAAGCCGCCATTGACAAGGTAAACGGCCTTATTGAAAAGGCAAGTTCAAAGGATGGTTCATTGGGCTTATTGATGACGGACAAGACATTTTATAATAATCTTACCAATACGGTCCGCAGTGCAAACATTTTATTGGACGACCTTCGTACCCATCCCAAACGCTATGTAAATATTTCAGTGTTCGGGAAGAAAGACAAGAGCGGGCCCTTGACAGCCCCGCTTGATTCAACAAAGAATCCTTAAATAATTGCAATTTGCGCAAAAAATTTACATACTGTTTACTGTTGGCCCTATCAGCAGTAACCATTGTTCCCGCACAGCAAAGAAATGACACTTCAAAGGGCAAGCAGTTGGACATATTGGCTGCCAAACGCTACAATTTCCAGAAGCTTGATTCCACCACTTTTGTATCATTGGCAGAGGGGGTAGTGGTAAGGCAGGAAAGGACATTGTTCTATGCAGACAGTGCCGTACTTGACCAGAAACTGAACACGCTGGAAGCTTTTGGCCATGTGCACATCAATGATGCAGACAGTGTGCATACCTATGCCGATTACCTGAAATACTATGGGAAAGAGAAGAAAGCCTATCTCAACAAGAACGTGAAGCTTACCGATGGCAAGGGCACACTGACCACCAATGAACTGGAATACGATGTGAATACCAAGATTGGCACTTATACCAAGGGGGGCAAAGTGGTAAATGGCAAAACCGTTCTAACAAGCAAGGAAGGCTATTATTATGGTGAAACAAGGGACATATTCTTCAAGCAGCATGTGGTTCTAAAGGATCCGGGCTTTGATATCACGACCGATACACTGCAGTACAATACCTACCTTGACAAGGCCACTTTTATTGCCCAAACAAAAATACTGACCAGTGGCCGCAAGATCAAAACAAGGGATGGCTGGTACGACCTGAAAAACAAGAAGGCCTACTTTGGCAGCAACTCGGAGATCGAGGACAGCTCCGGCACCATCAAGTCTGAAACCATGGTATTTGATGACAGTACGGGCCGGGCCGAATTCAGGAAGAATGTGGTGTATAAAGGGAAGGATACCGCCAATGGCTATGACCTTATTGCAAACCATTTGGAAACGGACAACAAGAAAGGCTCGTTCCGTGCAACGGAGAACCCGTTATTGCTCATCAAGCAGAACAAGGATTCCATTTTTGTGCGGGCAGATACTTTGTATTCGGCTAGGTTGTCCGACCTGTTGAAGGAAAGGAAAGTGCCGTCCATTCGGGATTCCGTGAACGGGAAGATGGTGGAAGCGGATGTAAAGGACAGTGCCAGCAACAAATTCTTTGAAGCTTATTCACATGTGCGCATCTACTCCGATTCGTCACAGGCCATTGGTGATAGTGTGTTCTACTCGCCAAGGGATTCTGCGTTCCGCCTGTTCAAGAACCCAGTTGTTTGGGGGCAGGAAAACCAGTTGACCGGGGATACCATTTACCTCTACCTACAGAACAACAAGCCGCAAAAGGCCCGTGTATTTGAAAATGCCATGGCCATTAGCCATGCCGGGCTTGATTACTACAACCAAGTGGCAGGAAAGACGATGAATGCTTTTTTTGTGGATGGCAAGATGAACTTCATGCGTACAAAGGGCAGCCCTGCTGAAAGTATTTACTATGGACAGGACGACAGGGGGAAATTTGTGGGCGTGAACAAATCAAGCTCCGATGTGATCGATACCTATTTTGTGGATGGGGCCGTACATAAAATTGTGTTCAGGAACAAACTGGAGGGAACCAGTTTCCCTATGGGGCAAGTGGACCATAAGGAAATACGCTTGCGTGGCTTTAAATGGCTGGATGATAAAAGACCAAAGAGCAAGTTTGAGCTATTGAGTGAATAGAGTTGTATTTTGCCTGCATGTTGTCCTTCTTAAAACATAGGTTCCTTAACCCACTTTCGGAGTTCATCCATGACAGCCGCTCCATTGGCATCATGCTGTTGGGCTGCACCGCAGTTTCCCTATTGATTGCCAATATCCCCTTCACAAGAGAAGCATACCAACACTTATGGGCAGCCAGTTTCGACGGCTCGGGCAACCATCATGCGCATATTGGCCCGCTTTCATTGCCCAACTCACCATTGCTGGTCATCAATGACTTATTGATGGCCCTCTTCTTCTTTTTGGCAGGCATGGAAATAAAGAGGGAGATGGTCAATGGGGAACTGGCTTCCTTCAAAAAGTCAGTCCTGCCCGTGGCGGCTGCCATTGGCGGCATGGCCATACCGGCCATTTTGTTTATTACCATCAACCATGGCACAGTTTATTCAAAAGGTTGGGCCATACCAACAGCTACGGATATTGCCTTTACTTTAGGTGTGGCCTCCTTGCTGGGCAAACGCGTACCCGTTGCATTGAAAGTATTCCTTACCGCATTGGCCATCATTGATGACCTTGGTGCAATCATCGTGATTGCCTTGTTCTATGGAGGCCAATTGCAACTACTGTATTTATTGGGCTGCGCAGTAATTGCTGGCTTATTGCTCCTGATGAACAAACTGAAAGTGAAATTTGGCATTTGGAATATTGTATTTGGAATTTTACTTTGGTACTGCATGTTCAATTCAGGTATCCATGCCACTGTAGCGGGGGTTGTGTTTGCATTCCTCGTGCCAACGAAGTACCTTGAGAATTTCGAGCTGAAATTGCATGCACCTGTTTACTTCCTCATTATGCCCCTGTTTGCCCTGGCCAATACAGCTATTGCGTTCCCATCCGATGGACTGGGTCCGTTAACAGGTACATTAAGCTTGGGCATCATCATTGGGCTTTTTATTGGCAAGCCGCTGGGTATATGCCTTGCTTCGTTCATACTCATCAAAACAAAGGTTGCCGAACTGCCAACTGGAACCAATTGGCAGCAGGTGATTGGTGCCGGGCTATTGGCCGGTATCGGCTTTACCATGAGTATCTTCATTGCCACACTGGCCTTCCCCTCCCCTGCTGAACAGGATATTGCCAAGATTGCGGTACTGCTTGCATCGTTCCTTTCAATAGTGTCCGGGTTCTTTTGGTTGAGGGCCGGAAAAGCATCGAGTGCTTAAGTACGATAAAGGGCTTTACCTAATTTAATTGTTACCGGTAAGTCGGAAAGACGGGGAGCCGATTACGCCGCTGTAACTTATTGGTACGCAAAATTGCTGCGGTGCTTATTGCACAATTACATACATTGCATTTATTACCCATCCTTAAAATAGCTTCATGAAAAAAGTTTTCATTACCATTTGCTTATCCATTTCATTGGCAGCCCATAGTCAGGATTCCCCCTTCATCAGGAAGATGGTGGACACATTGACTTCGCCCTATTTCTGGGGAAGGGGCTATACCAATGATGGCATGGGCAAAGCGGCCGATTTCATTGCTGCACAGTTCAAGGCGTTTGGCCTGCAACCTTTGAGTGAAAAGAGCTTCATGCAACCCTTCTCCTTTCCTGTTAATACTTTCCCCAGCAGGATGGAGCTTTCCATTAATGGCGTACCACTGGATCCTGGTAAGGATTTTATCATGGCACCCGAAAGCAGGTCCGTTAAGGGTGCTGGCAAACTGGTGCAAAAAGACAGTACGCATTTTGTTGATCCAGCAAACAGGATCATTGTTACCCTTGAAAAGAAGCTTACTTGGGATGTGGCCCATGAAGTGGCAGATTATACAGGTATCACCATTGATGCAAAAAGCCTAAAAGGCCTGCCCATTGACATCAAGGCCAATATAGAAAACAAGTTTATCAAGAACTTCAAGACAGCCAATATCTGTGGATATGTAAAGGGAACGGCCAAACCTGATTCCATTATTTTCATTACCGCGCATTATGACCATTTGGGCGGCATGGGCAGCAGTACCTATTTTCCCGGTGCCAATGACAACGCCAGCGGTACTGGCCTTCTGCTGAGCCTTGCCCAATACTATGCGGCCCATCCACAACTTTATTCCATTGGCTTCCTTTCCTTTGCAGGTGAAGAAGCGGGGCTGATCGGTTCCAAATACTATACAGATAATCCCCTGCTTCCTTTGAAGAATATTTCCTTCCTCCTCAACCTTGATTTGGAAGGAACGGGTGATGAGGGCATCACAGTGGTTAACGCAACAGAATTCCCAAGACAGTTCCAGTACATGCAGGACATCAACAATAAGGTGCATTATTTAGCGGCCGTAAATGCAAGGGGCAAAGCTGCCAATAGTGACCATTATTTCTTCACTGAAAACAAAGTGCCCTCCTTCTTCTTCTATACCCTGGGAGGTATAAAGGCCTACCATGATGTGTTTGATAAATCAGCGACCCTGCCATTGAACGAAGTGAATGACCTATCCAGTTTCATTAAGGCGTTTATTGCAAAAATCATGGGTTTCTGATTTGGGATTCCAAAATTTCTAATTGACCGAAGCAGAGAGAATTTCTGATTTGGAATTTGAAGATTCCTGATTGACCGAAGCGGAGATTGCACTGCCATATTGTATGGTCTTCGCTTCGGTCAATCATTATCCAATTATCACATTATCCAATTATCACATCATCAAATTATCACATCATCCAATCATCACATTAATTCTCCTCCTTCTCATTCATCAAATAGGCTTTGATAAAGCCATCTATCTCTCCATCCATTACGGGGCCGATATTGCCCACTTCATAATCCGTCCTGTGGTCCTTGATCATCTTGTATGGATGGAACACATAGCTCCTTATCTGGCTTCCCCACTCTATTTTTTTCTTGTTGGCATTGCTGGCATTCAATACTTCCTGGCGTTTGCGCAGTTCCTCCTCATACAAGCGGCTCTTCAACATGGCCATGGCCTTTTCACGGTTCTCCCCTTGGGTCCTGGCCTGTTGGCATTCCACAATAAAGCCGCTGGGTTTATGCGTAAGCCTAACGGCCGTTTCCACTTTGTTCACGTTCTGCCCACCACTGCCGCCACTCCTGAAGAAGGCCCACTCCACATCGGCAGGGTTCACTTCTATTTCAATACTGTCATCAATTAATGGATACACGTACACACTGGCAAAACTGGTATGCCGCCTGGCATTGCTGTCAAATGGGGAAATACGCACCAAACGGTGCACACCGCTCTCCGCCTTCAAGAAGCCGTAGGCAAAAGGCCCATCAAATTGCAGCGTAGCTGTTTTGATTCCTGCACCATCACCTTCCTGGAAATCCAGTTCGGTTACCTTCCAGCCCTGCTTGTCGCCATACATGCGGTACATGCGCAGCAGCATTTCGGCCCAGTCCTGGCTTTCTGTACCACCCGCACCGGAATTGATCTGCAGTACGGCAGGTAGTTCATCCTCCGGTTGGTTCAGCGTGCTCTTGAATTCGGCATCCTCTATTTGCTGCAGGGCCTTGTCGTAGGCTTCCTTGGTTTCCTCTTCCGTGGCATCGCCCGCTTTCCAGAAATCAAAGAGCACGGCAAAATCGTCCACCGCAGCTTCCAGCTCCGTGTAGAGTTTCATCCAGTACTCGTTTACCTTGATTTCCTTCATGGTGGCCGTGGCACGGGTATTATCGTCCCAGAAGCCCGGCGAAAGTGAAAGCTGCTTGTCCTGTTCTACTTTGGTCTTACGGTTATCGTAGTCAAAGAAACCTCCTTAGGACACTAACCCTGTCCCTCATTGATCTGATTTGTTCTGTTGTCATGCGGCAAATGTAAACAAAACGACATTGCGGGCATTGGCAATCCACCCAGCTATTGTTTAGATTGAACAGAAAGGCCAACTGAATCGGATAGCTACATTCAAACTCAATGTTTCCGTTCCATAGGATGAACTGTTTTGTGCAAGTGGGGAAGGCGTAATAACAATGAGCATTTGCAATGCTCTAATCTTCTTCAGCCATCAATCGATATTTTCACTCGTTAGCGGTTGTGGGCAGACGAAATATTTTCCTGCTTGCATAAATCCTGTCCGTTAATGGCAATTGGTCAACCGGCTCCGGTAATCGAATGAAACATTAGGACCCAACTTATTCATTATTCATATCCGCTTTTTATTACGGTCAGAATCAATTTGAACCTACCATTGGGTTTTATATGGCTTGGTTTATGAGCAGGTATAAGTATTCCCTCTCCAGTTTGAAGTATGGAGGCTTTGCCATCAATCTCAATAATTGCACTTCCATCAATTATCTGTGCATATGTGTCGAACGGAGAAGTTTTTTCATTAAGCCCTTCACCACTTGCAAATGACAACAGCAGTTATCGCAGACAGATTGGTATCTCTTTGCAAAGAAGGAAAATTCATCCAGGCGCAGCAAGAACTATACGATGCTGAAATTATAAGCATCGACCCCGATGGAAGCCGTACTATTGGAGTAACTAATATGCATTTGAAAGAACAACGATTTCTTGATAGCCTTGACAAGATCCATAGCATTAGCTTTTCAAATCCATTGATTGCAGGTTCGTATTTCACCGTAAAGCTGCGAATGGAAATAGCAATAAAAAAAATAGGGTACAAAGAATTTGAGGAAATATGCGTTTATGAAACTAAGGACGGTAAAATAATATTTGAACAATTTTTTAGGAATACCCCTAAAATTGCATAAAACAAATAACAAAAAAATACGAAAATTATAAAAGGATGCAGAGAATGGAAAGCCCGCAGCTAGCCGTTTGGCAAAAGTGTGGCGGACAGAAGGAAGCCCAGCAGCCTATCACCGATTCATATTCAGCGGACGGAATTATAAATTAGGCCTGTAGTTATGGGCTGACAATAGGTCAATTCCCCAACTGTACAAAACATTGAACTTTATGAAACCGCTATTTTCAATACTTCTTCTACTTTCTTTTTACAGCTCTTTTTCACAAAAAAAGCTGACAGGAAAATGGTATACCTTCTCGTCCGACATGTTTAAGGTTATTGAGTACGATTTTGACAAAACCACTTTTACAAGCAATAAACTTGACTGGGAACTCAATATACAAGCAGGCACACAAACTGCACAAATCTCCAGGACAATAGAGCAGAATGGAAACTTATATTATTTACTTAAGGACAATCTGGACACGAGCATTACCACCTTGTTGATTTTCTCTTCCTTTAAGAGGGACAGCTCCTTTATCCAAGCTACAGCGTCTGACGAGCACACAAATTTCAAAACAGAGCAAGACGCTTTGGCATTTATTCAGGTAGACACGTTTAAAAGAGTTGGGCTGACTTTTTATTCCACCAAGGAATTCAGCAGGTCAAGGTCCATGCCCGACCCACTGACAATTACAAAAGAAAAATACACCTTGTATTTGCGGGGCCTAATTGCTGAACGACAGAAATTTGAAGCATTTTCATCAAAACACAAAGATGATTTTGGTTTTATGTTCTTCTTTGTTTTTATATCAAACCAAGCAAAAACTGTTCTTGCAAATGTTGGCTACAATCCAATCATTGACGACCAGCATTTGGAAAAAGTAAATGATAAGTTCAAAACTGATATTGACTTAAAAGACTTAATTGATGAAGCACTTAATTTTCAATGGGCGGGTCTTCCAGGCAAGAAATAAGGTTCGCGCAATGAGGTTCGTTCTGGTGACTGCCTTCAACGGATTCAACCTTAACTCAATGATGCTATACATAGCCACGAAATATTTATAGCCATTCGCATACCCGTCTCCTATCTTCGCACCAGTTCTGTATTTCAATTACGGATTGTTTTCATTTGGAGCATATCTCAAAACAATTAGCATGTCAACAACAAAAATTACCGTTAACAATAACGGCTCATTGAAAGTGGAAGGCGATTTTGAAGTGGTGGACAGGAATGGTGGTGTTTATAATTTACAGGGAAGGGAAATTGTTTCCTTCTGCCGTTGTGGGCTTTCAAAAAACAAACCCTTCTGCGATGGTTCACACAATGGTCATTTTGAACATGAAGCGGTAGCTTTTGATTTGCCTCCGAAAAAAACTGTTTAGGTTTTACGCTGGCAGTTCCTCCTTGCTTCACTTAACAAAACCTCCTAGTGGACAACTACCAAGAAACATTTGACACTTGGAATAAAGTAGCCAAACTTTATCAGGACAGGTTCATGGATCTGGACCTGTATAATGATAGCTATGACCTGTTTTGCGAACAAGTATGCAAAGCAAGACCATCCATTTTGGAAATTGGTTGCGGTCCCGGCAATATCAGCAAGTACCTATTGAACAAAAGACCGGATTCCAGCATTCAAGGAATTGACATTTCGCCGAACATGATTGAGCTGGCAATAGCCAATAACCCAACAGCCAGTTTCCAAGTGATGGACTGCAGGGAGGTTCACCAACTACAAAGCAGCTTTGATGGTATCATCTGCGGATTCTGTTTTCCCTATTTGGCATTGCTTGACAGTGCAAAGCTGATCAAGGATTGCGCGGGCCTGTTCAAT
>JAHEZD010000023.1 GCA_023251255.1 Chitinophagaceae bacterium
CATTGTTCTTTTGCTGACAAGTAGAAAGTGCAATCGCACTTCATTACAATTGGGCAGGTCTGTTCTTGGTTTCTTCCTTCTTTGGCTGTTCAGTAACTTTCCCTTCTAGAGATTGATTGTCAATACTAACAGGCTTTGTCCTTTTTTTTCTTGATAAAAAAAAGGACCAAAAAAAATCAAGGACAACCCGATGGCTCCGCCCGTTTGTCCGCCAGCACTGCCCTAAGTGTAGCCCGCTGTATTTTATTGTTGAGAGGTTGCTTTTTAGGATTGCTTGCACACATGTATGGTTGGAATACATCTTCCAGCACTGCACCCGCATCTTTGATCCCGTATCCCAGAGGACGGGACCAATTCCGCCATAAGGCGGAACCGAAGCGGCTGATGTGCTTTGGAGATTCTTTACTGTTGATGAATAGGCGAATGCTACTATTTATCGCAACGGGCCGATTTCTAATTTGGTTTAACATCCGTCCTTCCGGTCCTTGTCAGCAATGCTCCGGAACTTGTATCCATTAAGGATTGCAGCGTTTTCCTACAGAAATTAGAGTGACGATAAGGATAAACCTTGCTGGTTTCCTATGGTGTATCGAGGAAAGTTTTGATCTTCTCGCCGATATCATTGATGGTAAGGAGCACGGCTTCCTGCTGGATGCGGTTCCGGGTTTCTGCATCGTCCACCTCTTCCTTCTTCTTCTGCGATAGTACATCCTTGGTGACGATGGTGGAGAAAGGCACCAGCCCCGTTCTTACATCCAGTACAATCAACTGGGTGGTAGCAAATGCCTTGATATCGGGCTTGGTAAAGAGCTTGTACCTTGCATAGATATCGCTGCTGATGGCATACACCACCACGATGTCTGCTTGCATGCGCACTGCTGCTTCCCTGATATTGGTGAAGGATGGCGTTTTGGATACGAGCAGGTCGGGTATGATGGATGTCTTGGTAACCCTTGGGGAGCTTTTGAACTTGTCGGCAAACAGGTCCAGGTAGGATTGCTGGTTTTTCAGGTAGGCCTCATCGTTCCACCAGTCCCGGTTCCGGCTTTGGGGGTTGTCCAGTTTTACAATGGCCACCCTTAATTGCTGGGGCAGTTTGTAATGCCCGTCCAGTATTTTCTGGATGCCTTCTTCTGAAATGGTGGATGACCGGTCGCTGAACAAGGACTGTGTGATGCTGGTATCGCTGTTGGGGGCGTAACCTGTGCTGGGCAATTGCTTGTAGGTGCCGCAGGAGGATAGTAGGATGGCTGCTATGGCCATGGCAATTAGTTGTTTCATGATTGGCAGTTTTTTGTAAATATCCAAACTGCAAATGGTAGAAAAAAGCTAAAACCAAGAAGCGATGGTAAGAATGTTTGCTCCGCAAAATGGTCAAATTGGGAAAGGGGCGCCACGAATAGGCACGAATGGCTTTATGATGCCTTCGCCATCATCTTGCTATTGGGAACTTGCCTAACGGGAAGCAGGGAGAATTACTGTTATCCTACGACTTACGGGCAAAACCATCTAATGGCAGTAAGAATGTTTGCTTCGCAAAACGGCCAAATGAGGAAGAGGTTGCCACGAATGCACGAATAGGCACGAATGGCTGAATGATGGTTTCGCCATCATCTTTTGCAAGCAGGGTCTAGGAAACTAGGCATTACCATCCCGTCTTCCCGACTTTCGGCCTTTCCGTTTTCTTCCAATCTACTTCGCTATTTCAATCTTTACCTTCTTGTTCTTAATCTTCTCGTTCTTAATGAGTTGCAGCACATAGCCCGCTTTTATTTTCTTAACGGCCACAAAGGAGAAGAAGTCCTTTACTTCAATAAGGCCGATGTCTTCTTTCTTCAGTTGGCCCTTGTTGCCCAGGAAACCCACAATGTCAATCTTGTTCACCTTGTCCTTTTTGCCGGCAGCAATGAAGAGGGTGGTCCACTTGGGCTTATCGGGCAGGGGGCTGTTATCGGGCAGGTCTATTTTCTCCACGTATTCCTTGATATAGCCGGGTATGGTTTCCTCGTCGTTCAGGATCAGGATGGCCGTACCACTTGCATCCATCCTGGCTGTTCTGCCATTCCTGTGCGTGAAGATATCTTCTGTATGGGGCAGGTGGAAATGGATGATGTAACGGATATGGGGTATATCTAGCCCACGTGCTGCCAGGTCGGTGGTCACCAGTACATTGGTGCTGCCGTTCCTGAACTTGCAGAGCGCACTGTCGCGTTCCTGCTGTTCCATGGCCCCATGGTAGAATTCGTTGATGATGCCCTTCTCCGCCAGCAGGTTGCTGGTCCTTTCAACGGATTCACGGTGGTTGCAGAACACAATGGTGGACTTGTCGCCCAAATAGCAGATCAGTTGGAACAGGGTCTGCACTTTGTCCTTGATGGGCGACATGACAGATTTGATGGCCAGCTTCTCTTCTGAAATGATTTCATCGGATAAAAAGTTGAGTTCTGTGGCATTGTTCATGGTGATGAATGAAGGCACTTCTACAGAAGCTGTTGCAGAAGTCAACATTCTTTTCTTCACGTTGGGCAGGGAGCCAATGATAAAGCCCATTTCTTCCTGGAAACCCAGTTCGAGGCTCTTGTCAAACTCGTCCAGGATCAAGGTTTCAATAGAGTCCACCGTAATATTGCCCCTGCGGATATGGTCGGCCAAGCGTCCGGGTGTGCCCACCAATAAAGCGGGTGGCTGTATGAGGTTGTTTTCTTCTGTTTCCCTTTTGTGCCCGCCATAGCAGCAGGTAATCTTGAGGCCCGTGCCCATTTGCTTGAACACCAGTTCTATTTGCTGTGCCAGTTCCCTGGAAGGTACTATGATCAATGCTTTTGTTTGCTTATCAGCAGTTTGCAGCAAGGGCAGTAAAGGCAATAGGAATGCTAGGGTTTTGCCTGAGCCAGTGGCCGATAAAAGCAGCACATCCTTATCCTGTTCATTGGCCTGTATAGAAGCCAACTGCATCTCGTTCAGTGCATTGATCTTGAGGTTGGCAAGGATGGTGGCTGTTGAATATTTTTTCTGTTCCATTGCTGCGAAAGTACGGAAGATGGAAGGAGTGGGAGGGATTGTGTTATGGGCATGTTGCAGATAGCTTTATCCACAAAGAAAAAAGCCGCTCCATAAAAATGGAACGGCTCGTGTATTATAACCTAAACTAAACTACATTTTGTAAAAGGCCCTGCTCTTAACACCATAGCTGGTGGTAACCCTGAAGAAATAGGGACCATTTGCCAGGAAGCCAGTAGGTATTACGGTAAAGTTGTTGCCCTGTAGCAGGGTCTTGTTCAAGCTCCATTTCTTCACGCCATAAATATCATAGATGGACAGCTCTGCCGCCACATTGTTATTGTAGCTCCAAACAACCGTATTCATTTGTATGGTAACGGGGTTTGGATAGAGGCTGATGATCTTGATGGGCTCATTGGTGCCTGCCGGTGGCTGAACGATGCTGTCCTGCACTATCACTGGTTTGCATACTTCATTCACGCATCCAAGAGCCGTTTTTATCCTCAGGCAAACAGTATAGATACCATAATTGTTGTACTCATGTGTGGGGTTGGCAGTGGTGCCAGTTAAGGACACTCCATCACCAAAGGTCCATTTGCGTTCTATGATGCTATCGCCCACTGGTATCCAGCTCATGGTGCTATTGAAAGCCACTTTTTTCGGGGCAATCCTTTGATAGGTAAACTGCGGTACGCAGTTGCTGTTTACATTGGTGGCCGTAACAATGGCACAGAAAGTCCTCTCGCAGCCCTTGACTGTTTTGATGGTGAGGCATACATTGTAGATACCGGGGTGTGCATACTGGTGCTGGGGATCCACTACATTGCCTGTTAGCACAGTGCTATCGCCAAACACCCATTTGCGGCTGATGATGGTATCGTTGGCTCCCGGTGTGGAGACATTGCTGTTGAACTTTACCAAGGAAGAAACTGGGATGTAAGTGAATGCTGCTACTGCTGTGCAAACAAATGGAGGAGGAGCTACCACCACTGTTTTGCAAAGTTCACTGATGCAGCCACTTTGTGTTTTTACCCTTAGGCAAACTGTATAAGTGCCTGCATTGGCATAGGTATGTGTTGGGTTCTGTACATTGCCTGTTAAGCTGTCCCCATCACCGAACCTCCATTTGCGTTCCACAACGGGGTCGTTATTGGGGTAAGCTGTATTAACGCCTGCATAGAACCTTACCAGTTTGTAATTGGTAGGGGAATCGAGCGCAAACTGGAATTCCGCATTGCAGGCAGGTACCGGGTTGGTGATGGTAACGGTTTTGCAGATGCTGTCTATACAACCTGTTGAACTTGCGATTCTCAAGCACACATTGTAATTGCCGGGTGCTGTATACACATGGACAGGGTTGGATATGGTGGAAGAACTACTGCCATCACCAAAATGCCAACTGAACGTAGCAGCTGTGCCACCAGTTACAAAAGTGGATGTACTGGTAAACTGTATGGTACTGGGCGCTGCGCCTGCGCCTGATAATGTGAAGTTTGCGTGGCAATTCAGGACACTGCTGTCAATAAGCACTACCGTTTTGCATTCCGTTTTGGTGCAGCCAAAAGCAGTGGTGATTGTTAAACAGGTTTGGTAACTTCCGTAAGCTGGATAAACATGCGGAAATGGTGATGGACTTGTTGTACTATCGGAACTGCCATCGCCAAAGACCCACTTGTATTTGGTGATTAGGTCACCTGCGGTCGGCGTTGCTTGTGAAGAAAGGTAGGCCAGCGGGGTCCCACCAGCCGTGCTGGCACCAACAAAGAAGTTTGAAACGCAACCAGTAGGAGTGGTACAGCTAAGGTTGAAGTTGCTCTCGGCTGAAAAATTGGCGTTCACCTGGGTGGTATTTATGACTACGGCACCATTGCATCCATCAATACTGGTCTTTACTGTAGGGATGTTCAGGTTGCAGTTCAGTGTATCGGCATACATACCGTTTGCATTGGTATACCTAAGGTGTATTTGGTAGCAGAAACCATTGGCTACTGATGAGTCCGCCCAAACCCGTACTGCTTTGTTCGCAACGGGAACACCGTTGTTTTTTACAACGCCGTATACATAAACAGTGTTGGCGTAACTGGTGAAGGCAAATAAAGTGGCAATAATGAGTAGGAGTGCGTAAATTTTTTTCATATTAGCCGGTTTTTGGTTGTTTATGCAAGTTAGATACAACCCAATAATCGACTGCTGCCTTTAAGGAAAAATTAATTTTTGCCGTTGTTGGCCTCCATCATGCGCATCTGTTTGGCATCCTGCAAGAAGTCGGAGGCGAAGATGAAGTTGTTCAGTAGTTCGTCCTTGCTGAAGATAATGTCTTCCTTGGTGCCTTCCCATTGTTTCCTGCCCTGGTGCAGGTACATGATATGGTCGCCAATTTCCATAACGCTGTTCATATCGTGCGTTACCACAATGGTGGTCATATTGAATTCGGTCGTAATTTCCTTGATCAGCTTATCAATCAATAGGGAGGTCTGTGGATCCAGCCCGCTATTGGGCTCATCGCAGAAAAGGTATTTGGGGTTCAGCACTATGGCCCGGGCTATGCCCACCCGCTTCTTCATGCCCCCACTGATTTCAGCGGGGTATTTGTGGTTGGCCTCTTTGAGGTTTACCCTTGCCAGCACTTCATTGGCGCGTTTCTTCTTTTCGCCTGCCGTCATTTTGGTGAACATATCCAGCGGGAACAGGATGTTCTGCTCCACCGTCATGCTGTCAAACAGGGCACTGCCCTGGAACAGCATACCAATCTGCTGCCTGAGCACCTTCTGCTGGTCCTTCTCGGAATGGATCATGCTTACGCCATCATAGAGCACATCGCCTTCCTCCGGGCTCATCAGGCCCACCATCACCTTGGTCATCACGCTCTTGCCGCTGCCGCTGGCCCCTATGACCAGGTTGCACTTGCCCGTTTCTATGGTGGCCGTGATACCGTTCAGGATATTCTTGTCGCCAAAGGTTTTTGATATGTTCTTGATCTCGATCATGCCCGATAACCCTAAAGGGAAGTTTTAACGATTACTGAATATTGCTCTTGGATACGTGGCCGTTGCTAACCACTTCCTTCCAATCATTGCATTACTTCTTTATTTAGCAATGCCGATTTCTTGCAATTTACCACTCACGGTTCACCCTTCACCCTCAAATCACTACCACCTGGTTCCTCAACAAATCCTCAAACACATCCCGCTTCCTGATCAGCACTGCTTCTCCATCTTCTTTCACCAGTACTTCGGCAGGTTTGTAGCGGCTATTGAAATTGCTGCTCATTTCAAATCCGTATGCACCTGCATTGTGGAACACAAGATAGTCCCCCTCATGCACTTCATTCAGTTTCCTGTCCCAAGCAAACGTATCCGTTTCACAGATATTCCCCACCACGGCATATTTCCTTTCTTCCCCACCGGGGTTGCTGATATTGCTTATTTTATGGTAGGAGTCATAGAACATGGGCCTGATGAGGTGGTTGAAGCCTGTATCGATGCCTACAAAAATGGCGGCCGCATTCTCCTTCATCACATTCACCTGTGCCACCAAATAGCCGGATTCACTTACCAGGAACTTGCCGGGCTCGAACCATATCTGCAAATGCTTGTCATGCGGATGGTTGTCAAATGCCTCCTTTACCTTTTCGGCCAGCAGTTGCATATCGGTTTCCGCATCACCTGCCTTGTAGGGCACTTTGAAGCCACCGCCCAGGTCTATGAATTCGAGGTCCCTGAACCTTGGAATCAGGTCAAACAGTACCTCAATACCCTTTACAAATACATCCACATCCTTTATCTCACTGCCCGTATGTATGTGCAGGCCCTGGATGAAGATATTGTATTGGTTCACCAGTGCCACCACTTTCTCAATTTGTTCAACAGGGATCCCGAATTTGCTTTTATCGTGGCCTGTGGAAATTTTCAGGTTGCCACCGGCCAGTATGTTGGGCCTTAGCCTGATGCCAACAGGGTAAGCATGGCCAAACCGCTGACCGAACTTTTCCAGGTTGCTCAGGCTGTCGATATTGATGTGCACGCCCAGGCCTTGCGCTTCCTCGATTTCCTCGAAAGCAATGCCATTGGAAGTGTACAGCACCCTGCTGGGTTCAAAACCGGCATGGAGGGCCAATTTCACTTCGTTGATGCTGCTGCAGTCAATATTGGCACCCAATGACTTGATATGCTTGAGTATATTGATATTGGTGAGTGCCTTGCAGGCATAGAAGAACACCACATCGCTTTTTTCGAAAGCGGACTTCAATTTTTGGTACTGCTTTGTAATGGTGGCTGCATGGTACACATACAGTGGTGTGCCATAGTTTTTTGCTATGGTAATCAGTTGCTCGTTGCTCAATTGCTGCATCTTGCGAAGATAAGGAGGGGCATGAATTATAGAAGAATATTGTGGGCATACAGAACATCTCGTATGTACATAAAAATCCCTGCTTGCTTGGCAGGGATGCTGAAAGAGGATGGAATGGATTAATGATGTTCCGCAAAGATTGTGGGAATAATGTCAGCCTGAGGGATGTCATAGTGAGCTTGCCGAGCTACCCGAAGGCGATTTCACGAAGAAAGATTTCGGCAGCCACATTTCGACAAGCTCCTGTGACAATTAAGATTCCGTTTGATATTGCTTAATCCCGATGAAAATATCGGGACAGGCTAGGACATCAGTATTTGACATTTTGCATAACATCAGTGAATTATAAACAAGGTACCCGATGTATAGCTACCTACTATATTATTCCTGTGGCTCCAGCGGTTCAATTGGGTTGCCTTCCTCGTCTGTTTCTTCTTCGAGGTTGTTTACCTGCTCCTGGGTCTGTGCTGATTGTTCCGCTTCATCCGCATCCCTCAATGCAGCCTGCTCTTCTGCCTGTTCCTCTTCGGTCAGTTCTCCATCAAGGGTGATGTCAAGGTCCAGTGGGAGCGTGGTTGCTTCTTCCAAGGTTTCCGTTTGTATTATTTCACCTTCATGGCTCCTGAAGTCTTCGGGGTTGATGAGCGTACCTTCTATTACCTGTTCTGCCAGCACTTCCCTGATCTTCGGTAGGTCATCGGTGGAGTTCAGGCCAAAATAGTCCATGAAACTTTTGCTGGTCGTATAAATCAATGGATGGCCCGGCATTTTCTCGTTCCTGCCACTGATCACAATCAGTTCCTTCTCCAATAGTTTCTGTACGCTGTAGTCACTGTTCACCCCGCGTATGCTTTCAATTTCACCTTTGGTAATGGGCTGTTTGTAGGCAATGATGGCCAGGCTTTCCAATGCGGCTGTGGACAGGCGCTTCAGGAACTTGTCGCCGTTCAGTTGGGCCAATGTTTTATGGAAGTCCTTCTTGGTGAGGAACTGCAGGCCGCCACCACTTTCCTTTACTTCAAAGGGATAGAACTCACTGTTGTATTTTTCCTTGATGCCCTCTATGCAGCTTTCCACTTGGTCAAGCGTTACCCTTTCTTCCAGGAACCCGAAAGCGTTGTTGATCAGCTCAACAATCTCCAATGCTGTCAGCGGTTTCTCGCTGGCAAAAATCAGGACTTCGATATGTGGTATGATGGAAGAAAGTTCCATAGAGCAAATGTGATGATGTGCTAATATGCCAATGTGCTAATGGGTGTTCATTAATTAGCAAATCAGCATATTGGCTTATTAGCTAATTATCCTTGAAGGGCTGCTGCTCCACTTACAATCTCGGTCAACTCGGTTGTAATAGCTGCCTGCCTTGCACGGTTGTATGATAGTTTCAGGGCCTTCAGCAATTCATTGGCATTTTCACTTGCTTTGTCCATAGCGGTCATCCTTGCCCCATGTTCGCTGGCATTGGCATCCAGTACTGCTTTGTACAATTGGGTGTTGAGTATCTTGGGCATCAGTTCGTTTACCAGCTCCTCTTCATTGGGTTCAAAAATAAAGTCCGCCTTTTTGGCCCCGGTCTTTGCAACAATCTTGGGGATCGGCAAAAACGGTTCCGCCACAAATGTTTGCGTGGCAGCGTTCCTGAACTGGCTGTACACGATTTCTATGGCATCGAATTCATTGTTTTCAAAAGCCTTCATGGCAGCTTGTGCAGCAGCCTGAACGGTTTCGAATTTCAGGTTCAGGAATATATCCTTATGTGCAGCATCCGTTTTGTAGCCGGATTTGGTCAATGATTCCCATCCTTTTTTACCAATGTTCCAAACGGCCACATTGCCTTTGGCAAATTGGGCAGGGTATTTTGTGGCGATGGTTTCCTTGGCCAGCTTCACCACGTTGGCATTGTAGGCACCGGCAAGGCCCCTATCGCTTGTAATAACAATCAGCAATACTTTTTCCACCACCCTTTCTTCTGCCAGTTTGAGGCTTGTTCCGCCATCAATATTGCTAACGATATTGCTGAGCATTTCCTGCAGTTTCTGGGCATAGGGCCTCATTTGTATGATGGCATCCTGTGCCCTGCGCAATTTTGCAGCACTCACCATTTTCATGGCCTTGGTAATTTGCTGGGTGCTCTGTACACTTTTGATCCTGTTGCGGACTTCTTTTAACTGACCTGCCATTCTTTGAAGTTTATAGTTTGGGAGCTTAAGTGGGGGTTACCAACCCTTTACCTTAAACCTTACGCCTTGTTTTGGCGGCAAAAGTAACAGAAACAGGCTAAAAATCCATTGCAGATTTTGAATGTGGGTAAAAGGAATATATAAGGCCTACGTAAAGCTTGTTTTCCACTACTGCCTGTTCATGGCCACTACTGCTGCTGGGCCAAGGCTGACACTCAAGGTCACGACCGAATAGTAAAGGTTCCAAAGTTTGAATGTTCAAGGGGGGCGGCTGCAATTGAACATTCAAACTTTTCAGACAATCAAACCATAACGCTGGGGTATGGGGAGGAAGAAAAGATAGGACGGAATAAAAATTCAATACAGGAATTTAAAGGAGTGTGCATTATCCTTTCAAAATTGTTTTCCTCGGCTTCAAGGTATAGCTCATGAAGATTTCGCCACCTTCCTGTGTACTTTGTTGCAATGGTCTTGTGCTGTACCTGTAAATGCTGATTGCCAAAGGTCCTTTTTTCAGTTGGCCCAGTTCGGCCGCCGTAACGATGGCCCGGTTGTTCTGGATGGTGAATTCCCTGCCGATATCCTCTGTTTTGGAAGAGGTATCGCTGATGGATATGTTTATTTTACTGCCATCATCCAGCCCCTCAAATACCAGGGGCCAATCTTTTCTGTTTATGGCAGGGGCAATTGCTGAAACAAGACTAAATGGCTTGAAAGTAAATGCTTCCTTTATGGTACTGCCATTGGCATTGAGGAAAGTAAATTCGTGCCTGCCTGCAAAGGAGGAAAACGGTTTTTCCACTTGGTAATAAGCACCTGAAAAAAGGCTGCTGTCCACCTTGATGCTTTCCCCGTCCAACAGGATCCTTGCTGGGCTGTTCAGCACCAGGGTAGTTCCCTTATTGCCCCCAAAACGGAATGTGGCCGTACAGCGCACTGTTGGTTGGCCCTCCGTGAAGTTGATGGAATACAGGGTATGGATGGTTTCCGGGTTCACATCCTTGCTATTGGCTATTTCATTGCTTTGGCAGGATGCCAAAATTATCAGTGAAATGAGCATGCTTAGGGTTGTTGCTTTCATATTTGTATAACTCTATTTGTACCTTCTGGATTTTTTGTAAATATGACAAAATGGACCTTAGGTAACAATACCCTATTAATGGTATCTATGAAAAGGTTTTGTTAATCAAACCCTGTTTTTTATCATTCTCACAACCACAACCCAAAATCTTTACATTTGCCATCCTTCAAAAAGCTGTGCCATTTTGGCGAAAAAGGATTTGGTGCAAGGTTTTTGAAATCAAGGGATTGCTCAATTAAAATATACAATATCCCGCAGGTGCGGGACCCAGTACATAAACCAAAATAGTATGTTGAAATTCTTAGGTAAATTATTAGGAGGCAACAAGAGTGAAAAGGATGTTGCCCAAATAAGGCCCATTGTTGAAAAGATAAACGGTTTCTATCAGCAATACCAGCGCTTGACAAACGATGAACTGCGTAACAAGACTGTTGAGTTCAAGCAGCGCATCAAGGAGCACCTCAAGGAAATTGATGATGAAATTGCGGCCAAGCAAACCGAGGCCGAAGCATTGCCCGCAAGTGAGATCCATGTAAAGGACGAAATATACAAAGTAGTTGACAGCCTCAAAAAGGACCGTGACAAGAAAATAGAAGAGGCCCTGAAAGATATACAGGCAGAGGCTTTTGCTGTAATGAAGGAAACTGCCCACCGTTTTACCATCCATACGGAACTGGAAGTTACCGCTACCCAATTGGATAGGGACTTAAGTGTTAGGAAGGATTATATCAGCATCATTGGCGATAAGGCCATTTACAAAAACAGTTGGACCGCCGGTGGCGGTGCCATTGTTTGGAACATGGTGCATTATGACGTGCAGTTAATTGGTGGTAGCGTGCTGCACAGTGGCAAGATTGCGGAAATGAGCACGGGTGAGGGTAAGACACTGGTTTCCACATTGCCTGCTTATTTGAATGCATTGGCTGGTGAAGGCGTACACGTGGTAACCGTGAATGACTACTTGGCCCGTCGTGATGGTGAATGGAACGGTACCTTGTTTGAATGGCTGGGCCTGACGGTGGACTGCATAGACAAGCATGAACCGAATACCGAAGCAAGGAGGAATGCTTATTTGGCAGATATTACTTATGGTACCAACAACGAGTTCGGTTTTGATTACCTGCGTGACAACATGGTGCATACCCCCGATGAAATGGTACAGCGCAAGCACCACTTTGCCATGGTGGATGAAGTGGACAGTGTATTGATCGATGATGCGAGGACTCCATTGATCATCTCCGGGCCTATAGGCCGCCAGGACAATATTGAACAGTTCTTTGAACTGAAACCGAGGATCGAGAAACTGGTGGAAGCACAGAAACGTGCTACCAATCAGTTCCTGCAGGAAGCCAAGAAGAAGATTGCGGAAGGTAATGATGACCCTAAGGATGGTGGGCTGGCCCTGTTCAGGGCACACCGTGGTTTGCCCAAGAACACGGCATTGATCAAGTTCCTAAGTGAACCGGGCATCCGTGTGAAACTGCAGAAAGCAGAAAACCACTATTTGGCCGACCAATCGCGTGAAATGCCAAAAGCTGATGAAGAACTTTATTTCTACATAGATGAAAAGAACAACTCGGTTGAGCTGACAGATAAGGGCATACACTTAATTACCAAAGCGGGGGAGGACCCCAACTTTTTTATCATACCGGATATTAGTGTTGCCCTGGGTGATATTGAAAAAGATGCCAACCTTCCTGCTGAAGAAAAATTGCACCAGAAAGAAGCCATCATTAACGACTATTCAGTTAAGGCCGACAGGATCCATACGGTACAACAGTTACTGAAATCCTATACGCTGTTTGACAAGGATGTGGAGTATGTGGTCATTGATGGTGCCGTTAAGATTGTGGATGAGCAAACCGGCCGTATCATGGAAGGCCGCCGTTATTCTGATGGTCTGCACCAGGCCATTGAAGCCAAGGAAAACGTGAAGATTGAAGCTACCACCCAGACATACGCCACCGTTACCCTGCAGAACTATTTCAGGATGTACCATAAGCTTTGCGGCATGACCGGTACAGCGGAAACGGAAGCAGGTGAATTATGGGATATCTATAAATTGGATGTGGTCAATATTCCTACCAATATCCCTGCTATCCGTATTGACGAGCAGGACCTGGTGTACAAGACCAAACGTGAAAAGTTTGGGGCCGTGATTGAAGAAATCGTGAGGCTCCGTGAAGCTGGAAGGCCCTGCTTGGTGGGTACCACTTCTGTAGAAGTGAGTGAACTGCTCAGCAGGATGCTGCGCCAGAAACAGATTCCCCACAATGTACTGAACGCCAAACAACATGCCCGTGAAGCACAGATTGTAGCCGAAGCAGGATTGGCAGGGGCCATTACCATTGCCACCAATATGGCTGGCCGTGGTACGGATATCAAGCTTGGGCCAGGTGTGAAGGAGGCTGGTGGCCTTGCCATCATTGGTACGGAAAGGCATGAAAGCCGCCGTGTGGACAGGCAGTTAAGGGGCCGTGCCGGCCGTCAGGGTGATCCGGGTTCTTCACAGTTCTTTGTGGCTTTGGAAGATGACCTGATGAGGATGTTTGGTAGCGAACGTATTGCCAAAGTGATGGACTTTGCGGGCTATAAGGAGGGTGAGGTTATACAGCATAGCATGATTACCAAATCCATTGAGCGCGCACAGAAAAAAGTGGAGGAGAACAACTTCGGTATCAGGAAGCGTTTGCTTGAATATGATGATGTAATGAACAAGCAACGTACCGTTATCTATACCAAACGACACCACGCCCTGTTTGGCGAAAGGCTGGCTTTGGACCTGGACAATGCTTTCTATACAGTAGCAGAAGGGCTGGTAAACTCCTTCAAGGAGCAAGCTGACCATGAAGGTTTCCGATTGGCGGTAATCGTGAATTTTGGAATCGATACAGCCATCACAGCAGATGAACTTACCCGGACAGCCGAACCCGTTCTTGCCGAAAAACTGTACAATGAGACCATGGGCAATTACCAGCGCAGGAAGGATGAACTGTCTGTTCAGGCATTGCCGGTGTTCCAGAATATCAGGAAGGAACAGGGGCACCGTGTGGAGAACGTGGTAGTACCTTTTACCGATGGCAAGAAGCACATGCAGGTATTGGCCAATATGGAAAAGACCCTTGATACAAAAGGCACCGAACTCGTGAACTCCCTTGAACGTAACGTAACGCTTGGTTTGATAGACGATGCATGGAAGGAGCATTTAAGGGCGATGGACGACTTGAAGCAGAGCGTTCAAACAGCTACTTATGAGCAGAAGGACCCATTGGTCATCTATAAAATGGAGGCATTCAATTTGTTCAACAACATGAATTCCGAAATCAATAAGAACATTACCGAGTTCCTATGCCATGCTTCCATTCCTCTGGAAGATGGGGAGCAGGTAAAGGAAGGCCGCCAGCAGAAAACGGACCTGAGCAAGATGCGTACACAGCATGAAACAGTGGATGGTGCCAACCATGACAATGACTATATAGACCCCACACCTGCAAAGCAGGAGCCTATCAGGGTGGAGAAAATTGCTGGACGTAATGACCCCTGCCCTTGCGGAAGTGGTAAGAAGTTCAAGCAGTGCCATGGTAAGGAAGCATAATCTTTTTACTAGTTGAAATAAAAAGCCCCGCAATTGTGGGGCTTTTTTATGGTTGAACTTGACGCAGGACACTTAATGCCAAAGGGGTTCCATTGTGCCTTAATAAGTGGTGAATGAAAACTTTCCACCTTTATGAAAAAACCTTTGGCTGGTTTTATTCGCAAACCTTACATTTGCAGCCGGCAGGTCTTATACGGCCAGCTCCTGCTGAACCTCCCCAGGGCAGGAATGCAGCAAGGATAGGCGGTTGAGCGGTGCGATGTGAGTAGCCTGCCGATTTTTAAAACATTTGAAATGCAACAACTGGAAGTCCATAGCTGAGTTTCAATTGTTGCATTTTGTTTTATATGCTTTATAAGCTTGGCCGGTTACGCCTAATGGTTTCAAAACCGGAACAGACAAGCTCAACCTAACGGCAACGTATTTATCATCTTATCAATTTACTTCCATGAAATTTTTTATTGACACTGCCAATCTCGCCCAAATAAAGGAAGCCAATGATTTGGGTATCCTGGACGGCGTAACTACCAATCCATCTTTAATGGCCAAGGAAGGCATTAAGGGTGAGGAAGCCATTACCAACCATTACAAGACCATCTGCGAAATGGTGGATGGCGACATCAGCGCCGAAGTACTGGGCGTTACTTTTGAAGGCATAGTGGAAGAGGGCAAGAAATTGGCTGCTATCCATCCAAACATTGTGGTAAAGGTTCCCATGATCAAAGATGGCATCAAGGCCATTAAATGGTTTACCGACAATGGTATCAAGACCAACTGTACATTGATTTTCAGTGCGGGCCAAGCTATACTGGCAGCCAAAGCTGGAGCTTCTTATATTTCACCGTTCATTGGACGTATTGACGATAGTGGATGGGATGGTGTCCAATTGATTTCGCAGATTGCACAGATATATGCAGTGCAGGGGTTCAAATCCGAAATATTGGCTGCCTCCATCAGGAATGCCAACCATATCATTGCCTGTGCAGAAGCTGGTGCCAACGTATGCACTTGTCCACTTGATTCTATTTTAGGGTTATTGAAACACCCATTGACAGATATTGGCCTTGCCAAGTTTCTGGAAGATGCGAAGAAGATGTAGTGAGCAAGGCCTAAGGCATATATGGGGCATAGTGTCTAGGGTTTAAAAATAAATGGTTTGAGCCGAATGATACAGGGTTGGAGAATGGAAGCAAAGCTTTCAGTTCTTCAACCCTTTTTGCTTTTATGGACTTGTTAGCAATTCTTTGCAACATGTTAAAGTGACCGAACTATTTGGCCTTCTCACACTACTGATAATAAGCAGTGCTTGTCATGCATCTTTCATTTTAACATGTGCTGTACAGCGTATTTACTGGTTAAATGTTTTGCCAAGGCTGATCAGTTACTTCATAAATAGCGGCCTGTCCCTAAGAAACTGTTTGGATTCAATTCACAGGATTTTATATGATGCCTTCGGCATCTGCTTTTAGCACATCCTGTCCCAATTTTTCGGGAAATCACACAAATGGGCATGAATGCTTTTCACGAATAACCAATATTTGATTCATTATTGCCGCTTGCGGTATCAATTCGTGAAAAGATTCCTGTGGATTAGTGCAATTAGTGGCTAAAGAGAGGCAACTCAATTTGCATAGCAAATTCCTGAAATCGTTTTTAAACAGTCTCTAAAGCAATTGGTTGGCTATTGAAAAATTTATACTGACTATCCATATGAAGGAACGCATTGACGATTTCCGTTGTCAGCCAGAGCCTGTCGAAGGTGTCCTACGAAGCGACATTCTCTCAGTCTCATTTCGACGAGCTCAACGTGACAACGAGCCTATAGTTATAAACAACATCACGAAGGAATCACTTTCAATTTCTTAGCATGGCTTCCCCATTTGTACTTGTGCGTACTGTACACCAGTTTGGTAGCCAGTATGCCCACCCCGGCACCCACCAGCACATCACTGATATAGTGCTTGTTGTTCAGTACGCGGCAAGTGCCCACAGATGCCGCTAGTGTGTAGGCCACATAAGGTGCCCATTTGTACCGCTGCCCCAGTTCCTCACTCATAAAGGTAGCCGCTGTAAAGGCCTGTGCAGTATGTCCGGAAGGGAAGGAGTTATTGCCCGTTCTGTCGGGCCGCTCCGTATTGATGATGAGTTTGGCGGAGGTAACAATAGCCGTCATCAGCAAATGGCTTTTCAGGCAGATCACTGTGCGGTTCAGCAAATCGGTTTTGCATTTCATGCCCATAGCATCAAAGGCATAGGTAAGCGCCACGGGTGAAAATTGCAGGTAGTCGTCCGCATCCGTTTTGAAATGAGGAATGTCCTTGTTCCTTTGATTGCACATCCTTTTGTCAAAGGAAGCAGTATGGGGCAGTTTAACACTGGCAGCCACGCCTGCTGCAATAAAAAAGGAAGGCACTACCATTTGTTTGGTGGTAAACCTTTTCTCCGTGGGCTGCTGCGCAGCAGTTTCCATTTTTTGCGCGTGTGCCTGGCAAAGCAGCAACGCAAAGAGGGCGACCGAACAAATGTATTTTCTCATTACACTTTGTTTTTGATATTGATGATGGGTTTGGGTTGCTTCACAAAAATTTGGTGGCGCTGGGTAATGATTTTGGCAGTGAGGTAGCCTATACCAATGGCCAATGGATAGTCCCCTGCCCAGTGTACACCATTGTTCACCATGCTGAACGCGGAAAGGCCCATCAATGAATAGCCAACAGGCCTGATCCATTTTTTATTGGGATAGTTATCTGCCAGGATGGTAATGGTAGCCATGAGGGTTGACAAATGCCCGGAGGGGAAGGCATCGTATTTGGGCTTGTTGTTCTGGAAATCACTGTAGGAAGGGAAAGGCCTGAAAGCACCGTTTCGCTGCGTGGCATCGGAAGGGGTTTCCCTTCCCGTGGCATATTTCAGCAATTGCGTGCTTACGCCCAGCGCAATGAAGGATTCCGTGAGGTCGCTGGCCGTTTGCAGCGATGCCGGCCTCTTGGCCAGTACACCGTCAATGGCCAGCCCGCCTGCGAGCAGCAAACTGGTGAAGCCCTGCCCAAGCGTATAAAAAGCGGTGTTCAGGTTTTTCGGAACCTTCAGCAGCACCGTTTCCTTCTCGCCGCTTTTGATGCTCAGCAATATCTTATTTGACTCGTCGGGTTGCAGGTGGATATGGTCGCTGAAGTTCCTTACGCCATCATAAATAGCTTGGTCGCTCAGTATCAGCACCGCACTGGCAGCGCCCAAGATGACCGTCGTTTTAAGGTTCTTTTTACTGAAGGGCTGCACAGAGGTTTTGCCCAGGTCGTTCGGTACATTGGTGACGAAATGGAATGGCTTTGTTTTCTTTACGGGCATTGCCGCCACTGCGGTGTCTACGGGAAGGGTGGGGCGGGCACTATCTGCCTGCGTATGGCCCAGTACTGGCAAAGCAAAAAGGAACAGGAAAGGAATTTTCAAGCGTTACGGGTTTAAGGGTGCAAAATATAGGCGCTTGGTGGCTTAGGGCTTTAACTAGGTTTAAATAAAAATTGCAATTGCCTTAAAATCGGTTACTGCAGCCCCAACAACAGGATGTGTTATCCTAAGCCAATAAAAATAAAAGCATGAAAAGTTTGCTGAAAAAAGGGATACCACATAAAAAAAGTTTTCGCAGTTTGGCACCGTACCCAATGCCACAAAAGAATTTCCAATAACAATTGCAACTGTGACCAACTGGTTGTGACCAACCGGTTGGTCACAGTTGGTTTGTCACAACCTGAAAAAGAACTATTTTACTGTCAAATGGCGTAAAATGAAGAAGAGGAAAACAACCCTGGCCGCTCAATTGGGCATCACGCAGCAATTCCTGTCCAGGTTTTTGGGCATTGCCCGCAGTTCCATTACCATGTTCGAAATGGGGCACCGGAACCTGCCCCATGCGGGAGCCTTCAAGACCAGCCTGTTAATGCAGGCATTTTCCAGCGACCGGAAGCCCGCTTCCTGGGAAGGCCATGCAGCGCAGGAAACTGCCGAAGTGCGCCAAATGCTGGAAAACAGTATCCAAGTGAACGAGGCCAAACTGTTCCTTTTACAGGCCAAACTAAAAAAATGCTGCGGGAACTATGATAGGGAAGCAAATGCCATGCGGACAGCAGGGCTGCTACTGGAAAGCCTGCCCCCGGTTTCCGGCCCACCCGATGAGGATCAAAAGTGGCTGGAAAACTTCGAGGCGGATGCACGGTACAGGATGCAGAAGTATAGCAAGGCCGTGCAGGCCAACCTGCAACTGAAAATAGAAGCACTTGACTTTGAGGTAGCTGCTGCCAGGAAAAAACTGGCCGAACTTGATCCCAATAATATTGGTTGAAATTCCATATAGCCAAGGCATGTGCAGCTATGTGCCCGCAAGTCTCTTAACTTACATATTCGTTCAAATATTGGTAAGCACCAGTTAGTTTCCCCTCTTTTACCATGGTGGCCCTGGTAATGATATCGCTGCCGCCATTAATGATGTCTTCCAGCACGTACTTCAGCAATTGCTCGCCAAAATAGCTGCTTGCATCCCTTGGCAGTTCATTGGGCAGGTTGCCCACGGCCATGATATCGATACTGCTGGATAAATAAGGGGCGGTTTTAGTGAAGGTTTTACGGTCAATGCCATACACCGGATTTTCTATGGTTTGGTCGCCAATATTGATGGGAATGCTGCCATGCTCATCATCCGTAATGTCTGCAATGGTCTGTATGGAAAAATGTTCATCAACATCGGCCTGCTCAAATAAACGGGGAATGGTACTGTCCCAATAAATTCCGTTCATCAGTATATCCGTGCATTGGGTGAAGGGCAGGAACAGGCTCCTGTATTCATTGGCGTGCTCATGGAAATGCTCACGCTTGTAAACGCCCGTTTCCTGATGTACATAAAGGTCTGCACCCTTCAACTGTACATAAACAGGGTAGGAGAATTTCCTTTTTAAATAGTCTTCCTTTTCCACTTCATGGATGCCCATCAGCCCCATCACTTCCACAATGCCATGGGCCACACGGCCGCTTCCCGTAACCGCAATTTTTATATTGGGCAGGCGCAGCCCGAAATAGGCATGGATCAATGAGCGGTAGTCCCTACTTTCCATCACCCTTGGCAAATGGAATTCCTTGGTCCTGTTGCCATAGGCCATGATGCCATTGTGGGCACCCACCACACCGGCAAAGAAACCGAAGCCAATGATGCGCTGGCCGTCTTCATGTTCCAGGCATTCGTAATCGATCAGTGTGATGCTTTTGGCAATGATGGCCTTCAGCAGTTCCCGGTTATGCGGCTGCTGCTTTTTGGTATGCGAAAAGAACAGGTAGGTCTTATTGGCCATCAGTTGGTCCACAGGCACTTCCTTGATGCCCAACAGTATATCGCAGGCAGCCATATCTTCCACCACCTCAATGCCAGCCCTCCTGTATTCATCATCGGTAAAGCACCTGTTTGTACAACTTTGTACAAACACTTTCACGTTTGGCCGGTGCTGCTTCATCCACCTGCATTGTGCGGGCGTGAGCGCCACGCGGTTATCGGCAGGTATTTTTCCTTCTCTAATAAGTCCTATAACAAGCATTCGTCTAATTTTGGAATGTGAATATAAGGAAGGACGGTTGATAGTAGACAGTGGACAGTAGAGTGGATAGTAGATAGTTGGTTTCAACTTGTGAACAATCTAAACAATGGAACATTCAAACCTTCCTCACGACCTCCACCTCAACATTCATCATTCAAAATTCTGCATTTAAAATAATAAGATTGGATTACTTCGAACTATACAACCTGCCAGTTTCATTGAAGCCAGACCCTGCACTGGTGAAGCAGCAATTCTATGAACTCAGCAGGAAATACCATCCCGATTTTTTTGCCTCGGCCACGGAGGACGAACAGGCCGATGTGCTGGAAAAATCTTCGTTGGTGAACAAGGCCTTCAAGACCTTCAGCAATGTGGACGAGACCATCAAATATGTGCTGACGCAAAAGGGACTGCTGGAGGAGGAGGAAAAATACCAATTGCCCAATGCCTTCCTCATGGAAGTGATGGACATCAACGAAGCCCTGATGGACGCCAAAATGGAAGGCGATGCAGAACAGCTTCAGCAACTAACATCCAATATCCAACATCTAACATCCAACATTTATGAACCTGTTAAACAAATTGTGGAGCATTATCAGGAAGGTACTGTTTCCCAAGAAGAACTGTTGCAAGTGAAGGAATACTATTTCAAGAAAAAATACCTCAACAGAATTTTGGCTGGTTTGAACTGATGCCTTTATATTTGCAACCCGCTTCGATAGTCACTACCAAGTAGCGGGCCTTGCTTAATAGCAAGGAGAATGACAAAAACAAAAAAATGAATTTGTCATTCATAAAAAACAAAAGCCCATGTGGCGGAATTGGTAGACGCAGCAGACTCAAAATCTGCCATTCGCAAGGGTGTGAAGGTTCGATTCCTTTCGTGGGCACAAGCTGGAGATTTTCTCCAGCTTTTTTTATGCTCCTACTTAGGTATGATTGCTAGCTACAGTAGCTTTTAATTGATGTTTTTCAGGATATTACCAAGATCACTGTTTTCTTTTGCCTTCAGTTCAATCTTTTTCTTCAACCTGTACCTTGCCTTAATAATTGAATCAGGGGAAATGCCCTGCAATTCTGCCATTTCCTTTGTGGACAAACCTAGTTTGGTGAGGGCCAGTAAACGCATTTCCGAAGGGCTTATGTCTGGGATCTGTTCTTTGATGTTCGAGAAGAAATTTTTATAGACCCTTTCAAAATCTTCTTTGAAAAGGTTCCTGCCCTCTTCCGTAAGCAAGGTTCGTGTCCTTAACTTCTTAAAAATTTCATCTGTATCCAGTTCAATCCTCCCGGGCTGGTTTTTTAGCTGCTCCATTTCATTTTTAAAATGCTCTATGAGTTGGTTATTGGCCACTAGCCTGTTGGTGTATTCTATCAATTTGTTTTCGCTGATTTTTGTTTTCTGTTTTTGCTGGTGCAGGACCAATAATACGATAGCAATAATCAGTATGCATAGAATTATTAGCGTATTCCTAAATAGGATATTCCTTTTCTCCTCACTCTTAATGAGTTTAAGCTGGAATTCATTGTTTTCGGTAATCAGTTTTATCTGCACTGCAGCCTGCTCCTTTGCATCTTTGGTAAAAAACATTTTGTCTTTATAGTACAGCAATGAATCCTGTGATGAAATAACATCTTGTGCTGTGCCTGAGCGTTTGTTTAAATCGGTAAGGTTTAGATAGAGCGTAGCATAAATAACGTAATAGGCTTTCTTTGTAATAATGGCTCTTTTTGTTTCTACCAACAATTTGGTTTCATCGATCAGGGCCCTTGCTTCTGCTAGTTTGCCTTTCTTCAAGTATATACTGGACATGATCAGCTTTGTGAGGCATGCACTGGTCCAGTTACTTTTTAGGTAACTATATTCATAGTCTTTCTGCATCAGTAACATGGCAGAATCCAGTTTGCCTTCCTTGTACAAATTATAACCGATATTACCTGAAATCTCCCCAATATTAACCGTATCCTTTTGGGCCAAAGCTTTAGCCATGGCAATTATAAACTGCTCCCTTGATTTTTCAAATTTGCCCATTTCCCGGTAAACAAGCCCCAGCATATTATAGGATAAGGTCTCTATCTTGGGGTCGCTTATTGGAAATGAAAGCGCTTTGTTGATATATAGTTCAGCAGAAGAGAAATCTTCATAGTAATAAGCATAGGCATACCCAAGGTCATACAGATATTCCGATGCGTTCGGGAAAAAAGCGAACCCGATCCTTTCCATCAACATGTTTGCTTTAATAAGATTTTCCAGGCCTAAGGCATTCTGGTCATTTTTATAGTACAGGTCACCCAGTTCATGTAAGATGGCGGGTTCCATATATGGATACTTCCCATTGACCAGTTTTAAAGCTGCCTGGTATTCTTTTATGGATCCGGTGATTTCATTTTTCTGTTTGAGCATCCTTCCCAGAAAAATATAGACTGCTATTTGATTGAATTGGTTATTGTTTTTTGTAGCTGCAGTTAGTTCATTTTCTAAAAGGCCTTTCGTTTCTTCAAAGGTTTTGTGGGTAAAATTCAGTTGAACTACCCGGTCAATATAGGGTATGACTTCATATTCCTTAAGATGGGGGATGCTATCGAGGTAACCGCAATGACCTTTGATAGAAATACAGCAAAGTAAGAAAACCAGGACACTAGCTAGTATATATATTTTGGAGTTTCGGGGAATACGCATCAATCAAAAAAATTATAGTCCTTCTTTATGCTTGTCCATGCTTGAATAGAAAAAGAGTGTAAGTATTTGAAAATCAGTGTGCTAAAATGTCCGATAAATATATACAAGGCTTTTATTACCCTACCTAGATATAAAAATAGATTTGTAAAATAACAAAAACTACTCACGCTCATGAAATTTTTTACAAACAGATTTTTGCGGAACCCTATCGTATTCCTTTGTTTTTTTTGCTGTATTTCACAAAAAAGTAGGGCACAGTGGGCAGCGGTAGGTGCCAATGGGGGGCAAACAGTTCTAGGAACTGGTTCTATTGGCACTAACTCCCAAGGTAGTGATTATACCGTATTGGTCGTTGATACGTTGACCGGAACTTTATATACGGCCTATTCCGATTTGGGCAATAGCAGTAAAATAGCCGTGAAAAAATTTGATGGTACCAACTGGGTATTTGTTGGCACACCCTATTTTTCAACTGGTGCAGCCAGGTATATTGATATGGCATTTGACCCTTCAGGTGTCCCCTATGTTTTTTATGTGGATGGTTCGTTGGGCAGCAAGTCGGCAGTAAAGAAATTTGATGGTACCAGTTGGGTAAATGTTGGGCCTGCAACCGGGATGAATAGCGGGAACAGTGCGTTCGATAAAATTACATTCAGCAAAACGGGAACACCTTATGTAGCTTTTGTGGATTATTCTTCAGTGATTAATGGGAGAATGACAGCAATGACCTTTAATGGCACTGCTTGGGTAACTGTAGGCACTGCTGGTTTTTCTACTGGGGCAGGTAATTCCTGCACAATTAAAACAGATGCAGCAGGTAAGCCTTATGTTGCTTACGGGAATGCGGCCAACACCAACAAAATGACCGTTAGCAGGTTCAATGGGACAGCGTGGGAGGCTGTTGGGCCCGCCACTGGTTTCTCGGCCGCTGCTGCCTTAAATGGAACCATGAGTATTGCCGATGATGGGACCCTGTACACTGCTTATGCGGATGGCACACGGTCCAATAGGATTACCGTAAAAAAATACGATGGTACCAATTGGGTATCCGTAGGTACGGACGGATTTACTGCCAGTGCCGTAACAACACAGGCAGTGTACAAACAATTATCCCTAACGATTGACAAGAATATTTTTCCTGTAGTAGCTTATGCAGATGCTGGTGCTGCAAGCAAGGCCTCTGCCATGCGTTTTGACGGAACAGCTTGGAGCCTTGTAGGTAATGCTGGTTTTTCCAATAATACAAATACGGTAAAATACGTGAACCTGGTACAGTATAGGAATACTTTGTACAGTTCTTTTGTTGATGTAACCAACTGGACTTCTGCTGTCATGAAATATGTGCTGTGTACACAATCAACAGCGGCAACAGTTGCAGCAAGTAAAACAACTGTTTGCTTGGGCGACAATGTAATCCTTAGTGTAACTGCTGGAACATTGAACGATGCCACCAACTGGGTTTGGTATACGGGTTCATGCGGCGGTACACTGGTAGGGACCGGTACGCAGATCAACGTATCACCAACCGTTCCAACAACCTATTATGTTCGTGGAGAAGGTGGCTGTACTTCATCAACACCTTGTGCATCCATAGCCATTGATGTGCTGCCTTTACCGGTTAAACCTGTTGTATCACTTATAACAGGTGTAAGTGGCGGATTGAGCTCCAGCTATGCCAATAATAACCAATGGGCATTTAACGGAACTGATATAACCGCTGCCGATCAGCAATTGTATGCACCTACACAAACGGGCAATTATACAGTAACCTATACGAATGATAAGGGTTGCAAGAATACTTCTTTGCCCTATCTGGCAACGGTGAACAGTGCTGTGAATGCAGATGGGATAGACTTGTTTCCCAACCCTGCAAAGAAATATGTACGCATCAAGTTTCCCTATATCATTCCCAATTTTTATGTAACAATCTATAGTTTGGAAAGGGAGAAGATCCAAACAACACAGTTCCAGAATACCAGCCTTGTTACGTTGGATATTGAGAAACTTCAGCCAGGCGTTTACCTTGTTAAGGTATTCAGTGCCGATGGAAGCACAAAAACATTCAGGCTCGTAAAAGGCAATTAATCATCATCAAAAAAATAGTCATGAGAAAATTATATATACGGTTAACAGTACTTTGCTCCATTTTTTTAATAAGCAGCTATGCCCAGCAAACACTCACCACTTCTGCAGCTTTTCTAAAAGTGTCACCTGATATTAGGGGTGCAGGATTGGGCGATGCTGGGATTGCCAATACCCCGGATGCGTATTCAACTTTTAGGAACATTGCAAAAATACCTTTTGCAGAAAACCGGGCCAGCATTGCCGCTTCCTATACACCTTGGATGCAGAATATTGCCAATGATATCTATATGGCAGCTTTGAACGGGTTTATTAGGTTAGACGATAACCAAGCGTTAACGGCATCGCTCCGGTTCTTTAAAGTAGGGGAAGCTACATTTAGGGATGATGCGGGCAACTATATAGGCACTTTTAGCCCAAGGGATTTTTCGATTGATGCTGGCTATTCAAGAAAAATAGCTGCCAAGCTTGGTGTTGGCGTTACCTTAAGGTATATCAATTCACGTATTGCTTCTGGAAACCTAAATGGGGATACCTATAAAACAGGAAGTTCCATAGCAGGTGATGCTTCCCTGTACTACAACGGTATCAAAGAAGGCTCAGGGTTTACTGCAGGAATCAACTTATCCAATCTGGGTTCAAAAATTAGCTACAATACTACCAATAGTGGTGGTTTTTTGCCGGCAGCACTTGGTATTGGCGTGGGATATACGATAAAAATAGGGGAGGATAAGTTTACCATGATTGCTGAAGTTGATAAAACATTGGTTCCTGTAACGCCAGAAGACAATGCGTCTATGGAAGCATACAATAACATGAGCCTGCCTGAAAGCTGGTTCAAATCCTTCAATAGTGGCAATATAAAATGGATGCAATACAAGGCTGGTATTGAATATAACTGGAATGACTTACTGTTTTTAAGGGCAGGTGGCCTTATTGATGGAAAGGCGAGAACCCATGCTGATGAAAAATTGTATTTCACATTAGGTGCTGGTCTTAAGTACAAATCGGCACAGGTAGACTTTTCTCTTCTGGGTGGCGATTTTGTGGGCACTGATGGGTTGCCCTACGTTAATACATTTCGAGTGGGTATTTCCTACAATATTTTCGGTACCGCAAAATAAACGGTGCAATAAGCCTTCCTGCCTGCAAAACTTATCCATCGTGCAACACATGCTTACACTGTCGCACGATGGTTTTTTAGTAATGCCAAAGTGATGTAAATGACAAAGTTTTTATGCTTGTTCCTTTTTATTGGTGTTTGCATAACGGGCAAAACGCAGGACTATTCCAATAAGGGAAGGGATTTCTGGTTGTGTTTCCCATCGCATGTGCCTACTGATATTACCACACTTGCAAAAATGGGGCTGTTCATTACTTCTGACAAAAATTCGTCCGGTACAGTTAGTGTAAATGGATGGTCCTATAATTTTACGGTCTTGGCCAACCAGGTAACTGGGCCAATTGATGTGCCATACAGTGTTGCCAATATAAGTGGTAGCAGCAATGGGACACCTGTAGCAAAAGGCATACGTGTAACGGTAGATGCAAACCAGCCCCCTATAGTTTTGTATGCACATATATATGCCGATGCTCGGTCGGAAGCATCCCTTATTCTTCCTGTAAATGTGCTTGGTAAAAAATACTTCAGTATGAATTACTACCAAGATTACTTGTCTGTTTCCAAAGGGGGGAGGTCGCAGTTTGATATAGTGGCTACTGAACCCAATACTACCATACAATACCAATTGAGGTTGGATGGTATACTGGATCCAGTTGTGCACACGGTTTTTATACCCAATGCTGGCGATGTGGTCCAGGTGCAAAATACAAAGGACCTTACGGGCAGCGTTATAGAATCCATTTCCACTGCAACGGAAACCTGTAAGAAAATTGCAGTATTTAGTGGGAGCTCTGCCGTTTTTATACAGAAAAATGGCTGTAACTATCCCAATGTTTCTTCAATGGATCCCTTGTTCCAGCAATGCTATGCTACCAATTCCTGGGGCAAGAATTATGGCGTGCTTCCATTGGCAGGTAATCCAGGTGGTTTTCACGCAAGGGTAGTAGCGTCTGAAGACAATACACTTATAGATTTTGGTGGCACCTCCGTATTGCTCAATGCTGGTGAATGTTATCCCGCTACTGTGATTGACGCCTTTGCCTATAGCGATGCTTTTTCGGTCACTGCCGACAAGCCTATCTGTTTGGCAGAATATATGATGTCTGTTTACTGTGCCACAGGTATAGCTTTTGGTGGCAATGGGGATCCGGATATGGTTATTTTGAATCCTATTGAACAGAACATTTCAGACATATCCCTTTTTTCTTCGAACTTGGAAGCTATACACAATAAATACATTTCGGTATATATAAAAACCATAGCTGCCGGCTCATTTAGAATAAATGGGGCCAGTCCTTCCGGGAGTTTTATACCCATAACTCCCAATAATGGTTACTCTTATTTAACACAGGAACTGCCTTTGGCAACCCAAGGTTTTAGGTTGACTGCGGATAGTGGCTTCAATGCAATCGCCTATGGTTTAGGAACAGCAGAAAGTTATGCTTACTCCGCAGGAACCTTTGTGAAGAACAGGTACCAGTACCTTTCAACGGATAACAATGGCATACTCACAGACAAAGCCATTTCATGTGTGGGTACGGCCTTTACCTTATACAGTGTATTCCCTTTTCAACCTGCACAAATAACCTGGGATTTTAATGGTTTGTTTCCGAACCAAATAGTGAATAATCCAGTGTATGAATCCACAGTGGTTGTTGATGGTAAAACCTTGTACCGTTACAAACTATCCACGCCATTTACGATAAATATTGCGGGATTCTATCCAATAAAGGTCAAGTCAGTTAACACCTCGGCAAATGGTTGCAGTGGTGTGCAGGAAGCAGATTACGACTTAGAAATAATGGCTGCACCTGTTGCCGACTTCAGTTTTGTAAGTGAAAACTGCAATGCACAGAACATCCATTTTACAGGCCAAATTGATGCTGCTTCAATGCCGGGTTATAAATGGTTCTGGAGCTTTAGCGATGGTGGCGCTTCTTCCTTGCAAAGCCCGCTTCATGCCTTTGCCTTGTCGGGTAGTTTCACTGCTGATTTCTATTCCATTTCCAACCTTGGTTGCCGTTCCAATACGGTAAGTAAAAATGTGGTTGTTCAACAAGGGTTATCGGCTTCTTTTACGTTACCATCTACTTTTTGTAAGGGGGAGAACCTTGTTTTTGTTAATACTTCCAGCATCCCTGCTGGTACAGTAGTGCAGGAAATCAAGTGGAACTTTGGAGACAATACGCCTGATGTTGTTGGGGCTGGCAACATGTCGCACGTTTTTACAGCAGCCAATATTTTTACTGTACGTTTAAGCATAACAACCGATCAGGGATGTAGCAGCTCTTTTGCAAAAGCTATTACTATTGATCCTTTGCCACAACTATCGTTTATGGTACCTGTTGTTTGTTTCCCAGATGGCCAAGCTGTATTTACTGCCCAGTCTGATATTGCAGCAATGAATTATAATTGGGCATTTAGTGACGGGGGAACGGTACTTAACAATGTATCGGCAAACCACGTATATGCAAATGATGGGAATTATAGTGTTGCACTTTCTGCTACCTCCACAAAAGGATGTGCGGGCAGTGTTCAGAAAAATATCACTGTCCTACCTGCTCCTGTTGCATCATTTGCAACAGCCGCTACAGAAATATTTTCCGGCAATGCATTGGGTGTAACCAATACCACTGTACCTGTAAGCGGGATACAGGATTATATATGGTCCTGGGGCGATGGCAATACACAAACGGTTGTTACCAACCTGCCACTGCAGCATACATACTATGCGTCTAATGAAACGCTGTTTACCATTCACTTAACGGCCGTAGGTGTTAATGGTTGCAAAGCAGAAGGGACTTCAGTAATAAGGGTGAAACCGCCTACTCAGCTACCACTGCCCGTAATACCCAATGCCTTTTCGCCCAATGGGGATGGGGTCAATGATTATTGGGAAATAACTGGGCTGAACCTTTATGCTGCTATCCATATAAGTGTGTACAACAGGTATGGGCAGTTGGTTTATTTGAGTACAAATTACAATCAGCCATGGAACGGTTCCTTTAAAGAAAAAAAATTGCCCATTGGCACATACTATTATGTGTTGGACTTGAAGAAAGGAGGAAAAAAACTTTCAGGTTCAGTTGCAATAATAAAATAGTGGTTTTAATTAAAATTTGTTAGATTGTATTTCCGTTCCACTGTTCCTTTGCCAAGAATATTAACCAGGTTCGCATTTATTGGAATCCTTTCATCTGTTTCGGCATCAGGGTTTCTTTGATGGAATCTCCCCTTCATTTCCAATTATATTCCCAACCAATCCTTGTTTCCACTTTTCTGAAACCATAGACATTCCCAGCAACTATCTTTGCCACCTAAAAATTCATCCATTATGGACCTGCAATTGAAGGACAAAGTCATTATTGTTACGGGCGGTGCCAAGGGAATTGGCGAGGGCATTGCGCATGTGCTGGCGGCAGAAGGAGCTATTGTGGCCATTGTGGGCAGGAAGGATGCTGACAATTTGAAAGTGGTGCATGCCATTGAAGCCAATGGCGGCAAGGCATTATCGGTGGTGGCAGAACTGTCAAGCCCCGATGATTGCAAAAAAGCGGTTGACTTTGTTGTCTCCACCTATCACCGGATTGATGGGCTGGTAAACAATGCAGGCGTGAACGATGGGGTGGGACTGGAACACGGCAATTATGAAAGGTTCATGGAAAGCCTGCATAAAAATGTGGTGCATTATTATTTGATGGCACACCATGCTTTACCTGAACTGATCAGGGGCAAGGGCGCCATTGTGAACATTACTTCCAAAACGGCGGAAACCGGGCAGGGAAATACCTCTGCCTATGCGGCTGCCAATGGTGGGCGCAATGCGCTCACGAGGGAGTGGGCCGTGGAACTGCTCAAATATGGCATCCGCGTAAACGCCGTGGTGGTGGCAGAGTGTTATACACCCGCTTATGATACCTGGATCAAGACATTGAACAATGCGGAAGAGAAACTGAAGGAAATTGTTTCCAAGATCCCTTTGGAAAACCGTATGACCACGGCCGAGGAAATTGCCAACGCTGTAGCCTTTTTGATCAGCCATAAATCATCGCATACTACGGGACAGATCATCCATGTGGATGGGGGCTATGTGCATTTGGACAGGGCACTTGCCAATGCTTGATTGTAAGGGCCGTTAAAAATTGTTGAAGGGATTTGCAGGAAGGTGCCGGCACCTTTTCACGCCACTAATTGCACGAATGGTTTCACGAATATCGAAGGCCATTCACAATCGCCACTTGCGGCAACAATTAGTGAAAAAAAATCGTATAGATTAGTGCCATTTCCCGAGAAGTCGGGGCAAGCTGTGGCTAAAAAGGCAATTGAATTTGCATAGCAAATTCCTGGAATCAAATTCACACAGCTTCTTGGTTGGAAGAAAATATACTTGAAGCCATAAAAATATACAATGAAAACATTAACCTGCACAGTGCCCGGTACATTTGAGTATTCACAAACAGAGAAGCCCGTGCTGGCCGAAGGCCATACCATCCTGAAAATAAAACGCATTGGTATCTGTGGCACGGACCTCCATGCTTTTGAAGGTACGCAGCCCTTCTTCAATTACCCGAGGGTACTGGGCCATGAACTGGCTGCGGAAATTGAGGAAACCTCCAGCACGGATTTTACCAAGGGTGAAGCCGTTACCATCATTCCCTATTTCAATTGCGGCACCTGCATTGCCTGCCTCAACGGCAAGCCAAACTGTTGCGCAGCCATCCAGGTTTTTGGTGTGCATGTGGATGGCGGTATGCGGGAATATGTTTCCGTGCCCAACTATTCATTGGTCAAGGGCAATGGACTGGGCTTTGACGAACTGGCACTGGTGGAACCATTGGCCATTGGTGCCCATGGTGTGCGCAGGGCAGGCGTACAGCCCGATGAATTTGTACTGGTAATCGGTGCCGGTCCCATTGGTTTGGGCATCATTGAATTTGCAGGGATTGCGGGGGCGAAAGTGATAGCCATGGACGTAAACGAAAAACGATTGGCCTTCTGCAAGGACAACCTGGGTGTTGTATTTACCATCAACCCCATGAATGGGGATGTTACGGAGCAACTCAAGGAAATAACCAATGGAAATATGCCCACCGTAATCATAGATGCCACGGGAAACCTGAAGGCCATCAACAGTGCCTTCCTTTACCTGGCACATGGTGGGCGCTACGTGCTGGTGGGACTGCAGAAGGAGAACCTTTCGTTCAGCCATCCGGAATTCCACAAACGTGAAAGCACTTTAATGAGCAGCCGGAACGCTACAAGGGACGATTTCAACTGGGTGATTGACAGCATGCAGCAACAACTGGTGAAGCCGTCCAACTATATTACCCACCGTGTGCAGTTTGATGAAGTGAAGGATAATTTTGAAGGCTGGTTGAACCCCGCCAATGGTGTTGTCAAGGCTATGGTGGAGATGTAATCAAATAATGCTAACCTAACTTAAGCACCTGTTCCTGGTTTTCCATTTCAATGTTTGCCTATTTTGAAAGGTACCTGTTGCATCCTTGCATTAATCGAAACCCAGTATGGACATTTCTGCTCCTTATATGTGTTACGGCCATTCTTACTGGTTCCCCTCGTTGAAGAACACCAGTATCCTCCAAAAAATGATAGTTTAATCCTCCGTCGGTCCTTGGCCGTACCTTCAAAATATCGATTCTCAATTTGGGCATCTGTAGTCTTTTGAACCACAGCAGTAAATGCTGGAACTACATTTTTTAGACTTTATCAACTATAGATAGTAAGCCTTGAATGTTATCTTTTTGCATTGTGATTGAGATGAACAGGTTTGTTAAATCTTCCACTCGGTCCCCGTTTTAAAAAACACCAATTATGAGCATTTGGAAATCCTGCTTTGCAATCATGCGGCTACCTGCTGACCTTGCTTACAAACAAGCTAATTTTTGTGGACCAGTACTGGAGCAGTGTAGCTTAAGGTTAATGTAGATAATGATTGGTTGTCATTGAAATTGTTTTCACCATTGTTTCAATGCTGCACCAATGAAAAACAATATTTCCACACCTTATTCTGCAAGACCATTCTCCAATACTAATGTCATGAAAACACACCATCAAAAATTACTGCTACTATTAATTGCATGGCTACCTTGCGGCATTTTTGCTCAGATGGGAGCGCTTACTGTAAGCCCTATTTGGGGCAGCAGCACACAAAACACGCTGGCAGCACCCATTAGCAACGACCCTAATTGGGGGACACTTCCATCGCAACAGACCCAAAATTCCAATACGAACAATTTTGGGAGGAACACCAATGCCACTCCAAGAAGAACTTACAGGGATGTTTACAACAATCCCATACTTACCGATCTGCAAGGCAATATAATATATGACGCCAATGGCAATCCTGCAATTGACTCCTTTGCACTGGGCCAGCAATCCGTGTCAGGAACTACCAGTGAAGATAATTCGGGCATTGCACCACCTCCAGACGATCCTGTAGATGTGCCAATAGATAGTGGCGTGGAAATCCTATTGATCATAGGTGTAGGAATAGGATACCGTAACAGTGGTAAAAAAGGGATGTAAACAGACAGCTTCTTACCATTTAATTTTCTTCTTAATAAACCCGATTAAACTATTGGCCATGATTTGCTGTTCCGCAACATTGGGGTGTCCGGCCGTGCCTTTGTAATCAAAGAAAAGCGTGTATATTTTTAGGTCATGCAATTGCTGTACGGCCCGCTCCACATAACCGGGCCATGGCGAGCCCTTCTTTGTGGCATCCATACTGCCCAGTGCGCAGATGATACGGGCCTTGGGATATTTACTGCGGATGGTCTTCACGAAATTCCTGTATGATTCAATGATGGTTTTTTCACTGGGAGCTGTTGTGTCGAACCTGTGCTTGAACTCCTTGTTCTTCGGCAGTTTCACGATCCATGAATCGTTCTGGAAAAGGTTCACCACCACCACATCGGGTGTGTATTGTGAAAAGTCCCATGTGGAAGTGGAATCGCCCCCCTCCGTAAGGTTGTACATTTCCGGCATGATCTGCGGGAACCAGCTCACCATGATGCCGATGCCGCTCCTGGCAATACAGGAATACTGTGCATTGAAATGCCTGGCCGTGACGGCCGCATAGCTCCGGTAATTGTTTTCAAAATAGCCCTTGCCCGAATCATTGCCGCTACTGTCTTCAATGGCATAGCCGCAAGTGATGGAATTACCATAAAATTCTATTTTCCTTTTGGGGGCGGCAACCGGCGGCAATAGTTTGGTGGAAGAAGGAACTTCAAAACCGTAGAACCAGGTCTTGCCCTTTGTCCATTCCGTACGCTTGAACAATTGCACCGTATGGTTTCCGTCTGGCAGGTCCGTAGCCAGCGCATAGGTTTTCTTACTGGTCTCCGTATGGATTTTGAAAGGCTCCTTGCCATCTACAATTACATTGTAATAATTGGCCGTATCCGTATCCTGCAAAATGGCAGCAATGGCTGTTCCCTTGAAATGCACGGTAACCGAACTGCCGGACCAGGTAAGTGCAGCGGCATCAGCAGTACGGGAAATGCGGCCCTGGTAATATAGCTCGGGACTGTTGGGCGAAAGCAGTTTGGTTTGTGCATTGGCCGTGCACAGTAAGGCAATCAAGCAGGAACTGGTAAATGAAAAACGGTAGGCGATGGCCCGTTGTAAAAAACTGAACTGTAGCATCCTTATTTTTTTAGTGTTCATTCATTTTCTTCATCCGGTAACGGATCGAGGCCGTCAGCCGATAATTATCGGCTGCGACGAAGGAAGCAATCCGGCCGTTTCGTGAGCGGCAATCCCCAACGCAGATTGCTTCGTAGCTCGCACCTCCCCGTATCCGATGGCTGGCTATCCGATTACAGGAAACTCCAACCCGTTCCGCACTAAATGTAAAAACAATTCCCGATAGCCATTGCTAATATTGTTTGGAAAACTGCGCCCCTGCTAGGGAAATATTTTCAAAATAAAATCCTAGCAATCCTGTTATGATTTTTTATAACAAGCGTTGAAGGGTGCCACATTAAAACAATGACTGCAAGGGTAGGAGTTCAATGATGGGAGAAACGGCATCCGCCCCTTTTAAGATGACAAATGATGGCTTTGCCTTCGTCGTTCTTACCGACAAAAACATCTGCCATTGACAGCAATGTTATACAGGACCTGCATCTACTGGTAGGCTGGCTTGTTGAATGGCCAAAGGCAATCATATTTTTTGCAGGACATCCTCGGCAAGCTTCCTTGTTTTTTGATTGGAAGCGGGAACCCCATTGGACAAAGCTGCAATCCGCTGCTTCTGAGAAACCAGCAACTGTTTGGAGAATGAGGGCAGGAGGGCGAATGCATTATATACGCCGTCATTGCAGTTGGCCGAACTGCCATCATTGCCCAGGCATTTTTCGGTCCTGTTCAGGAGTTCAACCAGCATCTGGTTGTCGGAGGCCCAGTTGGAGATGATTTCATTGGCGGCCACCAGCCGCACCTGTTTCTGGTCGGAAAAAAGATTTTCTATCAGGTCCAATCTTTTACTGCTCAGTGCATCGATGGCAAAGGCCCTTGTTTGCTTATCGTTTGACCTGGACAGTACTTCCACAATTTTTTTGCCCGGTGTTGGTGCTGCATAAAGGATGGCTTCAATGGCAATATTCCTTGCCGCAGTATCCTTACTGGTGAGGTGCTGCATAAAATCCTTGATCAGTTCGGACTGCCCCACATTGGAGTTGACCAATGCCACTTGGAACTGGTTCTCGTTGTTGAGCTTTTGTATTTCTAGTTGGCTCTTGTTGTGTTCATTGGTAAAGTACCAGCCCAGTACAGCAATGGTAATGGGAATAAGCAGGCCCGTAAAAATGGGCAGCTTGTCCCAAATGTCTTTCTGCTTGCTGCCCAAGGCTTTTTCCATTTTGTCGAACCGTTCCTTGATGTCGTTTTCCATGTGTGATTGATGAAAGGTGAACAGGTTGTTTACAACTAAAAAATAGGCCACCGGAATTTTTGCTAGGGTGACAGTTTGATTTTGAGGCATCAACAGGTTCCCCAAGGTTACCCCTATTCAAACCGTAGGCCCGTTTTCGCTTCAATATCGCTCACTTTCTCCTTGATGGTGTCCGGTTGATTACTGCTCGGCTTTTTGTTCTGCCCCAGCCATGCTGCTTTTTTGCCGCCATCATAAATAATTACTTTCCAGTAGGCCGTAGGTATGGCAATGCCATCCAATCTCTTGTTGCCATAGAGGCATCCTGTGAAAACCTTAATATTGCCGTATTGTCGGCAACTGTCCCTTGTGGCTTCTTCCACGGCTTCCCACAAGTGCTCATTGAAATATTCCTGCTGCGGTGCGGTATTGGTATAGTACATGACCTGGCGATAGGCCTTGGCGTTGAAGCAGAAATCGGCGGCGGGGCTCAGGTGGCCCTTGTCGTACACGCCATTGTTTTTGTACACACCGTTGAATGCCTGCAGGTTGTTGCCCACCAGTTCATCTGCATAGAAAGTGGATTTCCGTTTGATGACCGCTTTCAAGTGGGCCTTGGTCAAGGTGTAGGTGGTGTAAATAGGTGCTTTTTTTACCGTGTCGTAAACGGTGGTATAATACGTATGTTTCAAGGTGATGGTCTGTGCGCTGGCCATGGGTGCGAGAAAGCCAAGGAGTGCAACAATGGCTATTGTTTGGAGGTATTTGCTTGCTGGGATGCAAACAAATGTGACCGGAGCAATGGTTTGTTTGGACATACAGTTGGGTTTTGAATGCACAACAAGTTATACATGATCCCGTGCATTCAAAACTTTTTGGGAGGTATTTTCAAAAATTGCGTGCTACTACCTAGTTGCCTGCGTAGCATTACCTAAGCGGCAATCCGAATAGGGTGCAAATTTTTTGGGTTATGCCATATTGCTCCAATTATTTTTCAAGGTGGGGAGGAAGAAAACAGCAGAAAATAATTTTTGTCAATTTTTATAACGAGACATTCTTGTTGCCAGCATCAATACAGTTTTGCCCGCAGGAGTTTTGCATACTGCTTGGCCGATGCCAGGAAGCCTGCTGCATCCTTGCTCTTCATTTTATTTTTTTGCTTGTCGGAAAGGATGGTATCGAACAATTGTTCGTTGTCAAAGTAATAGCGCCCCGAAGATTGCAGGTTCAGCTTCGTATAATCAAAAGACTGGGTGGAATCATTGATTGGATAAACACTTGTTGTGGCGTACACAAAAAACAATTTGCCTTTATCAAAATAGTATTCGTTCTGCAACACTTTATTGGAAAGGCCAATCCATTCCACTAGCTTTTTTAAGCTGTCCCCTTTGAAATAACCTGTTAAACTGGCGCCATTGTCTGTATTATGGCCCAAGAAGGTTTCTGCATCCTTGATGGTTTCCAGTCTGTAGGGTTTGTCCTTGTTAATGGCCGTATACTTTAACCGGATGTCAAATAATTTTTTGGTGAAGTCTTCCTTGCCCTGAGCGAAGGAGGAAGTGATGGTGAACGTGAGGAACAGGGCAAGGGATAAGTGTTTGAAGATGGGCATGAATGGAAATATTTACTTGGGCAAAATTCGGGGAACTTGTTTTGTTGTTGACTTTTTTATCATTAATAACGTTCATGGAGTTATTTCTGGTTCCAGACGTTGTTCCAAGTATTGACACTGATGAGCAACCTTCCCGTTAGTAAAATTTAAAAAAATAACAACCCTAACAAAATGACAAGGTAATTAAACTGATACTTAAAGCAGGAGATTGGGAAGGGTAGTGACTCATTTTGAATATTCCTTCTTCCAAAGAATGGCAGGCTTGTCGAAGGTGTTTTATATGAGAAGCTACTGGTTTCGACAGGGCTCAACCTGACACAAAAAATCAAAATGAGTCACCACCTTGGAAGTATAATTTTATCGGAGTATCTTATTGGCAGATATTTGCGCCTCGCACTGCTTATTAAGTAGATAAGTTAACACGGCGCAATAGGCCCTAACAAAAAATACTTCAAGGATGAATTATGCTTTCAAACAGACCATGCGCTGGTATGGTCCCAATGACTCGGTTAGTTTAAGTGATATCAGGCAGGCTGGCTGCAGTGGCGTGGTAACGGCCCTGCACCATGTACCCAATGGAACCGTATGGAGTACGGACGAAATAAAGAAACGCATAGCGGAAGTGTCCGCAGCGGGACTGGAATGGAAAGTGATTGAAAGTATCCCCGTGCACGAGAACATCAAAACGCAATCGGGCAATTTTGAACAGTATATAGAGAATTATAAGCAGAGCATCAGGAATGTGGCAGCCTGCGGTATTGAAGTGATCACTTACAACTTCATGCCCGTACTTGACTGGACAAGGACCGACCTTGCCTACACGGTGGAAGACGGCAGCAAGGCACTCCGTTTTGAAAAAGCGGCTTTCGTGGCTTTTGATGCTTTTATTTTGAAGAGGGAAGGGGCTTTGACCGAATACACAGCCGAACAATTGGCCAAGGCCAAGCAACGTTTGGAAGCCATGAGCGGTGAAGAAAGGGAATTATTGGTGAGGAACATCATTGCAGGTTTACCGGGCAGCGAGGAAAGCTTTACGGTGGAACAGTTTGCTGATGTACTGAAAACCTACGCTGGCATAGATGCCGAAAGGCTCCGCAATAATTTGATCTATTTCCTGCAACAAGTGGTGCCAGTGGCTGAAGAAGCCGGTGTGGTGATGGCCATCCATCCGGATGATCCGCCTTATCCGATCCTTGGCCTGCCAAGGGTGGTAAGCACGGCTGCTGATGTGGAAGCCCTCATCAAGGGCGTACCTTCCGTGGCCAATGGGCTCTGTTTCTGCACTGGTAGCTACGGTGTGCGTGCAGACAATGACCTACCTGCTATGGTGAAGCAGTTTGGGGAGCGGATCCATTTTGTGCATTTACGCAGTACGCACCGGAATGCGGAAGGTGATTTTTATGAAGACAACCATTTGGAAGGCGATGTGGACATGTACAGCGTGGTGAAGGAACTGGTGGGCGTGATGCAGCAACGTAAACTGGGTATCCCCATGCGACCCGATCATGGTCACCAGATGCTGGATGACCTGAAGAAGAAAACCAATCCAGGTTACAGCGGCATTGGCAGGTTAAGGGGCCTTGCAGAACTTAGAGGATTGGAAATGGGCATTTCAAGGGCCCTGTTCCACGGTTAAAATAATGTGCTGATTAGCTAATTCGATAATTTGCTAATGAATATTGCAGGGTGGCGAGCAATGTGCTAATATGCTAATTCGATAATTTGCTAATGAATATTGCAAAATGGCGAACAATGTACTGATTGGCTATAATGCATATACAATGCGAAGATGTGGCAAGGAAAACCATTTGCAATACAAATGGTTTTCCTTGTTTTATGAAAAATATTATTTATTGAATTATGACTAATAATTAGCACATCAGCTAATCAGCACATTGCCTACCAGTCCGCACCTACAATTATCAAATCATCAAATTATCCCATTATCTAATTGCCCTCCACTTCGCACCGATCATTAGCAAATTAGCACATCAGCTAATCAGCACATTGCCGTTCACTTCGCATCAATCATTATCACATCATCCCATTATCCAATCACCACATTGCCCCCCACTTCGCATCAATCATTATCACATCATCCAATTATCGAATCACCACATTGCCCCCACCTTCGCACCGAGCATTAGCAAATTAGCACATTGGCTAATCAGCACATTAATGAAGACTTACCACCCTTGCTATTTGCCAGCCCGCTTTTGTCCGTTGCCATAGGATCACAAACTTGCTGGGATGTGGCGTGTCGGGATTGTTCTGGCTATTGTGGAACTGGTGCATGCCCATTTCCACCGCACCATAATCCTTAATGGGATACACTTCAATGCTGCCCTTGATCAGTTCCCTTGTCACTTTTCCGCAGATATGTTTCCTGGTGCTCTCAAGGATTTCGTTTTTTGAGGTCATCAGCCCCCCTTGGTCATGGTAAAACTCGATGCTATCGGAGTAGATGGTGGATTGCTTGCCAATATTGCAACTATTGTAGGCATCAAAGAAGATACTGTCCAGCTTTACGATGGAATCATAGAGTTCTTGCGAATCTGGCTTGTACGTCTTTGTTTCATCCATTGGCTTTTCCTTTTTTTCGGAACAGGATAGAACAACAAGACAGCAGCATAAGGAAACGAGGGACAATGTTTTTTTCATCTTGACTATAGATTTGAAATAAATGTAGGGCTTATTGTAACTAAACCGCCACTAGAGCTGCAATGTTTTGGTAACCCAATCTTAAAAGATGGCAAGCCCCCTAGTAGGAATCGGTCTAGAATTATTAGATGGAGTGATATGCAAGCGGTTGCAGAACTGAACTAAGCAGCCTGTGACAAAATTCCCGTGGCAGTTTAGAAGGACAGAAATCCTACGAAAGAATTGTGGTAAATTTTTTGTGGCAAAAAAAATTGCCACAAAAAAATTGCCACAAAAAGAGGCTGCCTGGAATTCAGTGTAGTGGTGAGATAGTTTAAGTTGGTATCCAATGTTGTGACATGCAGTTTGTTGAACCTCTTTCCAAAACGCCCCATTTTCCCTGTAAACCCAAATAGTGGATTCCCATCGCATTCAAGTACCAACTATTGAATGCATAAGCAAATTTTTATCCCTTATTTTGCAATGTGTAAATTTGACACTATGAAGAAAATATTGCTTGCCGCCCTCACCATATCCTATATGGCTGCCCATGCGCAGAACCGTCTAAGTGAACAGATTGGCAGCATAAGAAGAGTAGTTCCCATTACGGGCGGCTACGAGTTTGAACTTTCCAATGCCTACGCAAGGATAACTTGCTACAATGCTACCACTGTAAGGATAAGAGTGAGTAAGGGGAAATTTACAGATGATTTCTCCTATGCCATTGATGAACTGGCTGCGAAAGGGAAAATCATCAATCCCAACAATTCGGGCAGCAAACGTTTTTATGAAACGGATTCATTGCGGATCACCGTTGAAGGGGAACCTTTCCGTGTGAGTATCTACAACAGTAGGAACGAACTGTTGAACGCAGATGAAGCGGCTTTGGGCATTTCATGGTTCGGCAACCAGGTAAGCTGCTACAAGCAGTTGCACAAAGATGAAAAATTCATCGGACTGGGGGAGAAGACAGGAGGCATTGACCGTCGTGGTAGTTTCTTGCAGCACTGGAACAGCGATGTACCCGGCTATGGACTGAATGCCGATCCCTTGTATTCTACCATACCTTTTTTTATTGGCCTACAGAACAAGCTCTCTTATGGGATATTCTTTGACAATACGCACAGGTCCTATTTCAATTTTGGTGGCGGTGCCGATGAGAACCTGTTCCATTTTGGCGCAGATGATGGGGAAATGAACTATTATTTTTTTGGTGGTTCATCTGTGCAGCAGATCATTAAGGACTACACTGCCCTCACTGGCCGCACGCCCATGCCACCACTGTGGAGCCTTGGCTTCCAACAGTCACGCTGGGGCTATGACAACCAGGAACAATTACTGACCATTGCCAAAACATTCCGCGAAAAGCAAATGCCTGCCGATGTAATCGTAAGCGACATCAATTACATGGACAATTTCAAGATATTTACCTGGAGCAGCAAGTTCCCTTCCGTGAAAAACATGCTGGGCCAAATGAAAGGGATGGGTTTTGATATGGTCACCATCATTGATCCGGGTATCAAGGTAGAAAAGGGCTACAAAGTCTATGAAGAAGGACTGGCACAGGACCTTTTTGTAAAGTATCCCAATGGTAAGACCTTTATAGGTTCGGTATGGCCGGGCCGCTGCCATTTCCCCGATTTTACCAAACAGGCAGCGAGGACATGGTGGGGCAACAATTTCAAGGAAGCCTATGTGGACAATGGTGTAAAAGGTTTCTGGAACGATATGAACGAGCCTGCAGTATGGGGCAGGGAGTTCCCCAACCTGATTGAATTTGGCGAGGGCAAGGACAGGAAAACATTGTACAGCGTGAAGAATGCCTATGGGCTGTTGATGGCCAAAGCAACTTACGAAGGAACGAGGCGTTTGTTAAACGGGCAAAGACCATTTGTGCTCACAAGGGCATCCTACAGTGGCGTGCAGAAATATTCGGCCCAGTGGACAGGTGATAATGTGAGCACTGACGAGCACATGCTATTGGGCTTCCGTTTGCTGAACAGCATGGGCTTAAGTGGCGTACCTTATGTGGGCATGGACATTGGTGGTTTCATGGGCAATCCATCCCCTGAATTGTTTGTCCGCTGGATGAGTTTGGGCATCTACTCCCCACTCTTCAGGAACCATACCCATTTTGGCTACAATTACCGCGAACCTTGGTTGTTTGGTGAATACAATACCGAGAAGATCAGGAAAATCCTGGAACACCGCTACCAGTTGCTACCTTATTTATATTCCTCTTTCTATCAAGCACATCAAACAGGCATGCCCATCAACAGGATGCTTCCCATCAACTATACATTCGATGAAAAAGTGTACGATGGCAAGTTTGAGAACCAGTTCCTCTTTGGCGACAATATGCTGGTAGCTCCATGTGCTTCCACACAGTCAACAACCGAAGTTTATTTTCCGGGCAGTGGCAAATGGTACAGGTTGAGCAATGATAAGATATATGAAGGTGGGCAATCAGCTTATGTGCCTTCGCCCATTGAGGACCTGCCAGTGTTTGTAAGGGCTGGTGCCATTATTCCTATGCAGTCCATCATCCAGAACACCAAGGAAAAAACAGACGGGATCCTGTACCTGCATATCTGGAAGGGAACGGAGAAAACTTCTTTCGATTATTATGAGGATGATGGCGAGACCTATGGTTATGAGAAAGGTGGTTTCTACCAGCGGAATATCCTCTATGATGCACGCTCCAACAAAATAATGCTGGAGAAAAAGGAAGGCAGTTATGCTTCCAAGTTCAACAAGTTGAAAATCATTTTGCATGGCTTTGATAAATCCGATAATTTAGATTTTTCCCTAACGGACGCTTCCATGATTATTGATTTGAAAAACTAACTGAATGTCCCATCAAAAGCAGCAGCAGCACCATGATTTATTTGAAAACAGGAAGCAGTTCCAATTGGAAAGATTGATTTTGTTCAGTGATGCGGTTTTTGCCATCGCCATTACATTGTTGATCATAGAAATAAAAGTGCCCGAGATACACCATAGCACAGACCTTACCCATGACCTGAAAGAAGCCCTATCTGAAAAGTTCCCGGAATTTTTTGGATTGGTGCTGAGCTTTGCTGTAATTGGCCAATTTTGGCACAACCATCACCGCCTATTTGGTTTCGTGAGCAATTACAATGGCAGTTTGGTGTGGCTGAACCTGCACATGCTTTTTTGGATTATCCTTGTACCATTTACTACTGGGCTCAATTCAAGGTATGGCAATCTCAATTTGGTCTGGCAGATATACAGCTTCAACCTTTTCATGATTGGTATTTCATTGTTCCTACTGTACAGGTATATTGGCAACCCCAAACACAGCTTATCTGACCTGGCCAATGACCAATTGAACAAGCGCTTCTCCATGTACAGGAGCCTGTCTGTAGCTTTTATCTTTTTATTGGGTGTTGTGCTTGCCAATTGGGATGGACAATTGATTTCCAATATCTCCAGGTTCGTTTACTTCCTGATTCCCGTTGCCATTGGCATTATTAATAGGCGTTACCATCATGCAAGGAAAAAGGTTCATCACAATTAATTGTACAGGAACCTAGCTTTCCTTTCTTTGCGGATATTTTGTTTTACCCATTATCTATGGGTAACTGCTAACAAATGAAATCAAATTATCTATGGCATTGGAAAAAAGCAAGGTAGTGGACAAGTTCTCGTCCTATCAAATATTGGTAATTGTATGCTTGGCCCTTACGCAACTTACGGTGGTGCTGGATTTTATGGTAATGTCGCCCCTAGGCGATTTGCTCATGAAATCCATGAGCCTAAGTACCAAGCAGTTTGGCTTGGCCGTTTCGGGTTATGCATTCAGTGCAGGCATTTCGGGCCTGCTGACTGCTGGCTTTGCGGACAGGTTCGACCGTAAGAAATTGTTGCTGTTCTTTTACATTGGGTTCATTGTGGGAACCTTATTGTGCGGCCTGTCTACTTCCTATATCATGTTGCTTGGTGCCAGGATCGTTACCGGATTGTTTGGTGGTGTGATTGGTTCCATAGCCATGGCCATTGTGGCCGACCTGTTCCCCATAGAAAAACGTGGACGTGTAATGGGGTTTATGCAGATGGGCTTTGGTGCAAGCCAGGTACTGGGTATCCCCATCAGTTTGCGCCTCGCCGATCATTGGGGCTGGCAGGCACCGTTCCTGATGATTGTGGGGCTGTCAACTGCCATATGGCTCATTGTCATGTTCAAGATGCAGCCAATTACCAAGCACCTTGAAGTTAAATCCGATCGTAACCCCTTTCAGCACCTGAAACATACGGTATTGCAGCGGAGGTACCGTATCGGTTTCCTGGCCACTGCATTCCTTTCATTGGGCGGTTTCATGATGATGCCTTGGGGAAGCTCATTTTCCGTTAACAACCTGCATGTAAGGCAGGACCAATTGTTCATATTGTTCATGGTTTCAGGTGTGGCCTCGTTGATCATCATGCCATTGATGGGGAGGCTGAGTGATAGGATAGACAAGTTCACCATTTTTGCCTGTGCATCAATTTGGATGATTGTCATGGTGCTTATTTATACCAATCTTACGCCGGTACCTTTTTGGGTGGTTATGGCGATGAATATTTGTTTCATGGTAGGTATCATGAGCAGGATGGTGCCAGCTATGGCATTGACCAGTGCATTGCCCAATATGCAGGATAGGGGAGCATTCATGAGCATCAATTCATCATTGCAGCAGTTGGCGGGCGGAGTGGCCGCTGCGGTGGGCGGCATGGTGGTGGTGCAGAAAACGAAGTTCAGCCCCTTGGAGCATTACAATACATTGGGGTATATCATTGTGGGGCTTACCATTATTGGCGTGTTCCTAGTGTACAGGGTGAGCAGGATGGTGAAGGCAGAAAAAGCGGAGAAGATGAAATTGTAATTGGCTTATTATCGCAATTGAAAAAGCCCGGCATTTTGCAGACCTGAATGATACTTCTATTGGATTGAATTCCATACTGCCGCCTACTGGTCAAGCCTGTGGAGAAGGGCCCGAACTTTGCGCCTTCTTTCTTATATTCGTTATCCTATGAGCGAAGAGCAAGCAATAGTTACAGATTTACCGGTTCCCAAATACTCCCTTGATGCCGAGCAGGAAAAAAAGGAGATACTCAGGCATTACCGTTCCCTGATGAAGGCCTTGCGGCCCAAGCTCAAGAAAGGCGACAAGGAAATGGTGCGTACCGCTTTTGAAATGGCGGCCGATGCACACAAGACCATGCGTAGAAAGAGTGGGGAACCCTATATACTGCATCCTTTGGCCGTGGCCATGATCTGTGTGGAAGAAATTGGTTTGGGGGTAAGGAGCACCATTTGTGCACTGCTGCACGATACGGTGGAGGATACTGATTTGACATTGGAAGATGTGGAGCGTGAATTTGGTAGCGAGATAGCCAAGATTGTGGACGGGCTTACCAAGATCTCGAATGTTATAGATACCAATACTTCCCAGCAGGCAGAGAACTTCAAGAAGATCCTGTTAACGCTGACCGACGATCCAAGGGTAATACTGATCAAGCTGGCCGACAGGTTGCACAACATGCGCACCATGGATTCCATGAAACGCGAAAAACAGTTGAAAATTTCCAGCGAAACGGTTTGGGTATATGCCCCTTTGGCACATCGGATGGGGCTGTACAATATCAAGTCCGAACTGGAAGACTTGGCCATGAAGTACATGGAGCCGGAAGCCTATAAGGACATAGCTAGGAAACTGGCTGAAACAAAAAGGGAGCGTACCAGGTTCATCAATGAATTTATCCGCCCAATCAAGGAGAAACTACAAGCTGGCCATTACGATTTCGAAATTTATGGCAGGCCAAAAAGCATCCACTCCATCTGGCACAAAATCAAGTCCAAGGGGGTAAGCTTTGATGAAGTGTACGATTTGTTTGCCATTAGGATCATCCTGAACTCCCCACCTGAAAATGAGAAATCGGATTGCTGGAAAGTATATTCCATGATTACGGATGAATACAATCCGAGCCCTGAACGTTTGCGCGACTGGCTGAGCAACCCCAAGAGTAATGGCTACGAAGCCCTGCATACAACGGTGATGGGACCGCAGGGTAAATGGGTGGAAATACAGATCCGCACCAAGCGGATGAACGAGATTGCGGAAAAGGGGCTTGCTGCCCATTTCAAGTACAAGGAAGGCAGTGACACCGAGGACCGCTTTGATAAATGGTTCGGGCAGATACGTGAGGTGCTGGCACAGGACGATACGGACAGTGTGAACTTCCTGCAGGATTTCAAGACATCCTTTTTGGGCGAGGAAATTTATGTGTACACCCCCAAGGGTGAAGTGAAAATGTTGCCGATGGGAAGCACTGCACTTGACTTTGCCTTCGCCATCCACTCAGCCATCGGCAGTAAATGTATCGGTGCCAAAGTACACCATAAGCTGGTGCCCATTTCGCACAAGCTCCGCAGTGGTGACCAGATAGAAATCATCACCAGCAATAAGCAGAAACCCAGCGAGGACTGGCTGAACATTGTAGTTACGGCCAAGGCGAGGAACAAGATCAAGGATGCGCTGCGTGAGGAAAAAAGGAAGATTGCCGATGATGGCAAGTACATACTGCAAAGGAAGATAGAAGGGCTTGGTGCTGCTTACAGCCCCGGCAATATTGATGAAGTGGTTTCTTTTTATAAACTGCCCAGCCAGTTGGACCTGTTTTACCAGATTGCTATCAAGAACCTTGATTTAAAGGAACTGAAAGAATTCCAGGTGCTGGGCGACAGGCTTGAGCCCCCCAAACCCAAAGTGGTGGTAACCGAAGTAAATGTGGACCATCACCATAAGCCGGCCAATAAAAAGGACAGTGAACTGATCATCTTTGGTGAAAGCAGCGACAAGATTGTTTATCAATTGGCCAAGTGCTGCAATCCCATTCCGGGCGATACGGTTTTTGGTTATGTAAGTGTGGGCAAGGGCTTGGTAATCCACAGGACAAGTTGTCCCAATGCCCCGCAGTTACTGGCCAATTATGGGCACAGGATCGTGAAAACAAAGTGGGCCAAGAATAAGGAAATTTCCTTCCTCACAGGCCTGAAGATTATCGGGCTGGACGATGTGGGCGTGATCCACAAAATCACCAATATTATTAGCGGCGACCTTAAGATAAATATTGCGGGCCTCACCATTGAAAGTGGTGAAGGCATTTTTGAAGGTACAATTAAAGTGTTTGTTCATGACAAGGAAGAACTGGAAGAACTGGTGGACAGGTTGAAACAATTGAGTGGTATCCAAAGGGTTGACAGATTTGATACGGAGGAAGTGGAGTAGTTTTTGGCGGGAAGTAAATAAAGTATAAAAGTAACCAAGGTATACAATGAATAAGGAGCAAGAAATTGCTCCTTATTCATTGTAAGTAATCCAATATCAAACATCAGCCATCTATTATTTCACCTCCTGCATATCCACCAATCTCCTGTAAATACCATTGGCTGCAAGCAGTTGCTCATGGGAACCACGTTCAGCAATCTCGCCTTTCTGCAACACAATGATTTCATCTGCATGGCGTATGGTGGAAAGCCGGTGGGCAATAACAAGGCTGGTCCTGTTCTGCATCATGTTGTTGATGGCATCCTGTACCAGGCGTTCGCTCTCCGTATCCAATGAGGAAGTGGCTTCATCCAGGATCAGGATGGGAGGGTTCTTCAGCACGGCCCGTGCAATGGTCAGGCGTTGACGTTCACCACCACTGAGCTTGCTGCCCCTGTCGCCAATATTGGTATCAAAACCCTCTTCCTTGTGCATGATGAAATCATAGGCATTGGCCACTTTGGCTGCATGTTCAATTTCTGCCCTTGTAGCATTGGGCTTGGCAAGGGCAATATTGTTGGCAATGGTATCATTGAACAAAATGGGCTCCTGTGTTACGATGCTTATTTGGCTGCGCAGGCTTTCCAATGAATACTCCTTGATATTTGTCCCATCCACCAATAACTCGCCACCTGTAACATCATGGAACCTTGGCACAAGGTCGGCCAAGGAGCTTTTGCCTGCGCCACTGCTACCAACAAGCGCAATGGTCTTTCCTTTTTCCACTTTAAGGTTGATGTTTTTCAGGATGCCTATTTCTTCATAACCGAAGTTCACGTTCCTGAATTCGATGCTATCATTGAAGGCAGACAATTGTTTTCCATCTGGTTTGTCAATCACCATGATGGGTGTATGTATAATCTCCTCGATTCTTCCTAAAGAAGCAGTGCCACGCTGCATATTATAAAATGCGGTACTCAATGATTTGGCAGGGTTGATAATCTGGCTGAAAATGGCTATGTAGGCTATGAAGCCTGCCCCATTCAAACCAAAATCGCCGCCCCCCAGGATTAGGCTCCCTCCAAACCATAAAATGATGCTCAGTACAACAATGCCGAGGAACTCGCTAACGGGACTGGCTAGGTCCCTCCTGAAATTCATTTTGTTCTTTACATGGAACAAAGCGTCATTCGCATCAAGGAATTTTGAACGCACATGGTTCTCCGCATTGAATGCTTTTATTACCCTCATGCCCGATAATGTTTCTTCGAGGACGGATAAACCATCGGCAGATTTCTCTGCAGCAATGCCACTCTGCTTTTTTAAGCTTTTACTGATGCGCCCAATAATCAGTCCAGCCACCGGCAACAATACGAGGAGCATCAGTGATAATTGGGGACTCAAAAAAATCAATGTGCCCAAGTAAAAAATGATACTGATGGGTTCCTTGATCAGGCCGTCTAGGGTATTGGCAACAGCACTTTCCAGTTCCCAGGTATCAGTGGTCATTCTGCTCATGATATCCCCCTTACGTTGCTCACTAAAGAAACCGATGGGCAAGGTCAGTATCTTATTGTACAGGTCATTTCGTAACTGGATCATCATGCCATTCCTAATTGGGCTCATGGCATAGTAACTGAGGTAAACAAATACATTCTTCAGGAAAATGGATGCTACAATACCAATGCAGATTACCCCCAGAGCATACAGCTTATTATTGTTATGGTCAATGATAATTTGGCTCAACCAGTATTTCAACAATTCCAAAAAAGATTTAGCAGTAAAGGCCACTTCGGGTTTTACGGTAACCAGTTTGTCTCCATTGAAAATGATTTCCATAAAAGGAAAAAGCATTGCCACGGAAACGATACTGAACACAACTGACAGGACCACAAAAATCAAATACTGTACAATATTGCCTTTATAGGGTTTCAGGTATTTTACTAATCCAAGGTATTTCTTCATGAGCTATAACATAAATTGCCAATGGCAATAGATAATAAGATATTTTTGCCCGACAAAAGTAACAGATATGGAGGAAGGAAAACGTCAGAAACAAGTAGCAGCGGTATTGCAGGATGAATTCAATGATATCATGCGGAGGCTTGGCCTGAGCATGATTGGTGGGGGCATGGTTTCCATTTCATCTGTTAAAGTTACGCCAGACCTGCTGGAAGCAAGGATATACCTCAGTTTTTTCCAAGTGGCAGATACGGCGGCAGCCATGAAACTTATCGATAACAAGGCCTGGGAAATAAAGAAGGCATTGGCGGATAGGGTGAAGCACCAATTGCGCCGTATACCGGTACTGCAGTTCTATTTGGATGATACATTGGACCATGTGTTCAAAATGGAGGAACTGTTCAAAAAGATCGAAGAAGAGAAGAAAGGAAGTGAGTAAATGGAATTAGGGATTTGGAATTAGTAATCAGTTCTACAACTAAATAACTTCTTGAATTTTTTAAACTTGTGAACTTTTGAACCTTCTTTTCGCTTGGCGGTATTTCAAATCAAAAAAAACGACCAATGCTGTTAACATCATTGCATGGATAAGTGTTACGGCCATTGCGGTAGGAGCAGGCGCCTTGATTGTGGTGCTGAGTGTGTTCAATGGGTTCGAGGACCTAGTGAAAAGTCTTTATGGTGATTTCTACGCTGATGTACGCATTGCCCCGGTTACGGGGAAAACCATGAACCTGGATACTGTTCAGTTGAATAGGATCAAACAAACAAAGGGGGTCCTGCAAACAAGTTTGGTCGCAGAAGAAAAGGCCCTACTGTCCAATGGCGACAATAACCAAACAATTGTCTTCGTAAAGGGCGTGGATGAAAATTATACCTCCGTTAACAACCTGACCAAGCATATCATAAGGGGCAGTTTCGATGCAGGCAAATCCGATGCCCCCAAGCTCATTATTGGTGCCGGTATAGAGAATGCTACAGGCATTGATCCCATCAGGCCAGGCATTCCTGCAACAATCTATTTGCCCAATAAAAAGGCCGAGAACCTTAATTCCGTGAATGAGGCTTTCAACTCTTACCGATTGAATGCTTCAGGGACCTTTTTGGTGCAGCAGGAATTTGACAATAAGTATGTCTTCACCAACCTCGGGTTTATGAAGTTCATGCTGGACATGGGGAATGATGAATATTCTTCTGTTGAACTGAGGATAGACAGTTCAGAAACCGAGAATACGGCTAACCAACTGCAAAGCTTATTGGGCAGCAAATACAAGGTGGAGACACGTTACCAGCAGAACAAAAGTCTGTACACTGTTATGAAGATGGAGAAATGGGTCATCTATGGCATACTTTCCCTGATACTTGTTGTTGCAGCTTTCAACATGATTGGGGCGTTGACCATGCTGGTGCTGGAAAAGCAAAAAGACATTGCGGTGCTGAAAGCAATGGGGGCAAGCAATTCCACTATCAGGAATATCTTTTTGAATGAGGGATTCTTGTTGGCTGGTATCGGCGGCTTGGCAGGCATCCTGCTGGCAAGCCTTATCTGTTGGCTCCAGTTGAAATTCCATCTAATCAAATTGCAGGGTGGCAGCTTCATCATAGATTATTACCCAGTAAAAATGAACCTCTTTGATTTTGCTTTGGTTACGGGTACCATTTTGTTTGTGGCTTTACTCGCCTCATGGATACCTGCTAGGAAAGCAAGTACGCAGGAGTTTTCATTGAAAAGTTAGTTACCCTCCTGAACAGCCCCTTTTCTTTCGCTAGAATGGCAACAATCCTTTCGGTTTTTACGCAAAAAATCCCGTAGTACCACGCTTGTGCGGGCAGGCCAAAGGTCCTATTTTGTGATGGTCAAGACATTGCCCTGCAATGCCCATTCACCAATGCTAAACCAATACTACATTATGAAAAAGACCCTTGTAGCGGTAGCCGTTCTGCTGCCATTTTTGTTCATGCTAATGGCCTGCCCAGGAAAGCAGGAAAAACCAGATGTCGTATCCAGTAATAATGCTACTCCATGGATGGTACCAGTGGAAGTAGCAGACACACCCAATGCTACGGAAAACGACTATTATAATTTTGGCTGGCAAACATTTATTGCGCTTAACTGGCCCGCATCACTGTCCTACCGGGGGAAGCCTGATTCATCCCTTGCTTTGGGAGCAAAGGATGCAACAGGTAATATGTATCCTGCTGTTTGGGAAACATGGAAGGAGCAGTACGATATTTTTCTTGCCAATGCTATTAACCCTGGCCCATGGAACTGGATGCTACAAAATAATGCTGCCCCAGTTAAGGTGCTGCGTATGTTTTCCAAGAACGATAGCAACAGGGTATTCGATGCCTTCAACCAGGCCACGGGCGAACCCTTAATTGATCAGGACTCCCAGTTTGTACGCTATGAGGTCAGGACCAATGAATCGGAATACACTTATTACCTTAACAATAAGTATTACAATGCCGACTCGCAGATCAATGCTGTTGCTAACAACCGTTTTGTGGGCTTCCCTAAAGGCAATGATTCCCTGAGCAAGAGCCTGCCTGCATGGGCACAGTTCGGGGCCACAGAAATAAAAGCTTCCTGGAAAGTGTTCAAGCCCAATACGCCTGCTACTATATTGGAGCGGTACTTTCACCGTTCTGCTATATTGATAGACCAATATGGCAATAAGGGGGCACCGGTGGAAGTGGGGTTAGTGGGCCTCCATATATTGAGGCTGACACCTACAACAGGGTCATCTTGGTACTGGGCCAGTTTTGAGCAGGTGGATAATTTGGAACTCCAGCCTCAATATGGAGGCACATTGCCGCCAAGTCCTACTTTCAATACCAATCCAGTAAAACTATATGGTGATTCAGGTTATTCCTACAAACCCGCATCCATAACGTTTGGAAAGCCATTGCCCCCAGCGATTCCAGTAGGTGTTTGCAGCCCTCCCTTTTTACAGAGCAATCCACAATTGGATTCCATCAACAAACTGTACACACAATCTGTAAAAGGAACACCTTTCCAGTACTACCAAATGATTGGTACGGTAAATCCGCCAGGCAAAGGTGGTAGTAGCTATACCAACGTGGATTCCAGGAACAAATACCCGTCCGTTACGGTAAACACATCATGGTTGGCCAATAGTACCATGGAAACCTATATGATACCCAGCGGTGTGCAACTTGCCAACAATAATTGCATCACTTGCCATATCAGCGGCTATCCACAAATGCCTGCCAATACACCTACGCCCTATAGTGGCAATTATCAGATTTTTACTTTCTTGCCAAGACTGGCACAGAGCAGCAGCATGAAAAAAGTGATGCCCGTGGACTTTGTACTGGTAAGGGGCAAGAAATAACTAACCAAGGATAACCGATATTCTCCCTTCCTCTTAATAATACCAATTGTTAAAAAGGAAGGAAGAATTTTATGAAATAATGGCACAGGATTGGAATATGGGTAGGCATAACAAAATCTATCAGTTATGAAAAAGCTATCGGTATTCTTAACAACATTGGTAATAATGTTTTTTCTTAGCAGTGAAGTAAGTGCGCAACCACCTTGGGCAAAAGCTTATGGTAAAAGGAACAAGGAATGGAAAGAGGATAGGAAACATCGGGACAAGCATTTTGTGCAGCAGCGGAGGGCGTATTACTATTACCCAGCTTCAAATGTATATTATAGCCCTGTTTACCATAATTACTGGTACCCAAGAAATGGGGCATGGGTAAACGTAAATGTGCTGCCTAGGAACATAGTGGTAGTAAACGAGCCAAGGTATGATGTATACTATGATGGTGATGATGTATGGAGGGACAATAGGGTGCACTATGAAAGGTACAGGCCGGTACCAAAGCCAGGTGTTAGCGTAGACATACACGCAAGATTCTAATGAAAATGTATTGTATGATTAGGACGCATCCTATACAGGATGCCATACATGCCCAATAAATAGAAAAGGAGGAAATAAACCTTGGTTATTCCTCCTTTTTCTATTTATTGAAATTAGTTTTTTGTTTATGCTATACCCTTGAGTTTCTTGATTTCTGCGGTCATCTGCGGTAATATGTCAAAGGCATCCCCAACAATTCCATAATCGGCAGCTTTGAAGAACGGTGCTTCGGGGTCCTTGTTAATAACGACAATCACCTTGCTCCGGTTTACGCCTGCCAAGTGCTGAATGGCACCACTAATGCCTACCGCAATATACAGGTTGGGCGCAATCTGTATACCCGTTTGGCCAACATGTTCATGATGTGGCCTCCAATGTGCATCCCCAACAGGACGGCTGCAAGCCGTTGCAGCACCTAGTACTTTGGCAAGGTCCAGGATAATGCCCCAGTTTTCTGGTCCTTTCAATCCCCTTCCACCACTCACCACAATATCGGCTTCGGTCAACGGCACTTCTCCACTGATTTTGTTTACAGCAGTTACTTTAACTTTCGGGGTGTCAATAGCCGCAGTAACAGCAATCACTTCAGCTATCCCTTCGCCCTCAATTACATGGAAACTATTGGGATTTAAGGAGATTATTTTTATGGGTGAAGTAATGGTGATGTTTGCGTAGGCTTTACCACTGAAAACCGTTTTCTTCACCGTAAAGCCATTACTGGTCTCCGGCAATGCGATGGCCCCAGCCACAAGACCAGCTTTCAATCTTGCAGATACACGGCCTGCGATGGCCTTGCCTGTCTGGTTGTGCGAAATAACAATGACAGTTGCCCCTGTATTTGTTGCAGTATCGGCAATGGCTTTTGCATATACCTGTGCATCTACGTGGTTCAATATTTCATTGTTGATGTGGTGTACTTTTTTCACTCCATACTTGCCTAGTGCAGAAAGCTGCTCATCATTGATTGTTCCCAATGCAACGGCTTCAGCGGTTGCACCAATTTGTTCTGCGAGCTTGGCCCCGTAGGAAAGTACTTCGAAAGAAGACTTCTTGATATGACCTTCTGATTGGTCAACGAATATTAGAACTGACATGGTTTGAATGTTTAATTATTTGATTGTTGGTATCCAACTTTGGAACGCTTGGGCCTGATTGCTGGGCAGGTGCATTGAAATTTCCTGAACTTTCTTAAAATGCTTTTGCTTCTTCATGAAGCAACCTCACCAGTTCTGCCACATTATCCGCAGCCACCAGCTTAACACCAGCTTTAGCAGGCGGAAGCTCATAACTGGATACACTTGTCAAAGTTTCCACAGTGGCAGGCTCCACAACTTTTAAGGGTTTGGTCCTTGCCGCCATAATGCCACGCATATTGGGTATGCGCTGTTCGGCTACACCCTTTTGACAGCTAACAACCAAGGGCAATGGAACTTCAGCCACTTCCTCGCCTCCTTCAATTTCCCTTGATACTGTTGCCACTGTTCCTGCAACATCAAATTTGGTGGCCAATGAAATATAAGGAATATCCATTAGTTCCGCCACCATTGCACCAACTGAAGAGCCATTGTAGTCAATCGTCTCCTTGCCAGTGAATACCAAATCATAAGCACCCTGTTTGGCCACTTCAGCAATTTGTGCAGCAGTATAGTAACTGTCACTATTGTCTGTGTTCACACGTATGGCTTCATCACCACCCAAGGCCAGGGCCTTGCGGATAATGGGCTCTGCATCTGCAGTGCCAACTGTTACCAAATGGATAATGGTAGCAGGTTCCTTTTCTTTCAATTCAATGGCACGCACCAATGAGTACCACTCATCATAAGGATTGATGATCCATTGAACACCATTGTCCTCAAACTTTGTATTTCCATCCTTGAAGGCAATTTTTGAAGTGGTATCCGGTGCTTTACTTACACAAACTAAGATTTTCATATATTGTAATTAATTCGTTCCGCAATGTTTTTTTCTTCATTCAACTTCCCAATAAAAATGGCCCGCAAATTAGTTGCATAAACAACCATTGCAAATATAAGGCTGATTTATTTGCGGCAAAGGTTAAGCAAAAAAATTGGAAAGAAAGTTTTGTTGACCGCCTGTGGATACTTTGGGGAACATTGTTGGCACTGCATATTTCAGCCGTTCTGAACATGCTGCATCCTACATTTGCTACATGGATAGAATTGAAAAACTGAAGTCATTCTTGGAAACAAGCCCAAAGGATAATTTCCTCCGCCATGCTTTGGCCCTGGAATATATCAAAACGGGGGAGGTGAAGAGTGCTAGGGTTTTATTTGAGAATATTTTAACCGAATCGCCTGATTATATTGGTTCCTACTACCACCTTGCAAAACTGCTCGAAAGCTTGCAGGAAACGGAATTGGCCATTGAATGGTACGAGAAGGGAATGATCGCTGCAAAGGTTGCTAAAGATAACCATGCTTACAATGAACTGCAGGCAGCTTATGAAGATTTAGTGTATTAATGTGTGAAAGTCCTCTATTGCCCTTGTTCCGTAAGTTTCGGCAGGTAAATAGAGGACTTGTCCATTGATCAACTTCCCCTGGAACCGCCAGTTTTAATAGGCTTCTTGCTTACACCAACAGATTTCGTTCCAGGCTTGGCAATGAACTTGGATGCACTGGCATTGTTCTTCTGGTTGCCACCCCCAATCTTGCCCTTGTTCTTATCATTTACAGGTAATCCCATGGTTAAATGTTTTGTTCATTCAAATGTAATGCAGTTGTGCTTAACTGCATGCAGTTAGTTAATGGAACTTGTGGAAAGGTAGCTGGCCAATTGCATTTATAAAGCCGCACATATATGCAAGGACAAACACTTCCAATAAAATCCAGGATAAGGTTCTGGGGCAGGCTATTACTAATCGTTCAAAGCTCAAAGAAGGGATTGATTGCAATTGATAATGTAAATCACTATTGGCATTAACGGTTAGTTGGGGCAAGGCCAACTGTTAAAAAAAATAAAATAAACCGGTAACCATAACATTGTACGAATCTAATCGTATATTTGTACGACAATGTTCGTAAAACGATTACCACACTAAAAAATACCATCATGAACCATGAAACAAAATCATTCAAACCATTATTGGCCATTGCTTTACTGGTTATGTGTGCTACCTTTTCAGCTTGGCAATACCTACCAGAAAGAAACGCCGAAACCAATAAAACAGGTGGCGAACCAAGAGACACCACCAAGCCCCGCAAACATCATCATTCTAAAGATGAATATAGAATAGGTGACATTGATGAAGCCATGAAAAGCCTTGACATGGAGATGGCCAGCCTTGATGCCCAATTGAAGAAATTGGATTTTTCAAAAATGGAGCAGGACATGAAGCAAGCGATGAAGGAAATCGAGAAGGTTGATTTTGCAAAAATTGAAAGAGAAGTCAATGAATCGCTCAAGAATGTGGACTGGAAAAAAATGCAGGCTGATATTGATAAGGCCATGCAGGAAGTTGATGTTCATATGCAGGAACTGAACCTTGAAAAGATGCATGTCAATTTGGAGAAGATGAAAGTAAACCTTGGCAAGCAGCAGCTTAAGATGAGCCTTGACGCTGGCAAGATCCGCAAGCAGGTTGAAGAAGGCATGGAGCATGCAAAAGACGGTTTGGATAAGGCAAAAGAAGAATTACAGAACCTGAAAGCTTTTACTAATGAATTGGAAAAAGATGGCCTCATCAATAAGAAGAAAGGCTATTTCATCAAAGTAGATAGCGGAAAACTGTACATCAATGGCAAGGAGCAGTCCACTGAAACCTACGAAAAATATAAACAGTATTACCACAAGGGAAGCTTCACCATTAAAAGCGACGGGGAAAATAATACCTCCATATAAATTCGGCCCCCTATTTTTAAGAAGGCCCATTGGAAATCAATGGGCCTTTTCTTTACGGTTGCTATGTGAACAAGTATTGATTTTTTGTGGATTGCGATATGTGCAAAGCCATTTATCTTTCCACTATGGATAACCGATATTCAACGCTGCAGGTTCTTTATGAGATTGTAAAAGAGGCATCGCACCCAGCTCAATACTTATGTACACCGAGGGAAATGATCCTCCATTCCACTTTTGATTGGGCATTGATCAATAAACATTTATACCTGCTCCAAGAAGATTCCATGGTATTGATCAAGCAATCGGATCCCATTTCTTTTTCCATAACAGAAAAGGGCATCGAATACATTCAACTGCTGCCGGTCTTCCAGCCAAAAGAAATCATGCCCACCCTTTCTTTCAAACAAGATGAGGACAAGGTTTGCGGTTTATAGTTTTACCAGTCTTTGTGTTATCCTCTCATTGTCCCAAATTAGGGTTATTTGATAATCACCAACTTTCAAATTGGTGGCACTGATGGTGCATGATTGATTCCCTTTAACCAGATTAATTGAGCTACTGCTGATTGTCCTTCCGGAAATATCTGTAATAAGCACTGTTGCTTTTGTTGCAATAACGGAACTGATGTTCAGTGTCAGCAAGTCCTTTACAGGATTTGGATAAAGGCTAAAAGCATTAATACTGCTTTTGTTCAAATTAACCGAAACGATATTGGAGTAAGTGAAACTACCGTTCCTGTCCAATTGTTTCAATCGGTAATAATTAATGCCATCAAATGGTTGTGCATCTGTCAGGTTATAATTGTTGATGGATGATGAGCCATTCCTTGCTGCAATGGAATCCATGGTAATGAACGACACGCCATTGGTGGACCTTTCAACAATAAACCATTGGTTGTTGATTTCATTGGTAGTTTTCCATTGCAATTGGACGGTCCTGTTATTGTTCAACGAAGCGTTGAAAGACAATAGTGTTACCGGTACCGCAGCGTTCCTTGTGTACCAGATAGGGGAGGTGATTGTCCTGTTTCCATTGATGGTTATATCAGCATAATAATAGGCAGTTGCACCTATGGCTGTTGTATTATCCGTAAATGATAATGTGGAACCTGTTATGCTGGTCAATTGAACAGGCAATACACTGCTTCCTGCAACTCCATACATTATTTTTATAGTTGGTGTGGAAGATGGGCTTGTTGGGTCTGTGGCATAGACACTGATGGCCGGTGCAATGGTACCTGTAAAAATACTGCCCATCAATTGGTTGTTGATGGTGAAGTTGACCCTTGTATCACAGTCTTCTGTGGCATAAAAATGCCTTGCCTTCATAGCCGCATAGAAACTCGCACTGTTAAGGGTAGTGCCAACCACTGCTAACCTATTATTGCTACTGCGGCCAAAATTGGTATAGTGGGTATCATGGTCCATGAAGGGGCCGATATGGTAACCTTTTGAAAGCAATTTGTTGTAATAGTCCAAGTAAGCCATGGCCGATGGGGGATCATTGTAAGTAGTGCTGGTGGAGAAAGCGGGCCCGCTTGCAACAGCGGTCCCAATTAATGCACTGTCGGCTACCGCATTGAAAGGAATGCTGGCCAAGCTATTGTAATCGGAAAAATCAGGATGCGCACAGGATGCAAAAACAGTTCCGCCTGCATTATTGAGGTTGTTCACTGTTCTGAAAAGCCCTGTTGTACCAGTGGATTCAGGCGTTCCTATATAATCGCTTTTAGGAACATAGATATTGTAATTGTTCGTTTCCCAACCAATTAATTGGTTGCTCCCATAAATCAATACATGCCCACCATTACTGATAACCCCATACTCCATGCCGTACAGGGCCAGGAAGTTGGACGTAGTTGCTGCGGCTGCTTGGGTCATGCCGGGTTGCCAATTGCTCAAATGCATACCGGCTTCTGCATGGTTGTGCTCGGATATGCCCAGAAAGTCCATGCATAATGAGTTTTTTGCATAGGCATAATCATCAGCAGGAGTAAAGGTTGAGTTGTCCTTGTTGCCATCCGAATAGTAGGAATGCGCATGGAGGTTACCGAAATAATAATTGTTCACTGCAATTGCAGTTGTTGTGGCATTGCCCGTTAGGGGGCTTGTAACAAGATAAAATGGGCCACCGCCAGTGCAATTGCTGTTCCTTGAAAAAATGAAATAATAATATTGGGTACTGGCTGTCAATCCAATATCTATAAATGAAGTGGATGATGCATTGGCTATAATGGTTCCGTTCCCCAAAGTATTCCCTATTGTATAGGTAGTGCCATTGGTCGGTGTTGATGACAAACTGGATGAGGTGCTCCTTACAACGAGGTAGCCATCTGCGGCAGCGGCCTGCACAAAGAAACCATTGATGGTATTGTTACCGGCAGACAGGTTCAGTTGTGTTGGTTGTGCAGAAGGAGTTGTACAAGCTGGTAGGGCAACTGTTGTTACACTGTTGGTCAATGGCGATGTTGAGTTATAGACAGGTCCACCATTGCAGTTCTGACTGTTGATCCCAAAGACAAAGAAATAGTACAGCGTACCACTAGAAAGGCTAGAGGAAATGAAGGTGGTCCCTGTTGTCCTGCTTACAACAATGCCGTTACCCAGGGTATTCCCACTGTTGTAGGTGGTGCCGTTATTCAGGGTTCCTGTAAATGTGGCTGAAGTGGTCCTTACAATCAAATATTCATCAGTGCTTGCTGCTGCTGTAAAGCTTCCCGAAATGCTTGATGTGGTAATATTACTGAAGGTCAATGATGTTGGTTGCGCTGTTGGCGCGGCGCAGGGCAATGGCCCTGCTAGGGTTGTTGCAGAACCATGTAGGGGGCTGGTGCCTGAATACAAGGGACCGCCTGTACAAACATTGTTCATGGAAAAAACAAAAAAATGGTAAGTGGTGGAATTGGTCAGTCCCGTTGCTGTAACTGTTGTTCCACTGGTCACGGCAATGACAGTGCCATCACCAAGGTTATCACCAATATTATAGATAGTATTGTTTACGGGGTTGGAACTCAACGAACTGTTATTGCTCATTACCACTAAATAGTTCTGTGGTGCAGGGCTTGCTGCGGTATAGGAGAACTGTATGGAATTATTGATGACTGTCCCTAGCACAAAGGAAGTTGGTTGTGCTGTAGGCGCTGTGCAGGCAGTGGTGGGTACAGCTGTTATTTTAATATTGTCAAGATTAAGTCTTGGCCTTGAACCAGTTGTGCCACCTGTTGCATTATAATAATAGAAACGCAAACGCGCCGTGGCCGAACCATCGAAAGATGAAGGCAATGCTACATTGGTGATGCTACCTGCAGTTGGGCTGTTATTGGTAAAATTCAGCACCTGTGCTGCCGTGATTTCTGTAAAAGTGGTACCATCCGTTGAAGCATAGACTTTTAAGCTACTGTTCCTGTTGCCTGTGCTGTTACTGAGCGAGGCCCAATCAAAACTCAGAACGCCTGCGTTAACGCTGGTGAAATCCAGGAAGAAATCCATGGCTACGGAGGTAGAATTGTCCGTTGTGCCTGTGGACAATAACACCATACTTTGCGTACCCTTGTAAACGCCGCCACTGTAGCCCCCGCCACCAGTGGGCGGTGTTTGGAAAAAATTGGAGAGGGTGGTTATCCTTGTTGCGTTGGGAACGGTAGGTGTTGCGGTCACGGCATCCATACCTTTCCAGGCTGCGGCACCTGTGCCTGACGTAAATGTTCCGTCAGTGGGGCTGGCATTGAACGTCCAGTTATTGATGTCTGCAAAGGTTTCCGTATAGGTCAGGCTAGGCTGGGCAGAAAGATGGATGGCTGTCTGGCTGTTACTATTGAACAAAAGGCAAAGCATTAGCTGAGCCAATAAGAATATTTTCTTCATTGGAGCGGGATTGTGCAAATGCGAATATCGTTAAAGAAAATGGGAGTGAGGTTAAATTAAAATGAACAAGCCCCACTGTTTTGTGGGGCCTGTTTGTTGTTCCATAAGGATTCGAACCTTAACTGAATGAACCAAAATCACTAGTGCTACCGTTACACCATGGAACAATCCGGGTTCCATTATTTCTAATGGGTTGCAAAAATAAAGGCAGGATACTATCGTTCCAAAAGTTTTTCTTTATTTGTGGAATTATTTATGGCACTTGTTGGTATTGTACAATTGCATGGTGGGTAGTACTTGTCATACTGCGTATTATTTCCCTTGATTAAATAAGAGAGGAACTGATTCTTTGAAGCTTTTTAGGTAACCATTCGATGCTTATTCGAAGTCCTTCGAGTGTTGTTCCGTGCCCTCATTCAGTTACTACCAAAGAAGACCGAACAAATAATGAAGTAAATTCGATGTAATGTGCATACATATGCAAGCACAAATCCGAAGCAGTCTTTTAATACACAGAAGCTGTTTGAACTTTTTCAAAACGCTCTTTTAAACAGCATGTGTCTATGTTTCCACAAGGCTCCTACATGATAAATACTGTTAGCCTGGGGTGCCCGGAGGCAACCTTTACGAACGAATTCTACGTTTATAAAAGTGCTAACAGCTTCATTGTGCGTTTTGGTTGCTTCCGGTCCAGCACATAAATAAACCGTCAAAAACACAGCTTTTTTTGTAACCTTTTTTTTGTAAACTTTTAAAAGTTTACAAAAAAAAGGTTACATTTTATTCCTTGATGTTTTAATTCTTTATGTGGGATATTGTTTTTCATTGAAGTTGTTTAAATTTTTTAAAACGCTCTTTCAAACAGCATGTGTCGATATTCCCACAGGGCCTAAAATGATGAATAGTGTCAGCCGGAGGCGCTCGAAAGCGATTTTTACGAACGAAATCTATGTTTTTAGAAAGGTTAAACAGCTTCACAGTTTTTGATTGCTTACTGCAAAATTATTTTCTTGTAAAACATTTCGTTTGTATTGCTTAATATTTTTACTATATACAGGCCCCTTGCCCACGAACTGCAATCTATTAGCAAGTTGTTTTTGCCATTGCTTTTCTTGGTCAGCATAATTTGTCCAGCACTATTAAAAACCTCTATATCCTTAATGTTTGCGCCATTTACCATAAAAAAATCATGCGAGGGGTTGGGATATATTTTCACTTCATTTTCATTGCCGGCTTTTGCAGATGTCAAAAACTCTTTTGTTCCCAGATTTTTCTCCCATGGAATAAGTACCATATTGCCACACTGTCTCCACAGCACTGGCACTATTTCATTTTGATAAAGTATTTCACATTCTTCTGGTGTAGTGGGTATTGGTACCTTTAGGGAATTGGTATTCAAATCTTTTATGCTATTGCTTCCATCATCTTCTTTTGAAGCTGCTGCCCGATAAACATTACAGGCAACATTGTTGGTACTCAATGTGATATCATATTGATTAATCGATATGCTGGACAAAACGGGTAGGGGCCCATTGTTAAAGGAGAATTGATTGTATGAAATTGGTAAACTAAATGGAACTTCCACAGCAGTCGTTGGAGGTAAGCATGTATTGTAATCTGCTCTTTTTAAATAATAGAACTTTGCTAAATCGTCAGTACCCGCTCCATGACGTTGACAAACAATCCTAGTAGAAGAGCCTTGAAAAGGAATGGAAGAAGGTGTACTTGAAATTTCAGAAGCCATTCCAAAGGTTGAGCTAGGGCCTAGATTCTGACCTATAAACGGAAAGTTATACATAGGGGCAGAAGTTATTTGCACCAATTCACCCCAAAAATAGAATGTATATGTTTTTGCCAAAGGTGCTGAATAAGGTGGTACTGAAAGTCCGGTAAACCCGTCACCGCTTCCGTTCCCATTACCTCCATGTTGATACTTTGTAGGGAAAGTTGTATTTGGTTCATCTGGAATGTATTCATGACCATCCCAAAGTGATACCGGCGATGGCTGCCCCAAATCAAATGAGGCAGCGAAAATATTGTTATTCCACTTTTGGCCCAACATTAGAATATTGCCATCATTATATTCAGCCGTAATTGATCGAAGGCCTGAACCAGAAGGGTCACTAATTGATATTGAACGTTGAAAATTAGGGCAATTATTCCCAAATTGAACTTGAGCTAAGAAACCAAATCTAGCAGGGTCTCCAATTGATTCGGAACCTGTGAAGCCACAAATGAATACGCCATCGTATCCGGCATCGTATGTGTAATTGGCCTTGAATAGCCTTACACCATTTAAAATAAGTGGATTGCCTGGTATAAATATTTCTGTGTTAAGATTGTTTGCTGGATTATCGAAATCGATATGAAGATAATTGAGTTTCGGCACCTCAGTCGTAATGGTACTTGCGGTACTGATAAGAATTTCGAATTTCGTTCCATTCGTTTCCATATCGACTGGAAGAATGCCCCCATAATTGGTAAACCCATCAATTCTAAAGGAATTGAGGATAGTTCCATTGACTGGATCTAACCATAAAATTACTGGGGTATGCTTATACACCAAAATACCAGTAACAGGATTATAAGAAGTAGCTTCTTGGAAGCTTGCAATGGCAATCAATTGATGAACATGGGATGTGTTCCATGGAGCATCTGCGGGCACGTCGACAATTTTCCTGATTCGGGTTGCAAACCCCGCATTTATGTATGCTGTGGCGAAGATATTATTGTCATTAGATCTATCTTTTTTTAGTACGCAGCCAAGAATATTATTGTTTTGCATCTGTGCATTAAACACAATGTTGTTGTCATTTACAGAACTTGGGATAATTTGTTTAAATAAATTCCCATTATTTAAATTAACTGGTTGGATTATTTCCCTGTCTTGAGCAAGTAAGGTATTGGTAATGAACAATAAACCAAAAAGAGGTAAAAGGTTGTTTTTCTTCATAGAGAGGTTGTTTTGATTCCTTAAAAATAACAATATTAAATTGTTTGTCAAATCAGTTAAGAAAATATGAGACTCTTTGCATGATAAAGTCGGCAGCATTTATCAATGTTAAGGCATCTTTAATCTTATATTGGGACTACGTTAAACCGAACCGAGTAAATTGCGTCTGTTTGTTTGCTATAACTAACTACCCCTAAATGAAAAAGATATTTCTATCCTTGCTGATTTGCTGGTTTTCATTGCCGGCTTATTCCCAGGATTTCTCTAATAAAGGAAAGGATTTTTGGTTAGGCTATGGTTACCATGTTAATATGGGGGCAGGGGTTGCTGCCAACCAGCAGAACTTACAAGACATGGTTCTTTATTTCACCTCCAACCAGAATGCCCAAGTAACCGTTGAAATCCCATCTGTAGGTTATTCTCAGACTTACACAGTTATAGCAAACCAAGTGACGATATCCAGCCCATTACCAAAGTCAGGAACACAAGATTCAAGAATTCTGGATACAGGCTATTACAACAGAGGAATACATGTTTTTAGCAATGTGCCTATTGTTGCTTATGCCCATATTTATAATGCAAGTGTCTCGGGCGCTTCTTTACTTTTTCCAACCAATACTTTAGGACAGCAATACTATGCCATTAGCTATACGCAGGCTTCAAATGCATCTTACGCAAACAATTTCTTTTTTGTAGTAGCTACTGAAGATAATACCACCGTTGAAATAACGCCTTCTGTTGCAAACAAAAATGGCAAGCCAGCGGGAGTGCCGTTTAACGTTACCTTAAACAAAGGACAGATTTACAGTGTTTTTGGAACCACAAATGGTAATACAGGAACAGATTTAACGGGTTCAAAAATAAGGTCTGTAAACGTAGGTACGGGTGGATGCAAAAGAATTGCAGTATTTTCCGGGTCTGGCAAAATGAGTATAGGTGTTAGTCCGACTGGTGGAAGTGGAACAGCAAGTGGCAGTGCTGACAATCTTTTTGCCCAAGCATTTCCTTCAACTGCGTGGGGGAAGAAGTATTTAACTTCTCCTACTGGTTCCCAGCCTAATAATTTTTATAGAGTTTGTGTTTCCGATCCTACAACTGTCGTAAAATTAAATGGCATAACCATTCCTTCATCCAGTTTAATTAATGGTTTTTATTATCAGTTTAGAAACAGTAGTACCAGCATAACTACAAGTACTGCACAACCCAATTTAATTGAAGCAGATAAGCCTGTAATCGTTGCACAATATTGTACCACGCAGGGTTTGGAAGGCAATCCTACAACTGGTGATCCTGAAATGATTTTTTTGAGCCCTGTTGAACAAACAATAAATAATATTACACTTTATTCAGCATCAGCTTATCAAATTACTTTAAATTATATCAATGTAATTATAAGGAATGGTGGTGTAGCTTCTTTTAAACTCGATGGTGTTTCTAAAGCATCCAGTTTTCAAATACATCCTAGGGATGCCAATTATTCATATGCAACCTTCCAAGTAGCATCGGGTTCACATGCAGTTTATTCAGACACAGGTTTTAACGCAATTGCTTATGGATTTGGTAGTGCTGAAAGCTATGGCTACAACGCTGGTACTAACGTTATAGACCTTTATCAATATGTCACTTTGCAAAATACCTATGCCACAGTAAACTTTCCCGCCACCTGTAAGGGAACCCCTTTTAAATTCTCCATTACGCTTCCATACCAACCCATCAAACTTAAATGGGATTTTAACCAGAACCCCAACCTTACCCCGCATGATTCTGTAGTGTTCTATCCACCAACGGGTTCCACATTCATTAATTATGACAGCAGCTTCGTAAAAGATGGAAAGACACTGTATGTCTATAAACTGCTTGGGGATTATGTTTTTTCAACAGCAGGTACTTATACAGTTAATGTTACTGCCAATAATCCCACTGCAGATGGTTGCAGTGGCGAACAATTGATTAGTTACGATGTAACTGTTTACGACAAACCCATTGCCGATTTCACTTTCACCCATACAGGTTGTGTAAGTGACTCTGTCTACTTCTCCGATGTTACTAATGGTTTGGGAAGGCCAGTTGCTAAATGGCAATGGGATTTTGGTGATGCAGCCGTAGACAGCGTGAAGAACCCTGTGCATAAATACCTGTTACCCGGTACAGGCAGCTACAATGTTCACCTTACTTCTTATACGGATATAGGCTGTATCGCAGACACCATCAAATCAATACCCATCAGTTCGGTACCCATTGCTAAATTCGGTATCAGTGATACCACTTGTGCCGGTAAAACAATTGTGTTCTCGGATTCGTCCTCCATTGTTGTTGGTACCATTGTTAAATGGTATTGGGATTATGGCAATGGGGCAAAGGATACCTTGTATACCAATGCCCATACTTCGCAAACTTACAATACGCCCGGTTCGTACACGGTTACTTTGAAAGTACAGAGCAATACTGGCTGTATGTCCACCGTCTATTCAAAAACATTTACGGTAAGGCCTGGTCCTGTTGCAGATTTCAGCATGCCCATTGTTTGCTTGCCCATTGGTGCTGCACAGTTCAATAACCTGAGCACCATTAGTGATGGCACCATTGGCACGGTGACCTATAAATGGGATTTTGGGGATGCCGGTGCATCCACTGCTACCAGTCCCTTGCACAATTATGCATCCACTGGGCCTTTTACGGTTAAGTTAACGGCCACATCGCAATATGGCTGTATCAAGGACTCATCCAAAACCTTGTCCACTGTGTATGCCGCACCAATAGCCAATTTTACCGTTTCAACCGAAGTGTGTTTAAGGGACAGCACTGTGTTTACAGATGCTAGCAACCCGGGAATCGGTAACAGTATTTCCAATTGGTACTGGAACAGGGACTTCACGGGGGGCGCTGCCTATGTTGATACGGCCCAGCATTTCAAGTACCGTTATGGCATGGCAGGAACCTATACCGTGAAGATGTATTTCAAAACAGACAAGGGCTGCCTGAGCGATACGATGACCAAAACAACTTTGGTCAATCCATTGCCAACTGCTGCTTTTGTGAATTCGGCCCCTCTATGTGAAACAAGGGATGTAACGTTTACTTCCCAATCGGTACCCAATGCTGGCAACATCGTAAGGTGGAACTGGAACATGGGCAATACCGTGACGCATGACTTTAGCGCTGGAACCGCTTTCAATGAAAACTATGCAACCTATGGCAATTATGTAGTGAAGCATATGGTGGAAACAGATAAGGGCTGCAGGAGCGATACCGTTGCCCAAACAATTACTATACATCCTTTGCCACAGGTGGGCTATGTATTGCCGGAAGTTTGTTTGGCAGATGCTGCTGCGGTGTTTACGGATACTTCCAAAATTGCCGATCATTCAGAAAGTCAGTTTACCTATGCTTGGACATTCAATGTAGGCACCCCAGCAGTAAGTCCCGGGCCCATACCGGCAACATCAACAATAAAGAACGGTTCCACTAAATACAATAAGGCGGCTAACTACAGTGTATCCTTAAAAGTGACTTCCAAGGATGGTTGCATGGTGGAACTGGTAAAAGCTTTTACGGTGAACGGTTCAATACCCGTTGCCGATTTCAATGTGCTGAATGCGGCAGGGCTTTGTAGCAATACAGCAGTACAAATACAGAATGCTTCAACGGTTGACTTTGGCTCGGTAACCAAAGTGGAAATTTATTGGGACTATGGTAACCATCCAACTGTTAAGTTCACCGATGATGACCCACAGCCGAATGAGGTCTATTCCAACCTGTATGCCAATTTCCAACAACCTGCCACCCAAACATTTACGATTAGGTTCGTGGCCTATTCAGGGGGCACCTGTGCAAACATCAAGACAAAGACCATCACATTGAATGCAAGCCCCAAGGTTCAGTTTACAACCATACCCGGTATCTGTTTTGATGCTTCTTCAAGGCAAATAATGGAGGCAACGGAGATAGGTGGGGTGGCAGGCGCGTCCCCAGCATTTATGTATTATGGAACAGGTACCAACTCTACAGGATTGTTTACACCAACTGCATCGGGTGTTGGAACATTCCCCATAAAGTATGTGTACACATCCAATAAAGGCTGTCAGGATTCTGCTACTAGGAATATCACGGTTTGGCCTTCACCATCAGCCAATTTTGGTTTCAGTTCACCAACCTGCGAAAAGAACGATATCAGTTTCACGGACAGCAGCCTCGCCAATTTTAGCAATATCAAAACCTGGTTATGGGATTTTGGGAACAGTTCAACCCTGACAAGGACCAATGCAAACCCCTTTACTTATCAGTATGCCAGCGGCAATACCTACAATGTGAGCCTGAAAGTAACTACGGACAGTGGTTGTGTTAGTGCAATCAAGGTAAAACCTGTGAAGGTGAACTACCTTCCAGTAGTTAGTTTCTCCTTACCGGACATCTGCTTGCCAGACGGCAATGGCCAGTTCAATGACCTTTCAACTATTCCTGACGCTACGGAGGCATTGTTTACCTACCGCTGGGATTTTGCGGACCCCAATGACGCTACTCCGTCCACTTTAAAGAACCCCATACACAAATACACGGCACTGGCGCCAAGTGGGGGGTACCAGGTAAAACTGAAAATAACCAGTAAGGATGGCTGTACAGATTCACTTACCCAATCATTCACCAAGGTTTACCCGCAGCCCAAAGCAAACTTCACTGCCACACCAATGGAAGTTTGTTTAGGGGATACCATCCATTTTGCTGATCTGAGCAATGGTATGACCAGTGCGCCCAATCAATGGTTCTGGACTTTTGGTGATGGCACCACCTCCTCATTGCAGGATCCATATAGGGTTTATCCTGATTCGGGCAGTTTCGTCGTGAGCCTGCATGTGTACAATGCACAGCATTGCATAAGCGATACTTTCCCCTTATCGGTTACTGTTCACCCATATCCAATTATTGATGCTGGACCTGACCTGTTTGTGCTGGAAGGCGGCACTGTGCAGATAAAACCCATCTATTATGCAACAAATCCATCGTTTTTATGGTCTCCGTCAAGGTACCTGGACAATGATACCATCCCGAGGCCAAGCAGTACGCCGGCCACGGATATGACCTATTTGGTTACCTTGACAGGAATTGGCGGCTGTAGCGATACCTCCTCCGTGTTCATCAAGGTATTGCTGAAGCCCAATGTGCCGAATGCTTTTTCGCCAAATGGTGATGGTGTCAATGATACTTGGCATATTGAATACCTGGAAAGCTATCCCGGTGCAACCGTGGAAGTTTTTGATAGGGGAGGGCATCTGCTGTTCAGGTCCTTCAACTATACAAAGGATTGGGACGGTACTTATAATGGTAAAGCCCTGCCTGTAGGCACCTATTATTATATTATAGACCCTAAAAATGGTAGGAGCATCATGAGCGGCTCCGTAACGATTATTCGGTAAACAAGGAAATAATTTTTGAAAACGACAGGGAACATTGAAGCAACATAATCATGTTTCCACTATTTTTGAGCGTATGAAAGTGAAGAATTTACTGACTGCTGTTTTGTTTTGCACCGTACTTACTGCCACAGCCCAGCAACGACCGTACTATACACAGTACATCATGAACAACTTTATAGTCAATCCTGCCATGGCCGGTATTGAGAACTATACTGATGTGAAAATTAGCCACCGTGCGCAATGGGTGGGACTGGATGGCGCACCCGTTACCACTTACTTGACCATTCATGCCCCTTTGAAAAAGAGCGAGTATGACAGGGAAACTGCCACTTCCTTCCATAGGGCAGGTTTCAATCCAAGGGGTGAAGCCTATTGGCAGGAATACACTGCACCTGAAAACCATGGGGGAATTGGTCTGACCATCTTAAATGACAGGACCGGTCCACTGAACAATTTTGGCGCTACTGCCACTTATGCATACCACATGGGCATCGGGCCACATACCTCTTTAAGTGCAGGTATTAGTGCGGGCATTACCAATCTCCGTTTGGATGCAAGTAAATTGCAGTTCAATACACCTGTTGATCCCGCAGTAAATGGCAGCGGTTATTTGAACAATGTACGCCCGGACATCAGCGCTGGATTGTGGTTATATGATAGGGATTTCTTTTTGGGCCTGGCTGTACAGCAGATTGTTCCCCAAAAAATTGTGTACAATGAAACTGGGGTGAACCTAGAGCAGGGCAAACTGGTACCGCATATGTTTTTGAGTGCCGGTTACAGGATGTTCCTAAGCGAGGATGTTTCGTTCCTGCCATCCACTACCCTCCGTTATATTAGTCCTTTGCCCCTTGGCTTTGATTTGAACGCGAAGTTCCAGTACCAGGACCTGGTTTGGGCAGGCGCATCGTACCGTTACCAAGATGGTTATGCCGCCATGCTGGGCGTGAATATCAGCAGTACCTTGAATGTTGGTTATTCCTATGATTTTACCACTTCAAGACTGAACACCGTGAGTAAGGGTTCACATGAAATTGTGATCGGATTCCAACTGGGCAACAAATATGGTGACTGGTGCCCCCGCAATACCTATTAACATTCGTTTAGTATAATCATATTAAGAGCCTGAAGAACAAATTTTCTTCAGGTTTTTTTATTAACTGATGTTACGCAAAAGATTGTGGGAATGATATCAGCCTGAGGTTCTCGAAGGTGATTTCGGTTTCCAAACAGGTTTCGACAAGCTCAACCTGACATCAGTATCTGACATTTTGCGTAATATCAGTGATTAACTGGAACTGTATCCGAGTATTTGAATTGCTGAATAAACTTCTCAGGTTGAATATTGCTGTGAATAAACAAAGCCCTCGTAAGAGGGCTTTGTTTTATGCTTCCTGTAAAAAGGGATACTTGTAATCAGTTGGGGGATTGAAAGTTTCCTTGATGGTCCTGGCGCTTAACCAACGGTAAAGGTTCAGTGCGCTTCCCGCCTTGTCGTTGGTGCCGCTGGCCCTTGCACCGCCAAATGGCTGCTGGCCTACCACAGCTCCAGTGGGTTTGTCGTTGATGTAGAAATTGCCGGCAGCATTCCTTAATTTATTGGTTGCCAGTTCAATTGCGCTCCTGTCAGTTGCTATGACCGCACCTGTTAAGGCGTAAGGAGATGTACTGTCCACTAATTCCAAGGCCCTTTCAAAATCATTGGCTGGGTAAACATAAATGGTCAGCACAGGCCCGAATATTTCCTCACACATGGTCGTGTATTTGGGGTCGGTGGTTTCTATTACTGTTGGCTGTATGAAGTAGCCTTCTTTCTTGCTGCATTCGCCACCCACCAAAATGGAAGCATTCTTGCTGCGTTTGGCCTTGTCTATATATGATTTGATCTTATCGAAACTTTTTTCATCAATGACTGCATTGATGAAATTGGTAAAGTCTTCTGTGGTGCCCATTTTAAAACCATTGACACCCGCCACCAGTTTACGCTTCACTTGGTTGGCGATATTGCTGGGAATATAGGCCCTTGATGCTGCAGAACATTTCTGCCCCTGGAACTCAAAGGCGCCGCGGAGCAGGGCAGTTGCTACCACATCCGCATCGGCACTCTTATGCGCCAGTACAAAATCCTTCCCACCTGTTTCCCCCACAATTCTTGGATAGGTCCTGTACATGCCCATGTTCTTGCCAATGGTCTCCCACATGTTGTTGAACACACCTGTGCTCCCTGTAAAATGCACGCCAGCAAACTCCCTGTGGTTGAAACAGACCTTGCCGATGGTGGGACCATCCACGTAGATCAGGTTGATAACACCATCCGGCAGTCCTGCTTCTTTCAGTACCCGCATGAACATCTGTGCAGAATAAACCTGGGTATTGGCAGGTTTCCAAACCACCACATTGCCGCACATGGCAGCGCTCGTTGGTAGGTTGCCACCAATAGCCGTGAAATTGAAGGGGGTGATGGCCAGTACAAAACCTTCCAGTGGCCGCCATTCCAACCTATTGTGCATGCCAGGGGAGGAAATGGGTTGCTGTTTGTATATCTCACTCAGGTAATGAACATTGAAACGTAAAAAATCGATCAATTCGCAGGCACTGTCAATTTCTGCTTGGTAGGCATTCTTGCTTTGGCCAAGCATGGTGGTACCATTGATATAGCTCCTGTATTTTGTGGCCAATAGGTCAGCAGCTTTCAGGAATATACCGGCGCGGCTTTCCCAGCTCATATTGCCCCAGGTTTCCTTTGCAGCAAGGGCCGCATCTATGGCCTGCTGCACATGTTTTTCTTCCCCAGCATGGAAGTAGCCCAGTGTATGCTTTATCTCATGTGGTGGATGAATGGCGGTTTTCTTATTGGTCCTGACTTCCTTACTGCCAATAAACATGGGTATATCGGCTTCGGTGCTTTTCAGTTCGGCCAATGTGGATTTCAGTTTCAGTTTCTCCGCACTATTGGGCGCATAGCTCAAAACAGGCTCGTTAACAGGCAATGGATAAGAGAATGTTCCTAAACTCATGGTATGTTTTTTATTGAGGCTGCAAGTTAATGGTTTAGATAACCGGGGCAAAAGCTGCAGTAAATGGCAGTGGCCCATTTTGAACAATCGTCAGATGGGCAGGAGTAACCCGAAGGGCCAGATTATAGCTGATCCAGCCACTTACCTCACGCCAACGAACCAGGCCAATGTATATGACTATGGCTATGATGTGAACGGTAATATGGTAACTGACAGGAACAAGGGGATCAATGGCAATGTGGGCATGGACCAGGCTACGGGCGGTGCCATTGTGTACAACCACTTGAACCTGCCATAGTGCATTACCGTTGCAGGAAAGGGTACGATTACCCCCGCTCTCTTTAGTTTGCGGCAATAACAAATCGCAACAGCTATCCGTAAGTAAGTCTCACATTAAGCGTTCATTTAAGGTAACTGCAATTATGATAGGCCTACGGGAAAGTGGTTGGCGCGTATTGTGCCAACCACCCAATGCCACTGCGGCCAATAGGTATAAGATCAGCGAAATGAAGGGCCATGTAAATGGTCAGCCAATTGTGGAGCATTGTTTGTATACCGCTCCTGCAATGGCTATTTTTCCATGTTGAAAAAAATGAGACAAATATTTTGAGACAATTTAAATTGTCACATTTTGTTTGTCACATTTTTGAGACAATTTTTTTGAGACATTTTAAATTGTCTCATTTTTTTTGTCACATTTT
>JAHEZD010000001.1:0-121268 GCA_023251255.1 Chitinophagaceae bacterium
GTTTGCTTGGCGGCAACATGGAACCCGAAACTGGGTTATGCTTTTGGTACGGTGCTGGGCAGTGAAGCCAACTACCGTGGCAAGGACGTGATATTAGGCCCCGGTATCAACATCATCCGTTCACCCTTGAACGGAAGGAATTTTGAATACCAGAGTGAAGATCCATTCCTCGTTTCCAAAATGGTTGTAGGATACATCAAAGGCGTGCAGGACCAAGGCATATCCGCTTGCGTAAAGCATTATGCAGCCAACAACCAGGAAACAAAACGGTTCACCATTAATGTGAACATGAGTGAAAGGGCCTTGCGGGAAATTTATTTACCGGGTTTCAAAGCTGCCATTCAAGAAGGAGGGGCCAATACCTTAATGGCATCCTACAATAAATTCCGTGGACAATGGGCTTCGCAGAACAATTATTTGCTGAATCAAATCCTTAAGAAGGAATGGGGCTTCAAGGGGTTGGTGATGAGCGATTGGGATGCAGTGCATAGTACATTGGAAGCCTTGTGGAATGGAATGGATTTGGAAATGGGAACGGATTTGCACATGTTGCCCAATCCCGATTACAGCAAGTTCTTTTTGGGTGATACGGTTATTGCGCTGGTAAAAGCGGGCAAGTTCCCAGAATACCTGGTTGATGAAAAAGTACGCCGTATTTTATATGTGATGTACAAAACAAAAATGATTGAAGGCACAAGGCAGAAGGGAGAATACAATACTAAGCAGCACCAGCAAATAGCTGCAAAAATTGCTGAGGAAGGCATTGTTTTATTGAAGAATGAGCACAGCATCTTGCCATTGAACAAATCATCCATTAAAACAATTGCAGTCATTGGGTTCAATGCAGAACGGAAGCAGTCTATGGGTGGGGGTAGTTCGCAGATAAGGGCATTCTATGAAGTAACGCCATTGCAGGGAATCAAGAATGTTGCCGGCAGCAACATCAATATTGTATATGCACCGGGCTATGAAATAAAACGTGGTGCAGGTGCCAATGCAGCCCTTATCAGCAATGCTGTGGACGCTGCCCGCAAGGCGGATGTGGTAGTTTACGTAGGAGGTTCCACCCATGGTTATAACTATAGTGTTTGGAAGGATAATGCTTATGATGCAGAAGATATAGACAAACCAGACATGCAAATGCCTTTTGGTCAGGATGAATTGTTGAAAGCGGTCATCAAGGCTAACCCCAAAACAGTAGTGGTATTGATGGGTGGCGGAGCCATTGATATGACACAATGGATTGGCAGCACACCTGCCGTTTTGCAGAGCTGGTACTGTGGTATGGAAGGTGGCAACGCACTTGCTAAAATATTGTTTGGCGATATCAATCCTTCAGGCAAATTACCTATGACCTTCCCCAAGAAATTGGAAGACCACCCCTCCCAAAAACTGGGGGAATACCCTGGCGATACCGCTTCCCTACAAGTACATTACATGGATGATATTTATGTGGGCTACCGCTATTACGACACCTATAAAGTGAGGCCGCAGTTTGCTTTTGGGCACGGTCTGTCTTATACTTCATTTACCTACGGCAATATAAAAGTTGAACCCAAGGGCAAGGGAGCCACAGTAAGTTTCACTGTCAGGAACACAGGCAAAGTAGCTGGTGCAGAAATTGCACAGGTATATGTACACCAACAAAAATCTGCGTTGCCAAGACCGGAGAAGGAACTCAAAGGCTTTGATAAAATTTTCCTCCAAGCAGGTGAACAAAAAACAGTAAGCATTTCATTGAACGAAGATGCTTTCAAATACTTCAACGATATAGACAACAAGTGGGTAATGGAAAATGGCATGTTTGATATTCTGGTTGGTGCAGCATCAAACAATATCAAACTAAAAGCATCGGTAAAATTATAAGCTATGAACTTCTTTCAAAGGATGTGTTTATACAGCATGGTTTTTCTTCTTGGTATTTCATGTAAGAAGAGCAGCCAGAACAATGGCACCACAACTGCACCAATTGTTGTACCACCAGTTACCCCAACTTCGGATGTTAATTGCTGGGTAACATCGGGCAATAAATCTAACCTGCTCAGTAAGCAATCAGCCGTGATAACCTTTTCGTCAAATGCCAGTTCATTGCCCACAATAATAGTTGATTCAACTGCCACCTATCAAACAGTCGATGGTTTTGGGTACACACTTACACAGGGCAGCACCTATGTAATTAATCAATTGACCTCCTATGCAAAATCCACATTGCTCAATGAATTGTTTGGTAATGGCGAAAGCAGCATTGGTGTCAGCTACTTGCGCATTGGCATAGGAGCAACAGACCTTAGCAGTACTGTTTATACGTACAATGATTTGCCGATTGGACAAACAGATGTTAACCAGACCAGTTTTAGTTTGGCAAATGACTTGGCTGATTTAATACCACTATTGAAAGAGATTATTGCCATTAATCCCAATATTAAGATTCTTGCTACACCTTGGTCAGCACCTTCTTGGATGAAGAGCAACAATTCTTCCATTGGTGGCAGTTTGCAACCCCAGTATTACGATGCCTATGCAAAGTATTTTGTGAAATACATTCAGGGAATGAAAGCACAAGGAATTACGATTGATGCCATTACGCCGCAGAATGAACCATTGAACCCTTATAATAATCCAAGTCTGGTAATGACGGCTGCTGAACAGGCCTCGTTCATCAAAAACAGTTTAGGGCCTGCATTGGTGGCGGCTTCCATTAGCACAAAAATCATTGCCTATGACCATAACTGTGACAGGGCAGATTACCCATTGGATGTTTTGAACGATGCCACAGCAAGGCAATATGTAGATGGCGCTGCCTTTCATTTATATGCCGGGGACATAACTGCACTTTCACAAGTGCACAACGCTTATCCAAGCAAGAATGTCTATTTCACTGAACAGTACACTGCATCATCTGGCAGCTTTGATGGCGATTTGAAATGGCATTTAAAGAATGTGGTTATTGGGTCCATGCGTAACTGGAGCAGGGTTGCATTGGAATGGAACCTAGCAAATGACCCATCTTTTGGTCCACATACTTCTGGAGGGTGCAACACTTGTTTGGGTGCATTGACCATTGGTTCCGGCTTGGCCGTTAAAAATGTAGCTTATTACATTATAGCACAGGCATCAAAGTTTGTTCCTGCTGGCTCTGTAAGAATAGCCAGTAACAATTACGGAAGCCTGCAAACTGTTGCCTTTCTGAGGCCTGATGGGAAAAAAGTATTGGTTGTTCTAAATGAAAATACTTCCTCCCAAGATTTTGCTATCAAGTACAAGGACATGTGGGCAACTACTTCCCTGCAAGCTGGCTCTGTAGCCACTTATGTTTGGTAAGATTTCTTTGGAAGCAATGCAACGATAAGGGTTCTTTGCATTCTAGAGCCTATACTTTAGATAAAGAACGGTGGTTCAATTGTTGCTTGCCTATAAACATGTTGAAGAAGATGATTGGTAAAATTTGTTTGAGCTTGTTCCTTCCCTTGCTATTGTCCACCCTGTTGAGGGCGCAATTATGCCAAGGAAGTTTGGGCGATCCCATCATCAACATCACATTTGGCAGTGGCAGTAACCCCGGACCTTCATTGCCTGCTGTTACAGGTTACCAGTATGTTTCGAGCGACTGCCCAGCCGATGGTTATTATGCTGTAAGGAACGGTACGAGTGGCTGTTTTAGCAGCACTTGGCATACTTTAACCAAGGATCACACAGGCAATACAAATGGTTATTTTATGCTGGTGAATGCATCTGTTCAACCAAGCGAATTTTATTTGGATACAGTAAGGGGCCTATGCAGTAATACCACCTATGAGTTTGCTGCTTGGATTATCAACATACTGAAATCATCTGCGTGCGGTGGCACAGGTATATTGCCAAACCTCACTTTCAAAATAGAAAAAACGGACGGTAGCCCGCTCCAGACCTATAACACGGGGAACATAGCAAGCTCCACAAATCCAATATGGAACCAATATGGTTTCTTCTTCACTACACCCGCGGGCATTTCGGACATTGTGCTACGCATTACAAACAATTCACAAGGAGGTTGCGGCAATGATCTTGCCCTTGACGATATCACCTTCAGGCCCTGCGGCCCATTGCTTACCCCATCCTTCAGTGATGTGCAAACAAGTACCAAGGATATCTGTGAGGGCGACAATGCGCAGGCAATATTGAATTGCAGCGTTTCGGCCGGTTACAACAATCCATCCTATCAATGGCAGCAGAGCTTGGACAATGGAAGCAATTGGACCGATATAATGGGTGAAACATCCACCACCTTGGTCAGGAACTTTGCCCCGGCTATTGCCGGAAACTATATGTACCGTTTAACCGCAGCCGAGGCGGGAAACATGAACATTGCCATTTGCCGCATTGCATCCCAAGCATTGACCATACGTGTCAACGCTAAGCCTACCACCTCGGCATCCAATAGCGGCCCTGTTTGTGAAGGACAGACAGTGGCGCTGAACGCAACTGGTGGCAGCCAATATACATGGGCAGGCCCCAATAGTTTTTCTGCGGCCATGGCCTCGCCTACTATCAACAATATACAGCAAGCCAATGCGGGCAAATACTATGTACAGGTTACGGACAATGTTGGTTGCAACAAAACTGACTCAACAACAATTACGGTAAATGCAAAGCCAGTGGCTACCGTACCAACTTCAACAATGGACATTTGTGAAAATGACAGTGCCCTGATCAATGCTAGTGGGGGGATATCTTATTTATGGCAGCCCGCAACAGGCCTCTCCAGCACAGTAGTTAGCAACCCAAAAGCTTCCCCACTGGATACAATGCTATACATGGTCATTGTAACTGCGCAGAATACCTGTACAGATACTGCCTTTGTTACCATTAATGTAAGCAGGAAACCAATGGTCAATGCCGGAGCCGATAAGACGATGTTGGAAGGGCAATCGGTTCAGCTAATAGGCAGTATTACAGGCAACTACCTTGATTTTATTTGGACACCCAATTGGCAAATAGATAATCCTACTTTATTCAACCCTGCTGTTAGCCCATTAAAAGATACTTTCTATGTGCTCAACGCAACAGCTACCAATGGTTGTGGTATAGTGATGGATACGGTAAACGTCAAAGTGTTCAAGAATGTTATTGTCCCTACGGCGTTTTCACCCAATGGAGATGGTATCAACGATACATGGAACATAGATGCCTTGACGGCCTATCCCTATGCAGAAGTAATGGTATTCAATAGGGAAGGTAAAATTGTTTTTAGGAGTGTCAATTATGATAAACCCTGGGACGGCATGTTCAATGGCAAGCCTGTACCTGTGGGTACCTATTATTATATCATCAACCTAAAACAAGCGGGCTTGAAATTGTTTAGCGGATGGCTACAATTGCTTAAATGACCCCTGTTCTCCACTGGGGCAAACCAAATAATACAATCATCCTATCTCATTTTGTCCCTCATTTTTGGGTTCTTGCGCTTTATTGTTATACCTTGAATTAGAATTGCTTTGCACACAACTCCTAAATCAGCATAAGCATGCAGCATAAAGATATAGACGGGCTTGCGTTGCTTAATCAGCAAATAACCTACAAAACCATCGTGGGCCTTTTCATGATGGCGTTCATTCTTACTGACAAAGATGGCACCATACTCGAAGTCAATCAAGCAGCTTGCAATTTATTTGGATACAATGAAGATGAACTTAAAGCCATTGGAAGGCAGGGCCTCATATCCCATACTGGAAAATTGATGGAGGAGCAACTGGAAGAAAAAAGAACAACTGGAAATGTTAAAGAGGAACTGATTGGTATAAAAAAGAATGGAGGTAGGTTTCCGCTTGAGCTTTCTTCCATGATATTTAATGGCGCGAATGGTGAAGAAATCAATTGTATCACCTTGAATGATATTACAGAACGGAAAAAAGCAGAAGACGAGATTATTCAACTGAACAGTCTCTATGCTTTCACTAGCCATGTGAACAAGATGATTGTGAGGATAACGGATCAAGCAACGCTGTTTAAGGAAACATGTAGGATGGCTGTTGATTTGGGCCAGTTCTGCATGGCGTGGATTGGTCTAATGGATGAGGAAGCAAAAACAGTGGTTCCAGTAAGCCATGCTGGGAGAAGCGCGGATTACCTTGCCCAAATCAAACCCATTTCCATGGTTGCTTTGCCTGAAGGATGGGACCCAACAGTAACGGCTTTGAAGGAAGGGAAGTATATCTTCTGCAACAACATTGAAAACAATCCCGACATGGCCCCATGGAAAGGCATTGCTATGGACTACCTTTCTTCAATAGCATTGCCCATAAAAAAATCCGGCAAGGTCATTGGTTCTTTCTCTTTATATGCTCCAACGGGCAACTTCTTTAACAAAGAAAGAATTGACCTGTTGGAAGCTACCACCAACGATATTTCCTTTGCGCTCGAAATTTTTGAGAAAGAAAAAATGCGGAAGTTGGCTGAAGAAAAGCTACTGAAAAGCGAAAGGCGTTACCAAACGCTTGCAGAAATATCCCCAGTAGGCATTTTCCATACAGATGAAACGGGTTATACAACATACGTTAATCCAAGCTGGTGCAAAATTTCAGGCATTTCCTATGAAGAAGCATTGGGCAATGGCTGGTTCAACGCTGTTCATAAAGACGATAGGGAAACATTGACCAGAGGCTGGCGAGAAGCAACAGAAACCAAACGCACTTCCATATCGGAGTACCGCTTCGTTCGTTCCGATGGCAGCATTGCATGGGTGTTGGGCCAGGCCATTCCTGAAAAAAACAGCAAGAACGAGATAGTGGGTTATGTTGGAACAACTACGGATATTACTGAACGTAAAAAGGCTGAAGAAGAAGTTGCCAAGGCTTATAGTGATAAGGAAACATTGCTCAACCGGATCAACGATGGCATGGTTTCCCTTGACAACGAATGGCGCTATACTTTTTTAAACGATGCGGCTTTATCAACACATCCTTTAAGCAGGGAAGGAACCTTGGGCAAGGTAATATGGGACGTACATCCTGAAATGAAAGGCACTATTTTTTGGGACAAATACCATGAAGCCATGGAAGAAGAAAAGGTAGTGGAAATTGAAAGCTACTATGCTCCTATGAACATTTGGTTTTTTGTAAAAGTCTATCCATCTAACAATGGGCTTACCATATTTTACAGGGACATAACCGAACAAAAAAAGGCAGAGGAAACCATTAAGGAAAATGAAAAGAAAATAGAGCTGATATACAACACCACCAAAGATGCCCTTTACCTTATTTCAGTTAAAGGGACCAAGTTCCGTTTTGATTCAGTGAACCAAAGTTTCCTCACTGCTACGGGGCTTATGAAGGACCAAGTGGTAGGTAAATTTGTTGATGAAATAATTCCGGAACCTTCATTGTCACTGGTACTGCACAATTATCAATCGTCCATTGCCAATAAACAAACAGTTCAATGGGAAGAAACATCAGCATATCCTTCAGGAACAAAGACAGGCATTGTAAGTATTACCCCAGTTTATGACGAGCAGGGCAATTGCAACATGCTGGTGGGTACTGTACATGACATCACTGACATCAAGGAAATCGAGAACGATATCCGCAAGGAAAAGCAGCTTTCCGATTCCATTATCAATAGTCTGCCAGGTGTCTTTTATTTGTACAATAAAAAAGGCGAATTCCTGCGATGGAACAACAATTTTGAGCAGGTGACCATGTACCACGCAGATGAAATAAAGCAGATGCACCCCCTTGATTTTTTTGATAGCAATAACAAGGAGCTGCTTGCAGAAAAAATTGCCAATACATTTCTCAATGGAGAAGATAATGTGCAAGCCGGGTTCCTGCTTAAATCAAAGGAAACAATTCCTTATTACTTCACAGGCAAAGCCATTGAATATGAAGGAAGCACCTGCTTACTGGGTGTGGGAATAGATTTTTCTGAAAGAATAAAGGCCCAAGAAGAAATCAAGGAAACTTCCGAAAAATTGAGCCAGTTGACCAATCACCTGCAAACCGTTTTGGAAGAAGAACGCAAACGTATTTCGCGGGAAATACATGACGACCTCGGACAGCAATTAACTGCCATTAATATGGATGTGGCCTGGATAGATAAAAAGATACCAGAAGACGATCACTTAATAAAAACCAAATTGAAGAATATCAGGCAACTACTTAATAGTAGCAATCTTTCCATTAGAAGGATATTAAGTGAGTTGAGGCCCATTATTCTGGAAAACTATGGATTAAAGGATGCCGTTCTTTGGTTATGTAAACAGTTTACGGCCGCTACGGGTACCGAAGTCATTATCAATGGCACAATAACCGATATTAAAACCTCCGAACAAATAGCCAATTGCATTTTTAGGGCCTATCAGGAAGCATTCACCAATATTACCCGTTATGCCGGTGCCCAAAAAGTGACTACTTCAATTAGTATTGCCAATAATGCCATCAATGTATTAATTGAAGATGATGGCATTGGTTTCAATACTGCAAGCACTGGGAGAGGGAAATCATTTGGCATACTTGGCATGAAGGAAAGAATACATTCATTGGGTGGCAATTTTAACCTTGTATCCTCTCTTGGAAAAGGTACAAGGATAAGCATACAATTACCTATTGCCGTTCCCTTAAACTTCCAGCAATGAAAAAAATAATTATAGCAGACGATCACAGCTTCATACGTTTGGGCCTTATCCAGATCCTGAAGGATGAATACCCCAGTATAGCCATAACAGAAGTTGGTGATGGGGATGCTTTGATCAAAGCAGTGAGGAAAGAAGATTTTGATTTGGTAATTTCCGATTTGGACATGCCCAGCAAAACCGGATTGGAAGCTTTGGAACAAATAAAACTCATCAAGCCGCACTTGCCCGTTTTAATATTGAGCATTTTTACGGAAGACCTCTATGCCATAAGGGTGCTGAAAGCAGGTGCATCCGGTTATATGAATAAAAATGCGGCTCCCTATGAATTGATCAATGCCATACAGAGGATTAGTTTGGGCAGAAAATACATTACTCCAGAAGTAGCCGAGAAATTATTGAGCAATCTGCATGAAGATAAAAAACTACATGAACTATTGAGCAACAGGGAGCTTGAAATACTCAAACTATTAGCCTCTGGCAAAACAATTTCACAAATAGCCGATATATTGTCATTGGCACCAACTACAATAAGCACCTATCGAAATAGATTAATGGAAAAACTGCAACTATCCTCCAATGCCGATCTTATTAGGTATGCACTTGCCAATAATATCATTGCTGATTTACCACAATAGCCATTGATTATTTTTCTTTTCAGGAGTGTAGTATAATAACTACAAAATTTCAAAAAGTTCTTCTACCCGAAAAGAGCAAGCCTAACTATTTTTTTCTGCGGCATTTTAGTATCCCTTTGCCCCATAAAATAAAGAGGCAGAAATGGATATTTTAATTGTTGATAGTTCCATTCACATTATCGAAAGGCTAGAAGAAGTGCTTGCAGAAACAACATGTATCGTAGAAGTGTTTACTGCCATCTCCTTTATGGAAGCAAAGCAGCTTTACGAGGAGCATAAGCCCGCCATTGTATTGCTGGACATTGATATGCCGCTGAACGAGTCCTTGACATTATTGTTCAGAATAAAGAAAAGGAAAACCAGAACGGCTGTTATCATTCTATTCAATCAGTTAAGTGATTTTCTTGAAGACCAATGCAGGATGGCTGGTGCTGATTATTTTTTGGATAAATATCACGACTATAGCAGGATTCCAAGCATCATTAATGAAATAGCCGCAAAAAAACACGGCTCATGAAATAAAAGAAATCATAGTCCCCGTTCTAAATAATTCGTCAATGAGCCATAGCAGTAAACGGCCATAAAATATTCCGCAATAAATGAAGAACCACAAACAAAAATTGGTTGTAACCAATACCATGAAACAATTACCTACTTCATAACAAACAATGAAGTAGGTTTTGTCATGGCTATGCAAGCTCGTCTGAATGGAAAGAAATTGCTACGGGACCCAGTAATTGGAATGGCAATCTAGCTGCAAAGCGCATAAACCTTACCAAATGCATTGAGTGAACAAGTATGTATTGGGCCTTCAATCAATTTGAACCAATTGACAAGTAAACAAGTTAATCTATGAAACCCATCAACATTCTACATATCGAAGATAACAGCATTGATGCAGGTATGGTAGCAAGTGAACTGGAAAGAGCAAATATCCTTTTCCGCCATAACATTGTCGATACCAAAGAAGGGTTCCTGAATGCCCTTAACCATGATATGCCAGATATTGTGCTATCCAATCATTCCTTGCCTGATATTGATTCTTTGGAAGCACTCAATATTATTAAACAAAAAGGACTTCATGTACCCTTCATCCTTATCGCTGCAAATACCTCCGAGGAGTTTGCCGTTTCTGCAATAAAAAAAGGTGCCGATGATTATATTTTAAAAGACCGTATGCAGCGTCTTCCTTCTGCACTGTTGAACGCTATCAATAAATTGGATTTCCATATTAGCAAAATAAGGATTGAAAAGGAACAGAAAGACTCCGAGAGATTGGCCATTGGGGAAATAAACAAATTGGCAAGAAGGTTACAACTAGCTACTCGAATTGCTGGCATGGGCGTTTGGGAGTATGATTTGCTAAGCAACCATCTTGAATGGGATGAAGGCATGTACCTGCTATACAATATTAAGCAACGTCAATTGGAATCAATTCATAAAACATGGTTAACAAGGCTTCATCCAAACGACAAGGAGCAGGTGAATAAAGAAATAGAATGGGCTGTTGCCAGCAAGAAAGAATATGATACCGAGTTCAGGATAATTTGGGATGACGGGAGTTTACATTATATAAAAGCTATAGGCATGGTAGAGAGGGACAATGCGGGAAATGCCCTTAAACTAATTGGTATAAATTGGGATATTACCAATCAGAAAAAAGAAGAAGAACGCCTGAAGCTATTGGAATCAGTGGTTACCAACACCAATGATTCAGTATTGATTACCGAGGCCGAGCCCTTTGATGCCCCCGATCCCAAAATTGTTTATGTAAATGAAGCCTTCACTCGAATGACCGGTTATACAGCAGATGAAGTAATTGGACAAACGCCAAGGATACTGCAGGGCCCCAAATCTGATAGGCAGGAACTTGCTAAGCTAAAAACATCCTTGAAGAAGTGGGAACCTTGCGAAATCACCACGATTAATTACAAGAAAAATGGGGAGGAATTTTGGGTCAATTTTTCCGTTAGCCCAGTAGCTAACGAGAAAGGCTGGTTCAATCATTGGATTGCCATTCAACGCGATGTAACAGAAAGCAAACTTGCGGAAATCCGGTTGAACGAACTGAATGAAAGTCTCCAAAAACACGCAACCGAACTTGCCATATCCAATGCCAACCTGGAGCAGCATATCAAAGTGGTAGAAGAACAGAATAAAAAGTTTAAGGACATTGGCTGGACACAGTCACATATTGTAAGGGCACCATTGGCAAGGATGATGGGAATTGCAAGCCTTATCAAAAATTTAAAAATGGCTGATGCAGAATGTGAAGAATTACTGAACCATTTTAACGCCTCAGCAAATGAATTGGATGATATTATAAAAGAGGTAGTTGAAAAAGCAAGACAAGCAATCTTTAATTAAAGGAAGTGCCTGCTCATAAAATAACCATATTGGTACAACCAAATAAATTGCCTCTTATTGGGTCAAGGCAATCCATTCAATGCATCACTTTTTCATCACTACCTCTTCTTCCTTGGTAATAAAAATCTGTGGCTTGCCCTTGTATTCCTTCACCAGGCCCTTAATGCAAACCTCCTTACCATTGTAGAACTCTTCTGGAGCAGTGGAGAAGTTCTTTCTGCTATCCTCATCAATAACAATGGTCAATGGTGATTTTGGATAAGCCGCTCCCATGTTCAATAGCGTGATTTTCTTATCGCTCTTGTCAAAATATTTGCCACCGAATATTTTACCGCAAACAGTTACCGTATCACCAATATGTTTGGCAGCCTCGTCGGGCGTGATGCCTTGTGCAGACAAGGAGAAGGAACTGGTCAATAAAACAGCAATTGCTACAATGATCTTATACATGTGACTACTATTTAATAGGGATGATGAAAATAAGAAGCACAAGTTCGGAAAAAATTCCTTCTGCCACTCATCCAAAAACATTTTATGGAGTCGTATAAAAAACAATATTTTCGCTAATCAACGCTGCGATAGCAATATCAACAGTAGCATTTTTTAATTCAATCTTCAGTCTATGAACATCTAAGCAGGGCTTAGGTTTCTTAACAAGGGGTCTCCGCTCATATATTTAATTTGATTGGCAAAGCATCGGTGTTTGCTAATCATCTCATTGGCAATAAAAGGTGTCAGCCTGAGCCTGTCGAAGGCAGTTCCGATTGAACCCAGCTTGACATCATTCTCATCAAACCTATCAATTCAATTTTTACAATGACCACTTATACCAACTATAAGAGCGTAAAAGGCATCTATACATTTATCAAGGAATCCCTTAGTAGCGAAGAAAGGGACTTTACAACAGGCAGCATTCGCAAGGCCATCTTCCTGCTCGCCATCCCCATGATCCTGGAAATGAGCATGGAAAGCGTATTTGCTGTGGTGGACATTTTCTTTGTTAGCAAACTGGGCTCACATGCCACCACCACCGTAGGACTTACAGAATCTGTCATGGCCATTATCTATTCCATTGCATTTGGCTTGGGCATGGCCACCACGGCCATGGTAGCCCGACGGGTAGGTGAAAAGAACCCCGAAGGTGCAGCCAAATCCGCAGCACAGAGTATGATGCTGGCCCTAACAATCAGCATCCTCATTAGCTTGGCTGGCCTGTTCTGTTCCAAACAGATTTTGCACTTGATGGGGGCTACAAACGAGGTAATCGCTTATGGCTCCAGCTTTACCAAGATCCTGCTCACGGGCAATGCTGTCATTATGCTATTGCACCTCATGAATGGGATCTTCCGTGGGGCAGGCAATGCTGCAATTGCAATGAAAAGCTTGTGGCTGGCCAATATTTGCAATATCATCTTCTGCCCTGTCCTCATCCATTACTTTGGTATCCAGGGGGCAGCTATTGCTACTACGGCTGGCCGTGGCATCGGCGTGATTTACCAACTCTACCAGCTACTGAAAGGCAAGGGCATCATCAAGATACACATGCAGCACTTCCTTCCCGATAAGGAGTTGCTGAAGAACTTGTTAAGCATTGCCACCACGGCTACCATGCAGTTCATCATTGCCTCTGCAAGCTGGATAGCCATGGCCATGATCATGTCCAGGATTGGGGAGAAGCCCATGGCAGGCTACACCATTGCCATCAGGTTGATTGTGTTCTTCATCCTACCGGCTTTTGGGCTCAGCAATGCGGCTGCGGCATTGGTAGGGCAGAACCTTGGCGCCAAGCAACCCGAACGTGCAGAAAAAAGCGTATGGATGGTAGCAAAGTACAATGCTATTTTTATGGGCATTGTTTCTTTGTTTTTCCTGATTGGTGCAGAATTCTTCATCCACCGCTTCACCCAGGAAACAGCAGTGGTAGAAACAGGCGTACTGGCCTTACGCATCATCAGCCTTGGTTATATTTTTTACGGCATCGGCATGACCATGATGAACGCCTTCAATGGTGCAGGTGATAGCCGTACACCCACATGGGTAAACCTCTTCTGGTTCTGGGCATTCCAGATACCTATTGCCTACTGGGTAGCACTGGTGTTGAAATGGGGTTCCATTGGGGTGTTCCTGGCTATTGTAGTAACGGAAATAGCCGTAACGCTTACGTCCGTTTATCTCTTCAGGAAAGGGAAATGGAAAACGGTGAAGATTTGATTGAAGGCCCTTTTTTCTACAGCCAGAGATGTAACCAATTATTTGTAACAGTTTAAAATGTTACAAATAATTGGTTACATTTTTAGGAGAAGGATTTGCCTCTCCATAGCGAACGGCATCGTACTTAATCTTTGCAGTACGGAAAAACCAATTTTTCGATTGGGGCATAGGCTATTTTCGGATGGAAGCTACCGGATAATCGTCACGGTTCCCTTCTGTGTTTGCTTCGGTTTATTATTGATGGAATACACTGCAAACCAAACATAGGTGCCTTGGTCGGCATCAGTGCCTTTGAATTTTCCGTCCCACTTGTTGTATGGGTTGGTGGAGCTGAAAAGCAGTTCGCCCCAGCGACCGTATACGTTCATGGAAAAGCTGGTGATGGCTGCAATATTGCCAATGGGACCAAACAGGTTGTTCCTCACATCGCCGTTGGGTGTAAAGCCAGTTGGGAAATAAATATCACTGCAATCAACCGTAATATTGATGGTATCTGCTTTTGAACACCCGTCCACATCGGTAACGGTTACCCAGTAAGTACCCGTTTGCGTTACGGTGAATGTGGTAGAAGCTGAATTGTCTTGCCATGCATAATTGGCAAATGTCCCAGCATTCAAGATGACTTGGTTGCCCGGGCAGAAAGATGTGTCATTGCCCAGGAAAAGCACTAGGTTGTTGATGGAATCCTTTACTGTGATATTGCTGTATGGGGTAACGCAATTGTTGGCATCCTTTATCTGTAGGCTATAAGTGCCGGCAGCAAGGCTCGTCTGCGAAGTAGTTGAGCCGCCATTGCTCCAAACAAACCGGTATGGATAGGTGCCGCCACCACTAATGAGGGCTGTAGCAGTACCATTGTTCCTGCCACAAAGGGCATTGGTGGTGGAAACACTTGCTGCCAAAGCCGCTGGCTGGCCAAGAGCAACCGTTGCAGCAGTACTGCAAACATTGGTACCTCCAACGGTAACCGTATAATTGCCCGCCGGTACATTATTGATGGACTGGGTTGCTTGGGATGGTACTGTATTCCACAAATAAGTATAGCCCCCGCTTCCGCCTGTTGCATTGGCTGTAATTGCCCCTGTAGCATCCCCATTGCAGAGAATAGGTGATGTTACCACCGCACTCACATTGATTACGGTTACCGGTTTAGTATTGGTCACTAAAATATTCCCCGGAAAAGTGACCGAAAGGGAAACATTATGAATCCCGGTTGTAGCAAACACATGTGAAGGGTTCTCCAAGGACGAAGTATTGCTTGGCGAAGTTGGGTCATCGAAATTCCAAATGAAATTTGCACCACAGATAGAAGAAGTGTTGGTAAAGCTCACTGTGCCATTACTGCCGCAAGTGTAAATGAAATTTACCGTGTTGGCTGGCGTTTCAGCAATGGTAATATCATCTACCGCAAAACCATCATAGGCATTGCATTGAGTACCTGCTGCAAAAGTGAAACGGAACATAACAGATGCCTGTCCCGCAAGGGCAGCCAATGTGTGCTTGGCTGTTACCCAAGCCCCGCTGCCATTACCGGCCCCTCCACTGCATGGGCTGGTAGGCTGGATATTGCCGCTCCATCCATCCTTACCCAATGAGTTTACAGGTGAAGTGTTGAACCAGTTCACCCCATTGCAATTGCTATTGGAACTGATGGAACCCAATGTGGACCAACTGCCTCCGCCATCAATCGAGTACTGGAAGCTCGCTCCATCATACTTCCTTTCTGTTTCCCAGAACACACTGAAGGAGATCTGCGGATTGGTTAGTGAACTGAAGTTGAAACAAGGACTTTGCAACCAGGAATTTTCTGCATTATTGTAACTGCCACCTGCCAGTCCACCTATAATCCAGCATTTTGTTCCGCTAGCGGCATTGGCAATAACGTTTTTGGAAGGAGTGCCATAGGCCCAGTCAGAGGAACTGCCGCCAGCAGCAAAACCCCCATTGCTGGCTTCAAAATTCTCCGTGTATGGAAAGGCTGTAATTGGGCTGCTGCACTGGCTAAGTGCATATTGTGAAGTATGGATGCAGGCAAGTAATGGCACCATCAAAGAAAACTTTCTGCTCAAACGCATCTCCGCACATTGGGTTCGTAAAAATAAAGCGGCTAAAGTAAACCAAATTGATTTAGCAAACCGTCTTTTATGCTTTACCTAAACGTTAATGTCCCAGTTGCGTGGAAAGCATCCATAATTGGTGGGATGGAGATTGAAAGAGCACAATGGACCCAGGAGTGGTGTGGATAGCTGATAAGGATACAATAAATGATTACATATCAAATAAGAGAAGCTATCCGTAGATTCTGAGCGTTAGCCAAGTGCCAAGCTATCTACGGATTTTCCAATAAAAGCCAGTTTGTAACTGGCTACTCCTGCGTTTCTGTTTTACAATAATTTCAAATAGCGCCACGCTCATAATGGAAAGTTAATAAAATACGGTCCCTTCAATATTGAATAGGGCATCTTAAAAAGCCCTTATTTTTAAGTAAGGGTTTAGTATAGGAACTGTTTACATACAGTACACCTTTAACGAAAGAAGAACGAAGGATGAACGAAAGATGAGTACTTCAAGTGCATTAAAAACCAATTTATGGCAAGGGTAATCAACAATATTATATTGCAATGAATTAAGCGGGCATATTGGAAAGCAACTCGTCATAAAGCAGTATGCCAGTCGAGTAGTAGTGTCCAAATATCCGGATATGAGCAATATCAAGCCCAGTAAGAAAGAGAAAGAAAAGCGCAGCAGGTTCAGCGAAGCAGTAGCTTATGCACGCGCAATTATAAAGGATTCCCAACAAAAAGCAGTTTATGGAGCCAAGCTAAAAGCAGGTGAAACGGTTTGCCACAAAGCCATTCGGGAATACCTCCAATCCCATTGATATACGTGCTAACTCTTGCGAAGAAATGGCCAGTCCGGTCCCCAAAAACTTTGCCCTAACGGTTTGTTTTTCTACTGTACTTTAGTACCCTATTTATACCCAGTTTTAAAATGGAGGATATGCCCAATAATTCTACTAAACCTTTTTCAGGAACAACTTACTTAAAGGCCATACTATTAAATGCCTGTGTTTTTTTGTGCCTATTGGGCCATGCACAGGATACAACCGCAAAAGCCGCTGTGGACAGTAATGCCCATAAAACAGCCATTAGGCCAAAAGAAATTACCAAGTTGGACGATCTTAACCTTCCCGGCGACCTATATGCCCGCATCAAGGCCATGAAGCCAAACCAATTGTTGGTTTTCCGGGAAGATTTTACCTACAACATAAAAGCGGAAGACAATATTGACTATAGCATTACCGTAAAGTTGGGTTTCAGTCAGGATATGATTACGGGCATTATCAAATGGGTGCCCCTGTACAACAATACGAACGAGCCGCCTGAAATAACCAAAATAAAAATCAAGGTCCAATTTTGCTGTACCACACCTATAGACACTTTGCACAAGAAACAGCATTGTGGAAAGATGAGCGAACTGAACGATTTCGAGGACAATGAGCACTGCAAGGATTGGGTGCAGAAAGATGATGCTAAGGAAGCGGCGGAAAATGCTGCCAGTTTTGGAAGGCCTGGTGGCGTTGGGGGCAAGGGTGGCAAGAAGGGAGGTGGTGTTACAGGCCAAACAAGTCCCGGTGGGGAAGGTTTTGGCAAGCCATCTAAGGAAGACAAGAAAAAGAAAAAGGGCAAGGATATACAGGAGCCAACAGACAGCACCAATTACCGGCCAGAAGGCACAGAGAAACCCACCAAGGAAGACAAGAAAAAGAAGGGCAAGGAAACAACTGTGCAAAAGGATTCAACCGATGAAGGGTCATACGGGAAGCCATTGCCCCCCGCAAAAGAAAGCAAACCCAAAAAAGGCAAGACAAAGGAGAAAGAAAAACAGGCTCCCACCGATAGCACCAATTACCGGCCCGAACCCCCATTGAAAGAAGAGAAGAAGGAAGAAGAGGTGAAAAAGGACTCAACAGAAGATGCCGGCTTTGGTAAGCCAGATGAAAAGAAAGGCAAGAAGAAAAAGAAAGGGTAGACCCAGACACTGTTTATACTAATAAAGAAAGGCCACCACAGATATTGGTGGTCCTTTCTTTATACAATAAAACTCGATAAAGCAGGTTGCAAAACAGGAGCCCTGCAAAAACTGTAGCGCTTCTTACGCTTGAGTAATCCATTCCATGACAAACCAACAATTCAAAAAGTTATATGGATGCCCGTATAAAACATCGTTTGTTGCCGCAAAATTAAGTTTTGGAAAATCCGCATAAAACACTGTAATAAAGCGTACTTGTACTCTTGGAGAAGTGCAGCAATTGACTTTATTTCACCTCCCATCCAATATCCAAAACAGGCTCATGAAAAACCTATACCCCCGGTTTATCAGCTTGGCAATTATATTATTATGCCTTGCTGCTAAACAAAGCATCGCCCAAAGCATTTCCATTAACAACAGCTTATTGTCTAGTGGACCTTATGGTCAAGGCTCAACCATTGCGGCCCCCATTGATGTGAGCGGCTGCTTCAATATTGGCAATACCTTCAACCTGTACCTATCAGATGCAAGCGGAAACTTTGCAACAGAAAAGTTGATTGGCAGCTATGCAAACTTCTTTACCACCTTTGTTAATGGCACCATTCCCACTACACAGGGTGCAGGCGTGGGTTATAAGTTGAGGGTAAAAAGTACAAGCCCCGTTATTGTAAGTGCAGCATCCAATGCCCTGCAGGTTAGTGTATTTTCCCCAGCATTGGTAGCTACTGCCGACCCATTGTTAACCACCAAGATACTGTCACCACAAATTGCCTATGGTTGGTGCAGTAATGTACAGCAGCAGACTGGCTTTGTCATGGTAAGTACCACTACCGCTGGCGCTGTGGCCACGGCAACCATCAAAGATGAAATCAATGGCAATGTATTGTCCGCACTGCCTTATGATGCCAGTAGCCAACTTTCATTGGATCTGGACAGGCATTATTATACATTCATCACCAAGGCTGCAAAGAGCGGCGTAATAAGCACCAAAGCCTATTTTGTCATTAATTCACCCAACAAGTTGGGTCTATCAACCGATGGTGAACAGCAGGGCTGCCTGCCTGATACATTGACCTTTCAAATGGGTGTTGACACCACCAGCGGTATCGGCAATAATTTTCCCGGAAACCGCTACCAGATTGATTGGGGCGATGGGACAGCCTTGCAGGTATATACACAATGCAATTTGTTGAGCGTGGGCGGTCTATTGAAACATTACTACGTGGGTGTTTCCTGTAGCAAACCCAATATCACTTTCAATGTAACCACCACTTTATTGAACCCCTGGTACAACAATGCAGGTACCGCCACACAAAAAAACTGTGACCAGCCACAGGTAGTGAGTAGGGCAAAGATTTTCAAGAAGCCGGATGCCCAGTTCTCCTTTCCCAACCCATCCTGTGTAAACGTCCCAGTAACCTTTGCCAACAATACCGACCCAGGCCAAGCCCAATTCGGCACACAGTGTATAAATAAAGCCGATTACCGCTGGTACATCAATGGTGTGCTGGTACAAACAAATATCCAGGCCACGCCTCCTCCGTCCATGACACATACTTTTACCGCTGTAGGCAAGTATGAAATCAAATTGGTTGTCGACAATGGCAGTTGTGAAATCAGTACGAAGATTGACAGCATTTGTATAGAGCCCAAACCAGTGACCAATTTCAAGATAAATGGGGTTGATTCATTGGTGGCATGCGCTCCTTTGAATATTGCCACCACCAACCTTACAACAGGGAGCCCTGTTTGCCAGGCATTGGGCTATTTATGGACGGTAATTGATAGCCTGGGGAATATTGTGCCTGCTGGCAATGGAACATTTACCATCAGCCCTAACAACAGCAATTTTGAACCTTCTTTTATTTTCCTCAAAGAAGGGAAATACAAAATAAGGTTGACTGTTACCAATGTTTGCGGCGGTATTGTGAAAGAAAGACCAGTTATCATTCTGGGCACCACCAATGCTGCATTGCCCAGCGATAAATCCTATTGTGGATTGAAGACCATCAATTTCGGGACCGATGCCAACCACAAGCCAGCTTACAATATCAGTTTGGGCAATGAAACGTATAGCTGGACAGTCACCGGTGGCTCCTATAGCTTTATTGGAGGAACAAATGCCAGCAGTGCGTTGCCACAAATAAAGTTCAATGACTATGCCACCTATACAGTGAAGATTGATTTTGGCAACTTATGTGGCACGGCTACTTCCACACAGAAGATAACATTCAATGAACCTGTTGCGAATAATGTGACCAGTGCAAAAAACATCACCCTATGTTTTGGCGACAATACGATGAGTGTTGCCGCAACAACTACTGGTCCCGCGGACTCAACAAGGTGGTTCACCACAGGAACCGGAACATTCGGTAACAGGAATGCCACCAGTACAGTATATACATTGAGTGCAGCAGACAAAACAAGCGGAAGCATCAAGATATATTTTAAAACATTTGCCATAAAGCCTACGGCATGTCCTGATCCAAGTGATACTATCTATGTAAACATTATACCCCATAACTATATCACGAGTGCCAGCCCCAAGGAAATATGCAGCAATACCAAAGTGGCCTATGCACCAACTGCTTTTGCAAGCGGCAGTACATTTAACTGGACGTCGGCAGTGCAGTCTGGAACGCTTAATGGTAATACTGCGACCGGTAATGGTGACATTACTGATAGCTTGATAAATACATCCTTTAGCACCGATGCAATAATAAAGTACACTATTACACCAACAAAAGATGGATGCATCGGCGATCCATTCGATTTGCTGGTTACGGTAAAACCCTTGCCAAACCTGAATGCAGCAGCAGTCAAGGACTCTATCTGTGCCGATGCTGCTAACATCATTAATCTTGGCAGCAGCGCTACAGGGATTACCTATACATGGAGTTCATCTGTCAGTGGTGGAACTGTTACAGGCAATAGCAATCAATCAGCAACAACCAGCTCCGCACAGATAAAGGACACTTTATACAATGCAGGCACAACCAACGCAACAGTTACTTATACCATCAAGGTTTTTGGTTCAACAGGTTGCGAAGGGCAAACAAAAACCGTAACAGTGGTCGTGAGGCCAAAACCAAGTATGGCCATTGCCGGTAACGATTTGAAACTGTGCAACCAGGCATCCTTGGTATTGAGTGGCAATAACCCTGTTGCAGGCAATGGCCTGTGGACATTGGTCAGCGGCCCAAGTGTAACATTTACCAATGCTGCCGCATACAATACAACAGTAAATGGATTGCAGCCAAATACCACTTATGCTTTTGAATGGAGAATTACTGGCACAGGCAATTGCAGCTACACAAAAGACACGGTGGTAATCATTAATCGTCCCCCTGTTACTGTTGCCAACGCAGGTTTGGATAAATCAATTTGTGATTTCACTACTGCATCAAGCAATACCGTTACGCTTTCTGCCAATCTGGACAATACAAGGTCATTTGAAACAGGTATTTGGGATTTAATTGATCAGCCAGCAGGTGGCAATGGTGGATTTTCCTTGCTGAGCAATTCCAATGCCGTATTCACGTTCAGCAAGGTAGGCACTTACACATTGGTCTGGAAAATAAGCAATGACAATGGTTGTACACCAACTATGGACACCATGCTCATTAATGTTTACCCCAAGCCTGTAGCAGGTGTTACTGCTCCAACAAGCGCCATTACTTGTAATGGTACGGACGTAACCATCAACCTGCAATCCTATACAGGCATCATCAAGAAATGGCAGTACAATAAAAATCCCATTAACGACAATATTTGGGTGGACACTGCTGTAACAAGTCCATTCATTACTTTACAGAACCTGCAGGATACTATACTGATACGCTGCATAGTTGGCAGTGGCGGGGATTTGAATGGTTGCCCCTCCTATGATACCTCTGTATACTCCTTTATAGCAGTGAACCCAAAAACATTGGGTGGCAATACCAATCCCGATGCAATAGTGTGCAAGGATGACAATAATGGAACCATAGCTTTAACAGGCAATACGGGTACGGTGCAACGTTGGGAGTTTTCCATCAACAGTGGGAGCACTTGGAACCAAGTGAACAATACAACAGCAGCACAATCCTATACCAACCTGAATACGTCAACTGTTTACAGGGCAATGGTGCAAAGTGGGGTCTGCCCACCCAAATATTCAGATACCACCACCATTACAGTTGTTGACCCTGTGTCAACTTCCAATGCAGGTGCCGACCAATTATTATGCAACCAGGCATCCGCAACATTAAATGGCAGTAACCCTGCAAGCGGTTCTGGTAAATGGTTTCAGGAAGCTGGCCCTGCTGTTTCGTTTAGCAATACACTATCATCCAACACAGGTATAACAAACTTGCAAGGTAACCAAGTCTATAAGTTTGTTTGGAAGATTACTGGCCTTGGCAATTGCCCACCATCAACCGATACAGTAGTCATTATCAACCGCCCATCTACTACACAAGCCAATGCAGGCACTGATAAAGTCATTTGTGATTTTACCCCATCAAGCAATAATAGCTTCACCTTAAATGGGAACATGGACAATGCAAGGCCCTTTGAAACTGGCAAATGGAGGATTGTTCAGCAACCAACTTCCTCATCGGCCTATTTCAATGATGATACAAAGTTCAATGCCTTGTTCAGTTTCAATAAAGCTGGTGCTTACCAATTGGAATGGGCAATTAGCAATGATGCTGGCTGCGCGCCCACCAAGGACACACTGACCATTAATGTATTTGACAAGCCTGTTGCAGGCACCCTAAATGCTTCGCCCATTACCTCCTGCTATGGGAGCACAGTTACTGCAAGCATGGCCTCCTATACAGGCATTATAAAGAAATGGCAGTACAACCCAAAACCATTCAATGATAACATTTGGATAGATGCAACTGGAACAAACAGTTCCATCAACTTCAGTAATGTTCAGGATAGCTTTGCAGTAAGGGTCATTGTCCAATCATCAGGTGTAGCCATGGGCTGCAGTACCGAGGTAATCAGTGATTCCATTGTCGTCAACATAACCCCTAAAACCATTGCTGGTAAAGTATTTGGTAATGCTACCGTTTGCGAAACAAGCAATGCCGGCAATGTCAACCTTACCAACTATGCCGGCAATATAATAAAATGGCAGAACAGTTATGACAACGGAACCAATTGGATTGACATAGCCAGCAATAGTCCAACCATCAACTATACCAACCTGCCTATTTCCATGTGGTATAGGGCTGTAGTGCAGAACGGCGTTTGTCCCCAATTGTATTCGGATACAGCGGTAATCACCGTTGTAAAAACAGTTAGCCCTGCAAATGCGGGGGTGGATAAATTGATTTGCAACCAAGCAAGCATACAATTGAATGGGAATATTGCTGCTGCTGGCGAAACAGGGTTATGGCAACAAGTAAATGGCCCATCGGCAACCGCCATTGCTCCGGCCAATGCAGCATCCACCAGCGCAACTGGATTGGTAGCTGGCACTTATACATATCAATGGACATTGTCCAACAATGCCTGCCCATCTACAAAGGACACCATGGTAGTAGTGAACAGGCCAGCTATTACACCTGCCAATGCTGGGCCGGATAAAGTAGTTTGTGATTTCTCCTTATCAGACAACAACAGCGTTCAATTAAGCGGCAATTTAGCCAGCCTGCGCCCCTATGAAACAGGCAAATGGAAGATTGTGCAGAAACCATCAGGGTCATTGGCTTATTTCGATAATGACACAAAATTCGATGCGGTATTCAACTTCAGTAAATCAGGTCCCTACCAATTGGAATGGGCCATTAGCAACGATGCAGGCTGCCCCTCAACAAAGGACACCATCAACATCAATGTGTTTGACAAACCGGTTGCGGGAATAGTTTCAGCCTCACCAATAACAGCCTGTTATGGAAGCAATGCCACAGCAAGCATTTCATCCTATACAGGTGCTATTAAGAAATGGCAGTACAATCCAAAACCATTCGATGACAATATTTGGATAGACGTTGTGGGCACCAACAACACAATTAATTTCAGCAATTTGCAGGACAGTTTTGCCGTGAGGGCCATTATACAATCTGCTGGTGCGGCTTATGGTTGCAGCACTGAGGTAGTAAGTGACTCTGCTATCGTAAACATTACACCCAAAACGGTTCCCGGAAAACTGATAGGTACTGCTACAGTCTGTGAGATAAGTAACTTGGGCAATATTAACCTGACCAACTATGCGGGTAATATTACCAAATGGCAGAGCAGTGTGGACAATGGTACCAGTTGGATTGATATCTATACAAATTCATCCATCATCAGCTACAATAACCTCAACCTTACCACATGGTACAGGGCCATCGTGCAGAGTGGTGTTTGCCCCCAACAGTTTTCCGATACAGCCATTATCAATGTAGCAAAAATGGTTACAACCGCCATTGCTGGAACAAATAGGCTCCTTTGTAGCCAGACTTCCATCCAGCTAAATGGGAACAGTGCCGCAACTGGCGAAACTGGACTTTGGTCACAAATTAGCGGGCCGTCAACAGCTACGATTACCGCCCCAAATCTGCCCAACGCAACAGTGAATGGATTGATTGATGGCACCTATAAATTCAAGTGGAGTATTAGCAACGCAGCTTGCCCACCAACAAAGGACAGTGTAGTTATTGTCAATCGCCCAGCTATTACAGTGGCTAATGCGGGTAATGATATAGTGGTTTGTGATTTTACAGCAAGTACAGGTAACTATACTTTGCTAAATGCCAACCTCAATAACACAAGGCCCTATGAAGCTGGTAAATGGCGAATGATACAGCAACCGGCTTCCTCATCTGCTTCATTTGATAATGACACAAAATACAATGCTGTATTCAGCTTCAATAAATCGGGCATCTACAAATTGGAATGGACCATCAGTAATGATGCGGGCTGCCCCCCAACAAAAGATACCATTGTAATTAATGTGTTTGATAAACCAGTGGTAGGAGCTGTTGCAGCGTCTCCAATCACGGCCTGTTACGGAAGCAACATTACTGCAAGCCTTTCGTCCTATACTGGGCTGATCAAGAAATGGCAGTACAACCCTAAACCGGTCAATGACAATACCTGGTTGGATGCCACAGGAACTGGCAGTGCCATCAACTTCAACAATGCACAGGACAGTTTTGCAGTAAGGGTCATTATCCAATCTGCTGGTGCATCCATGGGCTGCAATACAGAGGTAACCAGCGATTCGGTATTGATAAACATTGCACCACAAACCGTTCCCGGCAAAACAGCCGGCAATACCACTGTCTGTGAACTGGCCAATACAGGCAATATCAACCTAGCAAGTTATGTAGGCAATATTGTTAAGTGGCAAAGCTCCACCAATAATGGTATAAGCTGGATTGATATAGCAAACACTGCATCAATCATAAGCTATAGCAATCTATCCAATACCACTTGGTTCAGGGCCGTGGTGCAGAGTGGCGTATGCCCCCCTATGTACTCAGATACAGCTATTATAGTGGTAAGCAAAACCGTTAACCCAGCCAATGCCGGAGTGGATAAATTGATTTGCAACCTGACAAGCATTCAACTGAACGGAAATATTGCTGCAACTGGTGAAACAGGGTTATGGCAACAATTAAATGGGCCCTCAACAACCAATATCGTTTCAGCCAATGCTGCAGCTACCAATGTGACTGGATTGCTGCCAGGCAGTTATTCGTATCAATGGACACTTTCTAACAGTATCTGCCCTGCTACCAAAGACACTGTTCTAATTGTGAACAGGCCTGCCATTACGCAGTCGGATGCAGGAACAGATAAAGTCATCTGTGACTTTACAGTAGCAAACAATGGTAACATTACCTTAAGCGCAAATTTAGATAATACAAGACCCTATGAAATAGGTAAATGGCGTATCGTGCAGCAGCCAGCTTCTTCGGCCACATCATTTGATAATGACACAAAGTACAATGCGGTATTCAGCTTCAACAAGTCAGGCATTTACAAACTGGAATGGACAATTAGCAATGATGCTGGCTGCCCGCCTACAAAGGATACCGTTACAATTAATGTCTTTGATAAGCCAGTAGTGGGTACTATTGCAGCTTCCCCAATCATAGCCTGTTATGGAAGTACAATTACGGCGAGCCTTGCATCCTATACAGGCATCATCAAGAAATGGCAGTACAATCCCAAACCTGTCAATGACAATATCTGGTTGGATGCCGCAGGAACTGGTAGTGCCATCAACTTCAACAATGCACAAGATAGTTTTGCAGTAAGGGTCATTATAAAATCTGCTGGTGCGGCTATGGGCTGCAATACAGAGGTAACCAGCGATTCGGTATTGATTAGTATTACACCGCAAACCGTTCCTGGCAAAACAGCTGGTAGTGGCAATGTCTGTGCAATAGGCAACTTCGGCAATATTAGCCTTACCAATTATGCAGGCAATATTATCAAGTGGCAGAGCAGTGTGGACAATGGTACCAGTTGGATTGATATCTACATCAATTCAGCCATTATCAGCTACAATAACCTCAGCCTTACTACATGGTACAGGGCCATTGTGCAAAGTGGCGTATGCCCCCCTATGTATTCCGATACGGCTTTTGTAGCGGTAAGCAAAACGGTTAACCTAGCCAATGCAGGAGTGGACAAATTGATTTGCAATCAAGCAAGTTTTCAACTGAACGGGAATATTGCCGCAACTGGTGAAACGGGCTTATGGCAACAATTAAATGGGCCATCAACAACCAATATCGTTTCGGCTAATGCAGCAGCTACTAATGTGACTGGATTACTGCCTGGTACTTATATGTATCAATGGACACTCTCTAATAATGGCTGCCCTTCCACCAAAGACACTGTTGTAATTGTGAACAGGCCACCCATTACACAGGCGGATGCGGGGACGGATAAAATAATCTGCGACTTTACACCAGCAAACAACAACAATATTGGTTTAACTGGAAATTTTGACATTGCAAGACCTTACGAAGCTCTAAAATGGCGAATGGTACAGCAACCGGCTTCCTCATCTGCTTCATTTGATAATGACACAAAATACAATGCTGTATTCAGTTTCAATAAATCGGGCATCTACAAATTGGAATGGACCATCAGTAATGATGCGGGCTGCCCGCCAACAAAAGATACCATTGTAATTAATGTGTTTGATAAACCAGTGGTAGGAGCTGTTGCAGCGTCTCCAATCACGGCCTGTTACGGAAGCAACATTACTGCAAGCCTTTCGTCCTATACTGGGCTGATCAAGAAATGGCAGTACAACCCTAAACCGGTCAATGACAATACCTGGTTGGATGCCACAGGAACTGGCAGTGCCATCAACTTCAACAATGCACAGGACAGTTTTGCAGTAAGGGTCATTATCCAATCTGCTGGTGCATCCATGGGCTGCAATACAGAGGTAACCAGCGATTCGGTATTGATAAACATTGCACCACAAACCGTTCCCGGCAAAACAGCCGGCAATACCACTGTCTGTGAACTGGCCAATACAGGCAATATCAACCTAGCAAGTTATGTAGGCAATATTGTTAAGTGGCAAAGCTCCACCAATAATGGTATAAGCTGGATTGATATAGCAAACACTGCATCAATCATAAGCTATAGCAATCTATCCAATACCACTTGGTTCAGGGCCGTGGTGCAGAGTGGCGTATGCCCCCCTATGTACTCAGATACAGCTATTATAGCGGTAAGTAAAGCCGTAAATCCAGCAAATGCGGGACCGGACAAACAGCTATGTGCTGATATTTCAACGCAGTTAATTGGCAATGCGATAGGCAATGGAGAAACAGGTTTATGGCGGCAGGTTAGTGGACCATCAACGGCTACAATCGTTTCTTCCAGCACTTCAACAACTACAGTGAATAACTTGGTAAATGGAACCTATCAATTTGAATGGAAGCTGGCCAACAGTGTCTGCCCATCTACAAGGGATACTGTTATAATTATCAATTACCCATCATTGCAGAACAGTATTAGCGCAACTGACATTAAAATATGTAGCGGTCAGCCTGTAACCATTAATGGCACTACAGCTTTGGGTGGCAATGGTTCCTACACCTACCAATGGCAGCAAAGTGCTGATAATATTAACTGGACAACTATTCCTGCAGCAAATGGTATCAATTATTCCTTCTTGGCTACGGATACTGTTTATATAAGGAGGTTGGTAGAATCATCACCATGTAACAGTATTAGCCCTATAGTAAAAGTGTTGGTGCAGAAACCCATCAGCAATAACAACATCAACGCTAACCAAAGTATATGTATTAATACCGCCGCAACAACTATTATCGGTTCACTTCCCGGTGGTGCTGACGGTAATTACCAATACCAATGGCAGCAAAGCAACGACGGGGGTATCACTTGGAACGATATGGTTGGTGCCACACAGAAGGATTATGCACCAGGGACCCTGACACAAACAATCCATTACAGGAGGATCGTTTCCTCCATGCTATGTAATGGGCTGCAATCAAGCACAAGTAGCATGATTGCTATTACTGTTAACCCAGATGCAAAAGCACAGTATAGTTATACGCAGCAAACAGGTTGTGCCCCTTTCAACATCAACAATACCATCATCATCAATTCATTGTTCCCCAATAACAATGGTTCCTACAATTGGTATGTAAACAATAATTTCCTTGGCAGCGGCAATGATTTCCCAGGTTATATACTGGCCACTTCCTATGATTCAGTAAAAATAAAATTGGTAGCCATCAGCAAATATGGTTGCAAGAATGATAGCCTAACTTATAGCTTTTATACTAAGGCGGTTCCTCAGCCAGCATTCAGTATAACGGACACAATCGGTTGCGGCCCGCTACAAGTAAGCTTCACCAACAATACACCCAATAGCAACCTGTTCCAATATGAATGGAATTTCGGTAACGGGCAAACCAGTTCTATCATTAACCCGAACACGATTACTTATCAGCAGGCACTGGCCAATGTAGATACAGTGTACAGGGCAACCTTAACGGCCTTCACTACCTGTGATACCCTTCGTGTGGAAAAGTTCATACGCATTCAATCAAAACCAATGGCAAGGTTCCTGCCCGATAAAGTAACTGGCTGCTCACCAATGACCGTAACATTTACCAATACATCCATTTCAACAGTAGCAACATACGATTGGGATTTTGGCGACGGTACCACTATTACCACTACCAACAAAAATGCAGTGCAGCATACCTTCTATACAGGTGTTCCAACAGTGTTCAACGTTAAGCTGAAAGTAACCAATCAATGCGGTAGCGATTCATTGGTCTATCCGGTAACCATTCAGCAGAATGCTATCCTGCTTAACTATAATATAGCTGGGGACAATAAAGTGTGTGCTCCGTTCAATGTGAAGTTCATTAATGCATCCATTGGTAGCACAGGCTTTAAATGGGATTTTGGTGATGGCACCATTGTAAACACCACCAAAAATATCGATACTGTTTACCATACCTATTTTACCCCTGGCGATTATAATGTTCAATTAAGGGCAAGTAATGGGTGTTCCGATACCACCGCTACAAGGGTGCTGTTTGTAAACAGGAAGCCCATTTCGGATTTCACTGCGCTCCCTTCATCTGTTTGCGTTGGCGATACCGTTCATTTCACCAATCTTACGGATACAGCAACCAGTTATGTTTGGAAGTTCGACGATGGCTTTACCTCCAATCACGCCAATACGGTACATGGCTATGCAACAGCAGGCGTTTATAATGTGAAACTACAATCGACCAGGACCTTTATCAACGGAGGTTCTTGCGTGGACAGCTCCAATAAAACGGTCACCATTGTCGCAAAGTTACCGGGTGCTTTTTTGGTGAGCGATACATTAGGGAAATGTACCCCATTTGTGGTTACACTGACCAATCTAAATATGCCATCAGCCTTGACCACTTGGAATTTGGGGAACGGTATTCTTGATACGGGCAATGTGATAATACACACGTTCAATACGGTAGGTACCTATACCATCAGCATGGTAGCTCAAAGCATTGGCGGATGTAAATATGAAGCACAGAAAGAAATCAAGGTCCAAGGACCAAGTGGTTCTTTCACTTACGACAATGGCTTTTTCTGTGGCAACAAGCCAGTACGCTTCCAAACAAACATGCAAAATGTGGATAGTGTACGGTTCAATTTTGGGGATGGCAACAGTGTGGTAACAACCAGTAATATTGTTTACCATACGTATGCCCAATCCGGCAAGTATGTGCCCAGTGCGGAATTGATGGCAGGTGCTACTTGCAATGTCTTATTGAAAGGCTTGGACACAATCAAGGTAGATTACATCAAAGCAGGGTACACGTTTAACCAGCAGAATTTCTGTGGCTATGCCAAGGTAAACCTGATAGATACCTCACGTTCCTACTTTGGTGTGCAGGATTATTACTGGACCTTTGGCGATGGTGGCACAAGCAATATCGCTTCACCACAGCACCAATACAACAATACCAATACTTGGGCAGTTCAATTGATTATCAAAACAAACAGCGGTTGTTACGATACGGTCTACCAACCATTGTTCGTGCATGTTCCCCAGAAGCCACAGGCATCCATACAAAGTGATACGGTAGGCTGCGTAAACGAAATGCTCCACTTCTACGCAGTAGTGAATTCCATTGATACGCTCAATTATTACAAATGGAATTTTACCAGTGGCTATAGCAGCAGCAATACAACCGTATCAACCAGTTTTCCTGTTGCCGGCTTCCAGACCGCACAATTGATTGCTGGTACCACCAATGGTTGTTATGACACAAGCTATAAGCAGGTACGGATCAATCCTAATCCCTTCGTGAGGGCCAATCAGGACATGCAAATTTGCCTTGGTCAAACCACACCGCTCAACGCTACTGGTGCATTGAACTATATATGGAGCCCAACACAAAACTTGAGTTGCAGTACATGCCCCAACACATTGGTTGCCCCACAAACTACAACGCAGTATGTGGTTGCAGGAACCAATCAATTTGGTTGTGCCGGGTATGATACGGTGGTGGTAAACGTGGCACAACCTTTTGCGATCAGTGTTTCCGCAAACGACACACTGTGCATCGGTCAATCGGCCGTCTTGAATGCACAAGGGGCCAGCAAGTACCAATGGAGCCCAGCAAATGGCTTGAACAGTATTACAGTATCTACTCCGACAGCCACTCCAACCATTACCACCAAGTACAGGGTCATTGGCCTGGATGATTACAATTGCTTCAGGGACACGGCTTATGTAACGGTTGCAGTGGGCCAGTACCCACAAGTAAATATTGGACCTGATAAGGTACAGCAAACGGGCAACCTCATGCCATTGAAAGCAACCTTCACCAATGGGCCAATTACCGCATGGCGTTGGGGCGCAAGTGATTTCAATTGTGCCACCTGTGCAGAACCGGTTGTGCTGATCAAGAAAGATGCCTGCTATTATGTAGAAGCAAGGAACCAGTATGGTTGTGCAGGGCGTGATACCATGTGCGTAAAGGTTTTCTTCAATGATGGACAGGTGTTCATCCCCAATGCCTTCACGCCGGATGGTGATGGAATCAATGACATTTTCATGGTGCGGGGAAAAGGCATAAAACAGGTAAAATCATTCAGGATCTTCAGCCGTTGGGGACAGGTTGTCTTTGAAAGAAGCAGTTTCCCTGCCAATGATGCAAAGTACGGCTGGGATGGGAAAATCAATGGAATACCGGCACCACCAGATGTATTTGTGTATACCTGTGAAGTAATTGCCGAAAACGACGAACAGTATATCACCAAAGGAAACGTAACAATTTTGAAATAAGAAGATGCTATGCTGAGCCTGACGAAGCCGATTAGAAAAAATTCACCAGCCTCGCTTCGTCAAGCTCAGCACGGCAATAAAATGTCTTTTATGAAAAAACAACTAATTGCAATCATCAGCTTACTGCTTGCATCAAATGCCATGGCACAGGATTTAAGCTTCTCACAATTCTATGAAAAACCATTGCTCCGAAATCCCGCACTGGCTGGAGTGTTTGATGGCGACATTAGGGTGGCCGGCATCTTCAGGAACCAATGGCAAAGCGTTACCGTACCCTATCAAACGGGGGCATTGAGCGTTGAAATGAAATTCCCTGTAGGCAATGCAAACGATTACCTCACATTGGGTTTGCAAACAACCTATGATGTGGCTGGTGACATCAAGTTGAAAAGGACACAGATCCTGCCTGTCATCAATTTCCACAAATCGTTGAATGAAGATTATGACAGTTATCTCTCGGTTGCTTTTATGGGTGGGGCTGTTAATAGCCAATTTGATGTAAGCAAATTGAAACTGGACGACCAGTATGTTGCAGGTGCATTCAGTGCCAGTAACCCCACGCAGCAAGTGTTCAGTAATACAGGCGTCACGTATTGGGACATGGCTACAGGATTAACTTACAGTCAGGGGTTTGGTGACAATGGCTCTTGGTACCTAGGGGCTGCACTCTTCCATTTCAACAAGCCAAAAGTTGCTTTCTATACAAATAATCAAACAACCACTTTGCTCAACAAGTTTACGGTTAACGGCGGTTTAACTGCTCCAACAAGCGACGCCAATAGGATTGTTCTCTTTGGTGATTATTCGCAGCAGGGCGGTAGCAACCAGTTCTGCGGTGGGGCATTGTACGGAACGGATTTGGTACAGGAATATGATGGCGATGATAAGGTATCGCTGTACCTGGGTGCTTTCTATAGATGGAAAGATGCGCTTGTGCCAATTGTAAAATTGGATTACTATAATACGGCTGTTGGCCTGAGTTACGATGTCAATGTTTCCAAGTTGAAAACAGCGTCACAGTTGCGGGGCGGATTTGAATTGTCATTAAGTTATCGTGGCAAGTTCCTGGGAAGGAGCTTAGCTGGCGAAAAAATGAGGTGTGTGAAATTCATCTTTTGATGATGAAGGGTTTAATTGAACCAACACTTCCTAGGCCTTATTAAGTGTGATGCAGAACCTGCTTCCCTTGTCCTTTTCACTTGTAATGCTGAATATGCCACCACAACGTTCCGTATATTCCTTTACAAACAGCAAGCCTAGGCCACTGCCTTTTTCATCCATGGTGCCACGTTTGGTAAACGGCTTTTCAAGGTTGAAAAGCTTATCTATTTCTTCCTTGCTCATTCCAATCCCATTATCTTCCACGCACAGTTTAATTTTCTTCTCAAGCTCCAGTACCTCAATTAGCACCTTGCCATTAGTAGGGGTGAATTTGATGGCATTGTTCACAAGGTTACGGAGTATCAAAGAAAGATAATTCCTATCTGCTAGGGCTGTAACGGCCCTTTCAACTTTATAGGTAAGATGGATGTTTTTTAATGACGCTGGCTTTTGGTACAATTGTATGGCTTCGTCTACTAGGTCATCAATCATCAATCTTTCGGGCTTTGAAATAATATTACCGTCCATTTGCATTTTGGCCCATACCAGAAGGTTTTCCAGAAGCATGTCAACACTGTTCACGCTTTGTCTCAATTCCTTTACGATCATTGCTGAATCAGTATCACTTAAGCTATTGCTCTTCATGAAATCTACCAGGCTCTTCAAGGATGATACTGGGCCCCTTAAGTCATGTCCAATAATGGAAAACATCTTGTCCTTTAACTGGTTAAGGTTCTGGAGTTTGTCGGCCTGTTGTTGCAATGTATTGTTCAGTTCCTTTCTTTCCGTACTCCTTGAATAAATGGAAAACAATAGCCCACCTGCAAGCAGCAATGCAGCACAGCAGGAAAACAGTAGAATAGTATTGGACTTATTGGTTTGTTTGAGAAGTTCCACTTCCTTTTGTGTCTTCCCCATATGGTACATGTTCAATAAACTATCCAATGCTAGGTATTTCCTTTTGCCCGTAAGCGTGTCGGCAAGGGTATTATATCTTTCTAGGTATAGCAATGCCGAGTCTGCATTGCTCATTTCTTTAAAAACCTTGTACTTCATTTCCGACGCATCCATTAGCAGGTCATCCATTTTAAGGCCCCTGCCTATAGCTGATATTTCATCTGCGAGCTCAATTGCTGTTGCATAATCCTTTCTTTGCAAAGCAATTTTTGCCAATTGGTTTTTCCCATAGGCAATCCCATAATGATTGCCTTGAATAAAAGCATAATGGTTTGCCTCCTTTAAGTAAACATCCGCCTCATCCAGTTTGTGTTGTTCAATTAACACATCGGCCATATTGCCAAGTATGTCCTGCAAAATATAATCGTTGTTTTCTTTCCTGCCAATAACCAGACCGAGCTGATTGTAGTATTGGGCAGAATCATACATCCCTCCCCTGAAAAAATTGTTGCCAAGTGAACCATATAAGTTGGCCATCTGTATTTCATCTTTAAGGGAAGCAAACAGGGCAAGTGATTTATGGAAATAATACCTTGACATTTGCAGTTCCCTTAACGTATTGTACATCTCGCCGATGGAATAAAATGTTACGGCCAACCCCGAATCACTCTTGATGGTAGTATAAATGTTCTTTGCCTGCAAGAAGTTTTCAAGGGCAATAATTTGCTGGTTAACATAATCATAGGATTGCCCAATGGCAACATAACTGCCAGCTTCGAGCATACTGTTATTGCTCGCTTTTGAAAATGATAGGGCAGTATTGGCACAGATAAGCGCAGAATCTGTATTTACCGTTAAATAAGCCTCCGACAGGCTGAGCAGCCATTTTGTACGCTCCACTGCCCGGGATTCAACTGGAGGGCTTTTAAGCAAGCTGTCAACATCAATTCTTTGGGAATAAGTATTGGCTGTTGTGCAGGTCCATAATAACATAGCAAAAAAGTAGCGGGAATGCAAGGGGGCCATTTTCACTTTATCAGTCATTTAATAGGAGTTGTCATTAGAAGAAGCTGCCTAAGGTCAAGACATTATAGGTAGTTGATTTTTGAGCGGAACGAGGCGGATTTTGCAGACATAGATAGTTGTCTATGACGAAAAATCCAGGGAACTTACAGCTCAAAAGTGGCACATCTAATCTCATCAATTAATTTTGGATAGCTTCTAAAGCGGTTAAAGATAGTTGAACAGGATAAATTAGAACCAGCCTCTTTTTTTGAATACAATTACCATCACCACTGGTATCAGTAACATGGAGCCAACAGCAATATAGAAGCCCCATTGATGGTGCGTCAATGGAATGATATTGAAGTTCATGCCAAACACCCCACCAATAACCGTGGCCGGTGCCAATAGGCAGGTAACAATGGCCATCACCTTCATCACTTCGTTCATACGCAGGTTCACATTGCTCAGGTACAGGTCCTGTAGGTTCATCATCATGTCGCGGTAGTTTTCCGTGAACTCGGTTGCTTGAAGTATATGATCATAAACATCCTTGAAGTACTTGGTTGTCCTCTCCTGCAAAAGCACGCTATCGCTCCGCATGAAACCATTGATAATCTCCCTTACAGGCGATACATTCCTTTTTAACACAATTAGTTCCTTGCGTAAATCATTGATCTCTGCCAATGAACGGGTGTTACTGCTGCGGATGATTTTTTCCTCCAACTGTTCAATGCGCTCGCCAAGCTTTTCCATTACTAGAAAGTAATGGTCCACAATCATGTCCAGCAATGCATAGCATAAATAATCCGCCCCGCTTTGGCGGAGCTTGCTGTTGGCAATCTTCAGCTTTTCGCGGATGCTGCTAAACACGTCCCTATCTGCATCTTCCTGAAAGGAAATAACAAAGTCCTTTCCCAGCACAATGCTGATCTGTTCCGTTTCCACATCACCAGTGCGCTCATTGAAATAAAGCATGTTCAATAGGCAGAAAAGAATATTGTCCATTTCGTCCATCTTGGGCCTTTGGCCAACACTCAGGATATCTTCTATGATCAATGGATGGATATTGTAACAACTGCAAATATTTTCAATATCCGCTTTCCTTATCCCATCAATGTTAATCCAGCTCATATGCTCGTTATCCTTGAACACTTTACACTCGTTGATCTCAGTGAATTCATGATAATGCAGTGCCGCTGCATTATAGTCATGCACATCCACATGTATCTGCGCAGCCTCTTCCCTTTGCACGGGTATGGTGGGGTTTACTTGGAAGATATCCCTCGTCCTTTTTGTGTCAAACAAGGACAGTACGTTAAAGTATTTGAGGTATTTATGCTGTTCCATGAAATGAAGTTAGCTAAGCTGTTTATGAAACGGAAATATTTTCAGGATATGCAAAATATACCAGTATTTTATCTAGGTACATCATACGTCAGTCAGAATAAATAAAGGAAATATGAGAATGTCAAAAAATATTTTTATAAAATAACAGTGCCATGAAACCCTTTACTGGCAATAGTTGTAGGGGTGTAAATGTTCAGTGTGTTGGATAATTGTAAAAATAATTTTGGTGCATTCGAAAATTTCATTAGACATTTGCAACAATAAAAAATAAATAATACATGCAAGGCATAACATTACATATCGAATCAAAAAGCTGGTTTAATCCGTGCATGGATTATACAGTTTGCGGGGCATGTACTGCTGGAAGTTAGGTTAACAAAAAACACAACTCATCATACAGAAGCCCTGCACAAAATGCAGGGCTTTTTTGTTGCAGCAATGGCAAGTAAAACAAAAAATATTGATTGGGTTGTGTAATTGAAAGCAAATTGAATCTTTAATGAAACAGAATTAAATGGCACAGGTACAACATATACTATCCACAACTACAAAACATTGTTTGCAATGGTTACGACCCATTGGAAACAGTATAGGCAATTCAATGAATGACCGTAAGTCATTTAGTGTGGACAAAGAGTATCCCAACATACGACCGTGTAATAACAAGCTTCGCTGATGGTGTGTCAGCAAGGAGGTATAACCCGGTCAAGTGTAACAGCTGACCGGGTTTTTTTATGGTCTTAAACCAAATCAATAACAATAAAAACAAGCATTATGGAAACAGGAAGATATATGGTGGTCATGCAATCGGGCAGGAAGTTCATGGTGGAAGAATGGGGAAGCAACCATGTGCAATGGGGCGATATTGACCCTGCCACCAAAAAACTGCAGAAGGTAAAAGTGAAAGATGTGGAAGTAATCAATGCCAACAATACTAAAATCACCAAGGAGAATGGCTTCAAGAATATCTGTTTCCTTGCTCCCGGTACATCGCCGCTTGGCTATATCGATTTGCTGGACAGCTCTGGGCTTGAAAGGATTGAATGCGACCTAGTAAACTATATTGAATAAAATAAATGCGAAAGGAGGAAAATAAAATGACAAATACATTTCTGATAAAAACACTGGTAAAATGCTTTGGCGAAACAAAGACCATCAAAATGTTGAACCAAATGCAAAAAAGGAAGGTGAACAAGAAAGCAAAAAGGTACAGGGCAAGTATCAGGATGCAATGATTGTCCAGCAAGCTATAGGAGCATTCCAATTGGTTGGATACCCCGTCTGGAGCGGGGAGGCTGCAGGTTCGAGCCCTGTCTCCTATACATGGCCCGTTCGTCTATCGGTTCAGGACGCCACTCTTTCGAAGTGGGAAGATGGGTTCGACTCCCATACGGGCTACAAGGTTTGTTGGTGTAATGGTCAACATGTTTGATTGTCTATCAAATGAAATGGGTTCGATTCCCATACAAACCGCTAATGCGGTGAGGAATAATTCAACAGGACTAGACCAGTCCTCACAAGACAGAAGCTCGTTAGGAGCACTGCTGATTGGAAACTTGGAAGATAAAATGTTAGTGCCTTAAGCCAATACCATGGCCTAAGGCCTGGCCTCCTTCTCCTTCAGGAGAGGGATTGAGGATGAGGTATAATGTTGAATGGTGCAATGGTCAGCATACCAGACTTTGATTCTGGTGACATTGGTTCGAGTCCAGTTTCAACAACAAATGTTGGCTTTAGCTTAACTGGTAAAGTGCCTCACTGTGAATGAGGAGTACAGGGTTCGAGTCCCGAAGTCAACCATGTGCAATTGACCTGTAGTTCAACGGATAAGAACACTGTGCTACGGACACGGAGATAAAAGTTCGATTCTTTTCAGGTCAACAGGTGATAACTGATATGGTGGTAGTACGCTAAATGATGTACACGTTCATGCCTGCCGGCAAAAAGGCAGGTTCAAATCCATCAGTTATCACAATCGGCGGTTTGGTGTAATGGGTAACACGCAGGTCTCATAAGCCTGTAGATTTCAGTTCAAGTCTGAAAGCCGCAACAATGCGATTTGGTGTAATGGTAACATGGCCAACTTCCTTCCTTTCTGGAAGGCAAACATAAGATGGGGGTATTCAGTTCAAATCTGGAAATCGCACAAGACTGGTTCATAGCTCAACGGTAGAGTTCCTGGCTTTTAACCAGGAGGTTGGGGTTCGATTCCCTGTGGACCAACAATAGGATGGATAGCTCAATGGTAGAGCGGTGGTTTGTTAGGCCACGGGTTGAAAGTTCGAGTCTTTCTTCATCCTCTAAATTAGGTGGGTGCGACGAAGTTGGAGAGTCGTGGCGGTCTGTAAAACCGTTTCCTTCGGGTTGAATAGGTTCAATTCCTATCACCCACACAAATGGAGAGTGTCCGGCTGGTCGAGGGGCCTGTCTTGAAAACAGTTGACTGTAAAAGGTTCTGGGGTTCGAGTCCTCAACTCTCCGCAATGCAGGTTGTAGCTTAATTGGCTAAAGTTCCTCACTTGTAATGAGGCGATGTGGTTCGAGTCCAACGACCTGCTCAAAATAAAAATGGAGCGTTGACCGAGATGGTAAGGTACTGGTATGCTAAACCAAGGTTGGGGTAACTCCCAGGCAGTTTCGATTACTGCACGCTCCGCAAAAGTTGTGCTGGCAGAGATGGTCTATGCACCTGACTGCAAATCAGGAGAAGAAGGTTCGAATCCTTCGTGCAACTCAATGGTGCTTTGGCAGAGATGGTTCTATTGCATTCCCCTGAAGAGGGAAACATCAAGGTTCAATTCCTTGGGGCACCGCATATACAGGTTTGATTGTAATGGTTAACAACACGGATTCCAACCCCGTGGATGGAGGTTCGAGTCCTTCAACCTGTGCAAATAAGTTTTATCACAAAGAAAAAATACAGCTATGCGTGTTTTGGTAATGAAATAGTAACGACAGCAATGCAACTATTTCGACAAGATTTTAAAGAGATAAACAACAGTATATGATACAGATTATAATGGTCGTACTACTTGTTCGCCTTGTGATTGCACTGTTTCCAACATGCAATACATGGCTGCAAGGTATATGGCAAAAAACAATACAACAATTGAACAGGAAGAAACCAACTGGGCTTTTTGATGAACACTTTATTGAACCAAAGAATTTTTACCTGAAGGAGTTTAGGGCAATGCCCTGCATCCACTATATAGGCGGTGTGAACACAGGTGAAATTTTTAAGCTGATTGATTCAGGTAGGTTCGGCAAAGTAAAAGATACTTATCAACGTAACTATTACAACTGGCAGCAGAAAAGGATAGAGTTCAGTAAAACATTATTCAAACTAGAAGATAGAATGATGGTTAGGCTGGGTGATGATTGGGTGGAAATATTCTTCAACAACAAGGATTTTGCAAGGGCCAACGACATGATGGAAACATTCAAAAATATGGAAGCCCCAGAGAAAGAAGAAGATTATGAAATCAATATCATCACGCAAATAGGCAATTCATTGGATTTAAAAACAATTGCCATAAAACCAACAGCACTTGACCTTAGCCTGTATTACAATGATGACTTTAAAGCAGTGGACGCAACCATTAAGGAAAGGTTGTCAAAAGAGAACGATAAAGGCATTGTATTACTGCATGGCCTACCGGGAACTGGCAAGACCACTTACCTAAGGCACTTGATAGGAAGCATGAAAAAGAAAGTAATGTTCGTATCGCCCAGTGTGGCAGGCAATTTAATGAACCCAGAATTCATGGATTTATTGATTGATAATCCAAACACTGTGTTGGTGATTGAAGATGCGGAAAATATTATCATGGACAGAAGGTACAGCAGCCAGAGCAGTGTCAGCAATTTGTTGAACATAAGCGATGGGCTACTAAGCGACTGTTTGAACGTCCAAATTATCTGCACGTTCAATAGTGAACTGAGCTTGGTAGACGGCGCATTGCTGCGGAAGGGGCGGTTGATTGCAAAATACGAGTTTGGTAAACTGCACCTAAGTAAGGCACGGGCTTTAAGCCAGCACCTAGGACTGCAGCAGGAAATCAACAAGCCCATGACATTGGCAGAAATTACCAACCCCGATGAGAACCATTACGAACCTAAGCAAACAAATGTGATAGGTTTCAGGAGGATGGAAGAGCTATTAGAAAACTAATCCCCATGCTGTTGTATGGGGATAAAACCAAAAAAATATGCAGCAGCAACAATGGAGGAAATTCAATGGCTCAGTAATCAAGCAGCCCATTGAAGAAGAAATAAGGCAGGCATTGATAAAGGAAAGGGAAGCCGGCCATGACATTAAAGTTTGCATTGGTACCGACAGCCAAGTAAAAAGCAGGGAAACAGAATTTGCAACGGTAATCGTGTTTGTACGGAAAGGCAAAGGCGCATTCATGTACATCCATAACGAAACCAGCAAGCGCAAAATGCCCGTGAAGCAAAGGATGCTGGAAGAAGTTTCCATGAGCATTGATATAGCTTACAAGCTATGCCCACTGTTTATTGCCTTTAATGTGGATATGGAAGTACATGCAGACATCAATACCAATCCCAACTTCAAGAGCAATGATGCCCTGAAAGATGCCATGGGCTATATCATGGGGATGGGTTTTGCCTTCAAGGCCAAGCCGCATGCCTTTGCCAGCAGCCAATGTGCTGACAGGATGGTGCATTGAGAGGTCCACAGAGTGGTTCACTCTCTTGAAGTGAGTCACTCTTTTAAAGAAGTTCTTTGATAGTATAAATGGATGCTGAAACTCATCGAAGGAAGTCATTCTACGAAGAAGGAACTAACGAACGATACTGTCAGCCTGAGCCTGTCGAAGGTGGTTTCTATGAACGGGACCTAACAATTTGACTATAGCTGAATCTGTTCAGCATTATAAATAACATGCATCATTTTCGTTTTCTTTTTAAATAAGCGGATCAAACTATTGGGGGATAGTATTTGAATGCCTTCACCAAAACCCAGCAGTTCACGTTCCAGTTCAAAGTTGGGAACCACGTCAATGGAAAACACAATGCCCTCCTTTCTTATTTCCACCATTTGCTGCGAAGCATGGATGGGCTTGGTCTTAATATAGGGTGCATGAATATGATTGGCGAGGAACACAATATGTGTTGGGGCATCAGCAAGGTTTTTGGTTACGCCAATAATATCCTTAAAGTAGGTGTGCGGCTCAAAACTTTTGTTGATACGGTACAGTTCATTGGGCAATGGTTCAATATGCTGTATCCTGTCCAAAGCAAAAGTGATGATTTCCTTTCCCTGCTTTTTCATACCCAGAATGAACCAGCGGTTGCGGTATTCCTTGAGCAGGTAAGGATAGAAAATAAAAGTATTGGCAGTCCTGGCCTTGAAGGATTGGTAGGTGAGTTGCAGGGTTGTTTGGTTGATAATATGCTTGTATAGCAGATCCAGCCATTCAATGCCAGTAAGCAGGTCGTTTTTTTCAAAGTCAATCACCGAAGGCTGTTGGTATTGCTCCGTGTAGATCTTGTCTTCCAGTTTGTTCACCATCTCAGTCACCTCATTAAAATGGCTGAAACCCTTGAACTGCTTCAGCAGGTGGGTCACTTCCTGCAGTACACCAAGGTCCTGAGCCGTCAATGGGCTATTGGTAATGGAATAATCGGCATCCTCGTAACTGTAGTATTTTTTATCGGTTACCACAATGGGAGCATTGTAGCCAAGCTTATCGCTGCGCATGGCCTGCAGGTCCAAGCGCACCGTTCTTAAGCTAATGGGCTTGTCAATGCCTTCGTATTCGTACAGCGCTTCTGTGCAGGCATCCATCAAGCTTTCGATCGTCCATTTCTTCCGGCGGTTTTGGAGGCATTTATCAATGGTCCTGTAACGCACCAAAGCATTTCGGTTCACGGGCATGGAAAATATTTTTGGAAAACTAGAGAAATAAATTTTACTGTGCAAAAAGATTGCACAGTTGGGTTGGAGGTTTGTGTTATCAAAGAAAAAACAAATAGTTCTTAACAACATTGCCTCTTAGCATAAAGGGAAGTGCTGCGGAAAAATGGAAACCGTGAAGTGACTGGAAGATGCCGTTGAAAAATGGATAGAATTTACAGTGCACCAAAATCTGGAAGACGAAATTAGGGAAGCGTATTTACAGCCAGTCTGTTGCAGCAATGCAAAGTATGAGTTCGAATCTCATAGAGGTAACAAGAAGTTCTTTAAAATATCGTTGGTGGAAACATCAACGCAAAACCTTGCTTAACGGCAAGATGGGTTTATACCATAGATGCCACAAACCAGGCAAGGGTTTAGTAAGCCCTGCAGTGCAGCAGTTATAACTCGCTGTATGCTTTTGTAAACTTTGGATAGGCCCACCACACGCTGAAACCCCCAATGGGTTGCAGCTCCAAAATCCATGGGTTCGAATCCCATTCCTTGAAAAAGGATAGCCAAGCGGTTAAGGCAGAGCACTCAGGATGCTTGATTTAAGAAGGAGTCCATCACTCCTTTAACAAATGATGACCAGATAACAAAAGCTGGTGCTGAACATCGGCAATCGAATGTTGCATTGAGGTTCCCGAAATGTAATATTCGAAAGCAATTGCACCAACACTTTGCAGGTTGTACATAAACATGCGGCAGGCATGGCTTATACTGGAACTGTTTATTGAAAGATGCTTCAATGAACACAAAGGAACTAACCCATTGCACCAAACATTGTTTCCCACTTCCTCCGTGATGGTGGAATGATGCAAGGCACTGGCTTTTGATTTTATTTCTAGTAGGATCTTTAATGAATAACCAAAATATTAATAACAACGAACTCTGCTTCCCTCTCCTTGAGGGGAGGGATTGAGGGTGAGGCTTAAAACTAACAACAATGAAAAAAATAAACATTAACGCCTACTAAGTAGCCTTGGTTTTTAAGGATGGCGTTTACCAGCGTATGCTGAAAGAAGGAAAGTACTGGTTGTGGAACGAGCAAGCCTATGCTTTTGATTTGACCAAACCATTCAATGCACCCATTGAGTTGAATATATTGCTGAAGGATGCTGCCTTGGCAGAAGCCCTGCATGTGGTGGAAGTAAGCGACAATGAAATTGCATTGCAGTACGAAAACGGTTTGTTGAAAAATGTATTGACTGCTGGCCGTTATGCTTATTGGAAAGGCGTAATGGATTACCAATTCATCAAGGCCGATATCAGCAAAATTGAAATCGATGCCAGCATTGACCGTGCTACCCTGTTGAACAAGCAAGTTATTGGTTATGTACGTACCAGTGCGGTGGAGAACTATGAAAAGGCTTTGTTCTTTGTAGATGGCCAATTTCAAAAAGTGTTGGAACCCGGTATTTACTACTGGTGGAAGAACAGCATTGCTGTGGTGGTGGCCAAGGCAGATATGCGCCAGCAACAAATAGAAATCAATGGTCAGGAAATCCTCACCAAGGACAAAGCTGGTTTGCGGATCAATGCCTTTGCGCAATACAAAGTGGTGGACATTGAGAAAGCCATTCTGCATAACAAGGAATACGACAAGCAATTGTATGTAGCCTTCCAATTGGCCCTGCGTGAGCAGGTGGGCACCTTGGGCTTTGATGAACTGTTGGAGAAGAAAGAAACCATTGCCCCTTATGTGTTGGAACGTGTAAAAAATGAAGCAGCACAATTGGGTATTGAAGTGGCAGGTTTCGGTATCCGTGATATCATCTTGCCCGGCGACATGAAGGAAATCATGAACCAGGTATTGGTGGCAGAGAAGAAAGCACAGGCCAACAGCATCATGCGCAGGGAAGAAACTGCCAGCACTAGGAGCCTATTGAACACTGCCAAGTTGATGGAAGACAACAGCATGTTGTGGAAATTGAAGGAGATGGAATACGTGGAGAAGATTGCCGACAAGATCAGCAACATCAGCGTTAACGGAAATGGCGACTTGGTAGGACAGTTGAAGCAGATTTTCGTGCCGCAGAAATAACCCGAGTGGTTCACTCTCTTGGAGTGAGCCACTCTTTTAAACACTTGGCTTTACAATTTAGCTGTACCTATGTTAAAGTTTTGTGCTTGGAACAGCCTAATAAAAGAAATGAAAATGGAAAACATACTAACACAATTAAACAAACTGGAGAAAGACCTGGATATAAAAATACTTTATGCCTGTGAAACAGGCAGCAGGGCTTGGGGCTTCCCATCGCCAGACAGTGATTTCGATGTGCGTTTCATATACATGCACAAACGGGACTGGTATTTAAGTTTGGCTGAAAAGAAGGATACAATTGAAGTAGCCTTAAAAGATAATTTGGACATAACAGGATGGGATTTGAAAAAGAGCTTGGTATTGCTTAAGAAATCAAATGCATCACTGATAGAAAGGTTCCAATCGCCTATGGAATATTTTGCGGAACCTTCTTTTAAAGAAGATTTCAAGAAGCTGATAGCAGCGTATTATTCGCCAACAGCAGTGTTCTATCATCACTATGCTTTGGCAAAGAGGTTTTGGGAAGATATCAAGGACAGCAATGAAATAAAACTGAAAAGTTATTGCTACTTGGTTCGCTCACTGTTGAGTTGCAACTGGATCGTGAAAGACAAATCAGTTCTGCCAATGCATATAGAAGGCTTGATGCAATTGACTACTGAAGCAAACAAAATAATGCTAAGTGAATTGATAGCTTTAAAAGCCACAGTAGGCGAAAAATACCTGCACCCCAAAAACGAAGCATTGCACAATCTTGCTTCGGAGCTACTTGATTTCATAGAAGCATCAAAAGATACCTTGGGTGTAAATGATAACAGCTATGCTCAACCGGATGAGTTCTTTTTAAAAACATTGTATGGAAACGCTAACAATTGATTCAATAAAAAGCAATGGCTGGCTAATCCTTGAAGCCATCACAGGTAGCAAGGCTTATGGGCTGGACAATGAAAAATCCGATACCGATATACGGGGCGTGTTTGTATTGCCCAAGCATTTGTGCCAAAGGAACAGAAAGAAAGTTGGGTTATTGGGCCTGAATAGGCCGGGTAATGTCCACAAAAATTAAGAACAAGAACAATTAAATGTCCCATTGGGAATCAAGAAATGAGCAAGTTAAACATAACAGCAAAGGAACTAAGGGCTATCGGTTACCCCGAAAGCCCTGTCATACCCGTGGCCATGAACGCCATGGAAAAACACTATAGGCACCATACAAAGCAGGAAGCAATCGAACTATTGAAAGCCGTGCTCGCCTCACCGGCGGACTATAAAAACGATCCCGTACTGGGCAGCATAGCCGAAAAGCTCCTGCCCAAGGAAGATTTGCGTGAGCCCGAAATATCCATGAACCAAACCGGCGTGCATTTCAACACATTCGGGGCGGAACATATAGAGCAGGGCGCATTCCATCAAATGTACAGTGCAGTAAAATTGCCAGTAGCAGTGGCTGGAGCCCTTATGCCCGACGCACACCACGGCTACGGATTGCCTATTGGCGGCGTGCTGGCTACTGACAATGCCGTCATCCCTTATGGGGTTGGCGTGGATATAGGTTGCAGGATGTGCCTCAGCATCTTTGACATAGATGCCAAGGAGCTGGTGAACCGTGAACAGTTTTTTGCCAGGGAAATCAATGAAGCCACCCTGTTCGGAAGTGGGGCCCAGTTTGACCAAGCAGAAAACCATGAAGTCATGGAAAACGGGGCCTTCTACTCCACACCGTTGCTCAAGGGCTTGCAGGGCAAGGCCTGGAAGCAATTGGGAAGCTCAGGAAGCGGTAACCACTTTGGGGAATTTGGCGAAGTAAGCATTACCGAACAGGATGGGATATTGGGCGTGGCTCCCGGCACCTATATAGGCCTGCTGAGCCATTCCGGTTCCAGGGCATTGGGTGCAAGGATAGCCGAACACTATACCAGGATAGCCATCAGCAAAAGGCGGCTGCCACAGGAAGCCAAAAACTTGGCATGGTTGGACCTGAACGAAGAAGCAGGTATGGAATACTGGATAGCCATGAACCTGGCAGGCGACTATGCCAGTGCCTGCCACCATATCATCCATGCAAAAATTGCCAAGCAATTGGGCCGGAAGCCCATGAAAATGGTGGAGAACCACCACAACTTTGCTTGGAAGGAAATCCATGAAGGCAAACCAGTGATTGTGCACCGTAAAGGCGCCACGCCCGCTGGCAAGGATGTGCTCGGCATCATACCCGGCTCCATGACCGCCAATGGCTTTATTGTAAAAGGAAAGGGTGAAACTGCCTCCATCAATTCAGCCTCCCATGGTGCAGGAAGGCAAATGAGCAGGAGCAAGGCCATGGCAAACATTACCCACAATGCCCTCAAGGATGAACTCAAGAAACATGGGGTCAAGTTACTGGGCGGGGGCCTGGACGAAGCACCTTTTGCTTACAAGGACATCAATGCAGTCATGCAGTCACAAACTGCCTTGGTAGAAGTGGTGGGCAAGTTCACCCCAAAAATCGTGAAGATGGATGGTACCCAGCCCAAGCAATGGAAGAAAGGAAAGCCGGAAGGGGAGTAGGGATATGCCTACGTGGGATGCTACTGTATTGAAGCCTTTATTGCGCAAGCAATAAAGGCTTTTTTGTAAGCCGTACTGCATAAGAAGCTGTCTAAGATTAATTGATGAGATAATATGTAGACGATTTTTGAGCGAAACAAGGCGGAGCCGATAGCCATCGGCTTTGCAGACATAGCTGGTTGCCTATGGCGAAAAATTCAACGAAGTTGCAGCCAAAAAGCGGCACATATAAACCATTGAATTAATTTTAGACAGCTTCTAGGCCGAAGGCCTGTTGCATAGGAAGCACAGCGGACCGAAGTAATGGGAATATCTCTATAAAGTCTCTATAAGGTCCTTATAAGGTCTCTATAACATCACTATAAGAATACCGTAGCCTGCTCCTGCACAATCAGATAAAGTGCTCATCTATTAAGATGTCAACGAATTGAATGTAGACGGTTTCTAGTGAACTGTTAAAAAACGATTGCCATTCCATCAATAAAAACCAACAGGTGGATTGTACCCAAGATTTGAAATACAGGAGCTTCACTGCACTGGTGATTGTAAATACTGTCTAAAAACGCATTGCAAAACGACAACGGACAGGATAGAAAATAAAATGCGACACAAAAAAAAGCGACATTTTAAAATGTCGCAAAAAAAAGTGTCGCATTTTATTTTCTTTTATCATTGATGGTGTTCGGGCTGTTCAACAAAACAAAGAAATGCACGAACGCCGCCTCCGGTTGGTGTTTGAAACAAGGCAGAGCCGATAGCCATCGGCTTTGCAGGCGTAGCCGGGTGCCTACGACGAAAATCCAATTACGCAAAAATGCGGGGCAGCCGAAAAGCGACAGAAATTAACTATTGAAACGATTTTAGACAGCTTCTAACGAAAATAACAGTGCTACCATCATTTCTGCTTGTGGCAACATGGGGAATGGCTAACTAATTGCTTTATGAGTAATATCCCTTGCAGGAATGATATGCATCATCTTTGATTAGGCGAATGGAACAAAACTTTGCAACCACTGTTTAACCCATTTAAGAAGAGCAAAATAACCTAAAAAATGACAAGAGGCGTTTTTATAGCAACAACCGACATAGACAGTGGCAAATCATTGGTGGCCATTGGGCTCATGAACAAGCTTTCCGGCAAACTCAAGAAAGTGGCCTACTTCAAACCCATAGTAAAGCACTTCCCCAACCAGTCACCGAACAGTCATATTGATACCATTACCTCCTACTTTAATTTGGAAGACAAGAAATCCGACCTCTATGCCTTCACTAGGGATGAAGTCATGCGGTTAAGGAGTGAGGGCAATGAATCAATGATCATTGACACCATCATAGACAAGTACAAGAAACTGGAAGAAACCCACGATTTTGTTATTGTGGAAGGAACCGATTTTGAATCGGAGGGCAACACTTTTGAACTGAAGATAAATGTGGAAATAGCCAAGAACCTTGGTATTCCCGTGATACTGGTGGTAAATGGGGGCAATAGAACTGTGGATGAAGTAGTGGACTATATGCTATCGTCCGTAAACAGTTTTGCCATCAATGAAGTGCAGGTACTTTCCTCCATCATCAACAAGGCAAGCAATGAAGATGTGGATGCCATCAAGCTCATTTGCAAAAAGAGGTTGCCAGCAGAAATCATTTTCTCCTGCATCCCCTTCCACAAAGGTCTCAACAGTCCCACCATGAAGGAAATAACGGAGGCCGTTGGTGGCAATTTCCTGTTTGGCAAGGACTTCTCCAGCAACCTGGTTGGCAAGTATATAGTAGGTGCCATGCAGTTGAGGAACCTGCTGTTGAGGTTGGAAGAAAATACCCTGATTGTTACGCCGGGCGACAGGGGCGATATCATCCTCGCTGCCCTGCAATCCAATATTTCCAAGAACTATCCACGTATTGCGGGCATGATACTAACAGGTGGGCTGCTACCGGAAGAGCCCATCATCAAGTTGATTGAAGGGCTTGAAAACATCTTCCCCATTGTATGGGTTACATCGGGCACCTTTGAAACAGTGGCACAGGTAAGCGCCACCAAGTCGCATATTTACGCCGATAACAAAAACAAAATTGAAACAGCCATAGCCGAGTTCGAAAAGCATGTGGACATATCCAGTATTGAAGCAAAAATAGAAGCCTATGTTCCAGAAGGCATCACCCCCCACATGTTCCAGTACCAATTGGTAAAAAGGGCCATGTCCAATCGCAAGCACATTGTGCTGCCCGAAGGCGATGATGACAGGATAATTATTGCAGCATCAAGGTTGATCAATCAGGACATTGTGGACCTCACCATCCTTGGTAAGGTAGATGATATTACCAATACGGTCAAGCGGCTCAACCTCAATTTTGATCTGGGTAAAGTATCCATTGTGGACCCCAAAACAAGTGATAGGCTCGAAACCTATATCCAATGTTTATACGAATTGAGGAAAAGCAAGAATGTAACGCTCGAAATGGCAAGGGACCTCATGACAGATGTATCCTATTTCGGCACCATGATGGTGTACTTGGGCGAAGCTGATGGTATGGTTTCAGGAGCCAACCACACTACCCAGCATACCATAAGGCCAGCATTGCAATTTGTGAAGACAAAGCCGGGTGTTTCAACGGTATCCTCTGTTTTCTTCATGTGCCTGCCAGATAGGGTCAGTGTTTTTGGCGATTGCGCCGTAAACCCCAACCCAACTTCTGCGCAACTGGCCGAGATTGCCATCACTTCCGCCGAAAGCAGTAAGATGTTTGGCATAGAGCCCAAAATTGCCATGCTTTCCTATTCATCGGGCAGCTCCGGACAAGGGGAAGAAGTGGAGAAAGTAAGGGCTGCAACAGCCATGGTGAAACAGCTTAGGCCCGACTTGGAAATTGAAGGACCCATACAGTACGATGCAGCAGTGGACCCCAATGTGGGCAGGCAGAAACTGCCAAATTCTACCGTTGCAGGACAAGCAAGCGTGCTCATTTTTCCCGATCTGAATACTGGCAACAATACTTACAAAGCGGTACAGCGTGAAACTGGTGCCATTGCCATCGGCCCAATGCTACAAGGCCTGAACAAGCCTGTGAACGATTTGAGCAGGGGCTGCACCGTTGACGATATTTTTAATACGGTTATCATCACAGCCATCCAAGCACAATAAAAGAAAAACATGAAGATCCTAGTCATCAATTCAGGCAGCAGTTCCATTAAGTACCAGTTATTTGAAATGCCTGCGGCCAAAGTAATATGCACAGGTTTGGTAGAAAGGATTGGTTTGGAAAAAGCAATATTGACGTACAAGTATTTGAGGGGTAGCGAACTGTTCGAATATAAAATGGAGGGCAATATAGCCAATCACACAGAAGGTTTGAAAGCAGTGGCGGACCTGTTGGTAGATGACGAAAAAGGCGTTATCCAGCAGCCCTCCGAGATAGATGTGGTAGGTCATCGGGTTGTACACGGTGGCGACAATTTTGTAAGTACCACCTTGATAGACCAGGAAGTGAAGGAGAAAATAAGGGAACTGTTCTCCCTGAGCCCATTGCATAATCCGCCCAATTTATTGGGCATTGAAGTGGCCGAAAAAATATTCGCTGGGGCCAAGCAGGTGGCTGTATTTGACACCGCCTTTCACCAGACTATGCCAGCCGTTGCCTATAGGTTTCCCCTGCCCAACGAACTGTACACAAGTGGCAAGGTAAGGGCCTACGGTTTCCACGGCACCAGCCATAAATATGTGAGCGAACAGGTAACCAAACATTACGGCAATCCCCATCTCAAAATGATTTCTATTCATTTGGGAAATGGCTGCAGCATGACGGCCATTGCCAACGGGAAATCTGTGGACCATTCCATGGGACTTGGCCCCATGAACGGACTGGTTATGGGCACAAGGGCAGGCGATATTGACCAAACAGTAATATTTTATTTAGTCAATCAACTGGGCTATACATTGGACCAGGTACACGATATACTCAACAAGAAAAGCGGTCTAATGGGCCTGGCAGGGGTTAGCGATATGCGCGACCTAAAAGCCCTCATTGAAAAGGGGGATGCCAATGCCATACTTGCCCATCAGGTATATGTGTACAAAGTGCGCAAGTTTATTGGTAGTTATATAGCCGTATTGAACGGTGTGGATGTAATCCTATTCACAGGTGGTATTGGTGAAAACGATAGTTATACAAGGGATAAGATTTGCGAAAACCTGGAAGGCTTGAACATTGCGCTGGATACTGCAAAAAACAGCCGCCATGAGAGTGGCATCAGGGAAATCAATGCCAACGCATCCACTGTAAAGATATTGGTGGTGCCTACCAACGAAGAGAAGGAAATTGCAGGTCAATGTTATGACCTGTTCAATTAATGGAGCAAACCGCTAGTGCCAAAGGAATTCTTCCCGAACCGCTTGTATACATAGTAGCCAATTGCCCCGCCCAAGGTATTCTGTATCAAATCATCAATATCGCAATAACCAACCCCTATAATAAACTGGGTAAGCTCAAAACATAGGCTAATGACGCTTACGGTTGTAATGACCCGCTTTGCACTGTTCAGTTTCGAAAATAGAATGGGCAGCATAATGCCCATTGGCACAAAGCCCAATATATTGCCCCCAATATTGGCGATGGCTTCCCACCAGCCCCTTTCCCCATACAGGCAGCGCCATGTGGTATGGAACGGTATGAGTATAAGGTGCCCTTCACCCTCCTTGATGTTCGAAAGTCCAAAATGCTTTATATGCGACAGGAAAAAGCGTGCCTGCTTAAAAAGGATAAGCTTTACCAGCACCAGCATATAAACCACAAATCCGAACCACATTGCTCTCATGAAGCCTTTTTGTTGCATGTTGTTCAATTTAATAGCCTACTTGTACTGCTTCGTTGAATGTGCCAAATTTCAAGTATAAAAACAGACAATAGATATTATTGACCCTAAAAATTACTACTTGGGCCAATTGGGGGCACTTGTGCGGGGATTTTGAACCAGCAAAAGCAGTATGAATACTATATCAGCAGCAAATTATCCCATCACGATATGGCTTGATATGGGCCTGGTCCGAATGAAACTGCCAAGGAACCCGAACAGGACAGTTCCCACCCTTATACGCCATTGTTTATAATCAGCAACTTCGGTTAATTAACAAACCCATGTTAATATCATGAAAGTGGCGAAAAATCTGCATTTTCACCTTTGTTTATTCAATTTAATTCTACCACCTTTGCTGGCATTTCAATATTAACTCTAACGCATTCATATAAATGGGACTTTTTAACTTTTTTACACAGGAAATTGCCATGGACTTGGGCACGGCAAATACCCTCATCATACACAATGACGAGATAGTGGTAAACGAACCAAGTATCGTAGCGCTTAACAGAAACAATCCAAAAGAAGTGCTGGCCGTGGGCAAACGGGCCCTGCTGATGCACGAAAAAACGCATGAGAGCATCCGGACAGTCCGCCCCCTCAGGGATGGCGTAATTGCAGACTTCAATGCCGCCGAATTAATGATCCGGGAGTTGATAAAACTGGTTTACCCTAAAAAACCACTTTTCCCCCCAAGTTGGAGAATGGTAATCTGCATCCCCTCTTCCATCACCGAAGTGGAAAAACGTGCCGTTCGTGACAGTGCCGAACAAGCTGGCGCAAAGGAAGTGTACATGATCCATGAGCCCATGGCCGCTGCCTTGGGTATTGGCATAGATGTGGAAGAACCAGTGGGCAACATGATTATCGATATCGGGGGTGGCACAACAGGTATCACCGTAATTGCCCTAGCAGGTATCGTTTGCGACCAAAGTATCCGTATTGCGGGCGACGAGTTCACTGCGGATATTATGGAAGCCCTCCGCCGTTACCATAGTTTATTGATTGGTGAGCGTACTGCGGAGCAGATCAAGATACATGTAGGTGCAGCCTTAAAGGATTTGGACAACCCCCCTGATGATATGCCCGTAAATGGCCGTGACCTTGTTACAGGTATCCCCAAGCAGATTATGGTCAGTTACCAGGAAATAGCGGAAGCCTTGGACAAGAGCATCTTCAAGATTGAAGAAGCCATCCTGAAAGCGTTGGAAACAACACCGCCCGAACTGGCCGCCGATATTTACAGGAGGGGCCTCTATTTAACTGGTGGCGGCGCCCTGCTCCGTGGCTTGGACAAGAGGTTGAGTGCAAAAATAAAACTGCCTGTTCATGTAGCGGACGACCCATTGAAGAGCGTGGTTCGTGGCACGGGATTGGCCCTGAAAAACTATCAGCGTTTTCCATTTATTATGAAATAGGGGTGTAAGGCATAGGGCGTAAGGTAAAGGGTGGCATCACCAACCTTAAACCCATAACCTTAAACCTTAAACCTTGTTTGGGTGAAGAATATTTTCCTTTTCATACGGCGTTTCTTTGTGTTCATCTGCTTTATCATACTGCAGGTGGTCTGTGTGGTACTATTGAGCAACAGTAGCAAGACGCATCAGGCATTCTTTGCAGCACGGGCCAATGAAATAACGGGGAAGATAGACAAGCAGTACAGTGGCGTACGTGATTACCTTGCTTTGAAAAAGGAAAACGATAAGCTTCAACAGGAGAATGCAAGGTTACTCAACATGCTCAAGTCAGATTATGAAGCACCTGATTCTACCATCAAGACCGTCATAGACACCTCAATAAGGGATACCCTTAACCACCCCCGCAAGTACACTTTCCTCCCCGCAAAAGTAGTGGGCAATACCGTTTCGTCCCAAAGCAACTACCTTATGCTGGAAAGGGGAAGCAATCAAGGTGTAAAGAAGAACATGAGCGTTATTTCCCCACAGGGCATTGTAGGTGTGGTAGTGGAAGTAAGCGGGAACTATAGCAAGGTCATGAGCCTGCTGCATAGGAACACGCGTGTAAGTGCCATCATCAAGAAGAACAATAGCAGCGGCGATGTGGAGTGGGATGGCACTGACCCCCATTTTGTATTGATGCGCAAAGTGTCAAAAAGCGCACAGGTGGTCAAGGGCGATACCGTGCTTACCAGTACCTATTCTACCTATCCGGGCTTTATAGCGGTAGGTACCGTAGCAGAAATAAAAACAGATGCTACAAGCAACTTCTATGTACTGAAAATAAAGACGGCCACTGACTTCTTTAGCATACAACATGTGTACGTCGTGGAAAATGCGCGTTATGAGGAACAAACAACTTTAGCTAACAAAAAAGACCTAAGAAACGTTGAGTAGCCTGCTTAAAAATATAGTCCGCTTCATACTCTTTATACTCCTGCAGGTATTTGTATTGAACCAGGTGCCACCATTGCACCAGTTCTTCGTCCCTTACCTGTATTTCCTTTTCATACTATGGCTGCCTTTCAATATCAACAGGTTCCTGTTGCTCGTGATAGCATTTGTCTACGGGTTTGCACTCGATGCCTTCACAGGGAGGTATGGCCTCCACTCCGCACCATGCCTATTGATTGCTTACCTGAGGCCCTTCCTGCTCAACCTGCTCATACCGCAGGAAACCACGGAACAGAGCTATATTGAGCCAAGCATCAAGAGCATGGGATGGGCACCTTACAGTTTGTACATTGTACTGCTTACCTTCATCCACAATGCCTATTTGGTATTCATTGAATGGTTGCAGTTTGGCAATTTCATCTACTTCTTGGGTAAGGTTGCCGGTGTCACAGGCATCAGTCTACTGCTCATTTTCATTACGGAAATGCTCTTCTTCAGGAAAGGCAAGTACAGGACCAATGCTGCGTAAGGCTTAATGCTCAATGCATAGTGCTTAACGCATAATGCCTATGTCCTCCGCTTTAAGCCCTCCGCGTTCTGCGTTCCGCTTTAAGCCCTCCGCGTTCTGCGTTTAACTTCTGCGTTCCGCTTTAAGCCCTCTGCGTTCTGCGTTTAACTTCTGCGTTCCGCTTTAAGCCTTCCGCGTTCTGCGTTTAACTTCTGCGTTCCGCTTTAAGCCCTCTGCGTTCTGCGTTTAACTTCTGCGTTCCGCTTTAAGCCTTCCGCCCTAAGCCCTTCGCCTTCCACCTCGGTCCTCCGTCCTTTCCCCTCAACTCCTATCTTCGCAGCATGTATCCACTCATTAGGGAAACACTGTTCTGCTTCCCGCCCGAAACGGTCCACCATTTTTCCATGAATTGCTTACGCACTGGTTGCAGCAACGGCCTCATCAAGCAATGGGTCGCCAATCAGTTTACATTTAATCACCCATCCTTGGAGAAGGAATTATTGGGGCTCCATTTCAAGAACCCTGTTGGCTTGGGCGCAGGCTTCGATAAAAATGCGCTGTACCTAAGGGAACTTGAATGCCTTGGTTTCGGCTTTGTGGAAATAGGCACAGTGACGCCCAAACCTCAAGCAGGTAATGAGAAGCCAAGACTTTTCCGGTTGCCAAAGGATAAAGCCCTGATAAATAGAATGGGCTTCAACAACGAAGGCCTGGATGCTATTAGGGAGAGGCTTGAGCAATGGAACGCATCCAACATCCAGCATCCAGCATCCAACAAATTAATTGTTGGTGGCAATATTGGCAAGAACAAGGTCACTCCTAACGAAGAAGCTTGGAAGGACTATGAGACCTGCTTCAATGGGCTATTTGATTGCGTGGACTATTTTGTGGTCAATGTGAGCAGTCCCAATACGCCCGGCCTCCGTGAACTGCAGGAGAAAGATGCATTGTATAAGATATTGTCCCATTTGCAGCAGATCAATCAGGGCAAGCAGCAACCCAAGCCATTGCTCCTGAAAATAGCTCCCGATTTGACCAAGGAGCAATTGGATGATATTGTGGCATTGTCGTTCGAAACAAAGCTGGATGGGCTAGTAGCTACCAATACAACCATCAGCCGTGCGGGGCTTAAAACCAATAATGAAAAATTGGAAGCCATTGGGGCAGGTGGCCTTAGCGGCAAGCCTGTAACAGCAAGGAGTACAGAAGTGGTGCAGTACTTGCATCAACAAACAGGTGGCAAAGTGCCTATCATTGCTAGTGGGGGCATTTTTACTGGCGATGATGCAAAGGATAAGCTGAATGCTGGGGCATCATTGGTGCAGGTATGGACAGGTTTTATTTATCAGGGCCCAGCTATTGCAAAGAATATTTGTAAGGAGCTGTCCGCCTGAGTTTGCCTGCCGTTAGGCATGGCCTGTCGAAGGCATTCATTGGGCCTAACCCCCTTTGTTATTGGTAGCCACAAAGCAGCTCTGAGGGGTTCAGGTAACGCATTATTCAAGAAAAGATCTAATCATCATTTGTAATAAACAAGACGCATTCATAACAAATTGAGCATGGCAGATTTATTTACTTCGGAAAGCATCATCAGTTTCTTCGTATTGGTTGTACTGGAAATAGTATTGGGCATAGACAATGTAATTTTTGTAAGCATCATCATTAACCGGCTGCCAAAAAAGGAAGAACCAAGAGCAAGGCTTACGTGGATGCTTACTGGCATTGCCATCAGGAGCATTTTACTCTTCGGTCTATCGTGGTTGCTTTCCCAAAAGGGCAAGCCCGTGTTTACTGTTTTTGACAAGAGCTTTGACCTTGCCAGTTTGGTCATGATTGCAGGAGGCCTGTTCCTGATATACAAAACCGTAAAGGAAATCCACGAAAAACTGGAAGGCGAACAAGGAAATGCTTATGGCGGCAAGAGCAATGCATTGACGTTTGGCAGGGCTGTTGTACAGATAATGCTCATAGATACCGTTTTCAGTTTTGATAGCATCATCACAGCAGGCGGTACCGCCAAGCATATTGAAATCATGATTGCCGCAGTTATACTGGCCATGATTATCATGTTCATGTTCAGCCCTAAAATATCATCCTACATACATAGAAGGCCCACCATTAAAATGCTGGCGCTTTCCTTCTTGGTCATGATTGGCCTATCCTTATTGGTAGAAGGTTGGGACCATGAATCAGCAGAGAAACTGCACCTGAAAAACTATGTGTACTTCGGCATGGCCTTCTCCTTTGCTGTGGAGATACTCAACATCCAAATGCGCAAGAAATCAACCAAGCCAGTTGAATTGAGGGAGCCTGTGCTGCCAGAAGAAGGTGAAGGTGGTGATATGGCTAAGTAGCGCACTAATATTAATATCTATTTTACCACAAAGAGGCAGCACCAATAACGTGTTGCCTCTTTGTGATAAAGAACTTCTATAGAGCTTCAACAATTAAATGATTGATGATACAATGTCTGTAATACTGCCATGAGATGCAATTTCCCGGGGGAAAAATAAAACTTCTGTCTTTAGGCAACATCCATTTATCTTTTCATATCTGATATCCAAAACCATCTAACATGAAACACCTGCTTAGGAAAACCTCCTTGGGCCTATTGCTCATTATACTATGCGCACTGGCCTGCCAGAAAAAGAATTCGGATACCGTAACCTTTCCGGGAATCAATACCGGTTCCACCATTTCCACCAATGTTGCTGGTAGGATCGTGAACGACCAGAGCCAGCCAGTAAGTGGTGCCACCATCAAAGCTGGCACCAGCACCACCACCACGGACATCAATGGCGAATTCAGGATAAACAGTGCCTCATTAACAGAAAACACAGCCTTGGTAACCGTGGAAAAAGCAGGCTATTTTTCGGGAAGCCGTACCTTTTATGCAAGGGCAAACCAGAAACAGTATGTGGAAATCATGTTGCTGCCCAAGCTGGGTATCGGCAGCGTCAGTGCAACCACTGGCGGTACCATTACCTTGGGCAATGGCTCGGCCATTACCCTGCAGCCGAGTGGCGTGGTTACCGCTAGTACGGGCAGTGCATACACTGGCAACGTAAACATCGCCATGACATGGATCAACCCCGCATCCGCTGACCTGTACAGGCAAATGCCTGGCGATCTAAGGGGAATGGATGCCACCAATACCGAAGTGGGCATGCAGAGCTTCGGCATGTTGGGTGTGGAACTTACAGGAAGCGGTGGTGAGAAACTGCAAATTGCCAGTGGCAAAAAAGCTTCCCTGAAGTTTCCCTTACCCACCACTGTTCAGGGCTCCGCTCCTTCTACCATTGCATTGTGGAGCTTCAATGATACCACCGGTTTGTGGAAGCAAGAAGGAACGGCAACAAAAAGCGGCAATTTCTATTTGGCAGATGTAAGCCACTTCTCCTTTTGGAACTGTGATGCCTATTTCCCTTTGGCCAGGTTTTCCGCAACATTTGTTAACCAGAGCAACCAACCTTTGCAGAATGTTCCGGTGCGGATAAAAAGGGCCAATGGTTCCGCCACTTATGGCTTCACAGATTCCACTGGATACATCACTGGATCAGTGCCATCTAATGAATCGCTGGTGTTGGAGGTATTGGCAACATATTCATGCAATACCCCCATTTATACACAGAATATTGGTCCCTTTACCACCAATACTACCACTGCCCTAGGCACCATCAACATAACACTTTCAGCCGCTATCACCATCACGCTCACCGGTACCGTTGTTAATTGCAGCAATGCACCTGTAACCAATGGTTATGTAGATGTACGGGTGGGCCCCTCCTCCTATAGAGCAAACCTGAGCAGCACGGGAACGTTCTCCTTGTTGTTCACCAATTGCTCCTCAACCTCACCGGTAACATACTATGCGGTGGACAACACCACCAGCCAACAAAGTGCGACTTTAACGGCCACTGCAAATGTTGGTACCAATAATCTGGGCACCATTTCCGCCTGCGGCATCTCTGCAGCAAGGTTCATTAATTGGACATTGGATGGCACCAATTATTCCTTGGTTCCCCCCGATTCCATGTATATATATCCAGGGCAGGGAACTACTAGTAATATAGTAAACGGGTTCGCCATAGGCAGCACTACGAAATACATTTATTTTGCTTTCGGCGGAAACTCAGTAGGCACTTTTCCTTTGGCCTACTTAAATGTAGCCAATTATATTTCCGGTAATAATCCTGGTTCAAATGTTACGGTTACCGAATACAGCACCGCTATTGGAGGCTATGTGGCAGGCAGCTTTAGCACCATCGTGAAAGATAGCGCCAGCTTAACAACGCATCCGGTTCAATGTACTTTTAGGTTAAGGAGATAATAGGTTTTGCTATGATTCGTAACAAAGGCCCCAATTCCGGTTGGGGCTTTTTGCAGTGTTCCAAAAAAACTAAAACGCCACATTGAAACTTCCAAACACGCCAAATCTAGCCGTTTCAGGAACTTTGGATTGTGCTGTTGGCAGTACCCGCCAAACGAGGTCCACACGGAAAAGCTTGAAAATGTTGTCAACACCGGTACCCAGTTCCAAGTAAGGTTTATTGTCCAGTGACTTAAAGGGGTAATTGCCCACAAAGTTCAATTGTTTATTGGCATCAGTGAGGTTGCCAATAACACCCTTGGCACTCCAGAACTGGCGGAACTTCAATTTGCGCGTAAGGGGGATATAGCGGAACAGGCCACTCCCGAAATTGTGTTCCAAATTGAACCCAACAAACCGGTCCGTAACAAACTCAAACCGCCTCATCAGGTTAAAAGCATACTTGTTATAATAATACAGTTCATTGCCCGGCTGTATGGCCAGGAACTGGTAGGGTACCGTACCGTAAACCTTGCCGCCAAAGAAATTATAGTATAAAATGCCATACGGCGCCACTTTCAGGTAATCGGATACGCTAAGGTCCAGCCTATTGTACTGGTAACTGCTTTTCAAGACTCCGGGCCATGCATGGGTAAACCTTGCATCCACAATAGGTAGGTCACTGCCAAGGGTAACCCTGTAGAAACCGTCTTCAATGGTCCTTTCCAAATAAGCAAAACGCAAACGGACCGATGTTTCAAAACTGTTGAACGGTGAGCCCGCCACAGCAGGGAAGAACTCCTTGCCCGGCAGGTTTTCCAATGCTTCATACTGCTTGCTGGATGCAGCAAAACCAAAGTCAAAACCAGAAGGCGTTTCCTTATAGAACTCCAATTTCTTCTCCTCTGCCCGCTGGAACTTAAAAGGAATGTTGGGCCTACGGAAGCCAGTTGCAAACAAGTTGTCTGTACTTAGCTGGTCATAGTACACCTGGCCATTATCAAAATCATTCCTATAAGAAGCATGGATATAGGTCCATGGATTATGGTTCAGCAGGTAACGCGCTTCTATCTTCCCCTTCCATTTTTTATCATCAAAGCCATAGCCCAAGTAGCCATGCAGGTAAAGCTTCTTGTTGAAGCCCTTGTTGGTGGCCATGTCCCAGCGCAGCCTGGTGCCCTCGTAGTTGTTACCGCTGATCCAGTAGAACCATGGACCAATGGTAATGTTCCCGATGTCCTTGGTACCTGTTGTAATAAAATTCAGCGTGTTCCTATAATGGATAAATGTGGGGTTCTTTTCCAACGTGTCCAATACCTTGTACACGGTTTGTTCATTCTTGTTCAGTTCCTCATGCCTGTTCCTTACCCAAAAAGAATCAGGTTGGGCCATCATGTTCTTTACGGCATCAATCTGCTCCGCCTTTTTTGTTTTTTGCAAGGTGAGGGAGGTGGATGCATTGTTTAACACTACATTTTTATAAGTAGTCGTTTTCCTCCCTTTCAGCGCAAGCTTCGATTTGCCCAATGGAATAATATCCGCCACAAACTTGTCCTTATACAGGAACCAAATGGAATCGTTGATCAACCTGAACTCCTGTATCAACGAAAGCCCACCAATATAGTTGATGTTGGCATCCTCAGCGGGGCGCAAGGTAATTTTCTGAATGGCAAAGCTGGTATCGTTCACCCAGCAGTCGCCCGTAAAAACATCCGCGCCCTTCTGCTTTGGTGTGAACCTTAAATGCACCAAACGTTTCCTGCTCAAATATTGTGTATCCAGTAGTTTGAAGTGGTAATACTTGTCTGCGTTATCATTGAACGGGCTAATGAACAGCTTGTCAAAAACAGGGATGAAATTATTGTACACATTAACATTCTGGTACATGCCGCCCAACTGCTTCACCATGCTTTCATTATCTATTCCATCCACTTTGGCAGCTTTCAAAATTTCATAGGCTTTTCTGGGGTCTTTCTGGTAGAAATAATCACTCAATGTCTCTGTAAGGTAAACAGGTAGAAAAGGTTTGTCTTCTGAGGTGGAATCCACAAATGCCAGTACAAAATTCAATGGCTTCAGGAGCTTGTTCTGCCCAAGTTTCTGCTTGTTGATATTGTCCAAATCAAGCTCCAGTTTGTTGTAAACTTCATAAGCGTAATTGTCCCAACGTGTTCTATCATTAATAGGCTTCTTGCTAATGATTTTTTTCCAGAACCATAGGGCCCTGCTATATTTTGATTTTACAATGGCTTCAACTGCTGGCGGCAGCACTTCCATTTTTATGGAAATGGAAAACGAATCCAGTTTGATGGGCAATACCACCAATACGGGTTTGTAGCCAACGCTCAATATTTGCAGCGTATCATTGGCCGACCAACGCTCTGGCAACAGTAGGAATTTCCCGGAAGAATCTGTCAATACCCCTTCGCCTGATTTCCTCAGCAAGACAGAAGCAAAAGGAATGGGCTCATCGCTCTGCCTGTCTTTTACAGTACCGGTTATCCTCTTAATTTGAGCAATGGCAGAAAAACTGCATAGCATCCATAGTACACACACAATAAATCCCTTCCAAGTAGTTTCGCTCATACCTATCAAATGTAACAGTTAACAACACAGGGCCAATTACAATTGCAGGTGAATTCGTTAAAATTATCTATTAAAGTTTGGCAGTATCAAAACGAAACACTTACTTTGAATTTCAAAGTGCTTTTATGAATACCCAAAACCAACACTTGGACGCCTTACAGGATATTAAAAAAATGATGGAACGCAGTAGCCGGTTCATCAGCCTCAGTGGATTAAGCGGCATAGCTGCCGGCTGCTGCGCATTGGTTGGTGCATGGTTTGCGCGGCATATAATTATTACCAACTTGGACAAGGCAGAATACTCCAAAGCGCTGATGGATCTGGGCATTAGGGGAATTGATGTGCGTGCGTATTTTGATTTGTTGACGGAAAAGTTATTTATTGTTGCTGCAATTACTTTCATAGCAGCATTTTCTCTTGCATTCTTGTTTACGTACCTAAAAAGCAAAAAAGAGGCTACGCCCATTTGGGGCAATGCAAGTAAGCGTTTACTGCTCAATGTAAGCATACCAATGATTGTTGGTGCTGTGTTTGTATTGAAGTTATTACAAGAAGGCTGGGTTGGCTTGGTGGCTCCATCCTGCTTGATATTCTATGGTCTATCCCTAGTACATGCCAGTAAGTACACTTTGGGTGAAGTCCGTTACTTGGGGTATGGGCAAATTATTTTGGGCATTATTAATCTTTGGTTCGTAGGCAAAGGATTATACTTTTGGGCGGTAGGTTTTGGTGTATTGCATATTGTTTATGGAGCAATGATGTGGTGGAAATATGAAAGAAACTAAAAAGAGGGAATGAAGAATCCGATAGAACATCTGAACAAGAATTTTGACAACCGTGTCCGCCTTGGCATCATGAGTGCCCTGATGGTGAATGCTGAAATAAACTTCAACGAATTGAAAGAACTGATGCAAGCAACAGATGGAAACCTGGCCAGTCATTTAAAGGGATTGGAAGAGAGCGGTTACCTGAAAGTCCAGAAAGGCTTTGTTGGCCGGAAGACGAATACCACGTATTCCGTAACCAAAGCTGGTGAAAAGGCTTTCAAGCAGCATTTGGATGCCCTTGAACAAATGATCAAATCAGTAAGCTAATTTTTTTTGTACCTATACTTTGAAATTCAAAGCACTTTTAAATGAATAAAGAATACGGCGCATCAACTATTGCCATCCGCATATGGTTCTTCACAAGCCTTGTATTTGGTTTAGGCTGGCTGTTGCTGGGCATCTTCGACAGCAATGGCTTCAATGCTGGGTTGGGCATCATAGCAGGTATTGTAGCAGGCGTTGGCAGCCTTCCCGTATTGATACTGCTCTATGTTTTATTACCGATCATTAAAAAATATGGTAGGGGCCACCACCTGTTCATACTGGTCATTGCCTGCCTTGGCTTTTCATCAATATATGGAACCATTGGTGGCGGCTTCCTCAGCGTTACCGAGAAGTCCACCTTCCTTGAAACCTTCTTGAAATTTACGGCCATACTCTTTGGTTGTTCACTCGCAGCAATTTTCATTTCACATAAAGCTATCGATTGTTACTTCTCATTTGAACCAGCCCATTCATTGAATGAAAGCTGGCAACAGGAACCTGAAACTCAAATCAACACAAATATGGAAACTTCAAACTACCAACCAAGTGCATCTTGGAACAACAACCCAAGTAAATCATCCAACAAAACAGTTGTCAAGGCAATTATTGTAGCAGTATTAACGCTTGCCATGCTTATTCCCACCACGCTTATTTCCAATATGGTCATAGAGCGTCAGGCAAATAATACAAGGCAAATTGGCTTGGCTAAAGACCCAACCACCATTACCCAAACAGCAGTGTACAGGAACTATGAAAAAATCATGCGCACCACTAAGTATGCTATACTGGTAATTGGCCTAACCTTCAGTATTTTCTTCCTGATTGAACTGATGCAGAAGAAACCGGTGCACCCTGTACAGTACACATTGGTGGGTTTGGCGCTGGCCATATTCTACACCTTGCTGCTTTCCATTGGCGAGCATATCCTGTTCGATTACGCCTATATCATATCAGCCGCTGCCACTATTACGCTCATCACCCTGTATGTAAAAAGCCATTTCCAGAATTGGAAGGCAGCAAGTGCATTGGGTGGCGTATTGATAGGATTATACGGGTTCATCCTCGTTTTGGTAAGCTTGGAAGATACAGCATTGATTGTGGGAAGTATTGGTCTGTTCATTGTGCTGGCAATAGTAATGTACACTACAAGGAATATCAATTGGTACAATCCATCCTTCCATAAGGAGGCAGATGCATTATCCTGATATTCTCCAATCACCAAACCAATATATATGTCCACGCTGTTAAAAATTTTCATTCAGGCCATAGGCTGGTACGCCGTGCTCACCATACCCTCCCTTTTGTTGCCCATTATGTATTTGATGTCCATTGTTATTGCATTGGCCGTATGCTGGATAGCGGGGCTGTTTTTCATCATCGCTGCAAAGTTCCTGAAAGCGTTACCGGGCAATTATCGGTATAAAACCATTTCGCTGGCAGCATCTACTTTGATAGGGGTATTGATTGCCTTTCGGTTTATTGGGGTATTCAAATTATGCGACGATGTCTGGGAGGAAAAGAGCTTCCTATTATTCCCTGTGGCTGCTGTATTGGCTTCATGGATCTGCATCTATAGGAACAAGCTTGAACTGGCTGCTTTTTTTACAGTGGAACCAAACGGAGGCGAAGCCTTGACTGCGGAAATGCAATCAATGGACATTCATCAAAACAGTTCACCATCAGAAAACATCCCATCATGAAAACATCCCAACAATGGTTTGATTACTTCAAAACCAACCTTGAAGTAAAAAGGATTAACTGGAACCAACCTGCTTCATTGAACAATGAAGAACTTGCCAATGTGCTCCGTTCATTGCAGGCCTGGCAATTGGGCGAAACCTCAGAAGGCAGGAACCTGATCAATGCCAGTAAACGCTATGCTTTGAAAATCGACGACCCATTTTATGTACAGGCGGTGGAACTGTTCATCAAGGAGGAGCAGAAGCATGGCAACAATCTTGGGCGTTTTTTGGATATGATTGGCCAACCAAGAATTGAAAAGGATTTGGGCGACAGCCTCTTCCGGAAAGTGAGGCACTTGAACACCAGCATGGAATCATGGACCCTGGCCGTGATTACCGTGGAAAGTGCCGCCCAGATATTCTACCAGTCACTCAAAGATGCCACAGCCAATGAACTGCTCAAGCAGATCTGCACGGACATCTTGATTGATGAGGCGCCACATATCCAGTTCCAGATGGAAAGGTTCAAAACCATCTTCCAGCATAAATCGGTCCTTGCCAGAATGGCCTCCTTCCAGTTTTACAAGTTCTTCTATTTCTCCACAACACTCGTTGTTTGGATGGCACACAAAAAACTGTTCAAGGCAGGCAATAATGATTTCAGGAAGTACTGGCGGAAGATGGGAATGAAGTTTGAGAAAACAATTGGCAGGTTAAAGCATGAAATAAAGGAACCTGTTGTCAAATTCAATTTATCGAAACCCATATAAATGAGCGGACAAACAATACCAAAGGCATTCACCAATGCTTTTAATGGGATGAAGTATTTCTTCCTGCATGAACGCAATGGCAAGATCCAGTTATGTGTAGCTGCCGCAGTAGTTGGCTTAGCAGTTGGTTTGGGGGTATCAGCTACTGATTGGATAGCCTTACTGGTTTGCATTGCAATGGTACTAAGCATGGAAATGTTGAACAGTGCACTGGAAAAGCTTAGTGACCTAGTGCAGGAAGATTACCATCCTGTTATTAAAACAGTGAAGGATGTGGCTGCCGCCGCTGTATTGTTTGCCTCGTTCATTGCAGCAATTATCGGCTGCATTATTTTCTTACCTAAAATTGTTCATCTTCTATGTTAAAGAGAATCTCCCCTGTTGAAAAAATGCTCCTGCTCAGCATCAGTTTTACCATTACCCTATTGGCCATCAGGATCTGGAGAACCGAAGAATTGACCTATATCTTCTATGCCTGGAACCTGTTCCTTGCTATTGTTCCCTTCATGTTCAGTAGGAAGCTGGAAGGGCAGGCAAAATTTGGCTTTGCTTCCATGATGCTGGTGGCTGGATGGCTGCTGTTCTTTCCCAATGCCCCTTACATTATCACGGACCTGTTCCATTACAAGGAAAGGCCACCCATACCCAAGTGGTTTGATCTGCTGATCGTGACTTCTGCTGCATGGAACGGTTTGTTGCTGGGCATTGCTTCCTTGATGCAGGTGGAGAATTTCTTGGCAAGGCATATCAGGGCCGTATGGGTAAGGTTGGCTGTTTTTGCCAGCATGGTACTATGCGGTTATGGCATCTATATTGGCAGGTTCCTCCGTTTCAACAGTTGGAATATCGTTACCAAGCCAAGCATATTGGTGCATGCTTCTGCCCACCATATACTGCAGCCGCAGGACCATTTGAAAATATGGGGCTTCACCTTCCTGTTTGCACTCATGTTTGGCATTATCTATTTTACCCTGCGGGCCATGCGGAACATGGTCACGGAAACCATCGCTACCAATTAACCTTAAACTCCATACCCTCCACCCTTTGAACATCTATACCATTTTCAAGATCCAGGTTGCTTTTTTTGCTATGGTTTCTGTGCTGATGGCCATGCCGTTTTTCATTTCATTTCTGTTTACGCCATTTGTTATAATAGATTGTTTCAGCGAACGTCACCATTCATCGGAATCGTTTCTGGACATCAATGGAACGGATGTAATCCTGCCATTACTGGCAATGGATTTTTATGCCCTTGCATTTCTGGGCTGCTTTGTGCTGCACAATAAAAACCTGCCAGCCCATTGCTTCCATCATGCCGTAAACAAGAAAATGTACTGGAAAACAATAATGATTATCCTGCCATTGGCAGTGCTTTCATCATGGTTTTTCTTTGTGCCCCAAGGCGAAGCGAACAAAGTATTTGTTTGTGCCGGGAGGATTTTGGCTATTTCCTCATCAGCGGTTGTTCTATTGAATATGGTTCTTCTCGTTCATTCGTACAGCAACAAGGAAAACGTGGAGAAAGCATGAGGGCATACAGCAACTTTTATCGGACCTCCATAATAATACACCGGCCTGCACTGATAGATAGGCCTCAATGGCATGGGTAGGAAGCGACCGATGATAGCCAATTCTTGTTCCATCGCTTGTGCTAAAACCTTTACTTTCGTTTCACTTTAAAACGATTAATGGAAACAATTATCACAGGGGTGGAGCGCTTATTTGCCAGTTGGAAGCAGCAACCGGCAGACCGGATTGAAAAGCTGCCACAAAGCGGTAGCGACAGGGTTTATTTCAGGGTTTACCTAGCAGGGGCCACTTTTATAGCCACTTATAATTTGAACGTTAAGGAGAACAATACCTTCATCAGTTTCAGTAGGCACTTCAGCAGCAAATCATTGCCTGTGCCAGAAGTGTATTGCGTAAATGAGGAGCAGACCATCTACATCCAGCAGGACCTTGGCACGGAAAGCCTATTGAATAAATTGGAGCAGCATGGCCACCACCATTATGCCTATACCCTGTTCCAAAAAAGCCTCAAGGCCCTGGCTTCCATCCAGATAAAGGGGAATGATGGGCTTGACTATGATCTATGCTTAACTGCCAAGGAGTTTGGCAAGCAGGCCATATTGAGTGACCTGCTTTACTTCAAATATTACTTTCTTGATACGCTGCGTTTGCCTTATGACAAGCAGGCCATGCTGGACGATTTTGAAGCACTGAGCAGCTACCTAACCTATACGGAGCACAAGTATTTCATGTTCCGCGATTTCCAGAGCAGGAACATTATTGTGCAAAACGATGAGGTACATTTTATAGACTATCAAGGTGGCATGAAGGGGGCCTTGCAGTACGATGTGGCTTCATTATTATGGCAGGCCAAAGCAGAACTGAGTGAGGAATGGAAGGACAACTTGCTGAACTATTACATGGATGAAGTGGAGGAACTGCTGAACAGGCCCATCGACAAGAATACTTTCACCAGCCAGTACAATGGTTATGTACTCATAAGGTTGTTGCAAGTAATGGGGGCCTATGGGTTCCGTGGCCTGTTTGAACGGAAGGCGCACTTCCTGGCAAGCATTCCATTGGCATTGCGGAACATGAAATTCTTTATCGAAAACAAGCGCATAGGTATTGCCACACCCGAGTTTGACAGGATGCTGAGGCTAATGGTAAGTGATGAAGTAATGGAAAGGTTCACGCCCATCCAGGCCAATGAGCAAACCCCCTTGGTGGTGGAAATAAACAGTTTCAGTTACAAGGTAAAACTGCCTGTGGACCACTCCGAAAACGGTGGCGGCTTCATGTTCGATATGCGTGGCATACTGAACCCCGGCAGGTTTGATGAATACAAGTGCCTGAGCGGCAAGGATAAATCCGTACAGGATTTCCTGGAACAAAGAACAAAAATGAACGAATTCCTGAACAGTGTTTGGGACCTGATCGACATAACGGTAGAAGATTACCTGAAGCGTGGTTTCACCAATTTGATGATCAACTTTGGCTGCACGGGTGGCCAGCACAGGAGCGTCTATGCCGCCGAACAAACAGCCAGGCACCTGCGGAACAAGTACAAAGTGAAAGTGGAGCTGAACCATACGAACCAGCATAATTGGAGAAAGGAGCTTTGAAAACTGAACAAAAAAGGAATAACAAGAATAGACTTTCAATCTAAGGTATATATGAAAGCAATGATACTGGCAGCAGGATTGGGTACTAGGTTAAAACCTTGGACAGACCACCACCCCAAAGCTTTGGCCTTGGTAAATGGCAAGAGCCTGTTGCAGCGGAATATTGAATACTTGCAGCAGCATGGCATAAAGGAGGTGATTGTAAATGTTCACCATTTTGCCCATCAAATAATGGATGCCATTGAGGCCAATAGTGGCTGGGGCAGCCATATTACCATCAGCGATGAAACCAATGCAGTATTGGAAACCGGAGGTGGCCTAAAGAAAGCGGCTGCTTATTTTGATGGGGAAGTGGATTTTGTACTGATGAATGTGGACATACTCACCAACTTGGATCTGACCGCAATGATTGCAGCACAGGAAACCTCCCAAGCATTGGCCACTTTGGCCACTACCAATAGGGAAACTTCACGTTATTTCTTGTTCAATAGCCACAATGAACTATGTGGATGGAAGAACACAAAAACCGGAGAGGAAAGAATAAGAAGGAACGAGTTTCCGCTTTTCCAGAAAGCATTCAGTGGCATACATGTCATCAATACCCAGCTTTTATCCTTCATGGAGCAGGAAGGTAAATTTTCCATGGTGGATGTTTACCTGAACTTGGCTGCTACGGAAACCATCCAATCTTTTGACCATAGCAATAGCAAGTTTATAGATGTTGGTAAGCCCGAAAGTGTGGCAATGGCTGAAGGGTCGTTTATTTAATTGGGTCATTATAATCTATCGGCATAGCATAGACCTATTCTCCAACTGTAGCACCCAGTAATGCAATCTTCTCCCTGCAGGCACTCTCAACAATCAATTGCATGTTTTTGATCCGTTCCATTAAAATGGCCAGTTCTTCAGCCGTTATATGATAATCCGCTTGGTACCTAGCTTCTATATAACCCCTTTTCAGCAAATCAAAAAGGTTGTTTTCCTCCTTGCTGGTCTCCACCGCAAACAATAGAAACAGTTCTTCTGAAAGTTGCTTGGCCTGTTTCCTGAGTTTAAACAGGTTATGCGTTTTTGGCTTGTAGCCTGTGAACACCAAGAGTATGGTATAATAAAAACTTTCTGTGGCCTGGTGCAGTTCAAAGGCAGCCTTGTTATAGCTATTGCGGTTGAATGCATTATCGGTATCAATGAGAAATTCAATGCCCCTGTTAAACCAGATATCATAGTACCGCTGTGCAATAATCTTTTCTTCTTCTGGTGTCTGTTCCTTGGCTTCTGCAAAATGCACGATATCCGTATCATAGAGTAGCACCCCTTCTTTGATGATATCTGTAAAAAAGTACTGGCCAAATGCAAGGCCTTCATTAATGTATTCTATCTCATGTACCTGTAGGTTCACTGGCTGTTTGTAATGCCCTGTTTTGCTGTTCACTATATCCGTTATGGTACTTTCCTTCACCTTGTTCTTCTTTGTCACCACCAGGAAATCGAAGTCACTGATATACTCATATAATGTTCCATCCTTTCCGGTGTACTTATGCTCTGTCCAGTTACCCTTGGCATAGCTACCAAACAGTATTATTTTTTCCGGGCTAACAGCTTCTTTGATAATGTTTACAATATTCAGGATCTGTTCCTTCTTATAAGTTGGCAAGTATTCCAAGGAGGTTCTCATAATAGGTTAAAAGTAAGGCAGTTTGTCCAAAACTGCTATAGGGCGGTACAAATAGGGGCTGCATATTTTATCCCTTGGATGGAATAGGATATCCCTATAATGGCATAAAGAATCCCTGTAACCGGGCATGCCGTCAAAGTATAAACAGGCCAGTCCAGCGTTGTATTGTAGCTGGCCACCCGCAAGCTTAGCACAAAACTAAGGATAGCGGCTTCGGTTTGAAATCAATCTCAAACTAGTAATAAGAGGGACTGTTATGCTATAGGAACGATTAGAGAAACTGTGCGGTTGGCTGGGGATAGGGGCAAGTTTAGCTGAGGATAAAGTCATGTATGGGTGAGGTAGGTGATTACGTGTCTGGCGATGGTTTGTGGGGGGACAGGAACCATTAGCTATTGCTGGTGCCGGCTCCTGATACTAGCTGGCCGCTACAAAAAACCTATAAGGTTTATGTAAGAACGCTCATAAGTTGGCAGTGCTCAAATAAAACCTTATAGGTTTATGTTATTGATAACAGGCATCAGGCCATTCCTTCCACCAGCACCTGCAACCTTCCGATTGTTTGGTGCCCACCTTCCACGGCATTGTACACCCTAGATACATTTATCAGTTCCTCGGCAGAACCAAAAACCGAATGCATGGTCACCTTGGTTTGCTGGCCCATCTTTTCAAAGGTTACCGTAGTGGAAAAGCTTACAGGTTCCAAGTTGGGATCATCGTCAGAATGTTTGTACACCAATTTCTCCGGCTTTACCACTTCCAGAAACTCGATCTTGTTGGCATAGTCCCTTCCATCCGGTCCATGCATCACGTATTTCCACACGCCGCCTTCGCTTAGATCAATGCTATGAGTTGTAATGGTAAAGCCATTGGGGCCATACCATTTAGCTAGGTGGCCGGCCTGTGTCCATGCATCCCAAACCAATTGCTGCGGGGCATTCAGCACCCGCTCAATGATGAGCTCGCGGTTCTCGGAAGTACTATAGCGCTCCAGTTTATCAATGCTCTGGTTCCAGCCTGCATTCATGCCTTCTAAATAGTGTGCACCCTCTGAACGTATATTCGATACACTTGCATGCAGTACTATTTCCGTATCACCATCCTTTTCGGTAAAAGTTACCGTGTTCATCACTTCAAACAGGCGCTGCCCGTTCCCGTCCAGTGCAGCACTGATGAATACCAGGCGTTCAGGCTTCTTCACTTCTATGAATTGGCCATCCATGGGGTATACCATCCCGTCTGGACCTTTCATGTGCACCAATAGTTTATTGCCTTCCTTTACTTTCCAGTCGCAGACCGGATTGGTAAAACCCTTGGGGCCCCACCAATGCTGTAGGTGTTTTTCATTGGTCCATACTTCCCATACCAGTTCACGTGGAGCGTGGATGGTACGTGTTAATGTCATTACCCTTGGCGTTGTTTCGTTAGTACTCATAATGGTATTATTTAGCGGTTTTTTTTCTGGGAGAGCGCTTCTTTTTGGCTTGCAGTTGCCCCAGGTAAACTTCCAGCGAATCAAACTTCGCTTCCCACAACTGCTTGTACTGGTTGATCCAGGCAGATACTTCGTTTAGCTGGTCCAGTTTAGCTGCACAGTACCTTTCCCGGCCCTGCTGTTCAATGATGATCAGCCCGCACTCGGTCAATATCTTGATGTGCTTGGAAATAGCTGGCCGGCTAACGGGGAAATTCTCTGCTACCGCATTCAGGTTCATTTTCTGGTGGGCAAGCAGGTTAATGATTTCCCGTCTTGTGGGGTCTGCAATTGCTTGGAAAACATCTCTACGCATACACTATATTTAAGTAACCATTTGGTTACATAAATATATACGTAACTATTCGGTTACGCAAAATATTTCTTGGAGCGAGCGTGAAAACAAGTTGGGGGGCGGTAGTTAGGCAGCCTTGCCAATGGCCTGTAACTGCTCAAGCAGTACCTAGCTTGTACGGTCCGAATTTCTTGTTGTTGAGAATGGTATTGGCCAGGTCGATAATATAGTTCAGGTCGGCCATTTCATTGTTCCGGAATTCATTGTCGCGGTAATAACTGAAGTTGCTTTTTACGAACATATCCAGCCGCATCCTTTGGTCATCATTGATGAACTTGGTAAGTGCTGTTTCATCCAGCACTTGCTGGATATTGTTTTTTAGCTCCGGTTCATAGTTTGAGTGAGGCAATGGGCTGTTGGCTAGGGGCGGCCTTTACAGGAATGATGCGGCAGCTTGTGCTGATTGTGAAAGGGAACAAGCGCAAGAAACTGGATTTGTCGGAAGCAATGCATTGATGGATACAAATTGTGTAACAGGGATAAGCTATGATAGGGCTTAAGTAGGCGCGTAGATAGGAAAATTGTCATGGCATGGTACCATAAACCCCTGCCATTTGCTATATGTTTTTGCTTGCCTGTCAACCAAAAAGGAATGCTACAATTGGAAGCCAACTGTAAACTGAATCATAGGAAACCCCATTGGTTTATGCAGTCAGTAACTGCTGGATTTGGTCCGCTTCAAATTGAAGGGCATCCATTTTCAGTTGAAGCAATTGCTGCTGGCCAATACTGCATTTTTTCATTCTGGAAGTGCCGGTACTGCCAAAACTTTCCAAGCATTCCATATCTTGTTGATGGCGGGGATTATTGGGCAGCAACTCCGTCAAAATGATCGGTGCCCTGGCTGCCACACGTACCAAGTGCAGGCACTGCTGGTACCGCTCCTGCATCTTCAGCATATGCCACTGGAATTTCTTGATCAGTAAAAGGCACTCTTCACGCCTTTTTGCCAATACTTCCCTTGCTACCTGCTTTTCCTGCAGGGTCCTTGCTTCCCTTGCTTCTTCTGTTTCTGGCTCAGCAAATGCCAGTTCAACGGCATTGTTTTTCATTCTTGGCTCAAACGGCAAGCTGCGTTGATGGTTCTCGTACATGGCCAATGCGCTTCTGGTTATGCCCCACAAAAAAGGCACATAATCTTCCTGCGCTATACCCATCTGCTTTCTGGCAGAAGTATTAACCAACTTGTTTTTACGGCCCATGCTGTTTGTTTTAAAAATAACTGACTACCCGTATGAAGGAAAGCATTGACGATTTCCGTTGTCATACTGAGGTTCTCGAAGTATGATGAGCGTAAAACACAGCTTGAATAAGGTTTCGACAAGCTCAACCTGACATACTTTCCTTCATCCGGATAGTCATATAAAAATATTTAATAAAAAACCCGTGACAGGCTTTTCGTGACAGATTATCTGTCACGAAAAGCCTGTCACGGGTCTGTGACAAGAAAATTGTGACAGGTAATCTGTCACTTAAAGTTAGCTACACAAAATTTAATGGCAAAATTTGCTCGGTAGATGTTTATTGGCTATAAAAGGGGAGCTATGGGTTGCTGCTTTGTTTTCTCCAAATGGTGCGGTTGCCAATTTTGATGGTTTCCATTTCATTGGACTTTTCCAGTATTTCCAAAGCAGCCAAAGTGACGCTCATGGGTATAGGTTCTGGCCAATTTATCCACCATAGGTGAATGCCTTCTGCTGTATCCGCAGCATTTGGGCGATTTGATATGTATTGCCGTATGGCCGATACGGCAAACTGTATTTCATGATCGTGGTTCATGGATGCAGTAAGTTTTATGCTGCAATAATAGAAGAATTGGCGTTCGGCATGGCATCATAAGTCCTTCCACCCAGTTCCCTGCCTGTTTTCTTTTTGTTGGTGCCGCCCCATTGTTTGAAGAAAAAAGCTGCACCCTGTTCATCGCATTGCTGCTTGATGTCCCATACCCAAGATTCATTCATGGGTCTTGATATTTAAAACAATTTCCCTTGGCTTTTATCTTCATGTTTGGGATGAAATGTACCTATGATTACAAATGGATTAGGAGCATTTTTTAAATGGTACTCGAATGTTGTGCCTAAGTATAAATGGAGATCTTTTGTCTTGGCAAAGTCATCAAAATATTTTTTTCTTACATCCTCACAAGCTTTGGCTTCATTGCCCTCGTGCCTTTTCAAGCTATTCCAATATAAAGCACCAATTTCCCAATCTTCAATCATTAACTTACTCTCTCTATTTCCCTCATCTATAAAACGGTAAGAAAATTTATATGGTAACTTTTCAACTACCTCAAATGGGTTCTCTGAGTTTTCAAACAATTTTAATTGTTGGGCATTAGCTTTAAGAGCATCTAGTTTTTTCTTATCCCACGCTCTATCAACAGGCTCAATTAAAAACGCAAGTATTTCTGTTGGCTTAAATACTGCTAATGAAGTATTGATGTTTCTATCCTTTGAATGCTCAATTAGCTTGGTAAGGTTTGTATAGACATTCTTTAAAACAATGTCCTTTCTAAAATGCCAATTATGGTCTGTATTAATTGAACCAACAATGTCAAAACTGGTATCCAATGATTTTGGCTTATAACTTTCTGGCCTAAAATCAGTTTTGTTTTTTACTAAATCAATTTCAATCCAATCATATTTGCTATAGCGTTTGTCGTAGTCTAATTTCCTAAAAGGAATAGGATATATTCTTATCCAAGAACCATCTTCCCTAAAGCCTGCTGTACAAACCAATTCGTCATACTTTGATGATAAGGTAGGGTAAGTTTTTACAGCAATTAGCACTTTGGTTAAAGCCATACCTAAATATGTTTTAGTTCATAATTCCAGTTGGGTAATGATGTAATTGCTTCAGATAAATGTTTGCGATGACATTGACAAATGTTGGCTTCAAAACAGGTTAATGCAATTCTTTTTTTCTTCAACAACAGGTCAAATATTTTTTCTTGAGAACTCTTTGTTATCGATAAGGTAGATGATTTGTATTGATTAAACAAGCTATCGTAATCCGCTTGAGAGTTTAGTTCTTGGCGGAACGCTGATTGAATGCCAACTTCTGGAGTGTGCATATATTCAATTCCAAGACTGTTGCAATATTTTAGCAATTGACTTTTTGAAAACCCAAACTTCATACTCATTGCATTGTTGCGAACATCAATTAGAAGCTTGACATCGTTTTTTATTAATCGATTCAAATATTCTTCCAATGAGATTCCTTCATAACCAATAGTAAACAAAATGGTTTCCGAACTTACTGGCTTAGCGGTATAAACCTTTTGGTACTGCTCATCAGTCAATAATTCCTTCGCTATCTTACTATTTATTGCATAATAGCTATGATTCAGATAAGTGTGTTTCATTAAAGCAGTACTGCTCATCTTTCCATAAAGCGTATGCAGTTCTACTAGGTTTTTCTTATCACTTGTGGAAAGTTTGGAGGTATAGTTGACAGCATCTTTTTTCGCAAAACTTTTTTCATCTTCATTAAGAAGTCCATGTTTTACCATAGCTGTTAAATCGGCATTGGCAGAAAAGGAATAGCAACCAAAATGATAAGGTACAAAATCATAATCAGGTTTCAACTGACGTTTAGTGAACAATAACAATAGCTTTTGTAAAGCAATTTTTTCGATAGTGCCTCCAAAGGCTTCAATTATTGCAAGTATAACTTTCCTACGATAGAACATAAAGCAAAACTAACTTTTTATTGCATCTAAAATGCTCAATAGTATTGTCGAAGATGAACGGCGCATCGCCACTATCACCCAATTGAAATACTACTGCTCGTCCCCTAATTTTTCTTCTTCTTTCAAAACAATTTCCCCTGCGCCCCAGGTACTTGAAACTTCGTGGTATCCAGTTCCCAGCGTTCAGCATTCAGCCCATAAATCTTATTGTACTTCTTGAACTGCTGCCTTACCAGATCACTAATGGGACCTTCGCCGCGCATACGTGTGCCATAGCGGCTATCGTTTACCTGGCCACCGTGGCCGTTCTCAATTAGATGCCACACTTTGTCTGCACGGTCCGGGAAGTTTTTGTACAGCCAGTCATGGAACATGAGCTTGATGGCCCCGTTCAAGCGTATAAAAGTATAGGCACTGAAACTGGCACCGTTTTCACTGGCTGCCTGCATGATGCGCTGCATTTCGTGCTCGTTCAGGCCGGGTATCATGGGGCCTAGCATTACGCCCATGCGCACACCCGCATCGCTCAGTTCCTTAATGATGCGCAGGCGCTGCATGCCCGTAGTGGTACGTGGCTCCATTACCCGCCGCAGGTCCTCATTGAAGGAGGTAATGCTTACCAAGATGCTGATGAGTTTTTTCTTGGCCATTTCCTGCAATAGGTCCTTGTCGCGCAACATGCCCGCATTCTTGGTAATCATGCCCACGGGCTGGTTGAACTCGTTGCAGACTTCCAATAGTTTACGGGTAATACCGAACTTCTTTTCTGCTGGTTGGTAGCAATCCGTATTGCCACTTAAGCTAATGGGCAGGCATTCCCATTTGGGGTTCATCAAGAACTTGCGCAGCAGTTCGGGGGCATTTTTCTTTACAATGATCTTGCGTTCAAAATCAAGGCCCGCACTGTAGCCCCAGTATTCATGGGCGTTGCGGGCATAGCAGTAAATGCAGCCATGTTCGCAGCCCTGGTAGGGGTTCATGCTGTAGAACATGCCCACATCCGGGCTGTCCACTTTGTTCACAATGCTTTTGGCCTTGTCTTCCAGGTACACGGTGGCCTCGTTCTTTTCTGTCCAGTCGTCAATGGCTTCGATATGCTCCCTCACTGTTTGATTGGTCAGGAAACGGTTCTTGGTATTGATCTGTGCGCCACGGCCCTTGAGGTATTCACTGGAGCCTTCCTCTGTGGCCGATGAAGGCCGGGGTTTGGCATTGGGATTATCATTGATGTTTTTCATGTTGAAATAGTTGGGCCACAGTATGGCAGGAATTGCTGTGCAGCGTTGCCTATGAACGTCGCCCATCGACCCATTGACCGCTGTGGGGATCAATAAAAAAGGGATGCCTGTATGGTAACCGCTGGTTGTTTGTTCAGCAATGGGAGTGTTGCGGCAATTTTGTATCCCTTGCTGTCTGCCTTCCTTTTCAGCAGCAATAATTCGTTGGCCATGAAGCTTGCACTAAATGGGGTGTTGCTGTATTCCAGCCAGGCTTTTTCATATTGCCAGGGCAATAGTTTCCTGGCTACTGAAATATGGGGCTCCGTAATGAAATGCGGTTTGTTGTCATTGTCAACCTTCATTAGGTGCTGTGCCTGCTTCAATGCCTTGACCAGTGCAACAAGCTGGTTCTTTGTTTCCACGTTCACATAAATGGTATGTGTGGGGAAACTGCCAAAATCCTTCAGGTCCACTTTAAAGGGAGCATTTGTTGCTGCAATGCTTTCCAGCTTCTGTACAATCTTCTTCTCCGTCATGTCATACTGCTTGAACCTTAGCAGGGTGAGGTGCGGCTTCAGGTACATGGCCATTGGATTGTCGTATTTCGCCGAAAAGGATTGCTTAATGGCCATGATCTTATTGTACAGGTCTTCATGGGGCTGCAGTATGAGCAAGTAATCGTGCAATGCCAATTGCTGTTCATTGAATGGCTGCTGTGGAATATGGGCCATGATAAAAGGATGTTGCATGGTATTGGTGTTTTACCTTGCCCCAACCCCCTCCTTCAGGAGTGTGGCCAGTGCGAAGGACCTAGCGAAGATTGTGGCGAATGGAACCGTCAGGACTGTTGGCCGCTGACGGGTTCTATAGCAGGATGCGGTTGATCAATTTCTCCTCCTCCCCGTTTTTTGTTTTGTACAGGCAAACAGATTTCAGCCTTTCTGCTGTATCATGGCCAGTTATGGACTGCATCAGTTGGGATGCAGGGATATCGAAGGCCGTTTTCCATTGCTGCATCATGCTGCACAATAATACATGTGTACCGTTCAGGCTGCCATCGCTTTGCACGCAAAGGTTCTGCAGGTGCCTGAACAGCATGTTCTCCGTATGTTCCTCCGCACAGAAACCGGCCAACGCCAATAGGGTGGACGGGTTATTGTATTCTGCCACAATCCTGTATTGCTGGTGGCTCTTGCCACAGTTCAATAATATATTTTTCATAATGCTGAATTTTGCAAACTAAATTTTGTGGTATAAAAATACTAATTAATTTAGCATGACAAAATAAACTTTATGGAAGAGGAAATATTTTACAATAGCGCCTATAACGGCACCAAGCAATTCAGCCAGCAGGATGTGAAGATGGCGAATGCCACAGGCTTCGGTGCCGCTGCCGATGATTTCATGGAACGGGGCATTGACCTGAACGAGCGTTTGGTGATGAACAAGCCCGCCACTTTCTTTTTCAGGATGAACAGCGATGCGATGGAAGGGGCCAGCATCCATGCGGGCGATGTGCTGATTGTGGACAGGAGCATTAAGGCTACCAGTGGGAAGATTGTTGTGGCTGCGGTGAACGGGGAAATGTTTGTGCGCCGCTATGAACTGGGCTTCAATAGGGCCAGCCTCTGTGCGGAGAACAAGAAGTTCAGGGATATTGTAATGGACGAGTTTACGCAGTTGATGGTTTGGGGGGTGGTTACCTGTACGATCCATATAATGGATGCTGCGTTGGTTGCTTTTAATAAGGACAAGGAGGAACATCAGAACCCCGCCGACGGTTCTAACCTCGGCGGCGGTTTGGTAGGGAGTAGGAACCCCATCAACGGTCTTAACCTTCAAAAGGGCGGTTCCAGAAAAAATTTATCTTTTTAACCAACCGCTGACGGGGTCTGAAGCCGCCGTCAGGGTTTAGGGCATCGTTAATTATAACAGAACCCCGCCGACGGTTTTGACCTCGGTGGCGGTTTGGAAGGAAATAAAAACCCGGTCAATGGTTTGGACTTTGATAAGGGCGGTCCTAGGAAAGAATTATCTTTTTCAACCAACCGCTGACGGGGCCTGAAGCCGCCGTCAGGGTTTAGGGCATCGTTAATTATAACAGAACCCCGCCGACGGTTCTAACCTCGGCGGCGGTTGATGAAGATTGAAACTCCATCAGCGGCCAACGGGATAACAATTAGATACTTATTAAAAGTGATTATATGAATATCCAACCATTAACAGAAGGTAGCTACTTCCATATCTACAATAGGGGCGTTAACCATGAAGACATTTTTAAGGAGGAGAGGAACTACCACTATTTTATCCAACAATACAAAACGTATTGTGCCGATGTATTTGAAACATGTGGATATGCCCTACTCAGGAACCACTTCCATTTATTGGTCTACGTGAAGGAGAACGTAGTAGTACCGAAACTTAAAGGAGAATGCGGTATACAACTGAATGCATCCAAACAGCTCGGTCATTTTTTTAACTCCTATGCCCAGTCCATAAACAGGTCTTATAAACGGACCGGCCCATTGTTCGAATCGCCTTTTGAACGGAAGAAGATAGATAGTGATGCATACATTACTTCCATGATAATGTATTGCCACTTTAACCCGCAACTACATGGTTTTGTCAATGATTTTAAGGAATGGGAATTTACTTCCTATAACGCTATCTTAAGGAATGATAATAGTTTATTGGCCTCGGATAAAGTATTGGAATGGTTTGGGAGTGCTGAAGCTTTGGAGAAAACGCATCGAAATAAATACAATGAGATAATGTTTAATGAAACCTACGATTTTAATGATAATTCTTCATTACAACCGCTGACGGGGCCTGGAGCCGCCGTCAGGGTTTAGGGCATCGTTGATTGTACAGAACCCCGCCGACGGTTTTGACCTCGGCGGCGGTTTAGCAGGAAGTACGAACCCTATAATGGTCTGGACCTTGATAAGAGCGGTCCTAGAAAAGAATTATCTTTTTAACCAACCGCTGACGGGGCCTGAAGCCGCCGTCAGGGTTTAGGGCATCGTTGATTGTACAGAACCCCGCCGACGGTTTTGACCTCGGTGGCGGTTTGGAAGGAAATAAAAACCCGGTCAATGGTTTGGACTTTGATAAGGGCGGTCCTAGGAAAGAATTATCTTTTTAACCAACCGCTGACGGGGCCTGGAGCCGCCGTCAGGGTTTGAAATATCGTCAATATTGACATAGTTATTAAAAAAGGGGGTCCTATGAAAGCAATTGTGGACTGCAACAGTTTCTATTGTTCCTGCGAAAGGCTGTTCCGCCCTGAACTGGACCGGAAGCCTGTTGTGGTGCTGAGCAACAATGATGGTTGCATTGTGTCAAGGAGCGATGAAGCCAAGAAACTGGGGGTTGGCATGGCCGCTCCCTATTTCCAGAACAAGGACCTGATCGAGAAGAATGGAGTAGCCACTTTTTCATCCAACTATAATTTATATGGCGACTTGAGCTGGCGGGTAATGGAAACATTGAGGGTGATGTTTGGTAAGGACAATGTGGAAGTGTACAGTGTGGATGAGGCTTTTGTGGACCTTGATTTTATTCCTGCAGACCAAATGCAGCGTGTGGCAATGGATATCAAGGAAACTGTTGAAACATGGACGGGCATCAAGGTTTCGGTGGGCATTGCCCCAACGAAAGTACTGGCGAAAGTGGCCAACCGGCTATCAAAGAAAGACAAGGAGGGCAGCAATGGGGTAATGGTGCTGGACTCACAAACCAAAACGGATGCTGCCCTGAAGCAGACCTATATCAGCTCGGTTTGGGGCGTAGGCTACAAGTATGCGGAAAAGTTGAAACGCTATGGTATTTACAGTGCCTACGACTTGAGCCTGAAAACGATGCACTTTGCGAAAACGCATTTGGGGGGCGTTACGGGGCTGCGTTTATGGAGGGAACTGAAGGGTATCACCAGCATGCAAATGGAAGATGAACTGGAAGTAAAGAAAATGATCATGACCACCAGGATGTTCGGCGAACCTGTGGATGACCTGAAGAGCATATTGGAAGCCGTGGCTACTTACACTTCAAGGGCAGCAGAAAAATTGAGGAGGCAGCATGGTGCGGCGAAACATATCAGTGTGTTCATTGTGGCCAAGGAGCAGGACCATCATTCCTCCTTCAAACGTGGGGCAACCATCAGCAGCTATACCACATTGGATTTTGCTACCTCCCAAACACATGAACTCATTAAGCCTGCCCTTGAACTGGCGAAGCGTTTATATGAAAAAGGGAGGAGCTACAAGAAAGCTGGTGTGATGCTGAGCCATATTGTTCCTGATACATCCGTGCAGGGCAACCTGTTCCTGCCGGATACAAAAAACAGGAGCAAATTATTGATGGATACCATTGACAATATCAACTTCAGCCAGCGCGATGATATCCTCAAGTTTGCAAGTACCGGTACGGAACGCAACTGGAAAATGCAGCAGAACTTCCATAGTCCCAAGTACACTTCACGTTGGAATGAGCTATGCGAAGTGAAATAAAAAGTATTGTTAAGATTCCTCCAAGGCTTAGATCCAGCTTGACTTTTAATTCTTTTTTAATCCAATGCCAGTAAGGGTTTCGGCGGGGTAAGCACTGTTGACAAATGTTTAACAAGATATCGGGCACACACTTTACGGCTATGCGTATCTAAACAATTAATGTTGTGTAATATTTGTCACTTTCCAATAGGCCGACAAAAGATAGATTTACCACAAAACCCCCGTATTATGAAATTGCTAGTGGCTTCCATTGCCCTGTCCCTACTTTCATTTACTACCTCAACCATACATTGGGAGAACGATTTTTCCAGTGCCAAGCAAACGGCCACTGCAGAACATAAGTTCATACTGCTCAATTTCTCCGGTAGCGATTGGTGCGGGCCCTGTATCCGCCTGCACAAGGAAATTTTTGGGACTGAGGAGTTTGCGGCTTTTGCCAAGGACAACCTGGTTATGGTAAATGCAGATTTCCCACGCCAGAAGAAGAACCAGTTATCCAAAATACAACAGCAACAGAACGATAAGCTGGCCGATCAATACAATTCAACCGGCAATTTCCCTTTCACATTGTTATTGGATGCCAATGGCAAAGTGGTAAAGGCTTGGGATGGTTTTTATAAGGACGGGGTACCCGGATTTATTCATGAATTAAAACTTGCCATGCATGGTAGCAACTGAAACGCTGGTTGAACAGGGCCTGTTCAAGCAAGCGATGAAACTGATGGGCAACCGCTTTGAGATAACAGTGGTGGGCGAGGATGCTGCATGGGCCAATGGCATGATTGCGGCAGCGGTAGCGGAGATCCAAAGGATAGAGCGGCTGTTGACCACCTATAGTGATACCAGTGAAACTTCACTGATCAATGCCCATGCTGGTATAGCCCCCGTGGAAGTAAGCCATGAAACATTGGAACTGGTAAAGCGGTCGTTGAGGATTTCCCGACTTACACAGGGTGCTTTTGATATTACTTATGGCAGCATAGATAAACGCTTATGGAATTTTGATAGGACCATGACTGCGTTACCGGATGCAGCAACAGCCAAGCAAATGGTGCGCTTGATCAATTATAGGAATGTGGTGGTAGATGACCAAGCATCCACCATTTTCCTGAAGGAGAAGGGAATGCGTATTGGTTTTGGCGGTATCGGCAAGGGCTATGCTGCGGAAAAGGCCAAGCAATTGCTGCAGGAGTGGGGCATAACCAGTGGTATAGTCAATGCTTCGGGAGACCTAACTGCATGGGGCTACCAACCTGATGGGAGGCAATGGACGGTTGGCATTGCGCATCCTGATGTGGCCGAGCTTCCTTTCTCCGCTCTCAACATTAGCAATATGGCTGTGGCCACTTCGGGTAACTATGAAAAGTATGCAATGATTGGCGGCAAGAAATATTCGCATACCATCAACCCCAAGACTGGCCTGCCTGTGACGGGTATCAAAAGCGTAACCATCATTTGCCCAAATGCTGAAATGGCCGATGCCATGGCCACGCCTGTAACCATTATGGGCATTGAGGCTGGTTTGTATATGGTGAACCAATTAAAAGGGGTAGGCTGCATTATCATTGACGACAACAACCGTATGTATACATCGAGAAATATCAACCTAAAGTAATAAGCAACACATGAGGAAACAATTGAAACAGGTAGCAATGATGGCATCCATTGTGATCATTGCCGCCGCATCCTGCAAGCCGGTGAAGGAGTACCAGAAGAGCCGGCTGAACGATGGGGAAATGGCATTGGGCGCAAGGAAAGTGGAGAAGACGGAAAACAGTTTCCAAACTTATCGCGAAGGTGCATCCGGGGCCAATGGTGGCAAAACGGGTGGCGGCTGCGGGTGTAATAAGTAGTGGATGGGTCATAGCTAATAGTTCATAGTAATTAGTTGGTAGTTGGTAGCTGTGGGGTAGGCCTGCCGTTACCGGCAGCCACAGTTAAAAATTAGCGTATTCCTTCATTCTTCGGTTCCCTTTAAAAATTAACTGACTATCCGTATGAAGGAAAGCATTGACGATTTCCGTTGTCATACTGAGGTTCTCGAAGTATGATGAGCGTAAAACACAGCTTGAATAAGGTTTCGACAAGCTCAACCTGACATACTTTCCTTCATCCGGATAGTCATAAAAAATTAATTCAGTAGCACATGAAAAAAATATGTTTGAGTGTTGTGGGGTTGTACATTGGCCTATTTGCCGGGTTTGGCCAGACCAAGGTTGATTCATCCAAATACCAGAACCATACCCTTCAATTTGAGGAAGCCAATCTGGTGTCCAGTTACTACAAGCAGGATGGCAATAACTCCGCAGTAACGGGTGGTATTGGTACGGAAAAGCTCACGGATATTTCCAACACATTTGATTTGAAACTGTTCCTTTACGATAACAGGTTCAGGAAGCATACGTTTAATTTTGAATTGGGGGTAGACCATTATACTTCTGCTTCTTCTGATATGATAGACCTGAAGGCCAACTCTTCTGCATCACATGCAGATACCAGGATCTATCCTTCCGTTAACTGGACCGTGGAGAATGAAAAGAAGGGGACCACTGTTGGTGCAGGGATAGCGTACTCCCATGAGTTTGATTACAGCTCCTTCAGTTTGAATACGAACTTTGCCCTTAAAACAAAAAACAGGAGCGGTGAATTCAGTGCCAGGGCACAGGTGTTTTTGGACCAGGTTAGCCAGGTATTGCCAACTGAATTGGTGAGCACGGTAACTACCACTACTTCTGCATCGGGAGGTGGGCATGGCACCAAATACCCCACCACCCCCAGGACCACTTTTGACCTTGCGCTGTCCTATTCCCAAATCATCAATAAGCGTTTGCAGGTTGCTTTATTGAGCGATGTGGTAAGTCAATCCGGTTATTTGAGCCTTCCTTTCCATAGGGTCTATTTCAAGGATGGGTCGGTACACCAGGAGGTATTGCCAAGCAGTAGGTTGAAGTTGCCATTGGGCTTGAGGGCGAACTATTTCATTGGCGACAAGGTAATCCTCAGGGCTTATTACCGTTACTATACTGATGATTGGGGGCTTAATTCCCACACGGCCAGTTTGGAAATGCCGGTGAAGATTACGCCTTTCTTTTCCTTGAGCCCTTTTTACAGGTATTATGTACAAACGGCCATCAACTATTTCTCGGCTTATGGAACACATACAGCCGCAGAGCAGTTCTATACCAGCAATTATGATTTTAGTGCCTTCAACAGCAGCTTCTACGGTGCGGGCATAAGGTTAACGCCACCCAAGGGCGTGTTTGGAATGGAGCATTTGAACATGTTGGAAATAAGGTATGGGCATTATGCGAAGAACATTGGTATGAACAGTGATATCATTTCATTGAACCTGAAGTTCAAATAATAAAGTTGTTTAGACTTTTGAATTTTACGAGTTATGATTTAATAAACACTGTCAGCCTGAGCTTGTCGAAGGCGATTGTTTAGGAATTTGCCTATTTTAATCGGTTTCGACAGGCTCAACCTGACAACCCTTTTCTATGAAGCACTGTTTATTATCAAAATTGTAAAAATTTAAACAACTCCAATAATACAAAGAAGAGGTTGTCTCATAAGTAAAATGAAGGCCTTGAGAATTGGCTGTACGAAAACTTTCTCCATCAGCTTCCGAATAAGAAGAGGCTGTCTCGGACTTTTGAGACAGCCTCTTCTTTTTTAAAAAAGCGTTCCTTGGTCTGGTTTGTCATCATCCCAAAATTTTGGTTTGATTAAATCCAATCCGCATTCCTTGTTCATTTTATCCACTAAGTAAACCGTGAGTTCTGGGGAAGTGGCTTCGTCATGCATGTGCATGAAAAAATACAGTTCTTCCATGCCTTTGTTTAGCCAGTATTTCATGCGCCCTACCCAAGCGTCGATCCTTGTATAATCTGTTGGGTGCAAGCTATTGCCTACATAACGGATAAAGGCCTTTGGGACAGTGAGGTACATGTGGGCACAGTCCCTTCTGCCGGCCGTGTCAGTAATGACAGCACCCAAATTATTGTCTTTCAAGAAGGAGAACAGTTCTTGCCTTATATCATCTTTTGCAAACCAATCTGGATGGCGTACTTCCAAGAAGAACTGAAGGTCTGTGGGCAATGAAGCAAGGTAGCCAAAGAGTTCCTCCTTTCTTTTTGGAGTAAAGGAGTCGCTTACCTGTACGAAGATGGGTCCGAGGTGTTCCTTGAATGCCACCACACCTCTCAGGAACTCGTCACTTAGGAACTTCTTGTTGCCCAGTCCACCAAAATGGGTGACACCGTTGTACATTTTTGGACAGAACATAAAGTCCTTGCCCTTGGCTTTTTCTGACCATTTTTCAATGCCTTTTGCTCCATAGATTTTATAGTGGGTTGCATTCAGCTCTATGCAATTATAATGCTCCACATAATGCTGCAAAAAATCCTTCTCCTTGGTTTTGGGTGGGTATATCTTGCCTACCCATTCCGTTCTTCCCCATTTGGCGCAGCCCACATATACTTTTGCGTTCTTGTTTTTCTTGCCGCTCAATACTGTTTTATTGAAAGCAGGTTCCTTGGGCAAGGGGAAATCGATGCTGTCCAGTTCAGCTTCCGGTACACGTCCAAATTCCATACAAGTGATTTGATGATAAAGTTATTTGATTGGTTAAATAGTTGGGCTCTTTGATTGTACAACAGTTCAATTGTTTTTCCTTTCTTTACAACGAACAAGATTAATAGCTAGGCTACCATTGATGGAACAAAGGAAATACAGTATTGTTCATGTAATTGACACACTTGAAACAGGGGGTGCGGAAAGGGTATTGGTAACCCTCTGCAATATTTTCTTTGAACGTGGCCATGAAGTTTGTGTTGTTACCACGCTTGATAAGGGGCCTTTGGCTGCGCAGCTTTCAGCAGGGATTGAGGTGAAGGAACTGAGGAGGGCATCCAAATGGAACCTGGGCGATATGAAGCGGTTGGTAGCTTGGTGCAGGCCTTATGATATTGTGCAGGTGCATTCATCGCACAACCTGCGTTACCTGTTTTTAGCTACTAAGTTGTTTGGGCTGAAGAAAAGGATATTCTTCCATGAGCATTTCGGGAATATAGATATTGATGATCGTGTTCGGTGGCACCAGAAGCTGGTTTATCCTTCTGTCAATTTGATTGCGGTATCCAACAGTTTGTACCGTTGGGCCATTGATAAGGCAAAGCTGGACCCCAAGCATGTGTTTGTGTTGCCCAATACTGTTCCCAAACTGCAGGTGAAGGAGAAGTTTATTGGAGGAAACAGTGTGAAACAATTGGTTTTGGTGGGCAATTTCAGGAAGGCAAAGAACATCTTGTTTGCCATTGAATTGATGGAAGTATTGGTAAAGAAGATGCAGGTGCAGCTCACCATTATTGGGCAAAAGAACGATGCGGCTTATTATGCATCCGTCAAAGAAAATATCAGTGCTGTTAATCTGGAAAACAATATCCACCTACTGCACGACTGTACCGAAGTGCAGCAATTGCTCCATCAATTTGATATGGCCATCCATGTGGCCAATACAGAAAGCGGCCCCTTGGTGTTAATAGAATACATGGCCCAGCAGATTCCCTTTCTCACTTATGATACTGGCGAAGTGGTGCAGCAAATAAAGAAGGACCTGCCGCAGTTTATCATGGAGAACTTTATGGTTGATGCATGGGTTGAAAGGATAGAAGCAATCCTGTCTGCCGATAGGTACAGTTTCGCGGAACCATTGAACAATGCTTTCCTGAAATACTATTCCGAAGGGGCCTACTACCAGCAATGCCTGGAAATTTATAAGCAGGGCCTGTTAGAGCCTGTTTAAAAATGATTTCAGGAATTTGCTATGCAAATTCAAAAGCCCCTTTTTGGCCACGAACGCACGAATGAACTCGAATAATTCGTGCATTCGTGGCAAGAAAAGAAACAATGGTAGTTCTAGATGCTATCTTTAAACAGCTTCTTACCTTAGGTTCCAATCAAACTCCAAACTTTCCCTTCTTGATGTTGGCTTCTGCCTTCCATTGGTGAGTTCAGCAACTTTGGCGCTTACATATTTCATGAGTTCCTGCACACTTATGTTCCCATCATGATTGCCCGTACCGTACCTGTCTGCTTCCTTGTTTTCAATGGCCTTCCTAACGCAGTAGGTAAAGACACCGTTGCTCCATTGGGGGCTTTCAAAAGCATACTCCAGTCCACCTGCGGCAGATATGACCACCGTGCCGTTGCTGTTGCTGAAATCCGCAAAAAGGTTCCGCATCAGTTCAAAGGTATTGTTCAGGTTAACCTTTGAGGGCTTCACTTTTATGGTACTCCTTGTTGATTTCACAGTGCCTGAATCTGCGCTGTTCACTTTTTCGATTACAGTACCCTTGCTTGACAATAAGGTTTCCTTATCCAATGCGCCACTGTGGCAGGCATCAATCAACAATAGTTTATGTTGTGCAGGCACACCATCCAATAAGCTTTCGAGTGCCTCGTACTTCAATCCTTTCTGTTCAGGATTGTTGAAGTCCACATCGTACGTGGCATAATAGAAATCCAGGGACTTGTTCAGCAGGCCATGGCCTGTTACTGCTACAATGACCCTATCATTTATATCAGCTTGCAGTATTTTTTTCTTGAGTGCCATGATGTTGGCAAGTGTAGCATTTTGGTTGATCAATGTGTCGATGCTTATGTTGGCCGTGTCCTTGTCCTTTGTAAAAGTGCCTACTAGGTCCCTGATATCCTTTGCTGCATAGCGGAGGCTCATATCCTTGTCCTTGTAATCAGAAACACCAATACCAATGAACCATGTTTTGCGGTAAGGGTTCTTTGAATGGCTGCTGTTTATTTCCATGCCCTGCTGCAATGATTCCTGTCCCTGGTTGTTGGTGCAATAAATTTTTATCCTGTTTTCTCCATAGGCCAATGGGATCTTCAAGTTCACCATGGTGTCCATGCTCCTGCTGCCCAAGGGCTTTCCTGCAAGGCCAAACACAGGATTGTTGTTTACCAGTACATGCACTGCTTGGATGGGGTATTTTGCATCGGAACATTCAATGCCAATTTCGGTATTGCCCAAATTGGTGAACAGCTCCACATCCGTTTTATCGCTAATGGAAATAAAAGGCAGCTCCGTACTTTTCAGTGATGCTTCACTGGTAAAGCCAGCTTTCCTTATCCTTTTTTCAAAAGCTTTTTTATAGGCTGCAGCCATTGCTGTATCTGCCCTTCCTGTTTTGGGGAGAATGATATCAGGCCTGTTGAACTTGATGTCGAACTGGTCAAAGCCATAAATTTTATCATTGTACTTAAAGCTCAATCCTTCCAGTGATTTCTTGCTGGCCATATAATTCCCTGCTGTATCACTGAGTACAAAGTCCAACCCCAATGGGGTGAAAATATTGAGCAGTTTCTCCCCAGTTTGCAAATTGAACAGGGATACTTTATTATCAAAGCCCGATGTTGCCAGATACTTATTATCTGGACTGATGGCCAGTCCAATGGCCAAACTTTCATGGGCCCTTCTTGTGTACAGTACCGTATCCGCTTTTGTATCAATCACCACAAATTCCTTTTCATTGATGAAAGCAATTATTTTTTTATAATCAAGCGATGCCTTCATGTAACCAGCAGCATCAACGTCATTGCCTACTTTTATTTTCTTGATCAATTGAAAAGTCATCGCATTTTTTTTACTGATGGTGCCATCATAATTATTGAAGTACAAATATTGGGGGGTGGCAACCACATCAGCATTATTGCCCCCGGGTACAATGTTGGTTAACCTTCCTTGCTGGTAATTAATAATATATAAACTATCATTGGATGCACGGACCAGGAGCTGGTTCCTGAAAGTATCAACTTGGAAGAACACCAATCTTTCTGTAGGTGGCAGTTTAATGTGGACAGAAAAGATAGGCTTTGCTTCGAACGAGGTATCAGTCATGGCGAAAGCTTCAACGAGTCCATGCTTGCCAGCAATGAACATGGTCCTATGCAGGTTATCTGGATGGAAACAAACCAATGTATCGTTACTGCTCAAGCCAATCTCTTTCCGTATATCGCTTGTTTTTTGGTTCTGGAGTACCACTTTGTCCTCATCCTGTGTTTGCAGTGAAATACTATCGTTCAACATGATGGTTTCATTGTAAACGGCCTGCGGAGAATAACCGAAATACTGTGTGGCACCATTGGTGAGGTCCAGTTTGGAAAGCCTATCTGAAATTACATACAGCGATTTGCCGTCATTGGAAAACTGCACAGCAAATGGGGGATTGGTATAATCTGTAAATGACTTGCTTTTGAATGAAGTAAAATCAATGGACCGGATGCTTTTGTAATTACTGAAGTTGAACAGCTTCCTTTTTGGGTAGAAGGGATAGGTGGCAAATATGGATTTTTGGTTGGGTGTGAAATGAACGCTGTTCAGGTACTGTCCACTTGGTTCATTTGTTGGGATAGTGGCAATAAGGTCTGCTGAAAGGTCAACCAGTGAAAGGTTGTTTTCCCTATCAGGATAAATGAGCAGCTTGCCATCCGGTGAAAAGTCGGCTTCACCAAAATTGCTGGAACCCATTTTTTTGAAGCTGAGCTTTCTTTGGAAGTAGAACTCATTCTTCAAAATGTTCCAAACATTGATGGTGGTATCTGTGGCCGTGTAGAACAGGTAGCTGCCATCATAATTTACTTTTACGCTCATCATCCGTGCTTTCTTTTTGTACCAGTGTACGTCTTCCTTTGTGGTCAGGTTCCACTTATACACAAAACTGTCAAGCCCGCAACTGTAGAGTATGTTTTCATTGTTGGGCATAAAACAGAGGCCATTGACTGATGCCTTGTGCTTTCTCAAACCGAAGAGCAGTTTACTGGAAGCAACATTCCATAATTTTACCAATGAGTCCCTGCCACCTGATGCCAATGTTTTGTTGTTGGGGGAGAAGGCAACACAGTATTCCGTGTTATTGGTGTTGATGGTTGATACCAATGAGTAATCAAACGTGTTCCAGATCTTGATGGTATTGTCCCTTGAACAGGTTGCCATTAGCCTGCCATTGGGGCTGAAGCAAATGTCCAGCACTTCATCCTTATGTTGATTGATGGACCTTGTTTCCTTGCCCAGTTCCAAATTCCAGATATGTATAATCTGGTCGCCATGGCAAGTTGCATAATACTTACCTGAAGGATGCAGCACTGTTCTTTTGGCCATTGTTGAGCTTGCTCCATCCACCTGTAGGGTAACCTTATTGCTTTCATGTATTTTATGGATAGCCTGTTTGCTTATGGCGGTGCCTTCATTGTTATTGGCCTGGACAAAAAAATTGGTTGCCTTTGTAAGTAAACTGTCTGCCGTTTCAATATCGCCACTTTTGTAATTGTACATGCCAATGAAAAAATAGTACCAGCCCCTGGTGCTTGCATCCTTGTTGTTGAGGTACACATTTTTCAAGGCTATGTAAATGCCCTTTATATCCAATAAATCATCTTGGTCCAAATAATTCAAACCATCGGTTACCCATTTGTCCACCAGGTTATTGGATTGTATCTGTTCCATCAAAGCACCTGTTAACGAGAGCCTTCTTTCATCAGGAACCGTAAACAGGTAATCCAGTACATCGTCAGGTTTCAAGGGTGCATTGTTCAGCAGCCAAGTAGCATACACTTCTGCAAAGGAAAAATTATTGCCGAAGTAGGAGCCGGGATTTACAGCCATGAAATGGATAAAACGGAGCAGGTGCCTGGTTCCACTGCTGTCCATTGCCTTGATAATGTTCAGCCCTTTGAATATGCCAGATGCAGCTTTTTGGGCAAGTAGACTTGTTGTTTTCAAGGTATCGCTTGCATAGGCTTTTTGCACTTCAAAAATTTGTTGTTTCAGTATTTTGATGAACTCAAAATTTACCATTGAATCTGCATAATAATAAAGGAACCTCCGGCTGATGAGCATATCTGCTTTATTGAAATCGGAGAAGTTGATGCCATATTGAAAGAGGTCGGCAAAGTGGCTCTTCTTCATATCAACGGGTGTTTGGCAATAGATGTTCACTTGGTCAAAAGCCTCAATGGGCAAGTTGGAAGTTTTCTTCACCACTATAAAAGTCCTGTTGGGTTCAATTGTTTTTATGCTGCCATTGGCCAACGAGATGCCGTTGGAAACATCCGGATGGTTCCTGTAAATGGTATCGTACCGTTTGTACACGTTGCAAGGATAGCTGCTGTCGTTAATGCCATCATTGCTACCAGCATATACCACTACCATGATACTGTCTGCATTGTAGGGCATTGTTTTCTCAATGGGGAAAAATAGGTAGCTGCCGGAAGTTGTTGCGGCTTTGGGATAAGCAAAGGACCAATTGTTTTTGGTGATGGACCAATGCAGGTTGTTCAATGAAAGAAGTGCATTGTTTTCATGTACGATATGCCTGTATATCCTTGTGTTCAACAGGCTTCTGTACATGTATTCATGAGCTTCAGTAGGCATTGCCAGTTCCTTATAGCATAGCCCAACATTGTTGAGTGCGGCACTGAACTTTTCTTCTTTGTACAATTTCTGGGCTTCGCCAATGGCAACCGCTTTTTTGAAATAGGTCAATGCAGAGTCGTAACTGCTTCTTATAATATAATCTATGCCCTTATCGAATGTTCCGTAAAAGGATGAATCGGGCTTGGGGGTTTGTGCGTGCAAGTGTATGGCACACAATAGCATCAATGCAGGCAAAAGCAGGTACTTCATTTCCGGGCAGTTGGTTTTGGGAAATGAAGGTCTACCATTAATGTAAAGAGAGCAATACCCTTGTGTGGGTATTGCTCTCTTATTAATAGCTAGCGAAATTATTTTTTCAAAGCAATCTTATACAGTCCAAAGGCCATCAATCCAAAGAATACTGCCCCTAGCAAGAAGAAAGCATTCTGGCCTCCTAATAAGGTGCTTAAACCATGTTCGGCACTCCAGCTTTCAATGGTCTTGCTGATGTTTTCATTGACTGATAATATGGCAACTACCACACCTGCCAATGCCCCACCCGCTACCAATCCCGTTGCAAATAGGTTCCCCTTGCCCAGGTCCTCCTCTTCGCCATGTACAACTTCTCCTTTTTTCTTCTTTCTCATGTCAACCAATCCTCTTACTGCACCACCAATGAAAATGGGTAATGTTGTACTCAGCGGTAGGTAAATGCCAATGGCAAAGCTCAAGGCCTTGATGCCACATAATTCCATTACAAAAGCAATGAATACGCCTACCAATACAAATTGCCAATCGAGGTTGAAGGATAGAATGCCCTTGATAAGCGTAGCCATCAATGTACCTTGAGGTGCGGGATATTTATCGGTACCAATAGCATGTTGGATGCCTTGGGCTAGCATGTCGCGGGTTGGTGTATCCAGGATTTTTACTGTTGCACCAATGGCAATGGAAGAAACAATGGCACCAATGAACAAAGCGATTTGTTGGTATTTTGGAGTTGCACCCACCAAATAACCTGTCTTCAAATCCTGGGAGGTTGCCCCTGCATTGGCTGCTGCTATGCAGATCATGCCACCAACCACCAATGCCATTGGTTCATAAACTTTGCCTGTCCAACCTACTGCTATAAACACCAAACAGGTTCCCATCAAGGTTGCAATGGTCATACCGCTGATTGGGCTATTGGATGAACCAATCAGGCCGACAATTCTTGAAGCAACAGTAACGAAGAATGCACCAAAAATCAAAACTAGCACACCGACCAATAATTTGCTTGCAATGCTGTCCCCGGGAATTTGTGGAAGTATGGCCATCAATAAAACAAGGACAACGCTTCCTATTCCAACAATCTTGATGGAAAGGTCCCTTTCCGTTCTTGCAACAGTGGTGGTTTCTGTTCCATCTTTCTTTAATGAACCAATGCTTCCCTTAAAAGAGGAAATAATGGTTGGGATGGTTTTGAACAAGGTAATGAAACCGCCTGCTGCTACAGCCCCTGCACCAATCTGCCTGATGTAGGCATAATAGATAGCAGCAGAATAATCAGTGAAGGTATGGGTCAATGGGTTCCATCCGCCCTTACCACCGGCACCTACCATTGATTTTAGATAACCAAGCTTCATTTGCTGTGCAGCAATTACATCCGGAGGTACCAATGATGATAATAAAGGAATCAATACGAACCAGCTTAATACACCACCTGCTACCAATATGCCGCCAATCTTTGGGCCGATAATATAACCCACGCCCAAATATTCTGGTGTTATCTCTCCGCTTATTTTGGCTGATGGAAAGAACCTGTTGGCTTGCTTTGTTGCCCAGAACGGCACTTCTGCAATTACATGGAATATTTTCTGGAGTATGGCATATAGAAATGCAACACCTACTCCTGCCAATGCAATCTTTGCCAACGCCCCTCCTTTCTCCCCAGCTTTCAACACACTGGCACAAGCTGTTCCTTCAGGATAGGGTAATGTATCATGCTCCTTAACAATCAATGCTTTCCTCAATGGAATCATCATCAAGGTCCCCAGGATGCCACCGAAAATAGCAAGGATGAGGATGGTGAAATAGTTGAAATAACTAGCACTGGATGGTTCGCTTAAAAACAGGAACCCCGGTAAGGTAAACACCACACCCGCTGCAATGCTCTCACTGGCAGAGCCCGTTGTTTGGATGATGTTATTTTCAAGGATTGTGGTCTTCAAGAATATTTTGCCCAACAGGATACTCATTACCGCAATTGGGATAGAAGCGGAAACGGTAAGGCCTGCTTTCAATGCAAGGTAAACAGTAGCAGCTCCAAAGATGATCCCAAACACACAACCCATTACGATTGCTTTGACAGTGAATTCTTTCATATTGGAATTGTCTGGAACGAAGGGCTGGAACTTTGGCTTGTCGGACATGACAGTTTATTTTGGTTGAGGTTAAAAGTAATAAAAAAGCGATGCCAATTGACACCGCTTTTAATTTTAGTTATCTATGGTTATGCAGAACCTGTTTTGTCTTTTACAATCTGGTTCAGCGATTTCAATCTTGCATAAATAAGTATGCCGCCAATAAAGGCTGCCACAACAAGGATCAAGAAAAACATTTTCTTATCAGTGAAATCATCCCAGAAGCCTGTCATTACACCAGCAACCTTACCCCCAATAGAAGTTGATAGGAACCAGCCCCCCATCATTAATGCGGTGAGCCTTGCTGGAGCAAGCTTTGATACAAAAGATAAACCGATAGGGCTTAAAAATATCTCACTTATTGTGAAGACAAAATAAGTTCCCCACAGCCAGCTTGGCGAAGTTTTGAAACCATACACAGAAGGAACCGACATTACTGCAAATACCATTACCAATGCAGACAATCCTGAAATAAACATTGCCATTGCAAATTTGGAAGCAGTAGTTGGTTCCTTGCCCCTCTTTCTTAAATAATCAAACAATGGCACAAATATCAGCGTGAGCAATACAATAAATAATGGATTGATTGATTGGAACAGTTCGGTATTGGTAAGCTTTACATCTTTGCCATTGGGCCATTGGTCCTTTGGTACATTATTAAAGTAGGGGTCCGGGCCCATCACCTTTACAAGTTTACTAGCGGTATCAATTTTGTTTCCCATGGCAGTAATGCCATATACGGTAGTATCTGTTTTAGCTGTTTCCTTATTGTAGGCGTAAGCATACTCAAGTTTAACAATGGCAGACCTGTCTTTTACATCAACAAAATGTTCGTCAACTTTGGTTACAAGCCTTGGCGTGTCAGTTACTTTTTGCATTGGAAAAAGCTTGCCCGTAATTTTTGCAGCAGTTGGTGATGCAACCCTATCTGTATGTTTTTCAGCCCAAACGGTAAGGCCTGTTGCATTTTGATTATAGATTGTCCAGAAAGCAATGGCAATGGCAAAAATGAACAAAAGGGAACCAATGCCTTTTTTATCTTGCCCCTTGGCCTTTACCCATAATGAGATATAGAAGGCAATAATTGGAAGGCATGCAAAAATGAAAGCATCATTGGCCTGAGTGCCCATAATTGTGCTGCCAAATATTTTTGACGGCAAGAACCAACCAATGAATGCGGCAATAATTGCCGGTAAAAAAACATAACCAAATATTTGCCCGATGGACATATCTTCTTTGTTGATCTCTTTCTTTACCTCGCCAACTTTTACTTCTTTTATGAATGAAGCAAGAATGATCATACCTATGATCAATCCTACGCCTGCTGCTGCAAATGCCCAGCCCCAACCATATTTGTTACGCAAATAGGCGGCGACGAAATTGCAGACAAATGCTCCTATATTGATGCCCATATAGAATATGTTATAGGCATTGTCTTTCAAGGGCTTTAAATCTTCTCTATTATAAATATTACCTAATAAGGTTGAAATATTGGGCTTAAAAAAGCCGTTACCGACAATAATTAAAGTAAGGGATATGAACATGGCTGTATTGCCAGGCAATGACATACATAAATAGCCAGTTGCCATAAGGCTGCCACCTAAAAAAATGGATTTGATGTAGCCCAAATACCTGTCAGCTATTAACCCTCCAATAAAAGGTGTCAGATAAACCAAAGCGATAAAACTGCCTACAATATCGGCACCCACTTTGCCAGAAAGTCCTTTGCCACCAGTTGTTGAATCGGTTAAATACAATAACAATATGCCGACCATTAAATAATAAGCAAACCTTTCCCACATTTCAGTAAAAAAAAGGACATACAAGGCCTTAGGATGCTTGCCCGCCTTAATAGCAGTTTCACTCATACAGTTGATTTTTGTTAGTAGTTTTTTGGTTTGGTAAACGCCTCAAAATACAGAGTTTTTTCAATAAACTAACACCCATTATTTTTTTCGGAAAACTAAATAGCCAAATTCAAATCCCAAATCCCAAATTCCGCAATTACTTTCGCCGAACCATCAATTACTCATTATGAACATTCTTCTTCTTGGCAGCGGTGGCCGTGAACATGCACTTGCATGGAAAATGCAGCAGAGCCATCATTGTGAAAACCTTTTTATTGCGCCGGGCAATGCCGGTACCTTGCAATATGGCACCAATGTAAACCTTGGCATCAATGACTTTGAAGCACAGAAGCAGTTTTGTACGGACAATAAAATATCCATGGTGGTAGTTGGGCCAGAAGAACCTTTGGTAAAAGGGGTATATGATTTTTACAGGAGCGATGAGCAACTGAAAAAGATAATTGTTGTTGGCCCAAGTGCGGAGGCTGCCCAATTGGAGGGCAGTAAGGCTTTCAGCAAACGGTTCATGCAAAGGCATGGCATACCCACTGCAGCCTATGAGGAATTCACTTTGGAAAATCTTGAAGCAGGTAAAACATATATCGCCAGCCATTCAGTTCCCGTGGTACTGAAAGCCGATGGGCTGGCAGCAGGAAAGGGCGTTATCATTTCGCATGCACAGGATGAAGCCATCCTTGCGTTTGAGGAAATGATTGTGAACAAACAGTTTGGTGATGCAAGTAGCAAGGTTGTGATAGAAGAATTCCTGCAGGGTATTGAAGTAAGTGTGTTTGTTCTTACAAATGGAAAGGATTACCAGGTCATTGGCCATGCAAAGGATTATAAACGCATTGGTGAAGGCGATACTGGCCTGAACACCGGTGGCATGGGCTGCGTAACGCCCGTACCTTTTATGGATGATGTGTTTATGCAAAAAGTGGAGAACAGGATCATCAAACCTACGGTTGCCGGATTGGCAAAAGAAAACCTCGTTTACAACGGATTTATCTTTTTTGGCCTGATGAATGTGGAAGGGGAGCCTTTTGTAATTGAATACAACTGCCGCATGGGCGATCCTGAAACAGAAGTGGTGATGCCAAGGTTGGAAACAGATTTGGTAAGCCTTTTTGCTGCTATGGACAATGGAACTTTAGCTGATACCAATATTGAATACAATGAGGGGGGCTTTGCAACGGTGATGGCCGTAAGTGGTGGTTATCCTGGGGAATATGAGAAGAATAAGCCAATTAGCCAATTAGCTGATGTGCTAATGGATAAAAGCAGTTTAATTTTCCATGCAGGAACAACATTGAATGGAGCTGGAGAAACGGTTACCAATGGTGGCAGGGTCTTGGCCGTTACTTCATCTGCTGCAACCATTGTTGAAGCTGTTGAAAAGTCAGAACGGGTATTGGAGCAAATTTCTTTTGAAGGAATGTATTACAGGAAGGATATTGGGTATGAGTTTGAGTAAAGAGGTTAAAGGTGTAGGGCATGTGGTATAAGGTTTGAAACGCAATGTTAAGTTGGGGTTGTTGAAACACTGGTTACTAAAGCTGGCAATATTTCCGTAGGGTTCTTGATACCGATTAAGAAGGCAGGTACAGCGCATAGAGGTTGGAAACTGAACTGGGCCACTCCATTAAGAGTGGCCCAGTTGTATAAACGTTCATCAAGATGCGATTATCCTTCCGTTTGCGGCAATTAGAAGTCAAGCCCCAAAGCAAAGTACAGGATTGGTTTCCCCTTGAAAATACCATTCATTTCCCAAGCACAATCCAGTTTCATGAAATAGCCCAGTAGGGTACTTCTTGCTCCAAAGCCATAACCACCCACAAATGGACCGATACCCCCAGCTTTGATGCGAACAGTAAGTGGGTTTGCAGGATTGTTATCATCTATGTAAACAGTGGATGGGCGTTCAATGCCATTGAAGTTACCATTCCAAGCCGTACCCAGGTCCACAAACTGTATCAACTGGAAGTTACGCAGGAAGGCATTGTTAACGGGCCTGTTGAAGAGTGTTGCAAAAACGGGGAACCTCAGTTCGCTGTTGAGCACAACGGCATTGTTTCCATTGGCCACATTCTGGTTGAAGCCACGCATGTTCAAGGCCAAGCTTTGGAAAGCATAGGTTTGGTCCTGCGCCGGTTGGTTAAGCGTGTTGAACTTTGGTCCAACCCAGCCATCCACACCACCCAAATAGTAAATCATTTTTTGCTGGCCCCAACTAAAGTCGGCAGAAGCCCTTGTAGCCCAGATAAAGTTCCTGTAGATTTTCCAGTAATGCCTAGCATCCACACCAAAGTTGAAGTTGGCACCTTTTGATTCGCCCTTGCTCATGGGCATGTTCACATCCATGTATATTTTCCAACGTAAGCCGTTCCAGATATTCTGTGCAGGGTTAATGGTATTGTCATACACATATTCGGCCCTGGTGAGGATATACTTGGTTACGGAGTCGGGATAATCCAGTGAAAGGGCATCGGGTGTGCCGTCAATCAAGGTGGGCTTGATAACGCCCCTATCTGTTCTGTAGCCTGCTGTCAACTGCATCCGCTTCGTTTCATCAAAGGGATAGGAAATATTGAACTGGTAGAGGTTGGTGACCATTTTGTTTTCATAATACTGGATAGGGATACCCAATATATCACCTTGGAAATAACCTTGGTAATTTGAAACGGTGCTCCTGAAATAGGTCACTCCCCAGTCAATCTTCTTCTTGTAGTTCTGGAAGGAGAGGAATGCATCATTGTCTTTTATATTGCCGCCAAAACGGTAGCCACCAATAAACTTCACATCTTCCATCAGGTCGCTCACGCCCACACGGAAGCTCCAGTTCAAATCGCTACCGTTGTTCAATTGTACTGGCCCCTGCCCACCTTGGTAGGGCTGGTAACGGTTTATCAGGATATTATTGGTGATACCACTTACCAAATAGTCGGTACTGAACTTCAAGCGGTAATCGAACAGTTTCATTTTACTGAGCGAGGAAGGCTTGCTTTCCGGAACCGTTTCTGTGGTAGCTGTTGCTGCAGCGGTATCTGGCTTTTCACCATCAAACTCTGTTTGGAAAACCGATTTCTTTTTGGTAGCCGTATCTGCTGGGACCGGTTTGCCATTTTTGTAGGTAGTGGCCTTGCCATCCTTTATCTTCTCGCCACTTACCACACGCTCCATATAAGAAGTCCTTTTTGGATTGATGTTCCTTCTTGCCAACGTGTTATCATCCACTTTCAATTTATAAACAAACTTGTAGTCACCTTCGCGCCTTACTTCGCTCACATTACCGTTGTTGCCAGCAATCCTCGTTTCCAATAAGGAACTTTGATAGTTGGTAATGGGGAACGCATAAGTGGAGTCCTTGTACACTTGGAAATAACTGATGCTGTCCGGTTCCTGTTTGCGCCATGCCACCAAGGTACTGTCCAGTTCCTTGGGTACGGGGTTCCTTAATAGTTCGTCCCCTACATAATACAACGTGTCCAGGCCTGTGCGCTGGGTGGAGAAGAAGCCTGCATAACGGTTGGCAATACCATTTTCATCCGATACAAAAGTGAAGTGGTTGGTATTGTACTGCATGGGCAATGTGGCATTGCCATACTTCATATTGGTAAGCTGTGTTGTTTGCTTGATGGCAGATTTGTTCAGGATATCCACCATGAAAATATTGAAGTGGTACTTGCTGGGCAGTACCGTATCCTGATTGGGGGCATCCGGTCCGGGGCGGTTGGAGGAGAATATGATGCCCGAACGGTTGGGGAAGGAAACAAATGTCGGGTTCAGGTCATCGTACACATCATTGGTAACCTGCTCCACTTTTTGCTCCTCAATTTTATAGATGAAGATGTCTGAATGCCCATTCTTTACGGCACTTAGAATAACGGTATTCGCATCAAGCATAAAGGAAGCGTCCAGGATCTGGTCAAAGCCCTCAATCACCTGCTTGAACCTTTTGTACTTGGCCACATAATCGTACACAAACATTTTTATCTTTCCTTGGTCGGGATAGATGACCAGCAACCTTGTTCCCTTTCCGTCCCAGGCCAGGATGGGGTAATTGGGGTTGATGTCCCCTTGATAGGTTTTTACGCCCTTGGTGAGCAGGGTCCTCACATCATAATAATTATCGTTCAGCTTAACACTATAGATCCCTTTCTTGAACTCAATCATGGCGTAGGTCTTGCTCTTGGGGTTGGGATTGATGTTGAACCTGTACAGGTCCTGCTTGCTTACATCTTCGGTAACCGCCAAATTGCCCTTGGGTGCATTGCGGCGGCGGGCAATATCCTTATAGTATTTGTCCTGCTCAAATTCCATGAAATCGGACAGCACTTCCTTGAATTTCTTCTTGGCAATTTTGAGGGAAGCATTGTTCAGGTTTTTGTACACACGGGCCAGGTACAAAAAGTAGGTAACATTTTCCTTCTTGTATTTCTCCGCTATGTAATACCAGAAGGCATGACCTGCCAACATGGGCTTCTCAAAAGCAAACTGGTAGAAGTTCTTGTAATCGCCACCGAGGATGGCGCTTTTGAGTTCATCATCCTTTTCTGTGCTCCATGGCCTTGCTGCATAGGATACATAGCCATCTGTTAACCATTTGGGCAAATCCAATAAAGCTTGGTTGCTGGCTATTTCCCCAATGTCATCACCAAACAAAAGATTATCTGTCAATACCTTGGCAATGCCTTCACGTATCTGGTACTTCAGGTGTTCATGATTGCCATCAAAGTACACCACAATCTTATTGTTTACCAACTTGGTGAGGCCGCCCGCCTGTTGCCAATCAATGCCCAGACCTATATTGCTTTGGCGGTATTCATCAAAACTGTTGTACACCACAATATTGGCACGGCGCTGCAATGAATATTCAGTGAATGTTTCAATGGAAGGAAGTTCCTCCTCTGCCAATTGGGCCACAAATTTCCCCAGGTCTGTTCCCCCTTGTGAAATATAGGTGTTGAAGTTGGGCGATTGGTAGAATTTCCATTTGAGCTTCTTGTACTGTACCCTGTTCTTGCCATATTCCACAGTGTTTACTTGTGCATGGGAGAGCAGTGGCAACAATAAGGCAGCGGCGAAAAACAGTTTGATGGTTTTATTCATATTCATTTGCATATCCTGTCTTAATTTTAAAGCAATTTCTGGTGGATTGGTGCAGTATTTATACGGCTATTGTATGGCAACTTTTAATCCCCGTTAAAATTAGGCATTTACCCATAATCCACTCATAAAAATACGGTCATGATACATGTTCAGGTCTTTACGTTCAATCCGGTTCAGGAAAACACTTATTTGCTGTATAACGATAATGGCAAGGCTTTGATTATAGACCCAGGCTGTTACTTTACCGCTGAACATGAAATGTTAAAGAATTTCCTGGATGAAAGGAAGCTTATTGCCGTGCAGTTATTGAACACCCATTGCCATTTGGACCATGTATTTGGCAACAAATGGGTACATGAAAAACTGGGACTGGAACTTTACCTGCATCCAGATGAAGAAAAGGTGCTAGCATTTGCCCCGCAAAGCGGCATGCTTTACGGAATACCTTTTGAAAACTATAAGGGACCCCTGCATTTCCTGCACGATGGTGATGTGGTAAAACTGGATGAAGATGAACTGCAGGTACTGTTAACGCCGGGCCACAGCCCCGGCAGTATCAGTTTCTATTGCAAGGAACAGGGCTTTGTGATTGCAGGGGATGTACTGTTTTACGAAAGTATTGGCAGGACCGACCTGCCCGGTGGAAACCATGACACTTTACTGAACAGCATCCGGCAAAAACTGTTTGTGCTGCCAGATGGAACAAAGGTGTACAATGGTCATGGCCAACCCACCACCATAGGGCATGAAAAGCAGCACAACCCTTTTTTGAATTAGCGGTAGTTCAAGGGTACTATGGCAGATAAAGTCCATACTGGAGACTGCCTTCGATAGCACTTCGACAAGCTCAGTGTTGACATCGTCCTTCGTAAGTTTCTACTCCGTAAAATGATTGGTATTTCTTATACTGGCATCCCAGCTTACTTGGCAGACAGGTTCGAATAAATTGGCTGATGTAGGCAACTATGGATTACTGATGTTATGCAACATGTCAAATACTGATGTCAGGTTGAGCTTGTCGAAACCTGTTTGGGAATCGAAATCGCCTTCTTGGGCCTCAGGCTGCCATTATTCACACGACCTTCCCATAACATCACTGAATTATTCAACCCCGATGAAAATTCGGGGCAGGCTCTGACAGTTTTTTTAAATGAACCGCTACCTTTCCTGCAATAGCTATTCGGTTTCCATTGTTTTTTTATAGGCCATGATGAAGATGGCGCCCAGGTTACGGTAGGGCGGAACATAATCATCAAACTTTTCCTTGGCCTCGGCCTTGAACTGCGTTTCCAGTTTCTTCCAGATAGGCTGCCAGAGCAGGTTCTTGCCCTCGCGCAGGTTATCGGTAATGGCCTGTATCAATCCAATATTCACCACACCTGTTCCCGTTTGCTTGGTAGCAATGATCTGTGCTGAGGGGCAGGTTTCCAGTATTTCCGATAGGCTTTGGTAGCCACCGCAACTGCCCAATAGGATTACCTTGGCAGAGGGGGGCAATTGGTCAATGGTTTCCTGCACAAAATAGCTATGGCCACGGTGTATCACCACTGTGGGTTCTATATTGTTGTTCTCCAGGTACTTTGCCAAATCTTCTTGGGCCTTTGCATCAAGGCTCTGCTCATTGTCCAAAGGTTTGTTGCAGTAAATGGTAATGGGCTTGCCCCTAACAGAAGACAGTTCCACCCATTCTGGTTTATCCACTTTTTTCCAATTGGGAGCAGTGTAATGGGAGAAGAAGGATTTGAAAACGCCCTGCCCGTCCTTATCGCCATAAAAGAACTGCTGCATAATGATCCTGCCCGATGAATCCTGCAGTTTATTGGCAGGCATATCGTACACGCCATCAATGCCCAACCTTGCAGCCAGGTCTATTTTGGAGGAAGAATCCATGGAAAGGAAAATAATGTTCAGCAGGTTGTAAATGGTCAACCCACGTTTGTTGTTGTTCTTCTCGCTCAGCACCAGGTTTTCATTGATCTGGTCCAGTACAATCTTTTTTACTGCTGGGTCATAGATGCTGCCATAGGAATCCGCCACATCCACCGCATCTTCCAATGTCCTTGTTTTTTCAAGCCCGCTTACAAAGCTCTTCATCAATTTCTCGGCACTGGGCTTTTCCATGTGGCCAAGGAAATTGTCCAGCGTATTGTAATTGGCCGCCATTTTTATGAAACGCCTATAATAATCATAGTTTACGGCGTTCAGCAATGTATCTGCACTGGGCACTTTCATCCGTTGGAAGATCCTAGGGTACACCCCGTTCACATAACTACTGGTATAAATTTCCTCCTCGCCCAATACTGCTACATAATAGAGTTCCAGCGGCGATAGCGGGTTCAGGCTCCTGAACCTTACTTTATCACTTTTCTCCTCATGTAGGGCATTGATCTCGGTTACATAGTTTTCAATGGCTTTTGATTTCAGTTTGGCAGTAAGCACATTCATGACCATTGGCGTATCATTGTGCTGCACACGCCCCACATACTCAATTTGGGTATTGACCAGCAGCCTGAAATAGGCCGTGGTATCGTTCATGACCTTGGTAATGGAATCTATGGAAATCCTGTTGTGGTAGATATTGTCCAGGAAAGGAAAATACTGCCTACCGGTTTTCATCAATGCCAGCAACCCTATTGTCCTTACCAAGGGGTCATTGACCGTTTGTATCTTTTTGCCCAGCCCATCTGGCGAAGCGGCATAATCGTACAGCTTTTCGGGGTTGCTGTAGGCCAAGCTTTTGATGATGCTGTCAGCAAAGTACACTTGCGGATTGGTGGCCAAAATGGACATCACTCTCTTGGGGTAACGGTAGCAGCTTTTCAGTAACAGCACATCCCTTGAAGCCGCTACTCCTGCATTGTTCTTCAATCCATAATTGTCAATGAGCAACTGGCCCACTTCCAGTTCATTCCTTTCCACAATGGGCTTAATGGACCCTTTCTTCCATTCGGTTTCCATTGCCTCGTCGTAAGCAGTGATCAAATTGCCAAGTAATACCCCCTTGATGGTCCTGGCCCTATAGCCGGATACAAAGGCATTGAGCATTTCATTGATGGCACGCAGCCATTTGTACTTTCCATTGTCATCCAGCGCAGGGTTGGTTTCCACTTTTACCTGCATATTGTTTACGGTAACAATTAGGATATCGGTTATACGCCTGTTGATGCTATCATTCTTTGTTGGGGTAAAAAGCGAATCATCAATGCCATCCAGTTTCAGTATCAGTTTCTGGTTATTGTCAATATAGTCATGGTGCAGCATTCTCATGGGCGGCACCTTCGGCATGGTCAGTTCCTTTGGGGGAAGGGGCTGTGCCTGGGCAACTGCAAATAGTGGAAGCAAAAGAAAAAAGGCGTGTAATTTTCTCATCATGTTCTGTAAAGAGCAAAAATAGTTCCATTTGGCTGCTTTGCCATTTTTAGGTAGGCCATCATTTTGAATATACCCTTTTGAAAATGAGTGTCGGCCTATCGAAGGCATGACATTGTTGCCAATGGTAGATTGGTTTGCCTGAAAATCGGGAATGATTACTTTCCCGACTTCCTGGCAAAAGAAAAGGGCGAAACCATCATTGTCATCCCTGCCTTTGCGGGCAGGCCTGCCCGCAAAGGCAGGTTCAAATAGCTTGTTTGGGAAGTGGAGATTGATTTACAGGCTGGCAGCCTTCTTCGTAAGTTCCTGCTCCGTAGCATGGTTTAGTACCTTTTCATCCGTCCGTCCCAGTCTTGCTGGCAGGCTGGATGGGCCAGAACCCTTGCAAAATGTGGCACACAGCCATATACGGGTTTACTGTTAACAATTAGATAATGCTGCACTAAAGCTGATTTACAGCGGGGGAAGGTTAATTTTGTGTAAACATAAGGTTAACATGGAAGCTCCCAAAAAGCGGATTTTAATTGCAGATGATGAACCGGACATCCTAGAAATAATCAATTATAACCTGACCAAGGAAGGGTATGAGGTGTATACCGCCAAGGATGGCAATGAGGCCTTGGACCGGGCCAAGATCCTGAACCCCGACCTTATTATCCTTGATATCATGATGCCCAAGAAAACGGGCATTGAGGTTTGCAACCTATTACGCTCCCAATCACTGTTCCAGGAAACGTTGATTATTTTCCTCACCGCCCTTAGTGACGAGAACTCCCAGATTAAGGGACTGGAAACCGGTGCGGATGATTATGTGAGCAAGCCCATCAGCCCAAAAGTGCTGGTAAGCAGGGTAAACGCCCTGTTCAGGAGGATCTACAAGGAAGAAGGCAAAACCATCAAGATCGGCAATGTGAGCATAGACCCCGTAAAGTTCATGGTAAGTATTGATGACAAGGGGGTGGTGCTTGCCAAGAAGGAATTTGAACTGCTGCATTTACTGGCTTCCAAACCGGGCCGCGTTTTCCTGCGCAATGAAATACTTACCCAGGTGTGGGGCACGGATGTGATTGTTGGCGACAGGACCATTGATGTGCACATCAGGAAAATCCGCCAGAAACTTGGGGTGGACTGCCTTACAACGGTAAAGGGAGTAGGGTATAAGTTTGAGGCGTAGGAAGGACGGTGGAGTGTGGACGGTAGACCGTAGATGGTGCACTTGGTCCGTGGCTGGTTGACCATTCACCCTTGACCATTCACTGTTTTGTTTACCTTGCAATCACCATGAGCCATTACCCATGAACCATTAACGTCCCCATGGTCCGCTACATATGTTCAAAACCAAAAACCTCTCCCCCAATCAATTATCTGCATTAACAGCATTGGTACTATCCATTCCTATAGGCATTGCATTCTATATCATTGAGAAGCCATGGTGGATAGGTTTGGTAGCGCTGTTGGTTACGTTCATAGGCAGCTATTACCTGATCAGTTTTGTGCTGGAATGGTTTATTTACAGGCGTATCAAGCTCATTTACAAATTCATTTACCAAACCAAGGCCACCAAAAGGGAGGAAACCTATTACAAGTACATACTGCCCAAGAAAAGCATTGATGATGTAAGTGAGGACGTGGAAAAATGGGCCGAACAGCGCAGTGCCGAAATTGAACTGCTGAAGAGCAATGAAGCTTACCGCAAGGAGTTCCTGCAGAACCTGGCCCATGAATTCAAGACCCCCATTTTTGCCATTCAGGGTTATGTGGACACTTTATTGGACGGAGCATTGGAAAACCCAACTGTAGGGAAGAAATTCTTGGAGAATGCCGCAAGGAATGTGGACCGGATGGTGAACCTGGTAAAGGACCTTGATGAGATTTCCCGATTGGAAAGTGGGGAACAGCCACTGTACAAGGAATACTTTGTGATACAGGACCTGATACGTGAGGTATATGAATCCCTTTCCATCAAGACTTCCAAGCAGAATATCCGCACTTCCATTAAAAAGGGCTGCGAGAACCCAATCACTGTTTTTGCTGACAAGGAAAAGATCAGGCAGGTGATCATCAATATTGTATCCAATGCCACCAAGTATGGCAAAGTAGATGGGACCATTGTTTCGGGTATTTACAAAACCGATGGCAAGAACGTGCTGATAGAGATCAGTGATGATGGTATTGGTATAGCGGAGGAACATCTTTCAAGAATATTTGAACGTTTCTACAGGACCGATAGGGGCCGCAGCCGCGATGTGGGTGGCACTGGCCTTGGACTGGCCATTTGCAAACATATTATTGAGGCGCATGGGCAAACCATCCATGTGCGCAGCAAGCTGGATGTGGGAACCAGTATTGGGTTTACGCTGGAGGGGAAGTAGGGGGAAGGTAGTAGGCAGTAGTGAATAGGCAGTAGGCAGTAGGGAACAGGGAGTAGTTGATGGTCCACAGTCCATGGTCAATAGTGAATAGTCAATGGTGAATCTAAATCACACATCCTCCGCCCACCGTTATGATTTCCGGAAGGCCCCAGATTGCTTCATTCGTCGCAAGGACGGCCATTCTTTGTCGCTGCTGATAGTTATCGGCTAACAGCCCTTTCATAAGATGATATACACTTACCGATAGAACCTCAAATCACACATCATAAATCCTACATCCTCCATAATCACTAATTAACTAATTAACCAGTTAACCTTCCTCCTAAAACCTCCCCATCGCTATCAAAGCCGCCGGCAGCCACTTGGTCTCCATTTCCACCAGCTCCTTTCCAGAAGCGGTTATGGTGTATTCCAGTGCCAAGGCCACAATGGCCACGCCCTTGCCCTGCAGGTTCAGTACAAGCTCCGTAGCAGGCAGTTGCATATCCTTATAATCAATCACCAACTGCTCCATTATTACCGTACAGTTTTTGGCCGCTTCCATTTTGAAGGGAGAGGAAATGACCATCGCCTTGATGGTGACCTTGCTGGTTCGTGGCGGTGCCTTGATCTGCTTGGCAGGGTTCAGGGCAGGTAGGCCCAGTGTCAGTTTTTTCTTGTCCAGTTGCAAGCTAGTGTCCACAAACAGGCAGTCGCGCAAATCTGCGGAGCCGTTTACCTGGCAGGTGCCGCCGGTATGGGCAGCGATGGGCCAACTGGTAGCTTGGTAGTTGTTGGCATACTGGTTGCGCATCCAGCCACGCGTGCGGTTGTAGTCTGCCAGTTTCAGGGTGTACAGTAACTGCCTGCCCAGTTGGACAAGCATGGGGCTGCCGCAGGTGGACACGGTACCGAACACGGTGTTCACTTCCAGTGGTTTGTGGTTGCGCTTCCTGGGGCGCTTGCCCGGTTTGCTGCGGACATACCCGTTGCCATTCATGGTGTAGAATATCAGGTTGCCCACTGCGCCGCTGATACTGCCATTTTCAACACGTGCCATCAATATTGGTTTAAGTTGGTTTTACAATGCTGCCCGTATAGGCCATGCAGTATGCCTGCAGGGAGCGGGCAGTAGTTTAGCATGGATTAAAGTTACAAAAAAGGCACATTTACACCACAGTTCACCACAAAAATGTGGTTTAATGTGGTTATGCTGCGGTTATAATGTGGTTTTGATAGCTGCAAAACCACTGGCAAGTGGCAGTGAAATCGGCGCTTGGCTGACTGTTGGTAATGGGCCAACATGAGCATCAATGTAGCAAAAACCGTGCTAAGGGAGGGGATTTAGGTAGTGGGTTGGAGGGATTTTGTATCCAATGAAAAAGCGCAATAAGGGTGTTTGTTCAGTAATAGGGACGTGGCCGAACAGCAGAAAGGCCGGACTGATGGGGGCAGGTGTGGTAGCCAGTTACAAACTGGCTCTTATTGGAAATCCGGAGTTAGCTGGGCTCAAGGCTTTTCACAAAACTCTACGAATATCAGCTGTAACGTGTTGACGGTTTTTCCTACGGAGTGAAAGGGTGATGTTGCAAATGGTGTTGGCTACCAACTACAAGCTTTTATTCTGGCACTGTACGCATGAATTCCGTTGGTGAAAACACGCAACGGAGGCGTCGTTTCCTTTTATACTTTTCGTTAAGAAAAACACCAACGGCTAGGTGGTAGTGAAATGAGTGTTTGAGTAACCGTTGATAATGGGGTAACATGGGTAGGGATGGCGCAAAAACCGTGCAATGGAAGGGGGGAGGGTGAGGTTGGGATTTGCCGGATACAGGCAGATTGCCTTACTTCATTTTTCGCAGATCCCGCAAATGAAGGAAGAATATTTATCCCAATTTAAATAGATTATAGAACTGTACAAAAAGGTTCGGGAAAGGATGTTAGGGGGGAGACTACTGTGGATAAGCTTTATGTTTTGAGATCTTTATATATGGTTATTATACTTTAACAATTGTTTTCAATTGTATACTGAGATAAAGTTTTGTGCTATCAAAAATGCTCCTACTTTTGGTTCCCAACAAAGAACCAATTCAAAACCCCAAGTTTGAATTTATTGGCTTAACAGCCAGACATCAAAACCCAAACCAATGCGTCAATTAATGTTGACCTGCACACCTATTTCCTTTGGAGTTACCAGTAAGTTAACCGAATCCAGTAAACGGGTTCCATTGCCCCAAATTTTTGCGTTTATTTCCATCAGTCATCATCCATTGGGCGATGCTGGAGACAGCGTATTGTTCCGGGCGGTTAGCGCAGAAATTACGGCTATATGATTGCTCCCTAGGTCCGGTACACGCAATTTTCCCTTTCCGAAAAACAAGTTGGGGCTGGCATTACCGGGTTTTCCAGTTAAGGAGTTTTCAAGGAGGGTGTACCAAAAGCCCTTTCAAAAGATGGATGGTAACAAATTGTTCAATTGACAAACAAAAAATAGAAGATGAAAACAAAACTAGTTGCACTGTTGTCCCTATTGTCCATTGTGGCCTTGGCAAACAATGAAACCAATAAACATAACAATGACCAGTTTCCCAGTGGCAGCAGGTTCAGGGCTGTTAAGGTGGAACCAGCAACATTCAAATCTGTAGGCCATTATTTGGAATACAAAAAGAAGCTGGTTTTTGAAGGAAAGATAGCAGCAGCAGCTTATGTGAGGGCCGAACAGCAATTGGCAGTGGATGATTATTTGCTGCTGTCCGGTGGTACCATGACTGGCACCCTCACCACTCCTTCATTATTTGTTACTGGTAATGCAGGTATCGGAACTACCTCCGCTGCCTATCGCTTAACCGTTGCAGGGGGTGATATAAAAGCCTATAATTTCGATAACAATACAGGTATAACCATTGGAGCTGAAAACACGCAAAGACCAAGAATTGGTTTCCATGTGTCCGACAATGATAGGCGCTTCAAAATTGAAGTGAACGATGTCAATTCGTCCTCAGAACGATTGGGCTTTTTCTCTGATGCTGGTGGTGCGTGGTCACCGGAGCACGAAGTTGTTTCAATTAATAAATATGGCAAGGTGGGCATTTCAAATACCTTACCGATGGCAAGCCTTGATATGGGAAGCGCTTTAACCCAATCGGATTACCATTTCCCCCTGTTCTGGTACAATGACAATAATTCCAGTGTTTGGCACGGCACAAAAGGGGGCATTTTATTGGACCAGTTTGGTCTGCCCAATAATACCACCTTGTCATTTGGAACTTCTTCTGCAAACGATGGAACATTCATGATTGCTTCGAAGAATACGGCTGTCAATGAAGCTTCTTCCTTAATAAGTCGGTTAACGGTAAGGGGCCAGTCTGGCAATGTGGGCATAGGCACCACTAGCCCAGCCGACAAGTTGCATATCCTCATGAACGGCAGCACCAATGGCACGGGCCTCTCCATTGGGGCCGTGAACACGGGCGGCACAGGCAGCCAACCTGCTGTTGCCTATCTGGACCCTTCAGGTTCTAAAAGGTGGGCGGCCGGTCTGGATGTGAGCAGCGATATTTACCAACTAGTGGATGCCAGTGGTAACACAAGGCTTTCAGTTAAGCAGGATGGCAATGTGGATATAAGTAACCAGTTATCCGTTACTGGTCCTACAAAGATTCACTCGCTCGATGTAACTGGAACAGGCCGGTTTTCGAGGGACAATATGTGGCCATATACAGAAAGCACCATTTCATTATCAGAAAATACAGGTTCAGCAGGGTTGGGCAACAGGGCCAGTATTTCATTCCACAACAGTTTTAATGCTGAAGGCACGATTGAACTATCCACAAATCCAGGTTTCAGGTCCATAAGATTCCTGGATCATCAAGGATATAACTTGGGCATAGATGTATCAGGCAATGCAAAATTTGACCAGAAGCTAAGGATAGGAACAGGTGATTTCAGTGGCAATTATAGTTTGGCAGTGGAAGGCACCATTGGCGCAAGGAAGATAAAAGTGACACAGGGTTCCTGGGCTGATTACGTGTTCAAGCCAAACTACAAACTGAAGCCATTGGTAGAGGTGGAGAAGTACATTATCAAGTACAGGCACCTGCCCGGTGTACCGAAAGAAGCAGAAGTCCTTGGTAAGGACATGGATATTAGCGAGACACAGGTAATGTTGTTAAAGAAGATAGAGGAACTGACCCTGTACATCATTGAACAGAACAAGAAGGGAACTGAGCAGGAAAAAAGGACAAAAGAAATGGCACTTTACATCACCGAGCAGAACAAGAAATCAAAGGAACAGGCAGACAAATTGAAATCATTGGAAGAAAAACTGAACAAGCTGCTGGCCGATAAAAAATAGTCAGTCAGTATGCAGCTAGCTGGTTCAGGATAAGTATAAAAAATTGTTCTGTTGATAAAGATAAATAAGCAATAAGACATGAAAAAAGCATTTTTACCACTGTTGTCCCTATTGTCCATTGTGGCGCTGGCCAACAATGAAGTCAATAACACTACAAATGGCAAGGGCAATGGCCCACTACCTAATGCAAACAAGTTCCGGATGATTAAGGTGGAACAGGCAGCATTCAAATCTGTAGGCCATTATTTGGAGTACAAAAAGAAACTGGTTTTTGAGGGCAAAGCAGCAACAGAGGCTTATGTAAGGGCCGAACAGCAATTGGCGGTGGATGATTACCTGCTCTTATCGGGCGGTACCATGACAGGAAGCCTTACTACGCCCTCATTATTTGCTACCGATAATATAGGCATTGGAACAACCACGCCTGCCTATTCTTTAGAAGTGAAAAAAATGGGCCTACCATTGATTGCCTCCACGGATGTACAGTATGGGAATGGGGCCTATACATCTGCCTTTACCAGTTCGGGAGGGAACGTCAATGGGTTTGTGGGCTTCCGTGCGGAAATGTCCAATGGTACCAGTGCCAAATTCTATAGCGGGGTGCACTCTCCTTATGGTGTCAGGGGCGCCTTTGCTGGAACACCCGATGCCATTCCATTTTCATTGTTCACCAACGCTACAGAGCGGTTGACAATTTTGAGTAATGGCAATGTGGGCATTGGCACTACAGCACCCTCAGAAGCCTTAAGTGTGGTAGGTGCTGGCCTGTTTGGCAGTGGAGGTTATGGGTTGTTGCGCATTGGTAGGGATGATGGAACAAACCTTAATATAGAGAACACCAGTTCGGACAGGGGCATTTCATTGAATGCGGCACATGTGGTGACAGGGTACAACACGGATTTTGTATTTGGGAACAATACTGGCCTACTGAAAGCGAATGGAAGTGTGGGCATAGGCACATCTACCCCAATTAGCAAGCTGGAAATTTCAGAAACAGGTACAGGTACAATTGTGTGGCCACTAACGGTGACCAATCCAGATAATAACAATGCGAATAATCCAAGCGGCACTGGTTCCGGGATAAAATTCAAAATGAGCGTAAATAGCGAACCCAGCAAATGGGCAGGTATTGCAGGAATCAGTGAATCGGAATGGTCCAATGTAATTGGTCTGGCCTTTTATACGGGCACTTCCGGGCAGCAGGAAAGGGTAAGGATTTCCAATGGTGGCAATGTGGGCATAGGTACCACCAATCCCCTCGCAAAATTGCATGTGGCAGGACTGGGATACTTTGCAGACGGCAATACAAGTGGAACTTCACAAAACACGTTTTCATTAGGGAATATGACAGATGGTGTTACCCCGCAATACCAGGTGTACACCAATGACAATGCGGACCAGTTACTGGAATTCCGGTCATTGCGCTGGAAGGGGGGGCATACATTCACGAGGAACAGCCCATCTGGTGTAAAGCCGCTGTCCAAGTTAACGGGATACGAAAGTTCCGGTGCTGTTTATTACCTGTATAACGATGCCAGCACTGCACAGGTGCAACTGGCAACAGATGGTGTATCCTATTTCAATGGCGGTAATTTATTGATAGGCAAAACCTCCCAAACCAATGCAGCCTATAAACTGGACGTAGCGGGCAGTGTACGTGCCAATAAAGTGGTGGTCAATACCACCGGAGCCGACTTTGTATTCGACAGCAGTTACCAATTGCTCCCGCTGGATAAAGTGGAAAGCTTTATCAAAGCAAATAAGCACTTGCCCGAAATAGCCCCTGCTTCAGACATGCAGCAGAACGGCTTGGATGTGGGCGGTAACCAGACCAAACTGTTGCAGAAAGTGGAGGAACTGACGCTGTACATGATTGAAACCAATAAAAAACTTGCGGAGCAGCAAAAGAAAATAGACAACCTAACAGCGGAACTGGAAAAGTCCAGAAAAAAGAAAAATAGGTAGTGAATCAGTTTGAATGCACTTTCTTGAAATGAATGTCACACTGAGCTATGTCACACTGAGCTTGTCGAAGTGCTGCCGAAGTCATTTTACATAGGACGCAAGCGCAAAAAAATTTAAATTAAGAGATTAACAGAAAATAAGTAAAGACACGTAAACCAACCTATCACAGATTTGAAATTCCGCATCACCATATTGCTACTATTGTTCAGCTATACCCTCTGCCATGCACAGGATGCAGGGGGTGTGGATGATATGGATACCAAGGCGAAGCAGAAGGACATACTGTTCATGAACGATTCCATTATGGTGATCAAGGGTGGCTGCAAGAGCGTGTACAATATGCCCAGGGCAAAAAATGACATGGCCATAGCGCCACTGCAAAAAACGGGAATACCAAACAGCACCACATCGGCATCCGCGGTAAAGCATTGGCTCAATGTACGTGGCAATGTGCTGTACAACTTCAATTACAGGAGCTACCTGGACACCCCCTTTATGGAAAGGGACCTGGTACAGCAGTCCGTTCAAACAAGGTTTGACCTGACCATCAAGGAAGACTATCCATTGACCGTTTACCTAACACATCGAAATTCCAATTCGGCCTACTTCCTCAATGCCACGGACCTGAGCATACAGTTCAGGCAGGCCACCATGCTGGACGGCATGAAGGGTAAACTGCGCAGGGAAATAGACCATGAACTGGACTACAAGGGCCTTAGCATGGCACCCCAGCAAATCTACAATGCGGAGAAAAGCGGGTTAAAGGGATTTGATTCGGCCTTTTATGGGACAGGCAACAATAAGGGCAAGCAGCTTCAGGGCAAGGAAGGCCAGTTCAGGAAAAAGCTGGTACAACTGTACAGCGATTATAAAAGCAAAAAAGACAAATTCAACCAATTGCAGCAGTGGCTCAATAACCCTTTGCGGCAGCAACAGGCCATTGAGGAAAAGGAAAAAAGGATCAGTGACAGCATGCTGGCTGCCCTTGGCAAGCAACGGGGCATGGACAAAGTGCCCAAAGGCCCCCCATCATTGGCCGATATAAAGCAGCTACTGAACAATAGGCACAAGGGCAATACGCAAGCAGATGATGATTCCACCGCAAATGCCCTGCAACAAAAGCAGGCCATGGCAGACAGCATGGGCAACAAGCTTCAATCCGGCACCCAGCAGGTAACGGAAAAGAAAAAGGAACTGGCACAATTGCAAAAGGAACTGAACACCGCAGAAAACAAACTGAAGTTCTTCCAGAAGGGCACCAGGGATTCCCTGCTGAAACTGAAACAGCAGTTGGCCACCGTAAACAATAGCCAGACCCTGTACAGTTATATGGACAAAACAGGAAAGAGCAGGAAGGAACTGCCTGGTATGCAGCGTGCACTCCTTTCTGTGCAGCAAATAGGCATTGGCAGGAGCTGGGTGGATTATTCCGAACTAACCGTAAAGAACATTTCCCTGAATGGTGCCAACATAGAACTGAACCCGAACAGGGTGTACCTGGCCGCTGCTGCTGGAAAGGTGAACTACCGTTTCAGGGACTTTGTGGTAAAGGGCAGCGAGGCAGGCAGCGGGCAATCGTTGGGGCTGGTAAGGCTGGGCTATGGCAGGAAGGAGGGCAATAACCTTATACTCACTTATTACGCAGGGCAGAAAGCATTGCTGAACCAAACAGGCAATGCAGATTCCATGGCCGTGAAGAAAGTAGTTGGCATGTCACTGGAAAGCCGCATGGTGATTGATGCTAACAATTATATAATAGCAGAATATGCCCGCTCTTCCTACGCAGGCACGGGCCAGAAGATGCTGGACTTCTCCACCCATACCAATGAAGCATGGACACTTAAACTGTTCAGCGATTACCCGTCCACCCATACCAAGGTTACGGCCTACTACCGCAAAATGGGGGAGGGCTTCCAGTCGTTCACGCTATACCCCACTAACACCAATCAGGAAGCCTGGTCGTTTAAAGTGAAGCAGGGGCTGCTGAAGCAAAAACTGTTGCTGGAAGCATCCGTTAGGAAGAATGATTTCAATAGTCCGCTGGCGGCACCGGATTTTTCCAGTTCCACCATGTTCAAGTCGTTCCAGGCCACCTTGCGGGTACCCAAATACCCCATTGTTACCGTGGGCTTCTATCCCTCGTCCCAACTGTCGCTCAGCAACAGTAATGTACTGTACGAGCAGCAGTTCAATACGCTCAATGCTATTGTAAGCCATACCTATTTTGTGGGACGCACCAATATGAGCACCAGTGCCGTGTACACCCGGTTCTACAATAGGGGCCAGGATTCAGGGTTCATTTACTACAATGCCACTTCCTGCATCGTGAACCAGAGTGTGTACCTCTCGCCCTTTGTATTGCAGGGCGTATTTACCTGGACCAAGCAGACGGACCTGAAACAGGTAACCGTGGAGCCAATAGCCACCTACCAGATCAAGAACAGGATCAGTATTTCGGGCAGTGTGAAATGGTCGGAAGTGAACAACAGCCAAACCCTATGGGGAGCCATGGCGGGGCTGAACATGTTCCTCAAAAACATAGGCACTTTGCAATTGCAATACGATAAATCATACCTGCCCGGCTACAACAGGAACCTGCTTCCTGTGAACCTGGGGAGGATAACTTTTAACCGTGAATTTTAAAATGGACACAATGAAAAAAATAGTGGTGATGGCCCTGCTGCTGGGAACTTTCGGTACCCTGGCTGCACAGTACACCCTGCAGCCCACACTGCCCGTGGCGGGCATGGTGCAGAAGACCCAGTTATGGAATGTGCTGGCCGTAAACAGCAGCAACAATACGGTGAACTGCCGGCTGGAACTGGTGCTGAGGGACAGGACAAACGGACTGGAGCAGATTACTGCCACCTCATCGGAGTTTACCCTGAGCAAGGGGGCCAGGCAACTGAGCAATGCCCTGCTTTCGCCCATCCAGTACAACAATATCAACACCGGTTTTGTAGGCAAGGGCAATGACCAGCTATTGCCCATTGGCAACTATGTAGCCTGCTACCGGCTGTCCACCATCAGCAGCAAGCCAGCGGTGCTGGCAGAAGAATGCATCCAGCTAGACGTGGAGCCACTCAGCCCGCCCATGCTGGCCTTCCCCGCAGACAGTGCCGTACTGAACATACAGCCTGCACAGTTTACGTGGATACCCCCATCGCCACAGCAACTGTTCAACCAGTTGGGCTACGAGGTCATGATTGCGGAAATACTGCCTAACCAGAAAGCGGAAGAAGCCATACAGCAGAACATGCCCTTCTTCATAGAACTCCATACGCCCTATAACCTGTTGAGCTATGCGGGCAATGGCACTGCCTTCCAGAAAGACAAGTGGTATGCCTGGCAGGTAGTGGCCAAGGATGATAGGAGCTATGCCGCAAAATCGGAAGTATGGGTATTTAAGGTGAAGGATTCGGTGGCCCAGCAGGAAACCGTTACCGCAGCCTATTACCCATTGAGCAGGAACCTTGCTGAAAGCAAAACGGTCATGGTCAAGAACGGCAAGGACCTCTTTGTGCAGCATTATTCCTATGATAGGGAATATACGGGCACCCTCACCATCTGCCTGGCAGGAACGGACAAGGTACTGGCGCAGCAAACAATGACCATGGCCTATGGCGACAATTTCTTTTCCGTGCCGCTAAGCAATGCCATACAAAAAGACAAAACATACCAGCTAAAGCTTACCGATACCCAAGGCAGGAGCTACTACTTGATGTTCAAAAGAGAAAAACAGGATTAATTACACAAGCCCTAGATTATTATGATACTTTACTTAGCCACACATTGCAAAAAAGGTATTTCCCGGTTCTTTATTGCCGTATTCTACCTCTCCATTGTTACCGCATCATGGTCCAGGGGCCTATCGCCTGTGGCCAGCAGCTACCATGCGCCGTCCATTAGCGAAAAGAAAAAGGGCGGTCATCCCCAGTTGATGGGCAGGCCCGGTAACCAGCCAGTGATTGTTCCCAAGGGTACGGTTGCGGAAGAAGGTTTTTCGGGCGGTCCTACCCAGCCGGAAATGGCTTCCTTCAAACCGGTGAGTGCCGATAATTTGGTAAACCTTTTTACCGGCGATTTCAGCTACAATATACCCTTGCTGGATGTGGGCGGCTATCCCGTAAATATTTTTTACGATGGAAACATTACCCCGGAGCAGGAAGCCAGTTGGGTGGGCCTTGGCTGGAACATCAATCCCGGTGCCGTTACCAGGAATATGCGCGGCGTACCGGACGATTTCAATGGTACGGATATATTGAAACAGACACAGGCCATGAAGGCCAATAAGACTTTTGGGGTGAACGTGGGGGCGGATATAGAAATTTTTGGCACAAAACCAAGTGAACTGTACCCTGATTTCCTAACGGAAAGTATTTCCACGGGATTTACTGCTGGTGTTAATTTGGGTGTTTCATTCAATAACTACTTAGGGCCAGCCTTGGATTTTGCCGTTAAGGGAGGGTATTCTTTTTCATTTGCCAAGAAATCCGGTACGGAGAAGTCCCCCTTTGGTATGGGGGTAGGGTTGAATATCAACAACAGTTCCAGGAATGGGGTCACCATATCGCCCAATGTGTCCTTTAACGCATCCATGCAAGTCACAGGTAGGAACTTTACCGAAGGGATTGGATTGTCCACAGGTTATAACGCAAGGTCGGGCATCAGGTCATTGCAGCTCTATGACCAAGTGAGTATGTCCAAGACAGATAGTAAGGCCGGCTTTAAGGGCGAGGGTGTAAACATCTCGAATTCATCGCATAGTTTCGGAGCGAACATGTATTCCCATTCCATCAATTTTGCCAAGCCCAGCTATATACCCACCATGCGCATGCCCATTACCAATACGGCAGGTTCCGGACATTTCCAGTTAGGTGGGGCCTTTTGGGGCCAGGAGCTGGACTTTGAGGCAGAAGTAAGCATGCAGAAATCGGAAATAGCAGATGAGGACAAGAACCAGGTAAAGCCCTTGGTGGGCTACCTCTATTACGAGAAGGCGAACAATAACCCCAATGCAGTAATGGATTTTGCCCGCATTGGCGATAAGGAAGTAACACCCAACACACCCATTATTTCCGCACCGCAATACACCTATGATGTTTTTACCATTAATGGGGAAGGTACAGGCGGTACCATTAGGCCCTACCGGAATGATTTGGGCTATGTACGGGACAATGTTACCCGCTCCAAGGACCGAAGCACCAGTGCCGGTTTGGACATTGGTATCCCCGGACAGTATGGCGGCAATTTCAGTACGGTCAAAACACCTTCCACCGTTGGTGAATGGATGGATGGCAACAAGCTCAGGCAGGCCATACCCTTCAAGGAAAGGAGCGGCTCCTTTGAAAACGTGTATTTCAGGAACCCCGGCGAATCAAGTGTTTTGCAGAACAACCAGTTTACGGCTATTGGCGGTACCGATCTGGTACGTTATGTACTGGGAGGGTCCGGTGAATCGCCCACTATAGAACCCACGCTTAAGCGGATTGACAAAACCGGAAATGGTGCCGTACTTTCCAATGCGGACCTGAGTGGTTACAACACTGCCATGGCCACTGCTGAGCGCAAGAAGCGCACACAGGTCATCAACTTCCTCACTGCGGAAGATGCACAGCGTATCGGGCTTGACAAAAACATCGTCAACTATTCACAAACCGCCATTCTCAAAAGCGACAATACCCTGAATTATGAAACGATGCCGAGGTATTATCCAGTTACAGACAATGCTACTGGCCATTACCGCAAGCCCCACCATATTTCGCAGATCAATGTAACGGAAAATGATGGCAAGAGGTATATCTATGGCATACCTGTTTACAATATCACCCAGACTGATTTTACTTTCTCAGTAAATAACCCTATCTCCACAGCCTATCCCGATGGGGCAAATGTGGATGCAAACAATATGGTGTCCTATGCGGCAAACAATGCTACCCCTGCCTCAACGCTTTTAAGCGAGTCCACTGGCAACCTCATAGATGGTTATGTACAAACAAGCACCACACCAGCCTATGCACATTCCTTTTTGCTGAGCGGACTGCTGTCGCCCGATTATGTGGACCTAACAGGTGACGGTATCACGGAAGATGACCTGGGCAATGCCGTGAAGTTCAACTACAGTAAAATGGCCACCGATTACAAATGGCGTACCCCGCATACCGCAGCAATAGCCAATGATGCAGCCACACCGCCAACATTGGGCAAGGCCAATTTCAATCCTGGCAATAGGAGCAGTTCCAAAGACGATAAAGGGCTATTGGTGTATGGTGAACGCGAATCTTGGTACCTGCATTCCGTGGAATCCAAAACCATGATTGCCATTTTTACCCTTGGAAAAAGGTACGATGGAAAAGGCGCAGCATCTGAGAAGGGTGGTATAGCCACCAGCGACACCAGCATCAGGAAACTCGAAAAAATAGACCTGTACAGCAAGGCCGACCTCAAGCAGAATGGCCTGATTAGCCCAAGTAACCCAAGTGGTGCAAAGCCTATCAAGACTGTACACTTTGAATATTCCTATAAATTATGCCGTGGCACTACCGATAATGATGCAAGCGTAGCAGGCACAACCGAAAATCCCAACCAGGGGGGCAAGCTCACGCTGGAAAGGATCTACTTCACCTTCAATGGGCAGAGCAGGGCCAGCCGGAACCAGTATGTATTTGGTTATGGCAACACAGATGCCAACACCGCAGACAATCCCAATTATGTGGCCAATGCCTCTGACAGGTGGGGCAATTATAAACCCGTATCCGCAAATCCTTCCAGCCTCAAAAATGCCGACTATCCATACAGTGCACAGCCATCTGCAGCCTTAACGCAGCAAACCATTAACCAGCAGGCAGCAGCCTGGTGCCTGAAGAAAGTGCTGCTGCCATCGGGCGGACAAATAGAAGTGGAGTATGAAAGCGATGACTATGCATTTGTACAGAACAAAAAAGCAACCGTAATGATGGGGATTGTGGGTTTCACTTACGATCCCACCAATACTGCTGTGGCACTGTCCAATGAATTGTACAGTTTATCGCCTGTGGGCATACCCAGGGAAAACAGGTATGCGGTGGTGAACATTGGCCCCTGTATAGATGCCTATGGCAATGCATGCACCAGGACCAAGGAACAGATCAAGCAGCAGTACCTGGGCGGCCAGACACAGTTGGCCTTCCGCCTGGCCGTGAAAATGCCCAAGGGCTATGAGCACCTGACCTCCTATGCAGAAATAGAGGACTGTGATTATATGCCCGGCAGCACCACCCAGATATGGATCAAATTAAAGGAAGCGGGGGATGACCATTTAAGCCCCCTTGCCCTTACGGCCATTGAGTACCTGCGGGAACAGTTGCCCGGTCAGGCCTACCCAGCCTATGATATAGCCGATCAGAGCAGCATCAAGCAAATAGGCAGTATGCTCATAGCCATGCTGGACGGGCTAGTGGAAGCGTTCCAGGACCAGGTAAGCTACCTGCGCTCCAAGAACTTTGCCCGGTATGTGGACCTCAGCAAGAGCTTTGTAAGGCTTGCCCAGCCAAGCGGCCATAAAATGGGCGGTGGCAATAGGGTCAAGTCTGTTATAATAAGGAACAACTGGAACAGGATGACCGAGAAGAAAGACGGCTCAGGAGCAGTGATCGTGAGTGGGGAAGCCGCTTCCTTTTATGGCCAGGCATACAAATACGAAACCACCGAAGTGCTCAATGGCGTGGAAAGGCCCATCAGTAGCGGGGTAGCTTCCTATGAACCCGGTATTGGTGGTGAGGAGAACCCCTTCCAGACCATGCTGCAAGTGGCCAATTCCGTAGCATGGGGACCTACTTCCTATGGTTCTATTGAAATGCCCTTCCTGGATGCACTGTTTCCTGCACCAGTGGTTGGTTACAGCAAGGTTACGGTAACCTCCATCAAGAACCACCCCGACCAGGCCACCAAACAAACCAGGTCCGGTATTGGCAAGCAGGTTACGGAATTCTATACCACCAAAGACTACCCGGTAAAATGGAGCTATACATCCCTGGATGGGGAAAGCACCAAGGAAGAGCACCACAATTCCTTTGCTTTTTTCTGGAAGAACATGCTGGATACCAAGGCCCTTTCACAGGGCTTCCTGGTGGAGCTGAACGATATGAACGGCAAGGTGAAATCACAGGCCAGCTACCCTGAAAACGATGACAAAACCCCTGTGAACTATACACAGAACTATTATAGAAATATAGGTGATAAAGGGCTGGACGAGAAATTTGACTTTGCTTCCACTTCCAGCAATGGGGGCGTTACAGCGGGGAATATGGGCATTGACATTGAACTGATGACCGATGCACGCGAGTTCAAAGTGTACAGCTACAGCAAGGAAGTGCAGGCCCAGATAGATGATTTCCTTTTTGGCCTGGGATGGGTACCCTTTATATGGCCCACATTGGCCGAATCGGAAAATACCTACCGTGCGGTTACCTGTACCAAGGTCATCAACTACCACAGTGTGGTAGACAAAGTGGTGGTGGTAGACAAGGGCAGCATGGTAAGTACCGAAAACAAGGTATTTGATGCGGAAACGGGCCAGGTGATTGTTAACAAGACCAACAATGAATTTGATAAACCTATTTATTCCACTACCTACCCAGCTTACTGGGCTTACAGTGGCATGGGGCTGGCCTACAAGAATATAGATGCCACTTTTACGGGGGTTACTTTCTTGGATGGCGCCATTACCAGCGGTGTTGCCAGTCCTGCGGACATTTTTGA
>JAHEZD010000001.1:121278-262270 GCA_023251255.1 Chitinophagaceae bacterium
TTGAGAGCGGTGATGAAATCTATGTAAAAGGGGATGACCCATCCGGTTGTGGACTGGTACTGTCCAACCTGAATGACTGTGCCAATACGCAGCTTATCTGGGCCTATGACAGGGATAAGGACCTGTCCACTTCACTCACCAACACAGCGCCTAACTTTATCTTTTTGGACAAGGACGGCCAGCCCTATACCCGCAGCAATGTAACCCTGCGGATTGTAAGGAGCGGTAAGCGGAACATGTTGGGCACTCCTGCTGCATCAGTAACCAGTATGACCGACCCCGTGTCTGGGTCCAGTGGGCAAATAGACATAAACAGTTCCAGCAAAGTGGTGGCCGCTTCTGCCGCCGAGTACCTGGAAAGATGGCAAACAGACAGGGACGTAATCAAAAGGAAGCAGATTTTCTACAATTCCTCCACTTGTTCGGAGTATGAAATAGATGCTTGTACCGGCTACTTAAACAAAAGGATAAATCCCTATACCAAGGGCCTATTGGGCACTTTCCATAGCTGGAGAAACAGGACCCTGTACGGAAACAGGACAGGCACTGATGCCAGTGGCCAGACAGCCCTACCTGAAAATGGATTTGTGGACAATTTCCAGTTGTTCTGGGTGTTCAATACACCACATAACCTTGTTCCCAGCCCCAGTGCCCTATGGGTAGTGAACAGTCAGTTAACACGCATCAATGGCAGGGGCATGGAACTGGAAACCAAGGATGCACTGGACATTTATACCGCTGCACAGTACAGCTACAACAAGGATTTTCCTGTGGCCATGGGCAGTAACACCCGCTACAATGAAATGGGCGTGGCCAATTTTGAAAATGATGATGTAGATGCAGCACTGAGGCCACTTCCTGGTGGTGGCCCAAGTGGTGGCAGTGGCAGCTCCTGTTCCAAGGGGCACCTGGACTTTTCTTCGGTGAGCACTACCATAGTGGCAGGGGATGAAGGGTTCAATGCCCATACAGGCAAGAAAGTATTGAAAATTGGTGCTGGCTCTTTGGCTTTAGCAAAGCAAATCCCAGTAGGCGATAACAATGTACCATTTGCTGCCAACAATTTCAGTTTTGGCAGTAAAACACCTACGGTATTGGCCAATCCAGGTATTACCATTTCGAATATTGCTTCTTCAGTAAGTTCACTTACCTCCCTTCTAACACTTACAGATTTTAGTTATGGCAATTCAACTATAAACATGAATGTTATTCCTAAATATTTGAAAATGCTCTCTAGTGGCAGTGCTGCAGGTTATGATTATACATTCAATACAACAGAGTATTTTGAAACCGCTGGAGGTATATATACTGTATATGAGAAAGTTAATGCCGCTGGAGCTTTGGCAGGGGTAAGTTCTACCCAATCATCATCTATGGGCATTAAGATCACTTCAGTTGAGAGCGGTACTGAATTCTCATTGGACCCTATCAATACCACTTTTGGAACCAGCCCGGGCTCTGAAGACGTGAAAGAATTTACTGTTTGCTTACCTAAGGGTAAATACAAGATTTACAGTACCTGCTTTATAGGCTACCAAGCAAATTGCGATTCGAACCCTAATGATTTTATTGTTGATGGAATTGATTGCCGAACCGAAGCACTTAATTCTGCAGCATTATACTGCACACATAATTTCACTTTTTATTTGACCCCATCTGGAGGTTCGGCCGCAATCATCGGCTACCAGGACCTGTCCTCCATGAGCAGCTGCACCTACACTACACCCATAGAAGGTGCCGAACAGATGCTGAACCCCGAGTTTTCCATTTTGCCCAATAAGAAAATGCTGTTCAGCAGTTGGGCAAGGGAAGCGGTTACCGGTCCGGTGCAAACCTATACCAACAGTGTGGTTGAACTGTCCTTTAAGGATGCCAGTGGAAACCCCATTGGGTCCACCATCAGCATTTCGCCGGCTGGGCCCATTATAGAAGGGTGGCAGAAACTGGAAAAGGAATTCACGGCCCCTACAGGTGCGGTAACCATGGAGTGCCTATTGAAAAACAATAGTTCAACGGCAAACAATTACTGGGACGATATCCGCATCCATCCTTTCAATGCCAATTTGAAAGCATACGTCTATGACCCCATTAACCTGCGCTTGGTGGCAGAACTGGACGCCAATAACTACGCCAGTTTCTATGAGTACGACGAAGAGGGTACGCTGATCAGGACCAAGGCAGAAACAAGGGAAGGCATCAAGACCATCAAGGAAACCAGGAGTGCAAAACAGAAAAAAATTACGGACCTGCAATAAGATGAAATACAAACAGTACTTAGCCTATTCACTGCTGGCAGCAGCTTTGCTGCTGGCCGGCCATGCAGGCGCACAGCGCAAGAAGGACAGTTTGGCCCTGTACCGGGAGTTTGTTGCGGTAAGCAAAAATTACCAGCAACTGCCCCTGCAGGCCAGGATACTGTTCAGGAAATCTACGGTTCCCCATCTTGCGGGTAAGGGCAGTGAGTCCACACTGGCGGAGTTTTACTTGCAGAAAGGAGATGGCTACATAAAGTTTGGGGAACTGGAGCAGGTGGTGAACGACTCCTTAATGCTGCTGGTGAATAACCGGATGAAAATGTTCATGCTGGTCAAGCAGGAGGCAGGCACCATGGATAAATCCCTCACCATGTTTCCCGGTCTTCCCAAGGCCTCACTGGAGGCCATGGGCAAAAAATACCTGGCAGAAAAGCAGGTAGTGAATGATGTGGATACGCTCATTAAACTAAGTACTAGAAAACTGCTGCAAGGCACGGACAAACCATTGGAAGAAGTGGAAATAAGGTACAGCGGTTCCATGAACCCTGTGGTTGCCAGAACGGTAAAAAGGAAGCTGCTGCCCTTAACAGATACCACAGGGGCCAGTAAGGATATACCTAACGCAAACCGTGTGCACATAGACATGTCAGGGGATTACTTACTGAGCGAGGAAGTGAACGAATACCTGTTCCAGTACATAGCACATGCCGAAGGCATAGTAGTACCTGTGACCTTAAGCAATAGATTGGTGAAAAATGCGGCAGGTGAATGGGTGCCTGCAAAGGGGTATGAGGGTTACAGCATTAGGAGGCAGCAGTAGGGCCATGGATAGAGTAGGAGGCTGCAAAGAAAAAACGTAGTTTTTTCTACTTAGTGTCTTGGCGCCTTGGTGGTAAAATTTGGTTCAATCTGCCGTTTGCATAGCAAACATTGGCACCAATGGAACAGGGCAGTAATAACAATAGTTGAAATTGAACAGTAATGGCTACGGCCAATAAAAAATAGCAAGGCATGGAAAATAGATCCGAACAATACAAACTGGCATATATGGCAAAGCATCATTTCAAACAAATGGCAGGCATTTTTACCCATGTGGTAGCAAAGCCTGCAAGGCTATACAGAACCATTATTTGCTTGGCATGGGCCATTGGCTTTTCGCAGCATGCATTGGCTGGTGGCAATGTTGACGAAGGCATAAAGGACCCCAAGCGGGCCGTGTTTTTCACAGGAACGGTGGATGTAACCACTGGTACCCACCAGTCACGCGCCATTGAAGTGGACCCCACCAAGAGCGCCATTTTGCCAGGTACGGCTTTGACCAGTTTTTCCGGGGAAACCTCCAGGAAGGTAACTACCTTGATTAGCTTTAATATAAAAGAAGAAACTACCAAACTGATACCTACAGACTTTACCGCCAGTATTGTCATCAGCATTGATTATGGCCCCTCCTCCTCCTCCATTACCACTGTTAGCAAGACCCTAACGGTGGACTACAAAAGAAATGCAGGTACCAAGTACAATGCCAGGGCCTATTGTACGGTGCCCGATGCAGAATATGTAAAAGTGAGCATTACGGACCGTTCCGGCATACCAGTGATCACTGCCGGCAGCAATACACTGGACACCAGGGAAGTACTCTACCTGGTGGCAGAGATGGATGTGACCCGTAAAATGGAACTGGCAACCGGCATTACCCCTTCCACTTTCAAAGTAACCACCAATGCATCGGATATAGCCTCGCCAAAAACCGTTATGGAAGATGCGGCACTGGTGGAATGGACATGGCCCGTAAACCAGGGCATCAATATGCTGCAACTGGAATGGGCCTGGGTAGAAGATGAAATGGTGGACAATTACAAGGACGGCACCGGTACATTCAGTACGGACCTCGTATTCAGGGGCAGTACCACCCGAATAGACCTGCCCTTTTCGGCAACGGGCAGTTACAAGATACCCTTCCTGTACGATGGCACGGGCATGCTCTACGTGCGCATGCGGCCCTGCAATGCCAAAGCCTCGGGCAACAGGACAGATGGTGCCTGGGCCAGTACCTTTCCCAAGGACGGTTCCGGCAATGCCGTACATTCCACTGGCCATGAACCCGGGCTGAACTGGCAGGTAAGCACCAGTTTTGCAGAAGAAGGCAAGTCCAAAACAGTGATCAGCTATTTTGACGGCTCCCTGCGCAGCAGGCAAACCGTTACCAAGGACAATGTGAGGGACTCCGTACTGGCCTCCGAAACATTCTATGATTACCAGGGCAGGCCCGCCGTGCAGGTACTGCCCACGCCCACCATGGAAAACACGATCCGCTACCAGACAAACCTGAACCTGTTCAATGGCCAGGCCAACAATGAAAAAGACCCTGCGGAATTCTTTGACCTGCAGCCCATCAATACGCTTACTTCCTATGCCACGGCGTATTTAAAGAAAACAACAGGCTCCTCCAAATACTACAGTGAGAACAACGCCTCTGTGACCAATGCAGATGAAACAAGGTTCATACCCAATGCCAATGGCTACCCCTTTACCGTAACGCGCTACACACCAGATGCCACGGGCAGGGTACTGGCCCAGAGCGGGGTAGGGGAAAAGCATGCCATGGGCGGCTCACAAGTGACCAAGTACTACTACGGTGCCGCTGCACAGGTAGAACTGGATGGGCTGTTTGGCGTGGAAGCAGGCAATGCTTCGCACTATTCCAAGAACCTGGTGAAAGATGCCAATGGACAAATGAGCGTAAGCTATGTGGACATGCATGGCCGTACCGTAGCTACGGCACTGGCTGGTGACCCTGACCATAGCGCCGTTAACCTGGCCCCTTTAAGTGCCGCCACCTATCCATCCGGCACAGCCTTTACCAATGGTATTGTAAGGGACCTCCTCTCGGACAATACCAATAGGGTCAAAAACAACAATGCCATTGAATCGGTCAATAGTTTATTGATTTCCGTGCCCAACTTGCAATACAAGTTTACCTACCAATTGAATCCCGAAACCCTCAAGTATAGTTTCCTCAACTGCAATGGCGTTAGTTTCTGCCATGACTGCATGTACAATTTGGAGATAACCATCACCAATGATGCAGGTGAGCAGAGCTTCCTGCACGGCGACCCTGCGGACATGGCCAGCCCACCATCCGATAAGGTTACCTACAAGTACAATAACATTAACCTGGATGCCGACCAGTCCTGCTCCACTGCGGTAGCTTCTTTTGGAGGCTTTGCCACCAATAAAGTGGAGTTCAGTATCTACCCCACGGAAGCCGGATCCTATTCCGTGCGCAAAACACTCACCATTAGTGAAGCCTCCTTGGCCAAGTACAAGGCACTTTTCCAAAAAGACCAGGACGAGAACTGCTTCAATACCCTGCTCAGCACCATTACTACCCAATTGCAGAATGCGTCGCATTGTAACGATGTGCCACCACCTGCTGATACATTGACCTGTGCCACCTGTGCGGCGCATTTGGGCGACTGGGAAACTTTCAGGAACAACTATTTGCTGTCCCTGGGCTATGGAAGCGGCACACCCAAAACCATTACGATGGCCGACCTGGCTGCTGTGCCCGCTGCGGTCATCACGGAAATACAAAGCAACTATAACACGGAAACAGAAAAGTGCAATAAACTCTGCCCCTCAGCAGACCACTCCGTTTCCTCCATCAGGCAAATGATGCTGGCAGATATGAAACCTTTTGAAGGCCAGTATGCCAAGGGCAAGGACTGGACGGGCAACCATGCATCCACTGGCACAGCGGGCACCAACCCTGATTACTATGCCATGCACCACCAGTACGATATCTTCTCCAGGGCCTTCTCCAATGCCCTGTACCCGCATTACCTCCGTCCCGTGGACCCAGCCTTGGCAGCCGCCCCAGTGGCAGGCTCGTCGCCCACACCCATCGACTATTATTACAATGGCCAAAATGCCATAGACCTTACCATCAATGCCTCCGGTGACTGGAGCATCCTGAACGGACTGACCAATGCCACCGATGTGGCCAATGAAACCGAGTTTGCCAACCGCTTCCAGAACAGTTGGGAAAACGCCCTATTGCCCTACCACCCGGAATACAACAAGCTGAAATTTGTGGAGACCACGGACATGAAGGATACCTATAACTGGCTGGCTACGTTTCAAAGCCAGACCACCTGGCCATCTAGCGGCACATTAGCTACGGTACCGGGTCCCTTGGTTACCGGTACACCGGTGCCTGCGGATGCTGCCAGTGCAGTGGATAAGCTGTATAGCTATGCCTATGCGCATCCGGAAGCAGGCACAGTTACGGACCATTACGCAGACATGTACACCAAGGTAAACATTGGTGGCTACCTGCCTGTTTCCACCACCGCTACAGTAACCATGTGGCAGGTGGCTTATGGCAACCTGAAATGCGATGGTGCCACAGACCGTCCAGGCTGCTATCTATCAGCGCCCAAAAACCCGGCTGCTTTACTGGCCAGCCCTTCCAGCTATCCGCTTTTCAATAGTTTGACCACAGATGAGATGAACAAGGTATGGTCCGTTTTCCAGGCATTGTACCTGGCCGAAAGGAGCAAACACCTGAATGCCTATATCAATGCAAAAGTGCCCTTTGCGGACGGGGTAACCACGTCCGACATGCTGCGCGACCATGGTTACTACGTGCATTTTCCCAAGGATGACAACCAGATTGTGCAACAGGGAGATGGCAATGGCACCACCGACAATACCTGGTGGCCTACCACCGCAGGCAGTGCCCCCACAGGCGTGAGCCTGGACCCCGCAGACCATACGGCCAGCAGCTACCAGACCAAGTGCGAAAGCTATGCGCCCGTATGGAAGGCCGAACTGCTGCAATGCCCTGCCATTGCCAGCCTAAACATAACCGACCAGGACCAATTACTGAACAATATCATCTACGGCATAGAACCTGTTACCAGCCCTACGCACAAGCAGGGCATGATTGAAGTATGCGTAAGGGGCAGTGATGCCGACAATCCAGACGGTGCATCCAATGCTGCCTCCCCAATAACTGGCCAGCCACTGAACTTTAAAGAAGTAATCGATGCTGCTTTTGCTGCCCATTCGCCCAGTATTGCCAAGACTGAACTCTGCAATACGTACATGATAGAATGGCCCAAGATCAGGGGCAAGAACCCAGTGATTACAGCCCCCATCATTACCTCTTCCACCTCCTGTTTGAGGAGCAGGTTTGCAGCGGTAAAAACCGAATCGCTGGCCGCAGAATATGCGGACAGCTATACGGGCTTCAACGGTTTCCTCAGCCATGTGTACAAGGAATATATTACGGAAAGCCTGTACACCCATTTCAATACTTTCACCACCGGCAGCAGTGAACTGCTGAAAGCACCGGAAACCGTACCGGTATCCATGGGCTGCAACTATCCGGCCGTGGTTAACTGCCTTACCTGTGCAGACCTCAGCAGCCATATAGGCGCATTTATTAGCGAGTTTGGCACCTTGCTGGGTGCCCCTTACAATGCTGCACCCGTGCTTACGGGCACCAACCAGTTAACGGCCCTTGAAATGAGCCGCAATGAGCTATTGGCCAAGTACATCAATTACCGTACAGGACTGCAGTACACTTGGGTGGACTATTTTACCAATGCCCAAACAAACGGTTGCGTGCTTACCGACTATGCCTCCAACACAGGGGCTACCCAAACGGTCATCTGCCGCAATACAGCGCCACTGAACCAGAACCCCAGCTTCCTGCCCACCGACCCCTGCCAGCATACCAACCAAATGGCCTATGCCATTGCGCAGAACATTTACCACCAGCAAATGGAAAGCAAGCTGGAAGAATGGGAGAAGGCCTACAGGGCCAAATGCCTCTCCGCCCAGCAATTGGAATCGTTCAGTGTGCAGTACGTCAATGCGGAATACCATTATACCCTTTACTATTATGACCAAGCAGGCAACCTGGTAAAGACCGTGCCCCCACAGGGTGTGAGCCCCAAGTTTGGCGACGCCACCTTCCTGGCAGATGTTAAGGCCGCAAGGACCAGCTATATAGCAGGCGGTACCTATACGGATATGACCGCTACCATTCCCACACGCAGTTTAGTACCAGACCATAGCCTTATTACCCAGTACCGCTACAATACGCTGAACCAGGTAGTGGAGCAGAAAACACCCGATGCCGGCACCAGCCATTTCTGGTACGATAGGCTGGGCAGGCTGGTGCTCAGCCAAAATGCGAAGCAGCTTGTGGGCAACCTGTACAGCTATACATTGTATGATGATTTGGGAAGGATAGCCGAAGTGGGCGAACTGCCCAAAACCACCACTTATTCCGTAAGTGATGTTAGGACCATTGCACGGGACCAGTCCCTGCTGGACCCCTGGCGAAAGGGTACTGCCAGCTATGCGGGCACTTCTGGGCAGCCACACCAGGTAACGGTTACACAGTACGATATCAGCTATATCAGCGGTGGCAATGACCTGCTGCCCTTCCTGGACCAGCAGAACCTGCGCAACCGTGTAAGCTATACCGCTGTGTACGACCAGATAACAGCCGTGGGCACCGCTACACCGGGCGGGCATTCGGCCGCCACTTTCTACACCTACGATATCCATGGCAATGTGGGCGAACTGCTGCAGGACTATGGCAGCAGCACCAATACGGCCACTGCCAACAGCATGAACGCAGTGGAACGCTACAAGAAAATAGCCTATGTTTATGACCTCATCAGCGGCAAGGTAAACAGCGTAAGCTACCAGCCCGGCAGGAAGGACCAGTTTTACACCGCTACAGTTACGATGCGGAAAACAGGCTCACCGAAGTGGAAACCAGCCTGGACAATATTTACTGGGAAAGGGATGCCACCTACCAGTACTACAAGCATGGCCCGCTGGCCCGCACGGTACTGGGCAAGCAGCGGGTGCAGGGCATTGACTATGCCTATACCCTACAGGGCTGGCTCAAGGGCGTGAACAGCACGGCCATCAGCTCCACCAATTCGGATGCCTGCCTGGCAGGTTCCGGCGTTACGGTACTGCAGGTGGACCACCGTTCGGATTACGGGCAGCCTGCTGCCTATAATGCTACCCAGGAAATTGACCTCAATGCTGGGTTCTCCACGGTTGATGGCGATGATATGACTGCGGAAATAAACAGCACACTGGTCAATTGCCAGCCTGCTGCCGGTGCCTATTACAGTGGCGACATGAGCGATGATGGCTCATCGTCCTCCACTGTGGCCAGGGATGCCTTCGGGTTCAGCCTCAACTATTTCAGGGGCGACTATGCGCCCATCAGCACCGCTGCCACCAACCCCTTTGCAGCACTGCCCACGGGCAACTTGCAGGGCCTGGGCGACGGTGTGCAAACGGGCAGTGACCTGTTCAACGGCAACATTGGTTCCATGTTGGTGAACGTGCCCAAACTGGGCGAGGCAAAGCTATACGGTTACCAATATGATAAACTGAACCGCCTAGTGGCCATGAACAGCTACACGGGCTTCAACCCGGCTTCCAACAGCCCCGGCCTAACCGTAAGCCAGGAGTACAAGGAGCGCATTAGCTACGATGCCAATGGCAATATCCTCACTTACCTGCGCAACGGCAATGCAGCAAGGCTGGCCATGGATGACCTGGCCTATACCTACAAGCCGAACACGAACCAGTTGGACAAGGTAGTGGACAATGCAGCGGATGCATCCACCAGCGAATACGACAAGTACAAAGACCTCAAAGGTGGACAGGCCAATGGCAATTACCAGTACGACCCCATTGGGAACCTCATTTCTGACGTCAGTGAACATATCACCAATATAGAATGGACCGTATACGGTAAAATTGCCAGCGTTACCAAAGTGGACAATGGCAATACCACCGTTATCAGCTACACCTATGATGCGTCGGGTAACAGGATCAGCAAAACAGTGAGCCCTGTTCCCAGCAGCGACGGCCCCACTACTACTTGGTATGTAAGGGATGCCAGCGGCAATGTAATGGCTGTTTACCAGCAAACAGGTCGCCGCCATGCGCACCTTATGCAGACGGAAGCACACCTCTATGGCAGCAGCAGGCTAGGCGTTGTGTACACCAACAGGGACATGCAGGCGATAGTTGATATTGGTGAGATTGGTGAACCAACCGCAATGGTTACCTTTGAGCGTGGCAACAAGTTCTTTGAATTGAGCAACCACTTGGGCAATGTACTGGCCACGGTTACGGACAGGAAAGTGCAGATAGCCCAGAACATTACCAGCACCATTGTTGGCTACTGGCTGCCCGATGTGGCAACCGCCAATGATTACTATCCCTTCGGTATGGCCATGCCGGGGCGCAGGTTCAATAATGATGGCTACAGGTACGGGTTCAACGGGAAGGAGAACGACAAGGACGTGAGCGAGGGCGTGCAGGATTATGGGTTGCGGATATATGATGCGAGGATTGGGAAGTTTTTGAGTGTGGATCCGCTGACGAAGGACTACCCAGAACTGACACCTTATCAATTTGCAAGTAATACACCAATCCAAGCGACTGATTTGGATGGAGGTGAGGCACAATATTACAATGTAAGAACAAATAAAACGGAAACCGGACCTTTATGGAGCCATAATTATAAAGCATCAGCAGGTTGGGTAGATCAATCTCCGCCCCTGATCAAAGACTTTGATGTTCGTGTGGTTTCAGCTGGAAAAGTAATGATAGTAGCGAAAGAAAAAGTAAAAGCAGCTATAAAGCCAAACGCTGCACATTCAGAATTTCAATCGGGTACACCAAAAGCAGCTTTGCTAGCCAATACCGCCGAGCCCGAAATTTTGGCGGCAGATATATATGGCCGCGGTTGGATGGGCAAGCAATCCTGGGTTCAGGATCAAATTAAGCGTGTGAAATGGGAGCATATTGATGCTGTGGGGGCAAATATAGCTGGGGGACCTTTTGGAGCTGCTGATTATATGCTTAACCCTGCAGGAGGAGGATTTAAAGGGGCTGCAATGGATGGAATTGCAATGTCTTTTGGAGGCATTGAACACTCTGGCAATTCAAGTGTTTTATCAAGGCCTGGAAATATAATACAAACAACGTATCTTCCTTATACGGAAAGGTCTAGTAACGTTATATTAGAACCTTCTATTTCAAAGGTTATGGGTAATACTTACCAGCCTATAGGCGAAGTAACTACACCAATAAAACTTGGTGGATTATTAAATGTGTTAACCTTTAAATCAAAAGGAGATTGGGTGAAAGTTTATGAAGCTGGCTTGTTGGATGGAAATAAAATTGAAACACATTATTTTAGGAACAATAATACAAATCAGGTATTTGATGTAAAGACAAAATATCAATCTTGGCATCAAAAAGCATTTAAAAACTTAGTAGTACAATGAAATTGAAAATTTCACAAGTTGAGCAATATGTAGAGCAAGATTTTATTCTATCTAAAATAGAAATCGCATTGGATATTTTTATAAAGTCAATAAATGACTGGCCACGTCCTATTGACAATTTTGATGATTACGAGGAAGATATCGAAGCTTTTATTTTCAATAGAACAACTAAAAAAAATATTGAGAATTATTTAAAAAAAATAGATGTTGTTAAGAACCCCTGGGAAGGCGAAGCGTTGTCTCAGGTGGTTGAGGTATTTAAATTTTTTGAAAATGACATTTCATTAAAAGAAATTATTCAGCAGTTAAAAGAACACATAAATTCTTAGCAGTAGTGTATCCCCTGCTCTAGTTAGTCGTCCCTCAAAAAGTCGATTTTAGTTTTTGGGCATACAATTTCCAATAAGTATTTGCGATGATATGGCAGATAAGTTTCCAACAAAAGTTAGCCCCTGTAAGCCAGAGGTTCATGACTCGTTTGAAGTTCATGGCTGCTGCACTCAGCATTAAATTGATGGCATCCCCAACTGTACCTTTCAGGTAATTCCTGATTAACCTGTAGTGTTGTTTTAGATGTCCAATGATTGGTTCTATGGCTGCACGTCTGCAATGTTTTTTGCGTTGTGCCCCGCTCTCGTTAGATTGTATATTAAACCGAAGCGGCTATCCGTAGATTCCGAGCGTTGGCCAAGTGCTTAGCTATCTACCAGCTCTCGTTAGTTTACCGTGAACATCAAATCGTAGCGGCTATCCGTAGTTTTGTGAAAAGCCTTGTGCTCAGCTAACTACGGATTTGCTATGATGGCCAGTTTGTAACTGGCCCAGCTCTCGTTAGTTTGCGTGAACATCAAATCGTAGCGGCTATCCGTAGTTTTGTGAAAAGCCTTGTGCTCAGCTGACTACGGATTTGCTATGATGGCCAGTTTGTAACTGGCCCCTTAAGAACGCAAACCATAAGCAGCAGTCAAATGCTCAATGGCAATCAGTCCCTTGCCTCCATTGTAATCCCTTGCACTGCTTAACAGGTATTCTTCTGCCTTGTCCACTATACCTGCCTTTACAGGGTTCATGTGCAGATAGCTCAGCTTCTCCAGCGTAAAGGCTGGCGTTTCCAATAATATTGGATGGTTGTTCTGTTGCCAGAACTGGTAGTGTTCATTGCGGCTGTTGCTTTCGCCAGCTTTTTTGAATATCCATAGCATCCAGTTGCGGCGGCTTTCCTGCTTGTTGTCTTCAATGGCCTTGATGATTGCTTTTGAAGTGAACTTCTTGAAATCACGGAGTATGCCTGATAAATCTCCATTCTCCGCCTGCAAAATCAAATGCACATGGTTGCTCATGATGCACCAAGCAAATAATTTAAGCCCTTTGTTTTTGCAGCAATAGCTTAAACTGTCCAACACAATATCCGCATACAGTCTCCTACTGAAAATATCCACCCATTCCACCACGGCAAAACTGACGAAATGGACACCGCCTTCATCGCGTATTTTATAGCCTTGGCTTTGCATGTTCTTTTTTGATACTAAGATAATATGTTCCAGCCAGTTGCAAACTGGCTTTCATTGGAAATCCGTAGATAGCTAAGCACTTGGCCAACGCTCGGAATCTACGGATCCGCTTCGGTTTAATATACAATCTAACGAGAGCGGGGCCTTCATAAAAACGCGTTCAAGAAGCTTGTTACACATTCACTTGTTACATTTTTTTTGGTAACATTTATTTTGTAACAGCTTACCTGTTACAATTCTTTTAAGCCCCTTTTTTTGTAACAATCTTTTTTTATGGAATTGCGCACGCATTTTTTAGGAGCATGGATAATTCATGACTGCTCTGCGCCACCGTCCATAGGCCGGTTTACTGTAGCCAGTTACAAACTGGCTTTCATTGCAAATCCGTAGATAGCTTGGCACTTGGCTAACGCTAAGAATCTACGGATAGAAATCTGCTCCGATTTGATGTTAACGGCAAACTAACGAGAGCTGGATAGCCGCTCCGATTTGATGTTCACGCAAACTAACGAGAGCTGGTAAATGCTCAATAGCAATCAGTCCCTTGCCTCCATTGTAATCCCTTGCCCAGCTCTGCTTGATATTTTAAAAACCAGATAATTTGATACGTTACCAAATGCATTTACTTTAAGCGTAGTTCCTAAAACCAACTATTTTGATACACTACCAAAAGTTTGTTCATTATTGACTTTTATTATAAACTCCATTGCTTGGTTGATATCTTCGAATACATAATCATAAAGCGAAAAATCAATTGCTGGAACCTTCGTTACAGTTGCAATCTTAATATCAATAGATGAGACTTCTATTGCCAACTTATACGGTTTTTTAGCGAAGCAATCTATCTGTATAAACCATAATTCTGGCTTGAACTCATCAATAAATATCATTCCCTTATCAAAGGTTTTATTTATAAAACTTATAAAATCAGTTATACTTATCATTTGGTTCCTGCTCCTGGTTTAGTAAATAATGTTTTGCTTCCATCTTTTGTTTGTATTTGGAAGCCGCCATCTGTATTTAATACAATACGGTTGCCCTTAGTAGTAGCTATTTTAGTTCCATCCGCCATTGTTTTTACATATTTATCATCTAGAATACCATACATCCTACCATCATCTCTATTTGGAATACCATTTGCCTTAGCTACTCCACTAAATTCATCTTCTACTGCGTCAAGAGTTTTATTGATGAGGCTGACTGCTTCTTTTTGGTTTGCAGCTGCTTCTGCCGTTGCCAAACGATTTGTAAAAACTTTCAATCTATCTACTTTATTTAAAATAGTTTTTAGACCACCGTTCCCTCCAGGATTATATATTGGCTTTGTTGCTTGTGCCTCTATACTAAAAGTAGCGGCGAAACTGAACTACCTACACATGAACCCCGTAAAAGCAGGTATCGTGGACAAAGCAGAGGAATACCTGTTAAGCAGTGCAAGGGATTACAATGGAGGCAAGGGACTAATTACTATTGAGCATTTAACTGCTGCTTATAGTTTGCGTTCTTAAGGGCCAGTTGCAAACTGGCCTCCATTCCAAATCCGTAGATAGCTTGGCACTTGCCCCCCCGCTCAAAATCTACGGATAGCCGCTCCGATTGGATGTGTAATCTAAAGGGAGCAGGGGTTGCTTCAGGCCAAATGTTTATTGCATGCTACGAAGAGCTGGATAGCCGCTCCGGTTTGATGTTCACTGCAAACTAACCAGAGCTGGGAGAAAAATCTTCTACGAGACCCGTTTTTGCATTTGCTAAACGGTCTACAAATACTCCAATTTCACTTTTGGCTTGATCAATTTCCTTGACCATTGTTTTCATTTCCCTTGATACGTTACCTATTTTTCATTTTTAAACATCTTTTTCAAATAATAAACAATGATTTTAAATATTAAAACAACCAACAGAAAAATAGGATAAAACTGTAAAGCTAAAAATGACGTATAAACAAAGTATCTAAATTTGTTTGATTGTACAACATCATTTCCGAAAACGTCTAAAAAAATATAAATTGTAAGTGACATCTGAATAATAGATGCTGCTATTAAAGCTTTTATAACCTCTGTCTTTGCTATAGTATAATCTTTCATTTGATAAATTGGGGTTTAACCTTTTCCCACCAGTTAACTCTTTTTGAAATTGGAGTACTTGGGATTAATGCACTACCCTTTTCTGAGTTAATTTTAACAAAAGCTTTATTCATTACCGTTGACCAAGTTTCTTCTGCGGACTTGAATATGGTTTCTTCACCAGCTATCAATGCCAAGCCATATCCTCTATCTACTCCACGAGTGTAAAATGTATATGTCCCATTCTTATTGTCCGTTAATCCAAACTGCCTTGTCCCTGCAATTGGGTGTTCTCCATCACCTCTTGTCATTAAAGTAGTAAATGTCCAATACCCTCCTCCATTGCCTTTATAAAAGGAAGATGTCATTACAGAAGCATCATCCCAATTCAGGTGTAAAGATGTAAAATAAGCATCAAATGACATTACTGAACCAAGTGGATTTTTTGAATTCCATATTTCAGATTCTTTTGAATTATACGCAGCAAACGTTGTTTTATAATCCATTAAGGAACCTAAACCTAATCTTAAATGGTCAAACAATTCCTCGCCATTTTTAATACCTTCAGGCAATTTAGTAATGAGAACAGAATAATAATCAAAATTTGTACCTGTACTATTTCCATAATCTATAGTTTGTATAGCATTTGGAGTAAAAGTAAGTATAGTATTTCCTCCTATCCGTTCTTTTGTTTTTTCCCAAACATTTTTTGGTGCCTTAAAGTTTAATAAATCTTTCCATGGATTTATATTATCGCCTGATGTAATAGGATCATTTTCAGATTTATGATCTGCACCATGAAAAGTGAGTGTCTTCTCAACCTCATTTGTTACAACATTATGGTCTTCTAATCCGTCAATATCAATTGAATTTATAGGCCTATTCCCCGCAAACTGATAAGGTGTGTACCAAGGATACTTCTTCGTCAGCGGATCCTCACTCAAAAACTTCGCAATCCTTGCATCATAAATCCTCATGCCATAATCCTGCACGCCCTCGCTCACGTCCTTGTCGTTCTCCTTCCCATTGAACCCGTACCTGTAGCTATCGTTATTGAACTTCCTGCCCGGCATGGCCATACCGAAGGGATAGTAACCTTACTTGGGGGAAGCCTTACTGCAATTATTCCTCAAAGAACTTTCATGGGCTGAAAATATAGCTTTTTCTGCCATAAAAGGCAGATATTGATTGGCAAATTCAACCCGTAATATGACTGCAAAACTATACCTGTTTGCAACCCTATTTTAACAGTTCAATAGGGACAGCTACAAGGGCGGCACCTGAAACCAGGAGCCACAGAATCAGGATACAAGCAGCTCTCATTAACCTGCTCACGGACATCAAATCGAAGCAGCAAGTGTGCCCCTGCAACTTCGCCAGTGGATGTGTTTTTTTGCCATAATGGATAAAAAGCTTATATTGCTATAACTACTATAAAGCTACTGCACGACATTCGTTTCTGTAAAAAACCCAAGATTATACCGACATTATACTGACACTATACTGACACTATACTGATGTTATACTGACCTTCACCCGTACCTCACCGTAGTATCACTTATACCTCGCCCTACTTTTGTCCATGCTTCACAGTGCCTCCATCCGTATATGTTCTTGCCTTTCGCTATATATGCCTGTACACAACGCCTATTTCTATCTGTAGCGTTTATAAAAAGCCATTGGGCCCAGCTAACGGATTTGAAATGGGGCCAGTTTCAAACTGGCCCTTAGAACCGCAAATGCTAAGCGAACAACCATTTTATGCTTTCCATAGATCTGCATACAGGTCAGGGTGCCGCTTGAACTGGGCGGCCACATAGGGACATAGCGGTACCACGGTTAAATGGTTGGCCCTGGCATAACTGACCATTTCGGCCAGCAGTTTGCCGGCAATGCCCTTGCCCTCCTGTGCTGGATCTACTACCGTGTGGTACACAATGAGTTCAGTGCCCTTGATGGCAATGACCATTTCGCCCAATTGCTGCCCCTCTTCCATATAGTAAAAGCCGCCATTGTTGTTTTCGGTGAGATTGAGTTGTATGTTGCCCATGGTGCTGTTTTAGGTGCTGTGAAAGTGTTTTGGAAGCAAGCTAATTAAAATTCAATCATCAGCTGATGTTACACAAAGGTTGTGGGAATTATGTCAGCCTGAGGTTCTCGAAGGCAATCTGGTCCCAAAAAAGGTTTCCACAGGCCTGCCTTTGCCGGCAGGCAGGCTCAACCCCGAATGGTCGGGGCAGGCTCTGACATCCGTATTTGACATTTTGCGTAACACCAGAATGTTATTAATCGGCCCACGATATTGGATACCCAAATGCCAAGATTACCCAAAGGACTTGAAGCGTTAAAAAAAATTTTGTTCACAAAAGTCCACCCCCTTATTTTTGCTGCCCCAACAAAAGGGGAATACTCCTCCTTAGCTCAGTTGGTTAGAGCATCTGACTGTTAATCAGAGGGTCTCTGGTTCAAGTCCAGAAGGGGGAGCAAAGCCAATCGATTTATCGGTTGGCTTTTTTGTTTTAGGCATGTTCCATATCTATAGTTTACATACCATTACTTCAAACAAGTGCTGCACTGGCTATTCCAGCAATTGAATGTGCAGCTTAGAATAGTACAATACATCACCTGTTGGCGGAGTCAATTCTTCCAAAATCATATTAAGTAGGTATTTACATCATTGCCCTTTGGCTTCAGCCAAGGAAGAATGCTATTGGGTGGACGGTATTGGCTTTAGCCCAAGCTTTGCGTTTTGGGCCAAAGCCCAAGTAGTGATAACTCTTTTCATAACCCTGACCTAAAGGATCGGGGCTATGAAACTATTGTACCTATTGACGCATTATTCTATTTTAAACTTCAAAGAAGAAGAAAAATTAACCCCGCCAACGGGTAATACATCTCAAAGAATATACTTTTTGCTCAATGCAAAAAAGAAAAGAACCCCTTTTCTTCAATGCCTATATAAACACCGTCTTCCCGCTGTTCGGCGGTATAGGTCTTTAGGTAATAACCCTCCCCTGTAGTGTTCCTGCCTGTTTGCATATTGAATTTATAACGGTGGATGGGGCAAACGATGTTCCCAGTGGCATCGATAAAGCCATCGGCCATGATACCACTGGCATGGGGGCATTTATGGGCAAAGGCAAACAGGCTGCCGTTATGCAGGCCAAGGGTGACTTTTTTGTTGCCCACATCCACAATGCATAATTGGTTCGGCTGGAAAGGGATCTCCGCGAGGGAATCGGCTATTTTGAACCAAGTGGTCATAAAAAGTATTTGTCGTCCCCCGCCCCTAAAGGGGGGATGATGGAGGAGATGGGTGTTTTATTGTTACTTGTTTTGCTGTTGCGGGTTAAGGGTTATGGGTTGCGGTGTGAACATTTGCTGGTTGGTGTGCCGGAATACCATATTGTATCCCTTTCTGTGGCCTGCCATCCACGGTCCACCGTCTATCATCCACCGTCCCGTTCCTAATAATGGATGGTCCTGTACGGGTAACGCACATGGTACATTTCCCTTACCTTGGTAAGGATGAACGTGCGCAGTTCATCTATGTTCCTTTTTTCCAGTGCGGATACGAACACGCAGTTCTTATTGGTGATATGCTCCCATTTTTCCTTGAGCTCAAGGGTGATGTCCTGTTTTACCTCATCGCTGAGCCATTCATCAAAGTTCCTGGACTCGTACAGGTCCATTTTGTTGAAGATGGTGAGGATGGGCTTTTCAAATGCCTTGAGCTCCTGCAGGGTCTTGTTTACCGTGCCTATCTGCTCCTCGTGCTGGGGGTGGGAAATGTCCACCACATGCAATAGGATATCGGCTTCCCTTACTTCGTCCAATGTGCTTTTGAAGCTTTCTATGAGGTGGTGGGGAAGCTTGCGGATAAAACCTACGGTATCGCTCAATAAGAAGGGGGTATTCTCGAAGACCACTTTCCTGGTGGTAGTGTCCAAAGTGGCAAACAGTTTGTTCTCGGCAAATACCTCGCTCTTGCTCAGCAGGTTCATCAAGGTACTTTTGCCAACATTGGTATAGCCCACCAATGCCACGCGTATGAATTCCCCACGTTCCTTGCGCTGGGTAAAGGACTGTTTGTCTATTTCTGCCAACCGTTTCCTCAGCAGGGATATCTTGTCCTTTACAATACGCCTGTCCGTTTCTATTTCCGTTTCGCCGGGGCCCCTGCTGCCAATACCGCCCCCCTGCCTTTCCAAGTGGCTCCACATGCCCCGGAGCCGGGGCAGGATGTACTGGTACTGTGCCAGCTCCACCTGTACCTTGGCCTGTGCGGTTCTTGCCCTTGCGGCAAAAATGTCCAGTATCAGGTCACTCCTGTCCAGCACCACTACACCAAGTTCCTTTTGGATATTGCTGATTTGGGAGCCAGTAAGTTCATCATCGAAGATGACTAGGTCGATGCCCCTGTTTTTTACATAGTCCTTTATTTCTTCCAGCTTGCCCTTGCCCACAAAGGTCTTGCTATCGGGACGGAGCATTTTCTGGGTGAACCTGTTCACGGTGATGGCCCCTGCTGTTTCTGCCAGGAAGGCCAGTTCGTCCAGGTATTCGGTGAGCTGTTCACTGGTCTGGTCCTTCTGCACCAGCCCTACCAATACGGCACGCTGCTCTGTTTTTATTTTCTGCTGCTTATCTATCAAGGCTGCTTATTTTATTGCAAATGTAACCCTTAGCACTTCTTGCAATGAAAAAGCCCCCGATTTCGGAGGCTTTTGAATATTGGTTGCTATGTATTATAGTCCGCTGATGGTCAAACCGATGGAAAAAGGCCTTACTTCTGGTCCGAAACCTTCTTTGAGCACCTGGGTTATTTGGTAACCGGCATCCAATGAGAATGCGCCGTAACCTACACGTACAGTGGCTGCAAGCCTGGTGGTATTGAAGAATTTCTTGTCGCTTTCCTTGGCTACATAGGTGGTGCCGTATACGCTCTGCCCTGCTTTTGTTTGCAGGTCCTTGCCCTTTGTATAGGCTTTGATCAAGGTACCCACTTTTACGCCAATGGCCCCTTTCCAGGACTTATTGGGGTTTTCGGGGTTTGAATAGTACCTGAGTTCTATGGGCGCTTCCAGGAAGATGGTGGTTAGCTTGAACTTCTTGAAATAGCTGGAATCGGTATTGGGCACACTTGAACGGAAAGGCAGCTTGGTGGAATTTGCCTTGATGTCCAGGTATTTCTTGTCGAAGAAAATATTGCTGCTGCCAATGCCCACCCCATAGGCCACACTGAATTTGGGGTTGGTCTTGAAGGGTTTGTCCAGCATGATGTACACATTGAAATGGCGGCTGAACCCTTTTGTGGAAATACTATCTGGGAGGCTGCCCCAACTGTCCGAACCATACTGGATAACCAGGTGGTCGGAAGCACGGTTGCTCAAATCTATCTTTTTGGTGATCTTTTTAGGGTCTTTGTCAGTTTGGGCATTTACTGTGTATACAGTGGCCAGGATAAGAAGCAGTAAGGTTGTTTTCTTCATTTTGATTTTTATTGTAGGTGCGTTTGCACTAAGAGGGGCAAAAATAACAGAATTGGCTGCACATAAACGGTTAAAAAATAGCAAAAAAGAGGATGGGGCGTCAAATATTATGTTCTACCTTGTGGTAGTTTAAGAAATACACCAATTTAGACATACTGAAATAATGCAATTGTACGTTCTTTCAGATGAATCCAATTTTTTCTATCGCAAAACTTGAAAGCTAACTATGAACCTGAACCTATTAACAGGAAAGACCATTTTGGTGGTGGAAGACAATTCCATCAATCAAATGCTGGTCAAGCATGTACTCTCAAAATCGGGAGTAACTGCCATCCATATAGCTGGGAACGGCACGGAGGCGCTGGAATTCATCAAAAAACATGCGTATGACGTGATCCTGATGGATATTCATATGCCTGAACTCGACGGTTACCAAACTACCCAGATTATACGTAACGAACTCCATCTTTCCATACCCATTATTGCAATGACTGCTTTGGCCATCAAGGGCGAGGACAGCAAATGTGTGGCCCTTGGAATGAACGGTTATGTATCCAAGCCATTTACGGTGGAGAGCCTGTATGCGGAAATGGAAAGGGTCCTGCAATTGGATGGTGCCGGTAGTGCCACAGTGCACCAACTGTCGGATGGCGAAGTAACCGTTGACCTGAGCTATTTGGACGAACTGGCTTCTTCCGATACTTCCTATACCAAAACCATGATTACCCTTTTTATGGAGAACATGCCTGTTACCATTCATAAAATGGAACAGTTCAATAATGCCGGGGACTGGGAAAATTTGTACAGAACGGCCCATTATGCAAAGTCTTCCCTATCCGTTATCCAAATAAAGGCGCTTTTTGAGTTGTCCCAGCAAATTGAAAATACGGCCAGGATGAACAAGGATTTCTCCACCAATGTTTCTTTGATCCAGAAGATGAAGGCCTTTTATGAAAAGGCAGAAAAATTATTGAACAAAGAACTGGAAATGCTGTCAACTACAAAGCAGGTTGCCTAAATTTGAGGATTAAGCAACCCCAAACCATATGAAGATATTAGTAGCAGAAGATGAACCTTTAATGTCGGCTGCCATTGTTGGCAGGTTAAGAGGCGAGGGCTATGAGGTAATTGTGGCCAACGATGGAAGAGAGGCCCTTAAGGCCATTGAAGAGGAGCGGCCCGACCTTATTATCACGGATATACTGATGCCCTTTACTTCTGGCCTTGAACTGATTGGTGTGGTAAAATCCGATCCTGCCATGCAGATTCCTGTGATTGTGCTTTCGGGCATGGGACAGGAGGCAACAGTAATGGAGGCGTTTGAGTTAGGTGCAGATGACTTTCTGACCAAACCCTTTAACCCTGCCGAGCTTTCCATGCGGGTCAAAAGAGCATTGAAGAAGATTCCGAAAAAATAGACCTGACCTTTTTTACTTATCAATCCTTTCCTTATCCAATAATCAAATTGAAACACCAACACCATGAAAATACTAATAGCAGAGGATGAACCTTTGATGCTCAGGACCATTGAACTTAAATTAAGGAAGGATGGATATGAAGTAATTGGAAGCCCAGACGGAAGGGATGCGATGAAAAGGATTGAGGCCGATAAGCCGGATATGATCATTACGGATATCATGTTGCCCTATTCATCAGGATTGGAAATTGTGGGGAGGGTGAAAATGTCGTCGGGCAGTGGTGTTCCGGTTATTGTTTTGAGTTCCATGGGTCAGGAAAAAACCGTGGAGGAGGCATTTAGCCTTGGGGCAGATGACTACATAACCAAACCGTTCAGTCTTAGTGAACTTTCCATCCGGGTTAAAAGGTTGACAAAAGTTATTGCATAACTATAAGGAACTGTCTACATTCAATTCGCTGGTTTCCCTATATGGATTTTTGGGCTGTCCTGCAATTGCGGGATTGGGTTTTTTGATATAGGCGGCAGTATAGGGAATTCCATCAATTAAATCCAGGCAGCTTCTTTACTAACCATCATTTTCTCATTTTGACGCCATTGGCAACATTGAGCATAAATGTTGCAGGTATTACTGCATTTTATTTTCCTCCAATTGAGGGGCTGTTATCTTCTTCCGCAAATGTTATCACCCAAGAAAGGCTTTACGATACTGCCATCGTATTCCTGATCATTACGGCCCTTTTAGTGTGTGCCACTTATATTTACCTATACCTCAACAAGAAGGCTTTTTTCTATAAGCAGCGGATCCGCAAGCAATTGGATATATGGATCAGCAAGGCCATTTTGGAGGAGCTGGGAGAGGGCAATCAAGAAATATCCATCCCTTCAAAGTTCAAGCGGATCGTGCACCACCCCATTGCCCGCCAATTTGTGATTGATGAGCTGGTGGCCACCAAGAAGGGGCTTACCGGTGCGGCGGCATCCAATATTGTACAACTTTATTTACAGCTTGACCTGAGGGATGGTTCCATTAAAAAGATGGACCATAAAAAATGGTATGTACGTGCAAGGGGGATACAGGAACTGTACGTGATGGAACAAAGCGATATGCTTTTGCGCATCTACCGCCAAACCAACAGCAAGAACGAGTTTGTGCGCATGGAGGCCCAAACAGGCATTGTACACCTGTCCGGCTTCAAGGGGCTCCGGTTCCTGGACATAGTTGTTTATCCCATTACTGAATGGCAGCAGTTGAAGCTGCTTGACCAGTTGTCCCAGGTACCCTTTGTGCAAATGAAAAGCCTTGGTAAATGGCTGCTATCTGCCAATCCATCCGTCGTGCTTTTTGCTTTGCGGATTGTTGAAACCTACCAGCAATTCCAGGTCCATGATGGAGTGGCAGCATGCCTGCACCATGAACTGGAGCCTGTGAGGATGCAGGCAGTTAGGACATTGGCAAGTATTGCTGGGGACGAAACGGCAGATATGCTTTTGGAAGCCTTTGCAAAGGAAAAGTTCACGGTTAAGCTATGTATCCTGGACCATCTCGCCGTGATTGCCACCCCCCTGCTGCTTAATCCCTTGTACCAATTACTGGATTTTCCTAACGATTTAATTAAGTTGAAAGCTGCCAAGGCGCTGGCTTCTTGCAGTCCTGAAGGTATGGAGGCATTGCAAAAAAAGGCTGCCATGCAACCAGAACCTTATCAACAGATATTCCTTCACGTTCAATCGGAGATAAAAGCATGAGCTGGCACAATATCATATTTGATGTACTGACCTATTTCATGTTCGGCTATTCTGTGGTGCTGCTCTTCTTTTATGTTTTTATTGGTACCTTCTCCATTGGTGAAACAAAAAAATACCTGAACAAGAACAGGTTTACAGATTACCGCTTACTGGCATCATCGCCCTATGCTCCATCGTTGAGCATATTGGCCCCTGCTTATAATGAAGGTGCGAACATTATTGAGAACGTCCGCTCATTGCTATCCATCTATTACAGCAATTTGGAAGTAATCATTTTGAATGATGGCAGCAAGGATGATAGTCTTGAGAAACTTATCCGGGCCTATGATTTGGAGAAGATCAACTTTTTTGTGCGTTACCAGATAACCACGAAAGAAGTCCGTGGCGTGTACAAAAGCAGGAACCCCGTTTATAAAAAGCTGATTGTTGTGGACAAGGTAAATGGTGGCAAGGCCGATGCATTGAATGTGGGCGTAAATATTGCATCGAAGGATTATATTGTATGTATTGATGTGGACTGTGTGCTGGAGCAGGATGCGCTGTTGAAGATGGTGAAACCGTTTATGGAGCAGACCGATGAAAAGGTGATTGCTTCAGGTGGTGTGGTAAGGATTGCCAATTCCTGCATTGTTGAAGATGGCAAGCTGGTAAAAGTGCATCTGCCCAAACAGTACCTGCCCAGGCTCCAGAGCCTTGAATACATCAGGGCATTTTTATTGGGGCGAATGGCATGGAGCAGGTTGAATGGATTGATGCTTATTTCTGGCGCATTTGGTGCATTTGACAAGGGAATCGTTATCAAATGCGGGGGGTATGACCACAATACCGTGGGGGAGGATATGGAACTGGTGGTGCGTATGCGGCGTTATATGGAAGAGCAGCGGCAGCCTTACCGGGTTACCTATATACCGGACCCTTTGTGCTGGACGGAAGCTCCCAGCTCCTTCAAGATCCTGCGGCGGCAGAGGAACAGATGGACCCGTGGCACGTATGAAACACTGAAGATGCACGGTGTTATGTTCTTCAATCCCAAGTACCGCATACTGGGCATGTTGAGCTATCCCTATTGGTTTTTCTTTGAGCTCTGTGCACCCATTATTGAGTTCACAGGGTTTGTGTTCTTTGTTTTCCAAGCGGCATTCGGATTGATAGAATGGAATTTTTTCGTGGCGTTTTTCTGTTTCATCCTTAGCTTCAGTTATGTGTATTCTTCCTTTTCCGTTTTTATGGAAGCCATCACCTATAACCAGTACAAAAGGAGAACGGATGTGATGAGGCTGCTGCTTACAGCGCTAACGGAACCATTTGTGTTCCACCCATTTGTTGTTTGGAGTGCTATTGAAGGTTATATAGATTTGATATTGAAAGAGAAGAGCTGGGGAGAGATGACGAGGGCGGGTTTTGGGACGCCGAAGCCAAAAACATCCTAATAACTGGTCCATGAAGAAATTCTTTACGATACTTATTCAACAATTCAAAGGGGCCATTGCTGCTTTTCTTCCATTGCAGCTTGTATTCAGTGCAATCTTTGTTGTGTTGAGGTTGGTGGAAATAATGATGGAATGGTTTGCACATGGATTGCCCAAGGAACTGGGAAGGGTTATCTGGATTGGCTTGTTGAAGGACCTTGCCTTTGTTTTGACCGCAGGTTTATGGCTATTTGTTCTTTACTATATCCTTTTCTGCCTGCATAAAAAGTTGGCAACGGTCATTTACATAATAGTAGCTGTGCTGCTATGCAGCATCCAGTTGGGGCTTTCCAATTATTTCATTAGAACACTTGTTCCGCTGGGGGGAGATTTGTGGAGCTATTCCATTGCGGATATCAAGCAGACTGTTGGTGCGGCGGGCATCAAAATTGGCGTTATCATTGGGTTGGTGGCCGCTATTGCCTTGATCATTGTGTCTTTTGTTCTCTTGCCCAAAAGAATCAAGGTTCAGTATAAAGCCGCAAGGATTGCTTTTTTTATCATGCTGCTGGCACAACTGTTCCATGTTGGTAACAGAACGGCCTCCTTAAAAGCGGGATCTGAACAGGCCTCCAATTTGTCCATCAACAAATCCTATTTTTTCTATCACCAGACATTGGAGAAGTTATTTCCACCTGAGCCCGACCTGGATATTTATGCGGACAGTTATATCAATGATTTTGGTGCTGGAGCCAACAAGGATATCCAACCTTTTGAATATGTGGATGAAGCCAATTACCCTTTTCTCCATAAAGAGCACACTGCAGATGTTCTATCCCCTTTCTTCAATAAATCGTCAACACCGCCCAATATTGTTATCATCCTTACGGAGGGGCTGGGACGGGCATTTACCAATAGTGGGGCATACCTTGGTAGCTTCACACCATTTCTTGACTCGCTTTCGCAGAAGGGCCTTTACTGGGAAAATTTCATGAGCGAGGGAGGAAGGACCTTTGCGGTGCTGCCATCATTGCTTGGCTCATTGCCCTTTGCCAAGAACGGTTTCTGTGAACTGGCAGATCATGCCCCAAAGCATTTGAGCTTGATGAGCTTACTGAGGAGCAATGGTTACTACACCAACTTTTATTATGGTGGCGACAGTCATTTTGATTTCATGGATGTGTTCCTGCACAACAATGCCATCAACCAGATTACGGATATCAAGAATTTCCCACTGGGCTACACAAAGATACCAGCAACTGCAAATGGGTTTTCATGGGGGTATGGTGACAAGGAACTGTTCCGTTGTTTCCTTGCGGGCAAGGATGCATTGCCCAAGCAGCCGCAGTTAAATGTACTGCTAACGGTTTCCACGCATAGCCCTTTTTTGATCAACGAGCAGCAAACCTACCTGAACAGGTTTGAACAAAGAATGAAGGAACTGGGTTTTGATGCGAACAAGCAACAGGAATACCGCAGCTACGAACAGCAGTATGCCAGCATTCTCTACACAGATGATGCGCTCAGGGGTTTCTTTGCTGAATATGCCAAAAGAAGCGATTTCAACAATACTGTTTTCATTATCACTGGGGACCACCGGATGCCAGAAATACCCATGGTTTCCAAGGCGGACAGGTACCATGTGCCCTTAATTGTTTACTCTCCCCTGCTTGGCAGAACCGCAAAATTTTCTTCGGTATCCACGCACTTTGATATTGCCCCATCTATATTGGCATGGTTAAAGGGCCAATACGGTTTTTCCATTCCCGCACTTGCCAGTTGGTTGGGCAACGGGATTGATACCAGCCGTTCATTCAGGAACATACATAACTATCCTTTCATGCAGACAAAGGATGGCGTTAATGGGTTTATGTTGGGCAACCATTTTATGGATGGCGATGAACTCTTTGAAATAGGCAGCAATATGAACCTTGTCCCTGTTTCTGATGAAGGGACCAAAAGCAGGGTGAATGCGGCATTTGAAAGCTTCAAGCAAAAAAACAACAAAATCATAGCTGGCGGCAAGCTGGTGCCTGATTCTATTTATGAGAAGTACTATCCGAGGTAGGTTTGTTGTTGTAATAATCGTCGAGGATATTGCGCATCAATGGTTCATAGAAGTTCCAGAAGAAAGTGGCCCTATCGCCGGGATAGGTTCCATTGTCAAACATCCAGTTTAAATAATGTATGCCCTTATAGTAGGAGTTCCTGAATGTGATGGGATTGTCGGAAAAGTCTGCCGAGAAATAATAGAACCGGTAATCCTTTCCTTCATGTACCTGTACCGCAGGGAACTTGGGCGGGATGCCTGCATCCTTTAAAACCTTGCTGCCATTGGCATTCACGGAAATTTCAAACTGGGACACGATGGTGTTCTTAGATGCGTCCGCTTGTACAATATCAAACCAGAAAGGATAATGTATTTTCTTGGGTACACCATAACTGTCCTGTGCAAACCTGCTGCTGGCTATATAGGGAACCGCTTCTGTTAAATGCGTTTTTTGTTCCACAATCTCTATCCTGCCGTCAATATGTGCAAAGACAATACCTGCATACCTGAATGGCCAGTTGTTATTGTGTTGGGCAATGTAATTGTTGATCAACCATTTGGGGAGTTCCTTGTTCTTCGAAGTATCGAACGATTCAAAATACCTGCCCACCCAGCCGGTCCACCTTACCCCAAATTCATGTTCAAATTTGTTCTTTACATCAACAGGTGTTGGTGAGCCAATGCAGTTGAATTCGGTAATGACGAGTTTGTGTTTGGCCTTCAGTTGTGCCAGCAGGCTGATGTCCTGTTCGCTCATACCGCCGTACAAAATGCCGGAACGTTCAGAAGCCTGCTTTCCTGTAAACCACTCCCTTCTGTAAATACCATAGGCATCTGTTATGTAGGCGGCATCGGCATCTTCGCTTAAATGCTGCAGTTGCTGTTCCGAGAAACGTTCCAGGCCCTTAATGCGGTACTGCTGGTTCTCCTTGGGGAAGAAGCCATAGTAGTCCCTGTCAACCTGGTACAGGTCATTTCTATTTTTTGAATACTTCTGGTTGTTCAGGACCCAGGTGAGCGAGATGTGTTCCTGGCCCTCCCTTGTCAAAACTGTTTTGTCAATGATGGCAATTGTGAGTTTCTTCTTTGGCCATAGCATCCATGCCAGCCACATCCATAAAGGGATTACGGAAAATATAATGATGAACAGGATGATGATGTTTTTCTTCTTCATGATTTAGAAACGTCTGGTGTAACCAATGCCTATGTCAAATTGGTTGCCCTTGGTGTCCTTCAAATATTCCTGGTTGATCCATCCTGCATTCAACGAGAAGCTGTTGTATTTCTTGATACTGAAGTTCCATGCTGCTGATGCTTTTTGTGACAGGAGCTTATAGTTGCTGTTCAATTGCTGTGCAATGCTCCTTTCATCGGGCGAAATGCCTGTGCCCACTGTTAACAGCAGATAGTCCTCTGCGGAGCCCTTGTAATAATACCTTGCTGCGAGGCTGTAGGATTGGGAAATATTGCTGCTGCCCGGTGTTAAATAGGTCCTGCCACTGAAGAGCCAGTTCCTGTAATATTTCCCCAGGTACAGGGTATAGATCCAGGTATCGTCCGTAAAGTGCAGGTATCGGAAGCCTGCTTCTGCTTCAAAGCTTTTGGGAAGGTTGGCATATAGGGAAAAGCCTGCACGGAACTTTGGGAAGATGCCATCATCGGCGGAATAGCCGGCACTTACATAGCTGTAGAATGTTTTGGAGATATGCGGGTAGGCATCCACTTCGTACTGCACGCCATCGGATTTGAAACGGTTGGCATAATTGACCCTTGCAGCAAAGGAGCCAAGCTTGGTGCTTCTGGAATAGTCAAGGCTTACCAGGTGCCATGGATCGCTGAACTGCTTGTCAAAGTAGGTATAGCCATAGCTAACGCCGATCTTGTTCTTGGCAGATACATCTTTGATCCTGTCTGCCAAGGCCCTTGCTTCTGCATTGCTTTTGTCTATGGAAAATAGTTGCTGGATCACTGCTCCTGCTTCACTGTATTTTCTTGCTGCAATCAATACTTTGGCCCTGCGGATGAGCAGGTCAGTGGACTGTGGGTGGAACCGCAATCCTGCTTCACTTATTTTCAGGGCATTATCGTAATGATTGTTCCAGTATTCCAGATCGGTATAGGCCACAGTAGCGTCTTCATAATCGGGTTTGTTTTTCAGCACGGTTTCAAAACAGATCTTTGCACTGTCATAATTGTCTGTCCATGTATAGATCCTGCCAAGAAAGATGCGGATATCTGCATAATTGGGGCTAATGGTTAATGCTCTGTAGCAATAGGACTTTGCTTTGGTATAGTCCTTCTCCTCAAAAGCGGCTTTGCGGGCAGCCTGAAACAGTCCGTCGGAGGAAGTGGTGTCCTGCGAAAAGGAAACCCGGCCAATTAGGGTGCAAACCAACAGTAGGAAGAACAGCTTTTTACATTGCATGAAGCATGAGTATTGGATACACCAAATATAACGTGCAGAAGGGGGCTTTAGTTTCCGTTTTGGCAGATTCTGTAAACTGTATTTGGAAAATAAGTTGATTTCTCTATTTTTGCCGTCCTTTAGAACCTGAAAAGGTTTGGGCCTATAGCTCAGTTGGTTAGAGCACCTGACTCATAATCAGGGGGTCCCTGGATCATGCCCAGGTGGGCCCACTTCAAAAAAAAGCAGTTACGATAGTAGATCGTAGCTGCTTTTTTGTTTGTACAGCATTGGTACAAATGATTGAAAAGGCCTTCTGTAATCTGGTTGGCCCATGTTATGCAAATGGTTTTCACAGTACAAGGAGGTTACTTATAGTTGCCTTGATGATGGGAAGCGTACGGGTGGTATATGGATGAAGTAAGGGACATCTATGGATGGGATATAGGAGAAGTACGGGAGGGGTATGGGTGAAGGTCTCTATATGGTCCCTATAAGGTCTCTATATGGTCCCTATAATGTCCCTATAAGGTGCAACCTTTCTTTGTTTAGGGGGAGGGGTGGTTGTGGGGGTATAGGGTTTATAGCAATTTAAGGATTTGTGGTGATATGGGGGAAGAAAGTATTTATTAACTGGATTTGAAGTGTTCCGAAAAAATACAGTGCCATAAAACAATTAAAAAAAATGTTACAAGAATGAATGTTACAAAAAAATGTGTAACAAGTGAATGTGTAGCAAGTGACATGTTACAAAATGGATGTTACAAAAAAAGTTGTAACAAGTAAATGTGTAACACTTTTTTTAGTTTGATTTTTGCTGCGGGATTTTATTACAGCACAATTTCGACAGTTACCAATGATTAATGTGAGGGGAGGTTGTCTTTTAAATATAGGGGCCATGTAATGGCTTATTTGCTCCGTAATCTAACGAGAGCGGGGGACACTGCCTTCATCGCGTATTTTTATAGCCTTGGTTTGCTTGTTCTTTTTTGATACTAAGATAGTATGTTCCAGCCAGTTGCAAACTGGCTTTCATTGGCAATCCGTAGATAGCTGCGCACTTGGCTAACGCTCGGAATCTACGGATAGCCGCTCCGGTTTGATATGAAATCTAAGGGGAGCGGGGGTACATCGCTACAGGTGCGTAAATAATGTTATCGTATCGAAATAAAAACTTACTTTTTTGCAAGATTCGAAGACTTATACTTTTCAACCTATAAATACAATGGAACTATACCAGTTAAACCAACAGTCGGAGGAGATAGCTAACCAAATAAAATTATCTAAAGCGAAACTGACCTATCGACAACCCACCGCTTTTGCAATTCAGTCGGATTATGATTGGAATGCATCCTTTTTCTTCGCTATGCTGTTATTCGAAAGCCAAATAAAGCCAAATACATTTCTTACAGAGCGGGACCTTTCTGAGTTGCATGAATCATTTGAAAAGAAGGACGGAACACTCGATATAGAAGTATTAAAAAACAGATTTTGGATTAGAAATGTTCTTGGTATTATAGAGATTCCAAGTCTAATCAGCAACGCTGTGCGTCATTTTGAAAAGATAGAAGAAGCAGAAGCCGAGTTCAACTTTCTAAGGGACGCTATAAAAAATTTCAAGAAGGGCAATGATATCGGCCTACAAGAGTTCATGCTGTTCTTTGAAAAATATCAGCAAGAAAAATCACTTCGGATTTCGATTGACCTTTGTAAAATAGCTTTCCATTTGAAACTTGAAAACGACAAGGTTACAATAAATAACATTAGGTACAACGAGCCATTATTTGTTCATAAAAGGGAATTGAAGTTTATAGAAACAGTATTGGAAAAGCAGAAGGAAGGTGACAGGCACTGCCTACAAATTGATTCGAACAGACTGCAATCAATTCACAAGAATCATAAAAGCGTCTTTTCAAAAACACCTCCGATAGACGACTTGATAGCAGAAGGAGTAATTAAAAAAGAAGATAAGCATTATACCTTGAAAATAGGCCACTCCAATCTTCAATATGGGGAGACGCTATACAATAAAATCAGCCCACAGCTTTTTGCCTTAATGCGTGGTTCCGAAGACTACAGGGAAGATGCAGAACTGCTAAAAGAATGGCTTTTGAAATTAAGTTTTGTTGCTGATTTCAACCATTCAAGCGAAGGCTTTAATGCAGAGGATACAAGTTTAATATTGGAAACAAGCTTAACTATTTTATTAAATGAAAAAGAGGTTGCTGGTGCGGATACAGAAATAGACAAACTGGTCCTGTCCGGGAGGCATTCAGGTTATTCGATAAACCAGGGTTCCATAAAAAAACATTTTCCTGACTTGACAAAATCAAAAAATGTCTTTGAGCTTTTCCAACAGCTTCAGGAATGCAATGAGACAGGGCAGAATGATATGTTGTGGATACAGGAGACAAGGTGGCTTATAGCCGATCTAACAAGCCTGATTGTCTTTTTTGACAATGGCAAAGGGGAGGACGGTCTATCATACCCTCATATCCGGAAATTAATCCTGGCAGGAAAGGACAGTCCCTACCTGCTCTGGAAAACATGCTTCTATATTTACTACTGGAAACCCGAACTCATCCCGTACCTGATAGTGGACCCAAGCATTTGCTCATTGGCCTTCAAGCTGTATTTTATTTCGTCGGTTGACGATGGATATCCAAAGGAGCATGCAGCCATATTGAAGAATGGCATTGCATGCAAATGTTTTGGGTTGCTTCTGTCTTCATTATACTCCAATCGACAAATACAGCCTGCTGAAAGAGCGGTACCCATTTTTGAATGCTTAAAACTCTTGCTTGAGAGCAAACAGGAAATCAATATAAACAGGCGGTCCAATTCATTGAATGAAGAAATATCCTTTCTAAGTAAACTGTATATTGATTTAGCTTCGGTCCTAAAGGGCCAAAAATTACAGGAGCCTGTCTTTGGGGGAACGTTTGAATCAAGAAAACACCTCTATGAAGAAACCTTGGAAGGCCTGTATCAACAAATAAAGGATTATGATGGGCAGGCGATTTATAGGGCGAGCGTTATAGGTGTTCCTTTTGTGAAATTGCAATTGTATGGGCTGGTGCTTGGCCTTATCCAGTTATGCACTAGTCAAAAAAAAGCAGGGGATGCACCAACTTTAAATGCCGGATCACTCGCCCAAAAGTTCCTGTCCGAGTACACAAAAGCATTCAATTGCAGCACGGTTAAAACATGGGACTACTTTGAATCCATGAATAAGGAGACCGTGCCAATTTGGTCGTCCCAGTACAAGGCAGAGGCAGTTTCAATCAAGTGGCACGATTGGGCACTACTGTTGGAGGAACATGAGCTCCTTGAGCAGTTCCTGCAGCCCTTGGACTTAAAACTGCAACCATCAGGGGACACATTCGACAAGTACAATTATTACACCGTAGAAAAAATACGCACACACTTAGAAATACTGCTTTCCATACATGAGCACCTGAAGAACAGTGAGACTGCATACAAGCAAAAAGGCAAAAAAGTCGGCTCGGCATTGTATAAACTGGAACTGTCCATTTCACGCTTCATTGTTAAATATTCAGTCACCGATACGCAAAACGCCAGGATCGACATCTTTTCTGACAGGAATGAAAATGCCATTTCAGGTGTCCACGGTAACGAACTATTGCCCAAGCTAGCCCAGGCTATCAATAAATTCAGCAGTGAAAACAAAACAACTATTTTGACTGCCTTGACGCAATCAGACCCCATCACAAAATGCCTGAAGCTGCTGGAGTTCTTGTCAAATGAATCGGATAGGGATTTTATCAAAAAGCAAATGACGGGACTGGATGTTGCCAGTTATCTCGATGAAAAGAATTATATCCCAGAGATAGAAACCGTTGTAACCAAACTTGCTGAATTTGAAGAGTTCACTGAAAAGGCAAAAGAGGCATTGGAATACTGGAAAAATCGGATACTGACCAGGCGTGACAACAAAGAATATCAAATAACCTATTTCAGATTAAAACTGCTGATTGCCTATTATGCAGTAGATGAACAAACCATTGTACAAGAGAAATCTCCTACAAGTGAACGCTTTCATGGTAGCAACGGGCATGTGTTCAGGTCTGAGGAAACAAGGAGCTTCTACCTTGGCCTGGTTAAACTTAAAAAAGACATGCCTGAGGAGGCCTATAAAATTTTTAATGAATTGATGAGGTCAACAGAATCGGAGAAAAGCAGCATAGCCGTTAACAGGTTCTATTCACATATCGCCTTTGCAGAGGCGAATCAAGACAGGAGGGAAAAAGAGAAAATGTTAGCGGAAGCACTCGCTGAATGGGAGTTATACGAGCAAGGGTTACCAGAAAAAGATAGGGATGCGGTTCTTTCATTTTCAAAAGAAAATGTCTGGCTGAACAAACTGGCTGTGTACCACAAGCTCAGGCGTGATTCCGATTTCGATACCCTCTACACATCCTTGGAAAAACACTTCCAGTTGCGAAAAGATTTTTTTGAATGCCGCATATCCAACCTTATAGAAAGGGCTTATTACGAACAAGCAAAGGCAGTTTTGAAAGAAGCGAAGGATTACCATCAATCCGAAGACGGGGTATTGCCTGAATTCATAAAGGAAGCAAGGGAGCGGCTGGAAAATGAAGATGATTTTGTTAGGTTGAGAAAGGAATTCCAAGATATGGTTTCAAGGACACCAGAGAAACTGGTGCAGATTCTACCGGAGAACCTGATAGGAAAAAGGAAGCTGCCAGATTACGTGCTGAAAGAGATATGTGGCAGTGCCAATGATATACTGGATTACATTAATTCCATTGAGGAAATAGGTTTAGAAGACAAGTACACAGACTTGTTGCTGCTAAGTCTGCAGGCAAGGCTAAGGAATTGGCACTGGCATGTTGGTAACACCAGGGGCGGTTTTGCAGCCACCAACAAGAGGAATAACGGAGAGCTCGACTTCATCATCAAGGGAGCCGACCAGGAAAGGATAGCAACTTGCGAAGCATTGCTGCTACATGGCAAAAACACTAGTACGGTTACCACGCATAGCATAAAGACATTTAACTACGACCATCGGCGTAAGTTGTTCTTTGTTTTGGCATATTACTCTGGAAGTGATTTTCCCAGTCACTGGAAAGATTATAAAACAAATATCCTCCCCAATATTGAATACCCAGAAGGCTTCCCAATTTCCGGTGCTATTGAAGAAATAGATGAACCATATACCAACGCTTCTATCAAAGCAGCTTTGGTAAACCATGGTGACGACACTAGGGTGTACCACGTTTTTATAAACATCAACTATAAGCTTTAAATATATCCAATGAAACAGTTTGCAATGCCCTGTTGCCAGAACTGCTAGTTTTTGTTGCGGCTGTTGTTGTCACCAGCTTTTTTGAATATCCATAGCATCTAGTTGCGGTGGTTTTACTGTTGATTGTCTTTAATGGCCTTGAGTATAGATTTTGAAGTGAACTTCTTGCAATGACGTAGTATGCTGGATTAGCCACTCTAGTTTGATATGAAATCGGACGGGAGTGAGGTTTGATATCCAAGTTGCACCTAGCTTGGGTGGAATAATTATTCTAAAGAGTATCTCTTGAATCGATAATGAAAAATAGATACCTTAAATTTTGACTAAGCGTTCTTCAACCAAAATCTTTTCAGTTATATGTGACCACAATTGAGCGTAATTGATAATCTTGCCTGAAAAGCCAGCTAATTTCAATAAAGCGACTGCTATTAAAAAATGAACCCTTAAGCCTACATGCAGTGCTTCCCTAAAAGCCACATCATCATCAATGGTTTTTAAGAAACTACCATGTAGGAAAGTATTTCGGTCTTTAAGCATTTTCTTTTCTTCATCTGAAAGTGTATATCCAAGATGGGTGAATGATTCAGCTAACTTATCAGCATTGGGTGGTGCATTTAGCTTGTTTATATTCTTTTCGAGAATTTCCATATTAAACATTTCATCATCAAGATTTTTCTCTGCTTTTAGTTTAAGTGCATATTCTTTAATCTGCTTAATAAGGTCGTTTGCAATTATTGCATCTTTTATTGGGGCTAAGGATTTTTTACCAGTTGCAATGGATGAAGAAATGTATCCTGTTATTGCTTCGATTGCCACATAATAGTTAGGGATACGCATCTCTAAAGAGGTAATGTGGCTTTGTATAAATAACAATGCTGCCCTTTGTAGTTTTTCTTCTGTATAGAACAGTTCGGCAAGCTTGGAAAAAACATCCCGTGGAAAATCATCCATGCCTTCATAAAGTGCATCTACCACACTCTTTTTTATTTGACCATCATCTTCTCTTTCAAAGTCAATATCAGAATTTACAGAAAAAGGATTTGAAGTAAATGTTGGTTGATTAGTAATAACGCTGGCTCTCATGGCATGATAAAGAAACCCTTCTGGCTTTACCATGTTACCATCGGAAAATGACAGAATAAAACATTCGTCATGTATAAGTTTTCCAGTAATGAACCCATATGTAAGTAGGATGTTGAAACACTTTTTTTGAAATGATACAAGCGTTTCCTTATTGACGCAATCAATTATTAGGTATTCCTTTTTGTCGCTGGTACATTTATAAATGTGGTATTCTGAACCACTGAACAATACTGGCAAGTAATCTACATGCTGTTTTTTGGGTGTTGTAAAATATAGATGTTTGAATTGATGAAGATTGAAGTTGTTTTTGTCAATACCAGGAATAATCATGCGTAAATACTTATTGTTAATATCCTCATGATTAATAGCTGAAGAAAAGCTATTGATGGACCCTGAAAACAGTTTATTGTAGTCATCGTCATAACTAATATTATTGACTAACAAATACTTGCCTTCTATATATAGCTTATGGTCGCTACTTTTTAACTCAACAACTTCATCTCGTAAAAACTGAATTTCTTTATGTGTTTGAAGCCCTTTTTGAACTTTTGAAGAAGCATTAAAGCTGTATTCCCTGTCATTTTTCTCTACTTCAAATATGTTTCCATGTAAGTAATGCGTTGGAAGATTAACTGTGTATTTTGTTGTTTGTAACAAGTTCAATACTAAGTTGATTGAGGGCAGGATGTCTTTAACAACTGGTATGTATGTCATGGTAGTAACTTGTATGTTTATTTATCTTCTGCCTCATCCTTTTTAGTTAAGGCTTTCTAATAACGAATTTAGGAATTTTGTTCTGCTGGTTTTACGCACCCTAAGTTCCAAATATGTGCACTAATATTGCCTACTTTAACCTTCGAGTTCGGTTGGTGAAAACACCAACCCGAGGCGGCTGCTACTTTTTAGGCTTTCGTTCGAGAGAGGGTACTGGCCAACTACAGGGTTGTTTTGCCCCTCTTCATTTTATGCCATTTGACAAAAAATTGGTTCTTTTCCAGGTTGTGATCAATCAACTGTGACCAACTGATTGTGACCAACCAATTCGTCACAATCAGTTGGTCACAGTTGCAATTGTTGTTGGGGAAGCAAGCTAACCTGTTGGTGGAGCTAATTCTTCCAAAATCAAGTGAGTAGTACATCATTGCCCTTCAGCCGGGGTACAATGATATTGGGCAACTTTAGTTTAACAAAAAAAGAAGGCAAAGCCTTCTTTTTTGTCAGTTTGCACGAGTAATCTGTATGCTCGCAGGTCTTGCCATGCAGTGCCATAACGGAGCATCAAGCAAAGACAGCGGTAATGCTAGCAATGATGGCTGTCTCGCCGCCGCCTGCCAGTGGCACTGTTACGGTAGATCCGTTAAAGGCAACTACCGTCTGCCCGTTCTGTCCGCTCTGTGTAAAAGGGGTTTGACTGGTAGCACCTGACATGCTGCCATAGGGTCCATACGTTTTTCCGCTTTGCCCGGTCAGCGTCAGTTGCAGCACACAATTCCATCCGTACCATATACCCGTGTAGCCTGAAATGGACACAATCGGATCAGTGGACGGAATATCAATGGTTTGGCTTACGCCACTGCTCTGGCCATGCTGCAATAAAGTGAATATCCCGCTTCCTGGCCCTTGGGTACCAATGTTGTATGATGTTGTTCCGGTATTAACGGCCTGAATGGCATTAAGGATATCGCCTGCTTGGATGGTCATCTGGGTAATCGAAGGGTTGCCCGCCGCCGCAACAGTTGCCGTATCGTCGAAAGCATTGCCAGTGGAAGGGTTGGCAAGTTGGGAAAGGATCATCAACTGGGCCTGCTCAAACTGGTAGTTGCCGGAATTGAGCCTCCACATGAATATGTCCTGGTAATTGTAGTTGGTGCCATTGTAGCTGAATCCTTGGGAAACGGCCTCCCAAACCTCCTGTGCACTTGCGTTGGGAGCAGCATTTCCGGGTTCAAACTGTGCGCCATATCCGATATTGGTGGGAGACATTCCTGCATCAAGGAAGTCTGACAGCGGTGTACCGTCGTAGAATTGGGGCGAAACGACATCGAAGGCTTCTTTCAGCGTGGGATAATCATAGGTGGAATAGGACCATGCTGGAGCCATGGTCAGGTAATATTTCGCGGACTGTGCATCGAATACCTGCCTTATGGTGGAGAACAGGATTTGGAACTGCGTTTGGGTCATGCTGGTCACGTCCCCTTCCCAGTCAACATCCAGCCCGTTCATGCCATTTGCCTGCAAATAGGCCACCAGGTTATTGGCAAAAGCAGTAGCCTGGGATTGGGGATCCCCCGGCCCCGAAAAAATTGCGGTCAATGTATTATCACCAGAATAGACCATCGTAGCAAGAAATTTAATATCCGGGTTCACCTGGCGTGCATCACGCAATACGTAGTTCAAATAATCCTGATTGGTCAGTCCATCCGGGTGGGTTGCACTGCCTATCTGTATGGTATAGCCATTGTCCGTTGGAACAGCTTCAAAAAAGGCGATACCGAGAAGGTTGATGCTGTTGTACACCTTGTACTGGATCAACGATTGGTAGCAGCTGTTCGGGCTATTGTAATTGGTTCCGGGCGGTTCATCTTCATTCAGGAAAATCCAGGCATTGAGGCCGTTTGCTAAGTTTGTCATGGTGTTGAGGTTTAATGTTTGATATATGAATGGAAGCCTATTCTTGTTACGGTAACTTAAGGCTACGTAACAATTAGTTTTTTATCGTATTTAATAACAGCTTGAATAAAAGTAGATTCCCAAAAGATCAGTTCCAAGCAGGCAAGGCAAAAACAGGTATTTATACCTATGTGTTTTGTATAAATCAGGTAAAAGTACCTGCATCAAATGCAGAAAAAATAAGGGGCAAAAATTAGTTAAACTATACAAACAAAATGGAGCGTTGAAAGTTATCGGATTGCAAATTGCGTACGCTCCGTAAATTTTTAAAAGTGCCTTCACGGCTTTTTGTTCATCCCATTGCAGGAATAAATTTCTTCAAATGTTTTGTATCTATTCATTCGTTTTGGATAAATAAGCCATCTTGTCATTGGAAATCCGTAGATAGCTGCGCACATGGCCACTGCAACCCGATTGGCACTGCGACATCGTTGCCTTCGACAGTAGTTCGACAAGCTCACTATGACATTGCTCAGGCTGACAGTATTGTCAGAGGGACTACCTACAAAAGTACTTCGACAAGCTCAGTGTGACATTCCTCTGCTGGCAGCATTGTCTGTTGAATAAACTACTTCTTATTCCTGCTCCACAAAATAAAATCGGTGCTGGTTATTTTATTGGCCCCTACCTGCCTCAACATGGTAATCAGTTGCCCCCGGTGGTAAGTGCCATGATTGAACAAATGCAGGAGCATTTGGTAAACGGGCTGCTTGAACTGTTCACGCTTGCTGTTCTGGTAGGCAAATACATGGTCCAGTTGGGGGTCGTTTGCGTTGGCTATCCAATCGGTCCAGGTTTTACTTTGCTGCTGCCAACCATTGGCTATTTCGGTCATGGGCATGTTTGTGGAACCGCTTGGCCGTATAATCTGTTCCTGCAGTTTCAAGCGCTGCCACCAGATGCTTTCGGCATCCCATATATGGAACACCGTTAGGCGGATACTGGGGAAGCTGCTTTCTATCTCCTGCTGCTGTTGCTGGTCAGTAAGTGTTAATACCTGCTTGAGCAGTTCATTGTTTGCCCATAAATTATAGCTGGCATATTGACTGAGTAATTCCTTCATGATGGATTGGTTACATTTGACTTTTAAAGGTAGGAATTAGTAGTTGGTTACTAGAAGCTATTGACAGTTACTGGAATCATTTGCAAGCAAATGATTTTTAGGTTTACCACAAAGGCACGAAGACACGAAGGGAAAAACTTCGTTTTTGGGGACCAACTGACTTCAGCTAATCCTCCTTTTGATTAATACATAAAACGAATTAGGTCATGAGTGAATTTCCGTTGACAGGTATCAGTTCCGTAGCCATGCACACTGGGGGGCATAACAATGCAGAGAGCAGCCACTTGACGCCCATTTATGCCACGTCCACTTTTGTGTTCGATACGGCGGAACAGGGCATGGAACGTTTTGCCAGTTTGGACAAGGAAAAGATCTACAGCCGCTGGGGCAACCCCAGTTTTAAGGCTGCGGAGGAAACCATTGCTGCATTGGAGGCTTTTGGGCTACAGGACGGGGATGGAAACCCCTTGCGGTTGAAGGCCCTGCTGCATGCCAGTGGACAAGCGGCCATGACCACCATGTTCATGAGCAATTTGCAGAGCGGGGATATGATACTGTCGCATTTCTCCTTGTATGGCGGTACGTATGAACTGCTGCACAAAGTGCTGGCTCAATCGGGGATTGAAACGGTTATCATTGATATGCGGGACCTGAACCTGGTGGAGGAGACATTGAAGCAGAACCCGAGGATAAAACTGGTGCATATTGAAACACCTGCCAACCCTACGATTCAATGTGTGGATATTGAAGAGGTGACGAAATTGGCGAAGCAGCGGGATATGCTGGTGACAGTGGACAATACTTTTGCCACGCCCTATTTGCAGCAACCGTTTAAGTATGGGGTGGACTTTGTTTTCCATTCCACCACCAAGTTCCTGAACGGGCATGGTACCGCTATTGGCGGTGTGCTGATCGGGAAGGATATTGAACTGATGAAGACCAAAGTGTGGAAATGGTTTGCCCTACTGGGTGGCAATGCCAATCCCTTTGATGCTTTTTTGTTGAGCACGGGTATGAAGACCTTGGAACTGCGCATGGATAGGCATTGCGAGAATGCGATGCAGGTGGCCAATTTCCTGGAGCAGCACAGTGCGGTGGGGCATGTAAACTATACTGGATTGAAAGACCATCCTGATTATGCGGTCTCCGCCAAGCAGATGAAGCACCCCGGTGCTTTGATGAGCTTTGAACTGAAGGGGGGCCTGGAAGCGGGCAAGCAATTTATCAATAAGCTGCAGATGTGCGTAAGGGCCGTTAGTTTGGGAACGGTGGATACCTTGATTTCCCATCCGGCAAGCATGACGCATTTCAGTGTGCCCAGGGAAGAAAGGATCAAATTCGGTATTACTGATGGATTGATCAGGTTGAGTGTGGGCATTGAGAACGTGGGGGATATTTTGAATGATTTTGAGCAAGCGTTGAAAATTTGATGATTGGATAATGTGATGATGTGATAATTGGATAATGTGATGATTGATTATGGAGGATGTGATGATGGAGGATATGATGATGGGATGGGTGATGAAGAATGGGATGATGGAGTGTGGGGTAGTTTGATGGTGGAGCAATGGATAGGATGTTTGTTTAATAATGAAATACGATGATTAGTATAAGAAGGGCAGCATTAAAAGACTGCAAACGAATAATGGAACTGGTGCATGAACTGGCTGTTTATGAAAAAGCGGCCAATGAAGTAACCGTTACACAAGCGCATTTTGAAGAAAGTGGTTTTGGAACAAATCCTGTTTGGTGGGGTTTTGTGGCAACCTCAGCCCAACCCTTTCCTGAAGGGGAGGTGGAAGAAATTTTAGGCTTTACCTTATATTATATCCGTTACAGCACCTGGAAGGGGCAGCGTATGTACCTGGAAGATTTCCTGGTTACTGAACAGGCGAGGGGCAAGGGCATTGGCCAACTATTGTTTGATAAATTGATTGAAGAAGCCAAGGAAAAAAAGTTCAGTGCCATTGTTTGGCAAGTATTGAAATGGAATGAACCTGCCATCAATTTTTATAAGAAATACAATGCCAGTTTTGATGGGGAATGGTTCAATTGCAGTGTGCCGATTGGTTAATGGTTAATTGTCCCGTTGGCGGGGTCGATTTTCCTTCGCCTTTGATGTTTATCACTACTTGGGCTAAAGCCAATACCGTCTACCCGATATCATTATCCCTTTGCTAAAGCCGAAGGGCAATGATGTGGATACCTACTTAATATGATTTTGGAGGAATTGACCCTGCCAGCAGGTGAATGGTAACACTGTTTTAGTTGACCCCATCCACCAAAGCTTCCTTATATATTTTCTGCACCAGTCCTTGCAGGACCTTTCCTGGCCCCACTTCCGTAAAACGGGTTGCCCCATCCTTTACCATGGCTTCCACGCTTTGGGTCCAGCGCACGGCTCCGGTTAACTGTGCAATCAAGTTTTCCTTGATTGTTTCTGCATCGCTAACAGCCTCTGCCGTTACGTTTTGATAAACGGGGCAGGATGGGCTGTTGAATACCGTGGATTCAATGGCTGCAGCCAATTCTTCCTTTGCAGGGGCCATTAACGGGCTATGGAAGGCCCCCCCAACGGGCAGTACCAATGCACGTTTTGCACCGGCCGCTTTCATTCTTTCACAAGCTACTTCTATGCCTTTTATGGAACCACTGATGACCAATTGGCCGGGACAATTGTAATTGGCAGGCACCACTACTTCATATATTTCGTTTTCTACCGCAGCACATATCTGTTCCACCTTTTCATCGGCCAAAGCCAGTATGGCGGCCATGGTAGAAGGGTTTATTTCACATGCTTTCTGCATGGCGTTTGCACGGATACTTACCAGCTTCAACGCATCTTCAAAACTTAGCGTGCCATTGGCAACCAATGCGGAAAACTCGCCTAATGAATGGCCAGCAACCATATCGGGAACTGCGTCATTTAAAGTCTTATAAGCAATAACGGAATGAAGAAAGACGGCAGGTTGCGTTACATTGGTTTGCTTCAGTTCCTCATCGGTGCCCGCAAACATGATATCGCTGATGCGGAAACCAAGAATTTCATTGGCCTGTTCAAATAATTCTTTTGCAAGTGGATTGCTATCGTACAGGTTCTTCCCCATGCCACTGAACTGTGACCCCTGACCGGGAAAAATATAGGCATGCTTACTCATACAGCAGTTATTTGTGGCTGCAAAGTAAACGTAACTTATTCCAAATTCTTGCTAATCAGTTTCAAAAATTCGCTGCGGGTGGTATTCTTCAAGAACTCGCCATCGAATGCCGATGTGGTGGTAATGGAGTTCTGTTTTTGGGTTCCCCGCATCATCATGCACAAATGTTTGGCTTCTATAACTACAGCTACGCCCAAAGGGTTCAATGATTCCTTGATGGCGGCAAGGATCTGTGTGGTGAGCCTTTCCTGTACCTGCAACCTTCTAGCATATACATCTACTACCCTTGCCAGTTTACTGAGGCCTGTTATCGTTCCATTGGGTATGTAAGCAATATGGGCCTTGCCAAAAAAAGGCAGCATGTGGTGCTCGCACATGGAGAATAGCTCGATGTCCTTTACAATGATCATCTCGCTTACATCTTCATGGAACTTGGCAGATTCAATAATTTTTTTTGCATCCTGGTCATAGCCCTGTGTCAGGAACTGCATTGCCTTTGCCATGCGTTCGGGGGTTTTCTGCAAACCTTCCCTATGTGCGTCTTCCCCTAATAGGTTTAACGCTTTACTGTAAACATCCATTAAGCCGGATGTTGTTGTTTCGTCGTAATGGTCAACTTTTTTGTATGCCATGATATTTTTTTTGTAGCCAGCAGTTACTATAATTGACCCCGTTTGCGCGGGGCCTTGTGCCATGGATATTATTGCACAGGGTACTCCACAAAATTCCTTGGTGTTTCATACAACCTAACCTGCAAATCAAACTTTTCATCCAGTTGTTTACGCAGGATGTTATAAATGACAATCACAATATTTTCAGCGGTTGGGTTCAGCATTTTGAAATGGCTAACATCCAAGTTCAGGTTCTTGTGGTCAAATTTGTCGAGTACTTCCAGTTTTATCAAATCACTCAGGTGCTTCAAGTCAATAACGTAGCCTGTTTCGGGATCTATTTCACCCACCACTTTTATTTCCAGTTCATAATTATGGCCATGGAAATTTTTGTTGCTGCAGGGGCCAAATACTTCCACGTTCCTTTCTTCGGTCCAGGAGTCATTGTACAGTTTATGTGCTGCATTGAAATGCTCTTTCCTGAAAACTGCGACTTTATTATTTGACATGGCTGAATGATAAACAGTGAGGAAGCTAATTGGTTCAATTAATCACTGATGTTATGCAAAGATTGTGGAAATAATGTAAGCCTGAGGCCCTCGAAGGCGATTCGGGTTTCCAAATAGGTTTCGACAACACTTCGACAAGCTCAGTGTGACATTGCTCAATCCCGATGAAAATATCGGGACAGGCTCTGACATCAGTATTTGACATTTTGCGTAACATCAATTAATCACCAAAATACTCCACGTAAATCCTTTGTGTTTCGTATAATTTGATGCAATGGAGTTTCACGTCCGTGGGTAAATGGGGGGCCAGTTGTTGCCAAATGGCAATGGCCAGGTTCTCCGTGCTGCACATTTTATCTTCCATGAAGTCCACATCCAGGTTAAGGTTCTTGTGGTCCAATTTATCTATCACGAACTCCTTGATCATGATACTTAACTTTTTCACATCGTACAGGAAACCTGTTTCGGCATTGGGTTCACCCTTAATGGTTACAAATAAATCGTAATTGTGGCCATGCCAGTTTTCATTGGCGCAAACACCAAACATTTGTTCGTTTTTTTCCTTGCTCCACTTGGGGTTGTAGAGTTTATGGGCCGCATTGAAATGTTCCTGTCTTGTTAAATAAACCATTTACTTAAAATTCTGTTTAGGCCCCAAAGTTAAAGGATGGCGCTGATTTCAAGGAAACATAAGCATACGGCCAGCACTGCTGGCGCAACCTTTATTGTGGGTGCCCAATCGTGCTGGGCTTGTTCACAGCTATGAATAACTTTTTTGCAAAACATTATTGTTTCATCACGTTATAATTATCAACTTTGTATTGCTACAAGTACTTCACACTTATTACTTCGTATTCACATTTTATGCCGGTCTATAATCAAAGCAGGAGCAGGGTTATACAAATTATTTTTGTAATTGTTTTCATCATTATTATTGGGCAATTGATCAACCTCCAGGTATTCTCTTCCAAGTTCCGGATAGATGCCGATAGGAATGCCATGTACCGGAAGGTAATTTACCCGGATAGGGGCATTATATACGACAGGAAGAAAAGGGCCGTACTTGAAAACATCAAGATGTTTGACCTGATTGTAACGCCTGCAGATACCAAGGGCATTGACACGCTTGATTTGTGCAATCTCCTGGGTATTGATACCGCTACTTACAAGAAGAGGATCAGGGACATTAATATCAAGAACACATCGGTAAAGCCAAGTGTTTTTGAACCTTTATTGACGCCTGAGATGTATGCCAGGCTAAATGAGAACATTTACAAATTCCCGGGGTTCGTATTGCAGGAAAGGAGTGTAAGGAGCTATCCGTTCAATGCCGCTGCAAGTTTGCTAGGCTATATTGCTGAAGTGGATACGTCTTTTTTGAGGAAACACAAGGAAGAAGGCTACGAGCAGGGGGATTATGCCGGTTATACCGGACTTGAGCGTAGCTATGAGAAGGTACTGATGGGGCAGCGTGGCGTGAAAATCCTGATCCGCGACAAACTAAGCCGGTTGCAGGGGTCTTATGGCAATGGTATTTATGATACAGCGGCCGTGGCCGGTAAAAGCCTTTATTCCAGTATTGATGTGGAGCTTCAGCAATTGGGCGAGAAACTGATGACCAATAAAGTGGGAAGCATTGTGGCCATCAACCCCAAAACGGGGGGCATACTCTGCATGATTTCTGCTCCTACTTACAATCCTAACTACTTAACGGGGAACCAGCGCAGGAAACATTTTGGGGAGATGTTCACGGATCCCCGCAAGCCTTTATACAATAGGACCATTACCAGTAGGTATTCGCCGGGTTCAACTTTCAAAACATTGGTTGGCATTATTGGTTTGGCAGAAGGGGTAATTGATGAGCGGTTTACGGTTTCCTGCAGTGGGGCCTATTATGGTTGCGGTACAGGCAAACCGAAATGCCTGGATCCCGGGACCTTCCAATTGACGGGTGCCATTGCCCATAGCTGCAACACTTATTTTGCAACGGTTTTCAGGAGAACATTGGACCAGCCGCAGTTTGGGAGTGCTGATAGTGGGTTGGCGGTATTCAATCAATATGCTTCTTCTTTTGGGTTGGGCAGCAAGCTGGGGGTTGACCTGCCATCAGAAAATAGGGGCAACCTTCCAACACCTAAGTATTACAGGAAGATTTTCGGGCCTAGGTGGCAAACCTGCAATATTATGTCCAATGCTATTGGTCAGGGCGAAGTGCAGACCACGATTGTACAATTGGCGAATGTGATGTCTACTATTGCCAATAAGGGTTATTATTATACACCGCACCTGATTGATTCCATTGAAGGTGGCGATGAATATGGCCTGTTGGAAAAATTCACGGAAAAGCATTATACCAAGGGTGTTGCAGATACGGTATTTGATGCTGTGCAGGATGGGATGCAGGGTGTGATGGACTATGGTACAGGTGCCGGTTTCAAAGTTCCGGGCGTAGTGGTTTGTGGTAAAACAGGTACGGTGGAAAACTACGCTAAGGTGAATGGCAAGCAGGAAAAGCAGGCTAACCACTCTTTCTTTGGGGCGTTTGCACCAAGGGACAATCCGAAAATTGCGATTGCTGTTATTTGTGAGAATGCAGGTTTTGGTGCCACTTATTCTGGACCCATTGCCAGTTTGATGATTGAAAAGTATTTGAAAGATTCCGTTGCTGGGAAGGAACGCCAGGACAAAATTGAGTCAATGGCCAAAACGAGCCTTATTCCCAAGTTGATGCGGATTGAAATAGCAAGGATGGATTCCATTAAACGTGCAAAGGAAAAGCCAGTGATAGAGCCTGTTGAGGAGGATTCAACGGATAAGGAAGAAGCAGTACCGCTTCAACAGGAGGCTGCTCCATCCAGTGTTCCCTCAAAGGATTCAGGCAACAGGAAAACGGTGAATACTTCTGCAGCCATTCTTCCAGATGAAAAGAAAACAATAAAACAAGCAAAGCCCAATAATTAATGAACGCCCGTAACAATAACATTTCCCAAGGCATTGATATAACTGTGATATTGCTGTATGCTATTCTGGTGTCTATAGGTGTACTCTGCATTTTCATGGTGGAATACAAGCCTGGTGTGGATGTTTTTTCTTCCTTTATTGGCGGCAAGACCAATTACAGCAAGCAGATTTTTTTTGCTGGGATATGCATTGTACTGGCCACTTTTATTTTATTGGCCGATAGCAAACTGTTTACGGCATTTGCCAATTTAATGTATGCATTCGGCATCCTTTTGATGCTTGCCACTTTTGCCATTGGTACAAGTGTGCATGGTTCCAAAAGCTGGATACCATTGGGCGGAGGGTTCAACCTGCAGCCGGCCGAGCTTTGTAAGATCTTTACGGCCTTGGCCCTGGCGAAATTCCTTTCAAGGCAGGAAACGGATTTTTCCAAACTTAAGTCGCAGTTGATTGGAGGGGCCATTGCACTGCTGCCTGCTATATTGTCCACAGCCCAACATGAATTGGGGCTGGCATTGGTATATCTCTGCTTTTTTATTGTGATGTACCGTGAAGGGCTGCCTCCCGGGTTGCTAATTGTTGGGTTTTCTTTTGCAGTGCTTGTTGTGGCCACGCTATTGGTCAATCCCAATATTTTGGCCATCGCTTTGACCGTTATTGCGGCAATAACCATTTATATTTTGCGTAGGCAAATAAAGCGGCAGAAGAAGCTACTGACCATTATTGTGGGTGTTTGGATAATCTGCGTAGGCGTTCAGCGCTTTGCTGTTCCGTATATTTTCAATAATGCTTTTGAATGTTACCAAAGTACCCGGATCTACAGCATGGTAGGTAAGGAGTACGATTGTTCCAAGAACCACCATGTGGCCAAGGACCCTTCCAAAAAGCCAAAGAAAACGGATGATTACAATGTGCGCCAAAGCAAGATTGCCATTGGCTCCGGAGGGGTTATAGGTAGGGGCTTCCTGAAGGGGACACAGACAAGGGGTAAATATGTACCGGAACAGCATACCGATTTTATTTTCACTTCATTGGGGGAAGCATTTGGCTTTGTGGGATGTTTTGCTTTTTTGGGGCTGTACCTTTTGCTATTGTTCAGGATTGTACGCATTGCAGAAAGGCAAAGGAGTACTTTTAGCCGTGTATATGCTTATGGGGTGGCCAGTATCCTGTTCTTCCATATTACCGTAAATGTGTGCATGACCATTGGGCTTTTCCCTATCATTGGGATCCCATTGCCATTGATCAGTTATGGGGGCTCCTCCTTACTTACGTTTACTATTCTGATATTTATACTGCTGAGGCTGGATGCAGACAGGCAAATGGTTTTGAGGTAAACGGACCAACAAGTTGCTGGTTACGGGTTGCTGGTTATTGCATTGTCCATAAACGAAATAGTCAAACTTATACAGTACAAGGGCTTATTGCAGAACTTCCCTTGCTATTACCAATTTCTGTATTTCGGATGTGCCTTCGCCAATTGTACAAAGCTTGGCATCCCTGTAAAATTTCTCCACTGGGAAATCCTTGGTATAGCCATAGCCACCAAAGATCTGCACGGCATCATTGGCAGTTTTCACCGCTACCTCGCTGGCGTAATATTTTGCCATGGCCCCCTGCTTGGTCACTTTTTCTCCACGTTCCTTCAAATCGCAGCTTTGCCAAACCAATAAGTCGGCAGCCATGATTTCTGTTGCCATGTCGGCCAGTTTAAAACTGATGCCCTGAAAGTTGCAGATTGGCTGGTCGAACTGGTGGCGTTCCTTGGAGTACTGCAATGCGGCTTCATAGGCACCTTTGGCAATGCCAATGGACAGGGCCGCTATCGAGATCCTGCCACCATCCAGGATCTTCAACGCCTGACGGAACCCGTCGCCCACTTCACCCAAACGTTGCGCATCACTTATCCTGCAATTGTCAAAAATCATTTCAGCGGTTTCGCTGGCCCTCATGCCCAATTTGTTTTCCTTTTTCCCCCCACTGAAACCAGCAGTTCCCCTTTCTACAATGAAAGCTGTTGAATTGCCACTTGTTCTTGGTTCGCCTGTTCTGCAAACCACCACGGCCACATCACCGGATTTGCCATGTGTGATCCAGCTTTTTGTTCCATTGATTACCCAATCCTTGCCATCCTTTACGGCCACTGTTTTCATGTTGCCAGCATCACTGCCCGTATTGGGCTCCGTCAATCCCCAAGCACCAATCCATTCTGCGGTAGCGAGCTTGGGCAGGTATTTTTTTTTCTGTTCTTCATTACCAAAGCTGAGGATATGGTTGGTGCAAAGGGAATTGTGTGCAGCCACACTTAACCCAATGGATCCACAAACCTTGGCTATTTCCTGTATGATGGCATTGTATTCAAAATAGCTCAACCCTGTGCCGCCATATTCTTCCGGAACCAGCACACCCATCATGCCCAATTTGCCCAGCTCCTTAAAAACCTGAACGGGGAACTCCTGCGTTTCATCCCATTTCATTACATGTGGCTTAATGAATTGTTGTGCAAAGTCCTTGGCAGAATGTGCCACTTGCTGTGTAAGTTCAGTTGACTGAAAGTTCATGTTGAAGTGTGTTTAAATAATAGTCCCGCAAATGTTTTTGCGGGACTATCTAAAAGCGGAATAGCAATCGTTAGAGGCTACTAACATTCGTTAGTTTTACAAATGTAGGGGAGAAATTTATTTTACGGAATTTATTTTCCTAAGCCTACCAGATTGGTTTTTACTTTGCTTCCAAATAAGGGGATATCTTATTGTATACCTCGTCTGTTATAAATACAATTTTCTTCACTTCATCCACAGAATGAAAGCCTCCATGCTGAGCCCTGTAAATAGCAATTGCCTTTGCAACCGTCCTGTCGATATAGGGGTGCCCACTTAGTTCAAAATCTGTTGCGGCATTGATGTTGATTTTCTTTATTTCAGTGGGCAGTACGTGTAGGTAGGGAAGGATAGCGGTAAAGATGGAATCTGTCATGTCCCTTGTTTCCTTTACTTGGAGCATATTTAGAAAGCCCCCCAATTTTTCCCTGTACCTAACAATTTTATAGGGCAATGAATAGCCTATGCCTGGCAATGTTCTCAATTGCTCCGGCGTGGCGGTATTTGCATCAAGCAATACAGGTTTAGTATTTGCCGCTACTGGCTTTTGGTACCCACCATAATTGGAAGCACTGGCTGATTGGGGAACAACAGCATAAGGAATGATCCTATCTGCTTCTTCCTTTCTTAACCCCCAGATTTTCCTGATGTCTTCTGCCGTTCTGAACCTGCCTCCCTTGCTGCGGTAATTGATGATTGTTTTGGCCGTTTTCTCCCTGATGCCAAGTTTTACCCAACCGGCTTCATCCAAAGTATTCGGGTCAAATTGGAAGAGTTCGCCTTTGGGTACTTTAGGGTAGTTTGATGGTTGCTGCCAATCATTGTCATCACCCTCTTTTGTGGTAGCATACGGTTTAGGTTTGCTGTTTTGCAAAACACTTATTTGCTGCTGCAATTGTTCATTTTTGGGGTATGCTTTTTTCTTGATGCCGAAGAAATGGGGCAGCACCATAAAGCCTCCGCCAAGCAGTAGTACAATGAATACTGCTATCCTCTCTTTTTTGGAGAAGGAGAAATAATCCTTGATGATCTTTTTCATACACAACGGGTTTAATGTTGGTACTCAAAAGAGGGTCATGCACTTATTTGTAATCCGTCAAAAGCCAAACGGATATGTTGGGGTAATTTTTTGCTTACGTCTTCATGCCTGCCGAGCTGGTGGCTGATATGCGTGAAATAGACCTGTTCTGCCTCCACTTCCAATGCCAGTTCAATGGCTTCGTCCAAGGTGAAATGGGAAATATGCTTCTCTGTCCTCAGGGCGTTCACTACAAGAACCTTTGAGCCTTTTATTTTTTCCCTTTCCTCAGCATCAATCCTGTTTGCGTCCGTAATATAAGTAAAGTTGCCCATTCGATAGCCATATACGGGCATTTTTAAGTGCCAGACCAAGATGGGCTGAATGTTCACATCGCCAATACTGAAAGCTGTTTCATCAATTATATTATTGATCAGTTGGGGAATGCCGGGATATTTTGCATCGTTAAAAGCATAGTAGAAGTCCCGCCTTATTGCTTCATCGGTTAATTGATTGGCATATAACTGCATTGGTTTCTGCTGGAAGTAATTATAGGCCCGTATATCATCCAGACCAGCAATATGGTCCTTATGGGGATGTGTAAAAAGTACGGCATCCAGTTTTCTGGTTTGTGTACGGAGCATTTGGTAACGGAAATCCGGTGTTGTATCCACTACAAAACTTGTATCGGGCGATTGTACCAAAATACTGCTCCGCAACCGGTTGTCTTTGCTATCAATTGATATGCACACTTCACAATCACAGCCAATCATTGGGACACCACTACTGGTTCCTGTACCAAGAAATGTTATGGTAAGTGGGGGATGGATCATCTAATTCAAATCTACGGGCTTATGACCGAAGGTTTCAGGAAGGGGCTTGATTTATTTGTGAAATAAAAAACCCTGCTGTTGAAGCAGGGTTTAACCCTTTTTATTGCGGACTAGGCATGTACCAATGATTTTGCCATTACTTCATCGTAAAGTTTTTGGCTGTTATGCGTTAGCTTGTCAAATGATATATCCAATTGGGGAATCAGTTCAAATAAAGTGTTTATCCTGCCTTCGGTATCCAAAAATTTGTTCAGCACAACCATTTTCCTTGCTTCCAACAGGCACCAACCACTTTGGAAGCTACCACGTTCGTAACGAACAGTATAGTCGCTTTCTCCCAAAATTGCCCCAAGTTTATCCAATGTCGCTTGATTGTACTTCATTTCCTTTTCTCCTATTGGCTCAAAAGTAACCCCAGATGCATTTTTTGAATTTTTCAGTTATGCACAAGTAGTGGATTACTTGTTGGCCCATTTCTTTTGCTTCTTTTTCCTGCCCAGCCAGACCATGAACCCTGTAATTGGTAACGATGCTGCTGCTAAACTTGCTAAGAAAGCAATAATCTTGCCTGTTATTCCCAAAATCTGGCCAGTATGCAGGTCATAGTTCATCGCATTCATTTTTGCACCGGGGCTTTTGCTTTCATGTGGCTTCTCCTTTAAAAGCGTCCCAGAATACTGGTCAAAATAATACTCGTTCCGTTTGTAGAAATGCAACTGGGTTTTATAAGCGGTAACGCTTATCACAGCATCCTTTTTCTGGGGGAGAAAGGTGGTGAACATGGCTGCTTCTGGTGATGACTGTTTTGCTTTGTTGTAACTGTTATCAATTAATTGGTTCAATGTAAGTAATGCTGTTTTGGCAGTATCGGATTTAAATGCTTTCTCCTGATCACTTGAATATGTTTTCCCCAGATTGGCTGTTGTTTTTATGGCATCTTTCACCCAATCATAACCCATGCTTAAACCTGTGATGGCAATGATCAGTGCAATGATGAAAACATAGAAGCCCATCACGTTGTGCAAATCATAATTGACCCTACGCCACCTACTTCTGAATTTGATGGTGAATGCCTGTTTGCGTTGTGCCCTTTTTCTTGGCCACCAAAGTATCAAACCAGTTATCAGCAGCACCACAAAAACAATCACTGCAATATCCACAATGGGCTGGCCAATTGGTTTTGGCAGTAATAGGTACATGTGGAGGAACTGGACGGTGATAAAGAAATCGCTACGCATGTTTTGGTGGTGCAATATTTTACCGGAATAGGGATTGATGAAAACGTAATAGCTTTCCTTGCCACTTTTCAGTAATACTGTTGCTGGCCTTCCCTTATCGAACATTACAATTCTTGAGACTGTTCCTTTGGGATAAATGCTGAGGGCCGTGTCTTTTAACGCAGATAGCGGGAGGAAGGGTTTTGCTTCCACTTCAATTTTTCTATATTCATAACAGGCATCTTTGATTTCATCCTGAAAAACGAAAATGCAACCTGTAATGGCTACCACAAAAACAATAAGGCCGGAAATTAACCCAAGCCAAAGATGGATGCGCCCAACCCAATACCTGAAAGTGTACTTGCTCCTTACCATAAAATTTCCCAATCACAAAGACATCGGGTAACAAACATTCCGCTTGTTACCCTGATGCCTTTTAAACATGTTATTTAGAATTTAAAAGCCACACTTGCAACCACAGTTCGTGGTTTCTGTGGTTCAACTGTACTCCAACCTTTCCAGTATTCCTTGTTGCCAACATTGTCCATCTTCATGACCAAGCGGAATGCCTTTGCATTGTAAAAAATGGAAGCGTTTAAAACGGTGTATGCAGGTATGGTAAAAACACCGGCAATGCTGCTATTGGTTATCAGGTTTTCGCTTGCGTAGTTTCCGCCAAAGCCAATGCCCCAGCCTTTTAATTTGCCTTGCGGCACATTGTAACTTATCCATCCATTGACCAACGTTTCGGGACCTGCGCTGTTTGGCCTCCTGCCAATGGTGACAGTGTCTGTTTTTTCATTCAGGCTTTTGTTGTGGCTGTAGCCTGCCACAATGTTCAATCCTGGTAAAGGACTGGCAATCACATCCAGCTCAATGCCTTTGCTGCTCTGGTTCCCATCCTGAATGGTATATCCAACTTTCAATGGGTCGGGGCGTGTAATATCTTTCACATAAATATCATAATAACTCAAAGTGGCAGTCAATTTCCCCTCAAAGGTTTCTGCTTTGATACCTGCTTCAACCTGATTGGCTTGTTGTGGTTTGAAATTGCTTACAGTGCCATCCAATTGTGTTACTGCAGCAACGTTTTTAAAGCCATTCATGTAGTTGGCAAAAATGGAAACCTTGTTCTTTACCACTTGGTACACTGCACCAAATTTGGGGGAGAAAGCAGTTTGGGCATAAGCTCCTGTAGTGGCATCTGTTCTTAAGGTATAGGTCCCTCTATTGTCGAACCTGTCCACACGAAGACTGGCCATGGCCAGCAACCTGTCAGTAATATTCAACACATCTGAGACGTAGGCACTATAGGTATATTGAGCCACATTGGTTTTTGTTGGGCTGGTGTTACCTGCAAATTTTGCGTCCAGTGCAGCTTTGGTAAGATTGGTGTACTTGGTGTCTGGCTTGGTGGCATTCACTGTATCAAAAGTGATGTATGCACTGCTGGCATTCCTTGTTTCAACAGCCAAAACATCCATGCCCACAACCATTCTGTTGCGCATTTTTCCAATATTGAAATCGCCAATGAAATTCTGTTGTATGTCTGAAGTAATACTGGTGGAATTCTGGTTGCTGATATACCTATGCAACAAAGTGTCGCCCGGTAAAATGTACATCACATATTGGTAGTAGCCATCAGAATTGCGAATGCTTCTTGATAGGTTTGTTTGTGAAACCCAGTTACTGGACATTTTGTAATTGATCTGTCCATACAGATTAACTGTTGGGGTTTTAATGGTGACATCATTGCTGGTGAATGAACGGCTATACTTTACGTTTAATTGTTGAGGGGTTACTGCTACCAATTTCCTTGTCCTGTTCAAAAACAGCATCAATGGGTTTGTAGTTTCAGCATTGTAAAATTCTGTATTCAATAGGAAGGAAAGCTTGTCATTTACTTTATAGGAGATGGATGGGGCCACGTAAAATGTTTTCTTGAAACCGGCATCCTGGAAACTGTTTTCATAATGGTAAGCAGTGTTCAATCTGAACAGGATATTTTTGTCTTTGTTGATGGGCGTATTGATATCGGCAGTCATCCTGCTCAGTCCAAAGCTTCCTCCCATATAGGAAATTTCACCACCCAAAGTGTCATAGGGCTTCTTGGTAACGATATTTGTTAAGCCGCCAAATGAAATCAAGCTGCTGCCAAATAATGTGCTGGATGGCCCCTTAATGACTTCAATCTTTTCAATATTGGCTGGATCGAGACCACCATTGGTCAAACCTGCAACACCATTGATCATGGTAGGTTGTGTGCTGAAACCACGTAGGGAAAAATAGGCTGCGCCATCATTTGCACGGCCGGTTGAAGTCCATAGTTTATCTATGCCCGGAGCATTTTTCAAAGCATCATCAAAGTTGGTAATCACCTGTTCCTTCAACAATGCAGAACTGATAGTTGTATAAGCTTGTGGGTTCTCCAAGTTTTTCAACGGAAGCCTTGCTACATAAGCACTGTTCCGTTTGCTGAACTTGTTGCTGCCAGATGAAACAATTACTTCATCCAATTGCTTCTCCGTAACAGTCAGTTGAATGTTGATGGTGCTTGTTTTGCCAGGTTCAACCACCACGTTTTGCTCGATGGTTTTGTAGCCTACGAAAGAAATTTCCAATTGATAAGTGCCTGCTTGTAGTTTGTTGATGGAGAAAGATCCGTCATCATCGGAAAGGGTTTTCTTATTTGTTCCCTTTAATACAATGGTTACATAGGCTGCAGGCTTATTGTCAGAGGTTGTTATTTTGCCATTTATTGAACCGGTATTGTCTCCTTCATTGGCAAATAAATGCATGCTGTTAAGTAGCATCATCAATGTAAACAAGATGCCCATTCTTCTTTTCGTCAATTGTATCATGATCGGTTTTTGCTTTAAGCCGCAAATGTGGGCTTGCAGAAAACCATATCATGTAACAATTGGGAAATGCTATTTATACAATTGGGAAAAGCTTAATTGCATGATAATCAGCTAGCGAAAACATGAGACATTAAAATAAACAAGACTTCTTGATTGAGGATTGATCAGTACGTATTCAAAAACCTACTTGCTCACCATCTTTGCCACAGGTACAATCATTTCTTCCAAACTAACACCTCCATGCTGAAAAGTGTTCTTGTAATAATTTACATAATGATTGTAATTATTGGGGTAACACAAAAAGCCATCACCCTTTGCAAAAATAAAAGAAGAGTTTACTGTTGGCACAGGCAGGCCGGCTTCCCTTGGATCCTTAAAGGCCAGCACATCCTTGATTTCATAGTTGAGGTTACGGCCATGTTTATAACGGAGGTTGGTAGTGGTTTGCTTATCGCCAATGACCTTACAAGGTGTTTTAACGCGAACTGTTCCATGGTCCGTAGCGACGATTAGCTTGATGCCTTTATCCGCGATTTTCTTCAGGGCTTGATGAAGGGCACTGTGCTCGAACCAGCTTTTGGTAACACTGCGGTAACTTTTTTCATCCCCGGCCAATTCTTTGAGCACTTCCATTTCCGTGCGGGCATGACTGAGCATGTCCACAAAATTGTACACAATGATGTTCAGGTCATTGTTCAATAAGTTATGGATATTGTTTAGCAAATGCTGACCATCGTTATGGTGTACAACTTTGGTGTAACTGCATTTCAAGTCATCTCTTTTCATGCGTTTCAATTGGGCCCGGAAAAAATGTTCCTCAAAGAGGTTCTTTCCACCTTCCTCTTCGTCATTCTTCCATTCCAATGGGAATTGTTTTTCAATTTCAAGCGGTGTCAAACCGCTAAAAATGGCATTTCGACTGTATTGAGTGGCAGTTGGTAAAATTGAATAGAAGGTTTCGTCTTCCAGGATCCTGAAACTTTCAGCAAAAATTGGCTGGATGGTTTTCCATTGGTCCAACCGTAAATTATCAATCAAAATAAAGAATGTGGGTGTTCCTTTTTCCACATGGGGCATCACTTTGAACTGGAACAGGTTATGGCTCATAATGGGAGCTTCGCTGCTTTTGGGGTTCATCCACTTGGTATAGTTCTTACTTACGAACTTGAAAAATTCAGTATTGGCTTCCTGTTTCTGGGAGGCGAAAATCTCCTGCATTTCTGGGCTATCGCTTTTTTCCATTTCGAGTTCCCAATAAACGAGTTTTTTATAGATATCCATCCACTGGTTATAATCAGGGTTATCGCTTAGTGCCATGAAAAGGTCCCGGAACTGCTGTTGGTAGTTGGTGGTCGTTTTTTCAGCCACCAGCCTCCTATTGTCAATAATTTTTTTCAAGCTCAACAGTACTTGATTGGGGTTCACTGGTTTTAGCAAGTAGTCGGTTATCTGACTACCGATTGCTTCTTCCATCAAACTTTCCGTCTCATTCTTTGTAATCATAACGATAGGTAGCTGCTGATTAATTTCTTTAATCTTGGCCAATGTTTGCAAACCAGTAATGCCTGGCATACTTTCATCCAGCAACACAACATCTACAATGTTTTCCTTTACATAGTCAATAGCATCAAAACCATTGCTGAAGGTTATTACATCGTATCCCTTGTTCTCAAGGAACATTTTTTGGCTTTGGAGGCTTTCCATTTCATCATCTACCCAAAGAATTTTAGCTATGCTCATATATTGAGTTTAAGGTGTAATTTTTTAACTAAAGAGTACTCGTTTTGGCTTTATTTGCTATTTACCTGATACAAATAAATATTTGTACGATTTACCCATTACCAAGGGGTAACATGCAAACATCGATTAAAATAACAGTAATTAAAACAAGGTAGAAATCTACATTCAGATTAGAAAGGTTTCGTGATGTTCAAATATATCTTTTCCCTTCTCAAAATGAAATAACAAAAGCTGCTTTAACAAACTATCAACAAAAACTGTTGGCATGAAAATTTCAATTGTTCAATGAACAAAATGAATGTTTATGTCAACCAATATCATAGAAGCCATACAAAAACAGATGGGCTATAAACCATTGCACAAGGTTAGCCCCAATACACAGGAACCAAAAGATGAGCATAATCCTCAAATGGCCACACAATTTGAACAAGCGGCAATTGTTTCAGTTGTTCTGGGTATTTACAAAAAGGCAAAATCACTTAAGGATTCGACAACTTGGGGAATTGATTCCACAAAAATATTGTCGCAAGTTTTTGAAGAGGACAAGGACAAAGTAGTTGCAACTGTTGCCAACTATGCACATGTGGGCACGCAGAAGGCAGAAGGAGAAATGCACCGTGCTGGGGTAGTAGCTTTGGAGGTAATCCATAAGGAAACGGGAAGTGATGGGATTGAGAAGGTAAAGGCGTACCTAACAGACCAAAGAACCAATATTTTATTGTATTTGCCACCAGCATTGCATATGGGCGATTTGCTGCATGATACAACGGTAGATGACAGGACAAATAAAATGGAAGGGCCCGTATCCAATTTCATGCATACGATTGAGAAAGTGTTTTCAAGTAGCAAGTAAACGCTGCATGGAAAAAGGGACAAATCTAATGTAGCCCCTTTTTACTTTCATTTTCCGGCTACCCCTTAAAATCTATTTTTTTATGTGTACCATCACAGAATGGTTTGTTTTCGCTTGCACCACAGCGGCATAAGGCAGTTGTTCCATTTTTGGTTTCTTCGCTACCATCACTGTGTATGATACTGCATGCTGTTTTAATTAGAATAGGACCATTGGGTGATATCTGAACACTTAACATTGTAGCTGCCTCGGCTTTTATAGGTGAAAGTGTGTCACCGTTCATCTGGTAGCTTAAAGCGCCACTTGGGCATTTGCGTACCTGTTCAATAATTTTCTCGGTAGAACTTCCATCCATTTTTATCCATGGCCTTACAAATGGGTCAAACACTTCACGCAATTCTGTCCAGCAAATTTTACTATGTATGCAGATATTAGGTTTCCAAATAACGGTTACTTCGTTGTTGGTGTAAGTGAATGTTTCTTTTGGCATTTAGATGTGTTTTGTTGGATAAATGTAAGCCATCTCTTCTTGCGATAATGCTGAAAAGCTTCTTGAAAATGATTATCTCACATAACGCTTATCAGTCAAAGTTTTCAAGAACGACACAAGTGCTTCTTTGTCTTGTTTGCTTAAACGCAATGGAACGGCCAAGTCTTTATCAATATTAATTGGATTGGCAACAAAATGGGTTGTGCTGTTGTAGAATTCCACCACTTCTTCCAAGGTCTTGAACCTTCCATCATGCATATAAGGGGCAGTAATGGCAATATTCCGAAGCCCTGGTGTTTTGAATTTACCTAGGTCACTACTGTCTTTGGTTATGGAAAACCTTCCTTTGTCGTTAGGCTCATAACCATCATATAAACCAATGTTTTTGAAATCGTCATTGGTAAAGTCTTCACCCCTATGGCAATCAAAACAATGTGTTTTGTCACTAATGAATAGTTGCCTTCCTTTTTCCTCCTGCTCCGTTAACTGCACTTTGTCATCTACAGATAAATCGAATTTGCTCTCACCAGTTTCCAAAGTCTTTTCGAAGGCAGCAAATGCTTCCGATAGATTTTGGGGGTTGGGTGCAGTACCAAAAATTTTTAGGAACGTTTTCTTATAGAAAGGATTTGTAGTTAGTCTTTTTACTGCTTCCTTAATGGGCAATCCCATTTCATCAGGATTGGCAATAGGCATCAACGCTTGCTGCTCCAATGTAGCGGCCCTTGCATCCCAGAAAAAGTAGGGACGGTTTTTCATGTTCAGCACTGAAGGGGTATTGCGTTTTGTCAATTTGCCATAAACCCCTTTACTAAAGGCAACTGTATCTGAAAAACCGAATTCAGGGATATGGCAGCTTGCGCAGCTAATGGAAGAATCCTTGGAAAGGATTTTTTCCCCAAACAATTTTTTGCCAAGTGCTGCTTTTGTTTTAATGGTATCGGCAGGTAAAAATGAAAACTGTATAGCGGCATAAACCGTGATGAAAAAAAGCAAAAGGAGGGATTTTTTCATTTGCCAAAAATAAGCTTGGCTTTTTATTTTCTTGATATAGTTACCTTCATCACCCTGAATAAAAATTATGGTCAGAAAAAGAAAAATTATCAATGACCCCGTTTATGGTTTCATAACCATTAAGGACGAATTGATTTTTGATATTATTTCCCATCCCTATTATCAACGTCTCCGGCGGATACATCAAATGGCGCTGGCTTATCTGGTTTACCCTGGGGCTGTGCATACGAGGCTGCACCATTCATTAGGAGCCTATCATTTAATGTGCAATGCTGTCAATGAACTGCGTGACAAAGGGACATTAATTACCGAAGAGGAGGAGATTGCTGTGAAAGCAGGCATTCTTTTACACGATGCGGGCCATGGGCCATTCTCCCATGCATTGGAAGGCCGTTTATTGAAAGGGGTGCATCACGAAGACCTAAGCCTGCAAATTATGCAGGTGATGAATGAGGATTTTGGGGGTAAGCTTGATATGGCTATCGATATTTTCACTGGAAAATACCCCAAAAAATTCCTGCACCAACTCATTAGTGGGCAATTGGATGTGGATAGGATGGACTATTTGACTAGGGACAGTTTCTTTACCGGTGTTAGCGAAGGTGTAATTGGTTATGATAGGATCTTAAAGATGCTTGTTGTGCATGATGGTGAACTGATGGTGGAAGAAAAAGGGATTTACAGCATCGAAAAGTTCTTGGTGGCGAGAAGACAAATGTATTGGCAAGTGTACCTGCATAAAACTGTTGTATCTGCTGAAATGATGTTGGTAAATGCATTGAAACGTGTGCGTGAACTGGGCCAAAAAGATGCTGATGGTTTGAAGACAGGCGGGGCAGTGGATTTCTTTCTGTACAGTTTTGATGGCAATATGAATAAAGAAACGTTAAAACAATTTTGTGAATTGGACGATATGGACCTGTCGTTTGCAGTAAAGCGCTGGAGCCACCATCAGGATTTTGTACTGAGCGAACTTTGCAAAGGTCTTTTAAACAGAAGGTTGTTGAAGATAAAATTCCAAACTGAGCCATTTAATGAAACTGAACTAAATGGGAAACTGGAACAGGCCATGCTCAAGTTAAACATTAGCGAGCACGAAGCGTCCTATTTTGTTTTTACCGGTGAATCAAACAATACATTGTACAAGACAGAAGATGAAAAGATTAATATTTTGATGAAGGATGGCAATGTTAAAGACATTTCAGCTATCGATAATCCACTAATCCATCAAACAATTTCTTCGGCTGTGAAAAAATTCTACATTTGTTCGTTAGGTTAACACATGGGTCATGGCTGATAGTTCATATCAGCTCTTTTCCATGAAATATTTTCCATGAACCATGAACCTGTTTTAATATGACTTTTACCGCAGCTCAAATAGCCATGCTTGTGAATGGCAGAATAGAAGGTGATGCTGATAAAGCAGTTGCTTCGTTTGGGAAGATCGAAGAAGCTAAAGAAGGCCAGTTAGCATTTTTGGCCAATCCAAAATATGAGGAATTCCTCTATACAACCAAGGCTTCTGTGATTATTATTAATGAAACACAGGAACTTAAGCAAGTAATTGATGCAGCTTTAATTCGTGTACCAGACGCCTATAGTGCATTTGCCACATTACTTACCAAGTATCAGGAACTTAAAACGCAACAATTAACTGGTATACAACAGCCTTCCTATATTTCGTCCACAGCCAAACTTGGTGAGAATGTGTTTGTTGCAGCCTTTGTTTATATTGGTGAAAACGTACAAATTGGCAATGGAGTAAAACTGTTTGCTGGTGCGTGTATTGGCGATAATGCAAGAATCGGGGACAATACCATTCTCCATGCAGGCGTAAAGGTCTATCATGAATGTATTATTGGCAAAAACGTTACCGTTCATGCTGGAAGCGTAATTGGTAGTGATGGTTTTGGCTTTGCACCGCAAGCAGATGGTAGTTTTAAAAAGGTACCCCAAATAGGCAATGTAGTAGTGGAAGACTTTGTGGAGATAGGTGCCAATGCTACTATTGATAGGGCCACTATTGGTAGTACATTGATTAAGAGTGGGGCAAAGCTGGATAACCTAATTCAAGTGGCCCATAACGTGGAAGTGGGCAATAATACGGTGATTGCAGCGCAAGCTGGTGTTAGCGGCAGCACTAAATTGGGCAATAATGTAATGATTGGTGGGCAGGCGGGCATTGTTGGCCATATCACTATTGCAGATGGTTCAAAAATCAATGCGCAAAGTGGGGTGAGCAAATCCATCAAAAAAATGAATACAGCAGTTACGGGTTCCCCTGCATTTGAATACACTTCTGCATTGCGTAGTCAAGCCGTTAGCCGGAATTTGCCTGACTTGGAAAAAAGAATTGCAGAACTGGAGAAACTGGTGCAGCAATTAATGACCGAGAAGGTCAATGTTTAATTATTTTTTTTGGATACCTTTTCAAAAGCAAACCACACTAGGGCTGCCAGACCAATTCCTTCGGTTATAAGCCCAATTTGTAATAATAAGTCTGCAGAAGGCTGATGCATGATTTTTTTCATTGCCCCGAAACAGGTCAGAAAAACACCTCCCGCTGCAACTACCCCAAAAAATTTGTATTTATTCATTCATTAAAGAAACAAAAAATCTTCCTTTCAGCCCTAGATAAGGTTGCTTAGCCCTGAAAGCTTATTTTTGCCGCGGTTATTTTTAAAAGTTCAATAAAGAACAACTGTACAAGTGTGCGACGCAACTGAAGCTCAATGGATATTCTGCTGCTCGTTCCCAAAAAATAAACAAAGAATGGACATCAATTTCAATCCAGATAAACAGCATACGCTTGGAGCTGCTGTAAGTATTAGTGGCACTGGTCTTCATACAGGCGTTTTGGTTGATATGACTTTGAAGCCTGCGAATGCCGGTTTTGGGATCCAGTTCCAAAGAATTGATTTGCCCAACCAGCCCATTATTAAAGCTGATTGTGATTTGGTAACTGATACCAGTCGTGGCACCACTTTGCAAGTGGGTGATGCCAAAGTAAGCACCGTGGAGCATGTGCTTGCTGCCTTGGTTGGCATGGGTATAGATAATGTACTGATTGAACTGAACGGACCTGAAATACCTATTATGGATGGAAGCTCTGCACCTTTTATTGAGCTGATAGAGGAGGCGAAAGTGGTAGAGCAGGAAGCTGCAAAGGCTTGGTATAGTCTAGATGAAAATATTTACCTGTACGACGAAACCAAACGTGTGGAAATGGTGGCCATGCCCGCTATTGATTATCAAATAACCACTTTAATAGATTTCAATAGCCCTGTACTGGGTACCCAACATGCTGGACTGAAAACCATTAAGGAGTTTAAAACTGAGATTTCTCCTTGTAGAACTTTTTGTTTCTTGCATGAACTTGAAATGCTGCTGGATAATGATCTGGTGAAAGGCGGCGATATCAACAATGCCATTGTGGTAGTTGATAAACCTGTAACCGATGAAGAAATGACAAGGTTGGCAAAAGCTTTCAAGCGCGATAAGATAGAAGTGAAAAGCGAAGGTTACCTCAATAATTTGGAACTCCGTTTCCCCAATGAACCAGCGAGGCACAAATTATTGGATGTGGTAGGGGATTTGGCATTGATTGGTTATCCTATCAAGGCGAGGATTATTGCCAACAGGCCTGGCCACAGTACCAATGTGGAGTTTGCCAAGAAAATAAAACAGTACATCAAGAAGAACAAAAGTGTGAAGGATGTACCTGTGTACAACCCTGCATTACCCCCAGTTTACAACTTGCAGCAGATAGAGAAAACATTGCCTCACCGGCATCCATTTTTGTTGGTTGACAAGATTATTGAATTAACTGACAAGCATATCATTGGCGTAAAGAATGTTTCTTTCAATGAATGGTTCTTTCCCGGGCATTTCCCTGGGAATCCAATTATGCCAGGTGTGCTACAGATTGAAGCATTGGCACAAACAGGCGGTATACTTTGTATCAATACCATGCCCGAGGGACAGTATGATACTTATTTTTTAAAGATTGACAATTGCAAATTCAAGCAAATGGTGCGTCCTGGCGATACCATGTTATTGAAGATGGAATTTGTAGGCCCGGTTCGCCGCGGTATCTGTGAAATGAGGGGAACAGTTTATGTTGGGGGCAAGGTAGCCACGGAGGCAGACCTTGTAGCACAGGTGGTAAGAAGAAGTAATTGATTGTAAAAGCAGCTATTTGCAAACCAAAACTGACTTTAACTTGTTAAAATAATATAATCATGATGCTCCGGTATCATTATTATAAGATTATCCATTCCTTTGAAAAACGGACTTAGCCAAAAAGAAAATCAAGTACAATGACCCATCCTTTTACATATATAGACCCGAATGCCAAGGTTGCTTCCAATGCCAAAATTGATCCCTTTACGGTAATTCATGGGGATGTACAGATTGGCGAAGGCACTTGGATTGGTAGCAATGTAACCATTATGGAAGGCACAAGAATTGGGAAGAACTGCCGTGTTTTTCCAGGAGCGGTATTGGGTGCCATTCCACAGGACTTAAAATTCAGTGGGGAAAAGACAACCGTTGAAATTGGTGACAATACTACTATCCGTGAATTTGTAACCATCAACCGTGGTACGGAAGACAGGGGGAAAACAAAAGTTGGCAGTAACTGTTTAATTATGGCTTATAGCCATATTGCACATGATTGTATTGTTGGCAACAACTGTATCATGAGCAATAGCGTTCAAGTTGCAGGTCATGTGGTGATTGGTGATTGGGCCATTATTGGTGGTGTAAGTGCCATTCACCAATTTGTACATGTTGGCCAGCATACTTTTATCGCAGGTGGGAGTTTGGTAAGTAAAGATGTACCTCCTTTTATTAAAGCTGTACGCAACCCACTAAGTTATGGTGGTGTAAACAGTGTTGGGCTAAAACGGAGGGGCTTTAGTTTAGACCAGATAAACCATATACATGATATTTATCGCATCATTTATAATAAGGGGCTTAATACCACTCAAGCAATAGATTTTATTGAAGAAGAGATTACTGCGAGTGATGAACGCGATGATATTGTGACTTTCATCCGGGAAAGTGGCCGCGGTATCATTAAACGGTTCACTAAAGGTGCCAATGATGAGGATTAGCAATGCATAAAGCCCATTAGGGCTTTTTTATTTGATGAGATAGGCGGGTATGTATTTCTTGATGACTTAAGTTGCGCCGCACCCTTCTACAGCATATCTTTATTCGGCAATGTACATTTCGTTAGAACAAACAGGCAAACGCTTCAACAGGGATTGGATATTCCGCAAACTTGATTACCGGTTCCAGCTTGGAAAATCATACGCTATCACTGGACCCAATGGAAGTGGCAAAAGCACTTTGCTGCAAGTAATTGGTGGTGCAACAAGCCAGAGTGAGGGAAATGTTCAGTATTCAATGAACAATGCTCAATGTTCAAGCGAAGACATCTACCAGTATATTTCCATTGCTGCACCTTATTTGGAACTAATTGAAGAAATGTCCGCAAAAGAATTCCTCCAGTTCCATTCTTCCTTCAAAAACCTGACACATCCTATTGAAGAAATTATCTCCATCATAGGTTTGGAGAAAGCTGCTGATAAACAGATCCGCTATTATTCATCTGGCATGAAGCAAAGGATAAAATTGGCCCAGGCCATTTTTGTTGATGTCCCTATTTTATTATTGGATGAACCATGCACGAACCTGGATAAAACTGGCTATGATCTGTATCATCAACTCATCCAAAATTATTGCGGTAACAAACTTATCATTGTAAGTAGCAACGACGAGATGGAAATGGACTTTTGTGGGGAAAGGATAAGTATATTGGATTGGAAATGATTATGTTTCCTGTACAAATTCAATGTATTTGTACACGTCGCCCATGGGCAACTCAAAATCTAAAGCTGGTAATTTAATAACAGCATCCATATTTTCATAGACTTCATAAGTAAATACTGATTCCTCATTGGCCCTCCCATAAACTTCAACAACAGGGTTTGTTTGTGATACCAATAAATAATAACGAATGGATTTTATTTTTCTGTACGGTGCAAGTTTTTCAGCACGGTCATAGCCTTCTGTAGATTTTGAAAGTACTTCTACAATTAACGAAGGTCTCTTAACTAAATAAATATCATTGTCATCTTTATCGCAGGTTAAAATCACATCTGGGTAAACGTAATAATTTTCATGATGTAGTTCCAGCTTCACATCGTTAAAAAAGGTCTCACATCCTTTTGGGTTAAAATGATTGCCCAAAGCATTGTTGATGTTCGAGCCTATTTTGTTATGGTTCCTTGTTCCCCCAGCCATAGCAAAAACTTCACCATTCCAAAACTCATGGCGTATATCGGTATCCTTCTCCAGTTGGAGATATTCCTGATAAGTGTATTTCTTTTTTTCTATAGCCTTGTCCATAAAATAAAATTACAGCATTTCAAATCCAGGATCATAATCTCCCTACCTTCTGCTCGCTATCAATAAACTCAAATCGGTAAATTTCAAATCAAATTTCTGGCTGATATAGAAATCAGTCAAAGCGCCTTTGAAAATATAGATGCCTTCCCGCATATTGAAGTTGTGCCAAACAATTTCATCCATGCCACCTTCGTCGCTAATTTGCAATAATAATGGCATCAATACATTGCTGATAGCCTGACTGGCCGTTCTTGCAAAACCACTGGGAATGTTGGGCACACAATAGTGGATGACGTCATGCTTCACAAATGTTGGCTTTTCATGACTGGTCAGTTCACTAGTTTCAAAACAGCCACCACGGTCAATGGCCACATCCAGGATAATGCTGCCAGGTCGCATGGCAGCAACCATTTCTTCCGTAACAACAACGGGTGCCCTGCCAAATTCATTGCTCATGGCACCGATGGCCACTTCGCATGTTTTTAATTGCTTAGCCAAAATTTTTGGTTCCAGGACACTGGTCCAGACCCTTTGGCCCAAATTGTTCTGCAACTGCTTCAAACGATAAACATTATTATCAAACACTTTTACACTAGCTCCTAATGCCAAGGCATTCCGTGTGGCCACTTCGCCCACGATACCTGCACCTATCACTACCACTTTTGTTGGGGGAATGCCACTGATACTGCCCAATAAAACGCCCTTGCCATTATTGAAACTGCTCAAGTACTGGCCAGCTATCAACATCAAGGCACTACCCGCAATTTCGCTCATACTGCGAACAATAGGATAGGTACCACTATCATCTTTCAGGTTTTCAAAGCTCAAAGCTGTTACCTTCCTTTCCATCATTTTCTCCACGATTTCCCTTTTCAAAGCGGAATAATGAATGGGTGAAATAATGGTCTGGTTCATTTGCAGCAAGGTCAAATCTTCATCCACTATAGGGGCACTCTTCACCAATATGGGTGCTTTGAAAACATCTTCCCTGGAATACACAATTTGGGCACCCGCTTCACTATAGTCTTTGTCCTTGTAGTGGCTTCCTTCGCCGGCACCTTGTTCCACTGTCACTACATGGCCATTGCTTACCAGTACGCCAACAGCATCGGGACTAAGACCTACACGGTTTTCTTGGAAAGCAATTTCTTTGGGGATACCGATATGCATCTTTGCACCTTGTGGTTTGATATCCAAGGTTTCTTCCAGTGTTTCATAACTGAACGATGTAGAGATAACTGGTTTGCTGGTTGCCATGTAAACAGTTTGAAATGTTTAGTTTGTAGTGTTTGGTTATATACTTAGTTGTTGAACCTTTAGTTTCATCCGATAGCTATCGGATTGCGTTGCACACCTGTAATTTATATCAATATTGTGCAAAGCCCTGACCGAGAGGTTTCATAAAACAATCTTGCTTTGATAAAGATACTTTATTTACCAAAGTTTATTCTTCCTCATCAGGTTGAGGGGTGAATATCCTCCTCGTCCTTTCATCCAGCGCTTCAATATGGATATGAAAAGTATCATCAGGTAATAGGCCCTCGGCTTTTTCAGGCCATTCAACCAAACATAAGCTTCCGCTGGTCAAAGTATCCTCCACACCAGCATTCATGGCTTCCTCTTCATCTTTGAGCCTGTACCAGTCCATGTGGTAAACAGTTCCTGCAACGGTACTTTTATATTCATTGATGATGGCAAAGGTCGGACTGCTTACAGTGTCCTTCACTTCCAGCATTTCACACAAGGCATGGATAAAAGTGGTTTTGCCACTGCCCATGGGTGCATAAAAAGCCCAAACTTTTTTGTTCTTCCCTTCTTTCCAGGCCATTTTAGCCACCTGTGCTATGCTGTTGAGTTCAAAGATTGCATCCATGAGGCAAAGATAAATTCCATTACCCGAAAGATGATAGGTTTTACAATGGGGTAGTTTTGTGGGACTGGTTCCAATGTTCAAGAGTTTGATTGTCAAAAGTTGATGGGCGCGAAAAACAATGAAACATTTGAACTTTCTGGAACTTCTAAACTTGATTTAATGGAGAAAGTGAATTTAAGAGTGGAAGGAATGGATTGTGCCAACTGTGCACTTTCCATCAATAAATATTTGACCAAACAAGGCTTTCAAAATGTGAAAGTGAATTTTGTAACAGGTGATGTGAGTTTTGACAATGGAGTTTCCATGGAGAAATCCGCTATTGAAAAAGGTATAGAAGGTTTGGGCTATCAAGTGAAACACGAACACCATGAACATGGGGTACATGATTTGCATGACCATAACCTAAAAGGCAAGCTTTCTTTTAAGAACCATTTTCAACGCTTTATTTTCTGTTTGGTATTCGCCTTACCGTTGTTTGTATCCCATTTACTGCATATCCATTTTTTGATGAATCCCTATGTGCAATTGGCACTGACCATTCCAGTATTTATCGTAGGCATGGATTTTTTTGGAAGGAGTGCATGGAAAAGTTTGGTGAACGCATTTCCCAACATGAATGTACTGGTTGCCTTGGGGGCTGTGTCGGCTTTTGGCTACAGTATTTATGGAATCATTATTGGCAGGCCTCATGAGTTCATGTTTTTCGAAAGCGCAGCCACAATTATCACGCTGGTGTTCTTTGGTAATTATTTGGAAGAAAAAACAATTGCTACTACACAAGCTGCTTTGAAAGGACTGGCCACATCCCAAAAGAGCATGGCCAACATGATTGCTTTTGATGATGAACACAAGGAAAATGTTTTTCCTGTTGAAAGCAAGGACTTACGTGTAGGGGATTTGGTGCTGATAAAAAATGGGGAGCATGTTCCAATGGACTGTAAAATCCTTTGGGGTGAGGCCAATGTGAATGAAGCTATCATTACAGGTGAAAGTTTGCCTGTTCAGAAAGCAATGAAAGACAGCCTGATTGGCGGAAGTATCCTGGAAAGCGGAACAGTGAAAGCTCAAATAACTGCTGTTGGTGATGATACGGTGCTTGCCAGTATCCTGAAGATGATCCAGGATGCACAGACAGAAAAACCACCTGTGCAATTGATGGCAGACAGGATCAGTGCCATTTTTGTACCTGTAGTTTTGGGCATTGCATTGATTACAGTGGTGGGGAATTACTTTATCGTCCATGTAAGTTTCACAGAAAGCTTATTGAGGAGCATTGCTGTATTGGTGATTGCTTGCCCTTGTGCGATGGGGCTTGCCACACCTGCTGCAGTTGCTGTTGGCCTGGGCCGTGCTGCCAAGAATGGCATATTGTTCAAGAACGCCACCAGTTTGGATGTGTTCAAGAATATCAGGCAAGTGGTGTTTGACAAAACTGGAACGTTGACGACAGGCAAATTCAACATCTCGAATTTCAAATCTGAGGTTGATGAAGTAGGGTTTAAACGGATTGCCTATTCCTTGGAGAAATATTCCAATCATCCAATCGGTAAATGCATAGCCAATGAATGGAAAATTAAAGATGATATACGTTGGGCAAAGATTGAAGAAGTAAAAGGCTTGGGTATGCAAGCTACTGATAAGGAAGGGAATTTCTTTGTAGCTGGTTCCTACAAAATTGCTACTGCACTTACTAATGATGCCAAGCATAACATTTATATCGTCAAAAACAATGAATTGATTGGTTGGATTGATGTGGCGGATGAAATAAGGCCGGAGACTGAACAGGTTATTGCCGCTTTAAAAACAAAAGGAATTAAAACCATTTTGCTAAGTGGTGATAGCAAAGAAAAATGTGGGGCAGTAGCAAAAGCGGTTGGTATTGATGAAGTAATTGCAGAACAATCGCCCGAACAGAAGCTACAGCAAATAGCAGCCTTCGATGCAAAACAGCCAACAGCCATGGTGGGTGATGGCATCAATGATGGACCTGCATTAGCGAAGGCAACTGTTGGTATTTCCTTAAGTGATGCAAGCCATATAGCAGTACAGAGTGCGCAGGTGGTTTTGATGAACCATGGATTGAGAAACCTGCCTCTATCATTGGCATTGGGCAAACATACCTATATCACTATCAAAGAAAATTTGTTTTGGGCGTTTGCCTATAATATAGTGGCGATACCTGTTGCAGCATTTGGTTTACTGGGTACTTATGGCCCTACTTATGGTGCGCTGATTATGGGGTTGAGCGATGTTGTGCTGGCTGTGAACAGTATTAAGTTGAGATGGAAAAAAGTGGAGTGATGTTCCGTTATCCAAACAAATAAGCCACATCTTCCTCACTCAAACTCTTTACAAAACCATCATCTTCGGTAACCAGTTCCTCCGCCAGTTTCTGTTTGCGCTCCTGTAACTTGATGATTTTTTCTTCAATGGTATCCTTGCAGATAATCTTGTAGGCAAACACATTTTTTGTTTGCCCAATCCTATGTGTACGGTCAATGGCCTGTTGTTCAATAGCTGTGTTCCACCAAGGGTCAAAGAGAAAAACATAATCGGCAGCCGTTAATGTCAAACCTGTATTGCCAGCTTTGAGGCTGATTAAGAACAAATGGGTATCACAACCTTTTTCCTGAAATGCTGCCACCATTTCTGCACGTTTGGCTGGTGGTGTTTGCCCATCAAAATGAAAGTATTTCATGCCCTGCTTATCACATTCAGCAGCTATCAGGTGCAGCATGGAACTGAACTGGGAAAACACGATGGCTTTGTGATTGCCCAGAATGTTCTGTAGCTCGTTCATCAACATATCGGTTTTGATGGAGTCGGTGCTGCCTTGTTGTTCTTCCGGGGGAAGCAATAAAGGCGTATTGCAAACCTGCCTCAACTTCATGATACCTTGCAGTACAGCCAACTTGCTTTTTGCCAGCCCCTTTGCTTTGATATCGCTGAAAATATTGCTCTTGATCTGCTCATTGATGTCATCGTATACCAATCGTTGTTTGGTGTTCATGGTACACCACAAAATACTTTCTGTTTTTTCAGGAAGGTCCTTGGCAACCTGTTCCTTTGTTCTCCGCAGAATAAAAGGGGCGGTCATCTTTTGCAATGCCGCAATCTTTTCTTCATCATGGTAACGGTCTATGGCATCTGCATATTCACGTTTAAAGAACTCACGATTGCCAAACATGCCAGGCAAAGCAAAGTTGAGCTGGGAATACAAATCGAACGTATTGTTTACCACCGGAGTACCGCTCAGGGCAATATTGATATTGGCCTGCAATGCAGTAATGGCCTTGGTAATTTGTGCTGACGGGTTCTTGATATTATGGCTCTCATCCACAACAGCTACGCCGTAGTTAGTGGTAAACAATTGTCCATTATCAGCCCTTACTGTTCCATAACTGGTGATGATGATTTGCAAATGCTCATTCTGCAAATCTTCTTCCTTTCTATTGGTACCATGATACACCAGTACATTGATGCTAGGTGCAAATTTCTGCAGTTCATTTTGCCAGTTGTAAATCAGGGATGAGGGGCAGATGATGATATTTTTTGCATCTGGGTGATGGTGGATATAGTGGGCCAGGAAACAAATAGTCTGCAAGGTCTTGCCCAAGCCCATATCATCTGCCAAGCAGCCGCCGGCACCTACATCTGCCAACAATGCCAACCACTCGAAGCCTTTTTGCTGGTATGGTCTCAGTGTTGCTTGCACCATGTTGGGTACATGGTAAACAGGTTCCTCCTTTGTTTGCCAATCCAGCCATTTTTGCCACCAATCTTTTTTAATGGTTGATTGAAGGATGGGCAAGTTGTCATTGCTTCTCTCTTCTGTTATGGCCAGCCATCTGGCTACTTCAATTTCCTTTCCATCAATTTTCCCATGCTTGATGATGGCTGTGTACTGCTGCAGCCATTCATCGCCAAACACGCCTAAACTACCATCTTTCAATAGCACAGCCTTTTGGCCAGCAAACAATATTTTCTGCAGTTCCTTCAATGGGATTTCTTCTTTGCCAAAACAGGTTTGCATGGTCAGCAATACACGGGTCTCCGATTGCTCCTTTATAACAATGGTGGTTACTGCTTGGAAGGATGAATACTTGAAGTGCTTCAACATATCCATGCCTATGATGCCAATATTCTCCCCCAGTAAATAATGGTATGCCTTTAAAAACCATTGCTTCTTTTGTGCATCAGCAAAGGACAAATAATAATAGCCGTTTCTTTGTTTGGGGAAATTTGTGTGTAGTGCTTCAATCAATTTCAGGAAGCTGGATTCTGCCTCCTTATTACGTTTAATGGTATATGCAATGCCATTTTGTTTGGTTTCGAAGCTATCTGAAAACGCGCCTTCCACCAAGAAACCATCGTAATGCCATTGTGGTGTAAGCATCAAAAAGGCATTGTTCAGTTCACTTAAAAAGATACGATTGACTGGTAAGGCATCAACTTCATTTTGTGTAAAATGATTGTTCCTGTTCACGGTATAGTCAGCTTCCAACTTGGTCAGTACATATTCTGTAAAGACTTCCTCGCTGGCTTGGTATTGCTGCACATTTTTTTCCAACCATTCAATGGTCTGGAAATCCTTGAACGTTAATAGAAAGTATTCATTGCCGCTTTCCAATAAGAAATGGTAACGCTTGAAGGAATTCAGTAAAAAAGTGGCACCATTCAATACCACACTTGTTTCAACTCCCAACAATTCGTTGTGCTTGGTGATATTAAAGAGTAAATGCGGCTTGTAAGTGCTGAAATTACAAGGTGCAGTTTTATAATTTTTCTTGTCTGGCTGCAGCAATTTATGGTACCATCTTGAAGTAACAAAAAACGGCTTCAGCATATTCATGAGCTCATGCAGGTGCCTAAGCATGGCATTCTGCAAAAAAGTATCGAAATCCACACCTGCACGTTGCTTGGCATAACGGAGTTTAATGGCAAATTTTTCATCCTCGATGCGTTCTTCAGAAAACTGCATCACAATATCGGCAGCCTGCTTGGGAAGGCTGGTATGATTGGCTTTCAGGTCCCTTGCTTCAAGGCTGTAGGTGTCGTACGAAATACCTTTACTGCTTTTATGAACGTGGAATGATGCCAGTATGTAAAATGATTCCGTTAGCTGCTGGGGCAGCAAAAGCAATCCAACTTTTGTTTCGACTTTTTCGTTTGCCATGCGCTTCAGATCCAAATTTTAAAGGGGAGCAATAGTACAACTTTAGACCTTTTAAAAAAGTAAATTTTGGCTGGGGCTTATTCTGTAAAAGGATTGATCAAAGCAGGATATATTTGAAAGGTTATCGTATGGCTTCACCACAAGAAATATTGCAGCAATACTGGGGGTACACTTCTTTTAGGGGTGAGCAGGAAAATATTGTGCAGGCTGTACTGGATGGAAAAGATGTGTTGGCCCTGCTGCCTACTGGTGGTGGCAAATCCATCTGTTTTCAGGTACCTGCATTAATGAAGGAGGGTTTATGTTTGGTGATTTCCCCATTAATTGCATTGATGAAGGACCAGGTGGAAAACCTTCAAAAAAGGAATATCCCCGCTACAGCACTGTACAGTGGCATGAGCTTTTTTGAAGTGCAGCAAACGCTTCAACAGGCGGTCCATGGGCATTATAAGTTTCTGTACCTATCACCCGAACGTTTGGAAACAAAGTTTTTCAAGCAGTTCGTCCATGCACTCAATATTAGTTTAATTGCCGTGGACGAAGCACATTGCATCAGTCAATGGGGTTATGATTTCCGTCCGCCTTATATGCGTATTGCCAATTTGCGTGATGAATTGGGTAATGTGCCCGTGATTGCTTTAACAGCATCCGCTACTCCTTTGGTACAGGATGATATTGTACTGAAACTGAAAATGGAAGATGCAAGCATCTTCCGCCAGTCTTTTGAGAAGCCCAATTTGTCCTATTCCGTTTTTAGGGTGGACAGTAAAATTAATAAGACGATTGATGTGCTCCATAATGTGCAGGGAAGCAGCATCGTATACTGCAGGAACAGGAAGGAAACAAAACGGATTGCCCAATTGCTGCAATTGCAGCATATCTCGGCGGACTTTTACCATGCAGGCCTCTCCCAGAACGAGCGGAGTGAAAAACAAGCAGCTTGGATCCAGAACAGGATACGCGTAATTGTTTGCACCAATGCTTTTGGAATGGGCATAGATAAACCAGATGTGCGAACTGTTATCCATTACAATACACCGGACTGTTTGGAAAATTATTATCAGGAAGCTGGCCGTGCAGGCCGCGATGGTAAAAAGGCCTATGCCGTTTTATTGCATCAAGGAATGGATGAAAAGGAATTGGAGGGATTGCCTAATATAAAATTCCCTTCCATTTCAGACATCAAAAAAGTCTATCAAGCAGTGGCGGATTATTTGCACATTGCGATTGGTTTGGGCGAAGGCAATTATTATGACTTTGACCTACTGCAGTTCTGCAACAATTTTAAACTTGATCTCCACTTGGTCATGAACACTTTAAAAATGCTGGAACAGGAGGGGCACCTTTCTTTTACGGAAAATATTTTCCTACCGTCCCAAGTCGTTTTCAAAGCAGATAAAGCAATGTTGAACGATGTTGAAAATATCCATCCCCAATTGGATGAAGTGATGAAGGCTTTGCTGAGGACCTACGAGGGTATTTATGAGAACAAAGTGTCCATCAATGAAAAATTGATTGCCAAACTAAGCAGGATCCCTTATGATAAGGTGTATGCAGACCTACAAATGTTGCACAACTATGGCATCATTGAATACACGCCCCAAAAAGAAACACCGCAGATTTATTTCCTGTTGAACAGGGCCCCGGCACAACATATTAATATTAACCATGAGGCCTACTTTGAGCGGAAGAAACTTTATCAGGAAAGGGTAGCAACAATGCTCCAATACATGCACTTGCAACATGATTGCAGGAGCAGTTTTATCTCGGCCTATTTTGGTGATGATGCCGTAAAGCCTTGTGGTGTTTGCGATAACTGTTTGGCCCGAAAGAATCATGAATTAAGCGAAGAAGAATTCAAGAACATTGAGCGGGCAATTAACCAATCCGTTCCGGAAAACGGTATTGCTATGAAAACCTTATTGGAACAATTAAAAGCAATCAAGAAAGAAAAATTCTGGAAAGTGCTGGAATTCTTGCAGAGTGAAAGGAAGCTCGTGGTGAATGAGTTGGGAATAATCAAAAAGGAGCGCAGGAATTGAAAAACAAAAAATACATACAAGCCATTCTTGCTGCAGTAGCAGGTATTTTGCTACTGCTCCCAGCAATGTTCAGGGATATAAAATTGGAATCCGCTTACCCCTCCGATTTAAGGAACCGTCAAGTTGGTTCCAGATTGATTGAAGATGGCAAGCTGCCTTATTTCTTTCATTACAAGGGCGAGCAGGACATGCGGTACCTGGACATCAAGAACTGTGGCCCTTTGAAAGTATCCAACATCACTGCCACACCCTACCTGCATGAACTGTTCATTCCAATTTGTGACTTGCCGTTCAGGACATTTTCTACGGTATGGTTTGTAACCTGTTATTTATTGTTGGTCATCATGTACCTGCTCATGCAGCGCATAAGCAATAATAATCCGGGCAAGGTAATAATATGGCTTACAATTGTTCTGTTCCCTTATACGGAAGCATGGAAAACGCATATCTATCAGGGGCAGTATTATTTGTTGATACCTTTCTTACTGGTTGTTTTTTACTGGGCTTTTGTGAAGGATAAGCGTTGGCTATACCTTTTAGTGCTAGGAACTGCTGCAATTAGCTTGGTACTGATAAGGCCCACTGCCATTTTATTTTTACTGCCATTTGTGTTTTTAATCAAGCTGTACAAAAAGCAGTTTTTCTCAATAATTCTATTGGGTATTATTGCTATTACATGTATCATGAGCAGTTCATTTCAACGGGATTTATGGAATGAATACCGTGAAAGCGTAAAAGAGCAGGTGAAAGTGCACCAGCATGACAACCCAACATTTATCAACAATCCCCCTTGTCCCGATGTTCCAGCGGTGGAAGGTTTCAAACTCGCAGCACAAGGACATTACAAAAAGGAGAATGTAAATGCGGAATGCGGCAATGTCCATGTTCTTTGGCAAATGGTTTTCAAGCAGAAACTGCCGTTGAATTTCTTGTATGCTGGTGAACTATTGGCAATAATGATTCTGCTATTTTTCTTTTTTTTCATCCATAGAAAGGACTGCTCCTTTTCCTTGTTGAATGCTTGCTTTATGGGATTTGCCTTATTGATGATGGCAGATTTATGTGCCCCTATAAGCCGTACCCAATACAATACGGTGCAGTGGCTATTTCCTTTGCTATTGATTGCTCAACTGAAAATACGGGACTCTTTGCGTTGGTATGTATTGTTGTTATGGATAGGCTTGTTGCTGAATATCGTAAACCTCCATTTCATCAAAATGGAACATACCATCGGCGAATACTTGATGCTACTTGCTTGTATGGGGATAGGATTACAGAAGCATATCGGGCAATCCAATAGGAACAAGCGGTTTACTTAGTGCCCGTGTAACCATTTTTCAGCAGCCATTGCTTTACCTTCTCCCTTTGGTCGCCCTGGATAATGATTTCTCCATCTTTTGCACTGCCACCCGTGCCGCAGAAATTCTTCAGCTTCTTGCCAAGGTCTTCCATATCATCATCCGTTCCAATAAAACCAGCAATAATTGTGGCGGCCTTGCCACCGCGGTGCTTGGTTTCCAATCTTATCCTCAGTTTCTGTTGATTTGCTGGTAATGTTTCCTGCACTGGTTCATCATCTTCCAGTTTGAAGTTGGGGTCTGTACTGAATACAAGGCCGTTGTTAGTTGGTTTTATTTTCTTGCTCATTGTAAGAGGTTTGAGGTTTAAGGCAGAAGGTGTAAGGTTAAACTAAGCGAAACCTTCTGCTTGCAACTTATATTACTACCGCCTTCAAACTTAAATCCAAACTTTTTGCTTGGTGGATCAATCCGCCAACGCTTACATAATCCACTCCAGTTGCTGCAAAGGATTCTATAGTGTCCAGATTGATCCCGCCACTGGCTTCGGTTTCAAAATGGCCATCAATGATTTTTAGGGCTTCCACAATTTGCTCAGGGGCGAAGTTGTCCAGCATGATCCTGAACACTTTTGTCCTACCTATTGCACAAACTTTTCTTACATCTTCCATGCTCCTTGTTTCCACTTCTATCTTCAATGAAGGCTTGGTGCTGGTTATATAATGATAAGCTTTATTGATGGCCTGTTCCAGCCCGCCTGCATAATCAATATGATTGTCCTTCAGCATGATCATATCGTACAGGCCAAAACGGTGATTGGTGCCACCACCAATTTTTACGGCTTCTTTCTCCAGCAAGCGGAAGTTGGGGGTTGTTTTCCTGGTGTCCAATAATTGGGTATGGTAGCCTTTGATTTTTTCGACATATTCATGGGTCAATGTGGCAATACCACTCATCCGCTGCATGCAGTTCAGTACCAACCTTTCACATTTCAAAATGGTATGGATGGATGCTTCCACTTCAAAAGCCTTCTCCCCCAAAACCATTGCTTCGCCATCCCTCTTATAGGTAATGAAATTGCAGGTAGGTTCAACGAGCTGGAAAATCTTTTCTGCTACCGAAACGCCGGCTAATATGCCATCCTGTTTTATTTTCAATACCGCCTTTCCATTTTTCTCTGCGGGAATGCAGCTTAGGGTAGAATGGTCGCCATCCCCAACATCTTCCATCAATGCTTCCACAACCAGATGCTGCAACTGTTCATCGAATGTTTTCATCTATCAATTTTTATTTGGAATGGTCATTGGCAATGGAATGGGACCTCGTTTAACCGTAATTTTTTTTATGATTCTTATCATTTGCAAATTAAAAACAAAAAGGGCTTCCGATTTGGAAACCCTTTTGCTAAACTACTTTCATGCAGGAAATTAGTTTATGCGAACATTCGTAATAATCAATTTATCCCCCTGTTTCTTCAGCCTTAGCGTAATACCATAACCCTTGCCTGCATTCTGCAGTTTTCCGGTTATCTGGACACTTTCTCCCATTTCCCTTTTTGATGTAAGCTCGAAACCTTTAACACCATTCTCCTTGAAGAAGGAGCTGAAGGCAATACCAGCTTGGTTCTTGCCCATATTCTTCACCTCGTCCTTGTCCGGTAATTTCAGTTCAATGAAACTGTCAAAGTAGCCACTAACCTGTTCAGGATTCCCCCCCTTTAGAGCGTTCACAATGGCATCGTCTGCTTGGAACTTGAATGCCATTAGCATGATAGGGGCCAGCGCCAACAATAAATACTTTTTCATAATTTTTTTCCTCACAGTTAGTTTGCTAAAAATGTGCCAAAGGACCAATGTAATTTTCTAAAGTTAGGACCTCTTAACCAATTGTCAAAAAACAGTAGCTTTACGGCCATGAGCAAGAAAGCAATTTTAATCATTATGGACGGTTGGGGCCTGGGCAAATCCAAGACCTCCGATGCTATCCAAAACGCAAATGTTCCCTTTGTTTCGTCCTTATATAGTAAATACCCTAACAGTACATTGGTTACCTGCGGCGAAGCGGTAGGCCTTCCGGACGGGCAAATGGGCAATAGTGAAGTAGGGCACCTGAACCTAGGTGCAGGGAGGGTGGTTTACCAGGAACTTCAACGGATCAATGTGGCCATCCGCGATGGTTCCTTCGCCAAAAATGAAGTACTGCTAACCTCCATACGTTACGCAAAGCAAAATAACAAGCCCCTGCACCTGCTTGGATTGGTGAGTGATGGAGGCGTGCATTCCCACACTTCGCACTTAAAGGCCATTTGCGATGTTTGCAAAACTGAAGGATTGACCGAAGTATATATCCATGCCTTTACCGATGGCCGTGATTGCGACCCGAAAAGTGGACTGGGCTTTTTGGAAAACCTGCAAAGCCATCTGGATACCAGTGTTGGGCAGATTGCCACTATTACCGGTCGTTACTATGCCATGGACAGGGACAAACGTTGGGAACGCGTGAAACTTGCTTATGACGCTATTGTTGAAGGCATGGGAGACCATACGGACGATATTTTTGAGGCGGTGCGTGCTTCCTATATTGCCAATGTAACCGATGAGTTCATTAAGCCCATTGTGAATGCTAAATGCCCAACACCAAATGCTACCATCAAGGATGGCGATGTGGCCATTTGTTTCAACTTCAGGACAGACCGCTGCCGTGAAATAACGCATGTGCTTACCCAAGCAGATGAACATGAGTTCAATATGCACAAGCTGAACCTGCACTACACCACCATGACGGAGTATGATGCTACTTTTAACAATGTGCAGGTAATGTTTGAGAACGACAATCTCAACAACACTTTGGGTGAAGTGCTGGCTGCGAACGGGAAAAAGCAGATCCGTATGGCGGAAACAGAAAAATACCCCCATGTTACTTTCTTTTTCAGTGGTGGGCGGGAAAAGGAATTTGAAGGGGAAACAAGAATGATTGTTCCCTCACCCAAAGTGGCCACATATGACCTGCAACCAGAAATGAGTGCAATTGGCCTGGCGGATGCACTGGTTCCTGAAATTGAAAAGGAATCGGCAGATTTCATTTGCCTGAACTTTGCGAATGCGGACATGGTAGGCCATACAGGTGTTTTCAGTGCTGTGGTAAAAGCGGTAGAAACAGTGGATAAATGCGTGGAGCGTGTAGTAACTGCTGCATTGGAGCATGATTATACTATTTTCCTGACCGCCGATCATGGCAATGCTGATAATATGATCAATGAAGATGGCTCGCCCAATACCCAGCACTCCTTGAACCTCGTGCCTTTGTTTGTAATCGATAAGGAATGGAAAGGTGTTGTGAAACCCGGTAAACTGGGTGATATTGCACCAAGCATCTTAACAATGATGGACCTACCAATTCCCAAGGAAATGACCGGCAATGTGCTTGTTTCAAAATGATTAAACAAACTCAAACCCTGCAACATGAAAATCCTTAAAAAAATATTGATAGCGCTGCTGTGCGTTTTTATTGTGATACAGTTTTTCAGGCCAAAGAAAAACAGGTCGGCAGAAATTACTGCCAACCATATCTACAGTATGTACCCTGCTTCCCCTGAAGTGAAAGCCGTATTGGACAAAGCCTGTAACGATTGCCACAGCAACAACACCAAATACCCTTGGTATGCGCAGGTACAACCAGTGACCTGGTGGCTCAACAACCATATCAAGGATGGCAAACGCCACTTGAACTTCAGTGAGTTCGGTGCATCAAGGATTGCACGGCAATACAAAAAGTTGGAAGAGTGCAATGAACAAGTAAAAGAAGCGGAAATGCCCTTGAATTCCTATACTTGGATCCATAAAAATGCCATCCTTACCGATAAAGAAAAGGAAACCTTGGCTTATTGGGTGAATGCCATTAGGGATTCCATCAAGGCAAAATACCCTGCCGATAGTTTGGTGCTGCCGAAGAGGAAAGCGTAGGTTAGGACTCATAAAATTATAAAAGCCCCAGATGCCAACATCTGGGGCTTTTTAATGGGTCATAATTGTATGTACTCCAACATGGCAGCATCCAAACAGCTAACGCCAAATCGCAATGTAACCGGAATTGAGCTTTAAACCCTAATCTTGAAGGCAACAGTAAAGCATGATTTCCATGCTGTGAACCCAATTACCTTTGCGGGATGCAAATAAAATCTGCCAAATACATTATTTCCTCCCCGTCATTCGATATGTGCCCACCGGCTGACAAGCCTGAATATGCTTTTATTGGCAGGAGCAATGTGGGCAAATCTTCGCTGATCAATATGCTGGTAAACCAGAAGAACCTTGCAAAAACTTCCGGCACACCGGGCAAAACACAATTGCTCAACCATTTTGAAGTGGTTTCATCAACCCCTACACCCGGCATAAAGGGAGATGGGGTGCCCATGAAATGGAACTTGGTGGACCTTCCGGGTTATGGCTACGCCAAACGTAGCCAAAGTGATAGGAGGCGTTGGGAGCAGATGATTGAAAATTACCTACGTAAACGTGAGAACCTCATCAACATTTTTGTGCTGATTGATGCAAGGCACTCCCCTCAAAAAAATGATTTGGAATTCATTAACCAACTGGATAAATGGGAAGTTCCTTTCGTGCTGGTGTTTACCAAGGCTGATAAGGAGAAGCCCGGTGCAGTGAAGCGTAACCATGATGCCTTTTTAGCTAAAATGAGGGAAACTTGGCAGTTCCTGCCACAAAGCTTCATTACCAGTGCAGAAAAGAAAATGGGCAGGGATGAACTGCTGGACTTCATCAGCCAGCGGAATACCGAAGCGGTAAGTGGAGATAAAAAAGATTAGCTGAAACTACTTGAACATCCATTTGAACAATTTCAACTTGCCCTTAAAGCTTGGGTATTTGATAGATGGATTGAACCAGTTGGGCGTTTTCAAAACAGCTTTTTTCCTGGTAAAAACATCAAAGCCGAACTTACCGTGATAGGCACCCATGCCACTATTGCCCACTCCACCAAAAGGCAGGTTATGGTTGGCAAACTGATAAACCGTATTGTTGATGCAGCCACCGCCAAAAGGTATATTGTTCATCCAAAACCCTTCTGAGGATTTATTGGTAGTGAAAAGGTATAAGGCCAATGGATTTTCATTTGGTTTGATGATTGCTATGGCCTCTTCCCTTGTTTTATAAGTGATAATGGGAAGCAATGGCCCAAAAATTTCTTCCTGCATGATGGATGATTGTAAGGAAACATTTTCCAATAAAGTTGGGGCTATAAACAGCGTTTCTTTGTTATACTGACCACCATAAATGACGGTTCCTTCATTTAAGTAACTGACCAATTTAGCAAACCTTTTTTCATTGATGATTTTGCCATAATCATAGCTGCTGCTTGCATCATTGGTATAGAATTTTTTGATAGAAGCTTTCATTTCTTGTATCAATTCATCTTTCGCAGATTCATGCACTACTATATAATCAGGAGCAATGCAGGTTTGTCCCACATTAATAAACTTGCCCATTACAATTCTTTGTGCAGCCACTTTTATATTGGCGTCAGCTTCAACAATAGCAGGGCTTTTGCCACCCAGTTCCAATGTAACGGGCACTAAGTTTTCAGCAGCCATTTTATATACCATTTTGCCAACGGCAATACTGCCTGTATAAAAAACATGGTTGAAAACAAAGTTGTTCATCAAAGAAGGTACAACCGCTGCACCATCACCTTGAATCAATAAAATAAATTCCTTGGCAAAGATTTCCGTGCAGATTTTTTCCATAATAGTGGATGTAGCAGGAGCAAATTCACTTGGTTTCAATACCACACAATTGCCTCCAGCAATGGCAGCAATCAATGGATTGAACATTAATTGGAAAGGATAGTTCCAAGGGGCAATAATCAGTACCACGCCCAATGCATCCTTATATATTTTACTGCTGGATGGAAGGTTCAGTAGATTGGTTGGAACAGTTTCTGGCCGCATCCAGTCACTTAAATTTTTAAGGTAGAGATTAATCTCGCTTAGCACCAGACCAATTTCTGAGGCATAGCTTTCTTCGGGGCTTTTTTTCAGATCCTTGTAAAGTGCATCGGTTATTTCTGACTCATATTTTTGAATAGCTTCCTTCAAAAGTTTCAACTGCTGCCTCCTGAACTCGTAGCTTTTGGTAGCCCCAGTTTCAAAGTAATTTTTCAGGTTGGCTAGCTGGCTAGTAAACATGGCAAACGTTTTTGGAATACAAGTTTACAACTAATCAAAAGCGGAATGATCAATTCTTTCCCGCTATGAAGTGATAAGAAAACTGTAACAAATTTTAATCTCACAATTATTTTGTTACAATTCTGTAACAAAAAACCTGTAACAATTTTATTTGTTACACAAAATTTGTTACAAACTCAAGGCTGCTAGCTTGGGCATTCCCTTTACCTTAGCCCCATGCAAGCAATGCCAGACGAATATTATATGCAGCAGGCCCTGAAAGAGGCACATGAAGCGTTTGATGAAGATGAAGTGCCGGTGGGTGCCGTGGTGGTCATTAACAACAAGATTATTGCCCGTGGCCATAACCAAGTGGAACGATTGAACGACAGTACGGCCCATGCAGAAATCATAGCACTCACTTCTGCCTACAACCATCTGGGGGCCAAGTACCTGCCCGATGCTACTTTGTTTGTAACGGTGGAGCCCTGCCTCATGTGCTGTGGTGCCATGTACTGGGGCAAGATTGGCCGGATTGTGTACGGCGCAAGCGATGAAAAAAATGGCGGCCTCCGTTTCTTTACAGATGAAGATGGATTGGTAAAACCGGAAAGCTGGCCCTTCCATCCAAAAGCCCAATTGGTGAAAGGGGTACTGGCGGAAGAATGTGGGATGTTGATGAAGACTTTTTTCAGGAGCAAACGGTAGAGAGTTGACTACAGAATTATTTATCAAAATTTTTATGCAATCCGGACAGCAGTTGCATCAGCAGTTTTGTCAAACCTCATATTATGCCAAACTACCTGCAGTTAAACATCCCCGAAGGATGCAGCGAAAGCTGGAACGATATGCTTCCCAACCATCAAGGCAGACATTGCCTTAACTGCCAGAAAACGGTGGTTGATTTTACAGCAATGACAGATACGGAACTGGTCAATTTTTTCAAGAAAAATACAGGCAATACTTGTGGGCGGTTTACTGGTGACCAGTTGCAAAGGGATATATTGATTCCAAAGAAGCAGGTCAATTGGGTGAAATATCTTTTTCAGTTTGCCATCCCCGCTTTTTTATTGTCCATTAAAACATCAGCAAAAACAACATCAGGTCTTTTTGCGAACACTGAATTGTTACCATTTAGGGACACCGTACCCAAAGGCACTGTACTCGGAAAAATGGTGGCGCAGGAATTTGAAGTATCAGGAAAGATAATTGGGGAGAGGGGAGAACCTGTTTCTTTTGCTTCCGTTTTTATTAAAGGAAGTAAAAGGGGAGTTGCTGCTACGGATAGCGGAACATTCAAATTGAACCACATTAATAGTAGCTGCACTTTGGTAATAGCTGCAGTTGGATATGAAAGCAAAGAAATTGCGTATAAGGATATTAAACACGATATGCAAATCGTATTAAAGTTGTCACAGGCACCAATGGGTGAGATAGCAATAAACGGCTTTGTAGTAACGAGCAGACGGAAAAGGAAAAAACAAGCTGTTGTGCAGGCTGATACAATAGTAAGCTGCTCGGCCAAAATCTATCCGAATCCAATTTCTTCATCAGGTATCCTAAACATTAATTGGACAAATGCAGAAGCTGGTAAGTATTCCATTCAGATAACCAATCTGCAAGGTCAGGTTGTTCAAGTTGAGAAATTGGAAATGGGCAAGAAGCAAATAACGTCTTCTATTACTTTGAAAGATATTCTTGCTGGTAATTATGCAGTTATTATTACCAACACAAAAACTGGTAACCATTTTTCTAATCAATTAATTGTTCAGTAAAGACCGTCCAGAAAATCATCTGGATAGCACAACCTTTCCAATGCGAATCCTTCCTCCATTTAGCCTTTTTTTGCTTGTGCTGATGGTCTCCTGTTCAGCACCCAAGCAATTCTTTCAGCCCCCCTACAAGAATTGCAAGTACTTAGTTGATACTTGTTTTTCAGGAGATGAATTTCCATTGAAGGCAATGAGCCGTTCCATGTTTGGTTTGGCCATACAGGATATTTTTCAAAGGTCATTGTTCGATAAACTTCTTTTAGACTACCCTTCATTATTAGGATTAATTACTGGAAACAATCGTATAGACATATCTATTGGGGAAATGGACAGCAGGGCATTTAGCGATGATTACCTTACTCGAATAGCGGCAGCAAGAAAGATTAACCCCGATACCTTCGGTGTTTCTTACCATACCTATTCGCCTTCGTATTTTAATCTTTATTACGTATTGCCAAAATCTGTAAACGGAAATTTTATCACAAGAAAAATTGATTTTGACAACTATGCTGATAGTGCCAGATTAAGACGTAGCTCTAGATGGTTTCCATTCTCAACCCCATTTATTGACAGCCCACTACAAGTATTCAATTTGCCTTTACCAAACACTAAGGCTACCTACCATTTTCAGCCTGGAGGGTTTTTGATAGCAATACCTGACAGGCTTATTGTTGACCAGTCTGGAGAAACGTACCATCCAGAAAACCGCTTCATTGTTTTAAACAGCCATGTTTTTAACTATAAAAGGAATGTTCAGGTTTTCTTTTTCCACTTTTTGTATTTCAAGTCAAAGTTTAGACTAGAGAATTTTTATTTTCAAACTGGTTTTAATCAATTTATCGACTCCGTAAATCTACCTAGCTATAAGGGGATAAATCCATACACAAGGTTTGTAACCAAAGAACAGCTCATTCCTTCGCTAGAGGAATTTATGCATCTTGTTTTGTATGCAGAATATAGCTGTAGGGAAAAACCCGTTTTCGTAAAAATGACTGGGAAATATGTTTATACGTTTAAGTTTTACAGTGAGATAAAACGTAGCTATATGATGGTGGATTTTGATTTACGTAAGATTAAGATATTATCGGTTAAAGAAGTAGGATAAACAAGGTTTTCAAGGGGCACTGAATTCTTAGTTAAAGTTTTCATTTCGACTTAAGAAACAAATCACATTTCATTTCCGGCATTTCAGCCATCAATGGTTAAATTTGTGTTCCATAAAAACAAATCATTCACACTTAAATTTTAATTCTATGGCATTTACATTACCGGCCTTGCCTTATGCACATGAAGCATTGGAGCCACATATCGATACACTGACCATGCAGATACACCATGGCAAGCACCACCAAGCTTATGTTGACAATTTGAACAAGGCCATTGCTGGCACTGACAATGAAAACAAGAGCCTTGAAGAACTGGTGAAACATGCAGGTACCATTTCACCTGCAGTTCGCAATAATGGTGGTGGTCACTGGAACCACAGTTTCTTCTGGGAAAGCCTTGCCCCCAATGCTGGCGGCACACCAACAGGCGAACTGGCCGATGCTATCAATGCTGCCTTCGGCAGCTTCGATGATTTCAAAACAAAATTTGCAGCAGCGGGTACCACACGTTTTGGAAGTGGCTGGGCATGGCTGATCGTGAAGGATGGTAAGCTGGAAGTTTCTTCCACCCCGAATCAGGATAATCCCTTAATGGATGTGGCCGAAGTAAAGGGCACGCCTATTTTAGGTGTTGACGTTTGGGAGCATGCTTATTATTTAAAGTACCAGAACAAGCGTCCAGATTACTTGACAGCTATTTGGAACCTGATCAACTGGTCAAAAGTTGCTGAACGTTTTGCAGCAGCCAAATAATCATTCAGTAAAAACATTTACTTTTAAATCCTCATCAGTTCCTGATGGGGATTTTTTTATCAATCTTACATTATATGAAACTAACAAACCTCGGATTGCTCCTGGCAATCGTATGCTTTGCCTCATGTTCTTCAGGAAACAAAAAAGTATTGGTACTCGTTAATGGCGGCAGCACGGTTGACGAAGCCTCCAAAACTATTACCTCTGCTAACGGAAGTGGCAGTGAAACCAAGGAGCTTAAATTCACGGGTAGCGACAAGACGACCCTCCAACTAAAGGCTGATGGCAAGCAAACGGCTATTGACATACCGACGAATGGCTATTATTTTTTAAATGCCACGAATGATACGGTGGTTGGTAGCTATGTTACCTTTTCCGCTCCCAAAAGCATGAACGATACTTTCGGTGTTATCAAACAGGATGTGTACAAGAAGAGCATTGACTCTTTGACTGAATTGATTGCTGGTAAAAATATAAGTGCGGCCAACAGGAACTACTTCATTCCCCCGCATACTGCGGTAAAGGTTACGGACAATGTCGATGCTATAATAGTGGCACCTTTCCATCAAATGACCACTGTAGAAAAAGAAGAGGGCAAGGAGCCCGAAGTATACAGGTTCTACACTGCTGATGAGATAAGGGTCAAGATTGAAAAGCAGCGTGAATTCACCAAACCAAAACCTGCCGCTGGTGATGCAAAAGATGGCGGTAAGAAGAAGTAGCTGCCTGTGCTATGTCATTAAGTTAAGGTTTGTCAGCCGGAGCTGCTTGTCGAAGGCGATTTAGGAAATCACGGTTCAGTCTATCGGTTTCGACAGGTTCAACCTGACATAGTACCTCTTAACTTAATAACAATAAAAAAGAGCCGTTCAAATACTGAACGGCTCTTTTATTTCACGGCACAGGGTCATATCCACTGCTGCCTCCCGGATGGCATTTTGAAATTCGTTTTGCTGCCAACCAGCTTCCTTTAAAGGGCCCATGTTTCTTCAATGCTTCCACCGCATATTGCGAACAGGTGGGTGTGAACCTGCACTTTGGTCCAATGGCTGGCGATATAACGTACTGGTAAATCCTTATCAGCAGTATAAATGGCCAGCTTAATATTTGCAGCAAGAGTTTCATGATAATGCCTTTATCAGTTTGTCAATGGCAAGGGGCATTTTTGTTTGCAGCTCAGTTATGTTAGGCAATGTTTTTTCAATATAGAGCATGAACACGGCCACCTGTTTTTTTTGTTCAGTTGAGCAATCGTACAATGGCTGCTTATTCAGGCGGTAAGCTTCCCTCAATAATCTTTTGATCCTGTTCCTGTCAACAGCCTTCTTGAAAACCTTACTGCTTGCACCAACCCCTACTTTCACTGGAAAATCAAGTTCCTCCTCAACGGTCATAGAGAAAACCTTGATGGGGAAAACAGAAAATGACCTGCCCTTTGCAAACAATTGCTCCATCAGTTTGCGGCTCTTTAATTTTTCTTTCTTGTTATAGGAAAATAGTTTGGGCATGTGTTGTTCTAGTGTTGCTAAGAGCAGTGTCATGAAGTTAAGGATTGTCAGCCTGAGCCTGCCCGTTTTCCCGTCCGTACCGGCACGGGCGGGCGTTCAGACGGGCTTGTCGAAGGCAACTTAGAGGCTGTTTGGCATATCGGTTTCGACAAACTCCTGACATTGTACTTCTTAACTTAATGACATTGCGTTAAAAGAACTTTGATTAATGTAACAAAACTAAAAAAGCCCCGCAAAAATGCAGGGCTTTGGAATATTTGTTTCCCTAAAGGTTAGGGAACTATTTTAATCCTCTCTCGTCAGAAACAGAAAGTTTCTTACGGCCTTTCGCCCTGCGGCTAGCTAACACCTTACGTCCATTAGCAGTTTCCATGCGTTTACGGAACCCGTGAACACTTTTCCTGCGGCGTGTATGTGGTTGAAAAGTTTGTTTCATTGTTGTTTAATTTTACTTGCTCTACAAATTTTGTTTCAACTACAACTGTGGTCACCATACCACTGTTTTTGTGAAAGGATGGCGAAGATAGGGGGATACAGGCAATTGGCAAAGACGGAAGCAAAGAATTTTTTGCGGAATGGGCAGTGGAACCTTTGTTGGGCTTTGGTTGTACCGCACCCTTATACTGCACTACGTTATTGAGCAGATAGGTCCAAATGCATCGAATTTACTTTTTTACCAAAGAAAACTCCAGCTTGGTTATCAAAATCATCAATGGAATCAGTTGTGTAAAACGCCAGTTTTCCATTCTTAGTGCAACTTTTTTCCATTTCAGCATGACGTTGCAGGTAATCTTTCAAACTATTGGCCACTATTTCCCCCTGTGATACAACCTGTGTACTGGCAGGAACAAACTGCTTTATCTTATCAATCAGCAAGGGATAATGGGTACATGCCAACAATATGGTATCAATCTTTGGGGATTGCTGAAGCAGGGCATCAATGTATTCCTCCACAAAAAAATCGGCCCCCTTGCTTCGATGTTCATTGTTTTCTATTAATGGCACCCACATGGGGCAAGCTTGCTGGAACACCCTTATTCCTGGATAGAATTTCTCCATTTCAATAGGGTAGGAGTTGGACAGTACCGTTCCCTTTGTACCCAGAACGCCCACATTTTTTGTTTGGGAGTAGTTACCAATAATTTCGGTTGTTGGCCTTATAACACCCAATACCCGTCTTGAACCATTCATTTTGGGGAGGTCATTTTGCTGGATGGTCCGAAGAGCTTTTGCTGATGCTGTATTGCAAGCGAGGATAACCAAGGGGCATCCTTGTTTAAAAAACCATTGTACAGCTTCTAGGGTATAATGATAAACTGTTTCAAAACTGCGTGTACCATAAGGTGCGCGTGCATTATCGCCCATGTACAGGTAATCATATTGCGGCAGTTTGTTGACTATTTCCTTTAAGACAGTCAGGCCACCATAACCACTGTCAAAAACACCAATTGGACCTTGTTCATGCATACTGTAAAAATAAAGAACCATCCCGATGTAGGGGATGGTTCTTTAATAATTTGATCTGTCTATAGTAAACTAGTTCCTTTTAGGAGCTGGTTTTGTTGCAGGCTTATTGCCACCAGCAGGTGTTCCCTTATCGCTACCACCACCTTGGGCCTGCCTAATGGCATCTTCCACATCCTTAGGTAAAGGAAGCTTCAGTTTCTGTGCCACTTTAATGGATAGGTTATCCAATGGCGGAGCAAGTAGGAAAACATCGCTCTTCATTACGTGGGTGTATTTTTGTTCCTTGATGATTTCATCCAATGCTGCATATACCTTTTGCTTGTAAGGCAATAGAATTTCTTCTTGTTTCTGTTGCAGCCTTTGTTGCTGGTATTGGTTCCAATTCTGGATCTTGTAGAAATGTGTAGCAATCTCTTTTTTCATGATAGCTTTCACAGATGGGTTCAGCTTTGGTGAATCAACCTTGAAAGTGCTGTCCTTTACTTGGTATTGGGACAGTTCATAATCATATTCGGGCCTCAAGGAATCGTTTACATACTGTTGCAGAACGGAGTCCGCTCTTTGTTGCAGGCCAGGGATTAAACCAAGTACGCTCTCTTCGTCAAAAGAACCTATTTTGATTTGGGCATTTGTTTTTGTTGATAGGAAGCTTAATGCTAAAGCTAAACACACGAATAAAACTTTCTTCATTGTTGTGATTTTATTTAAACTGTTTAAGTGGTTTGATTTATTGTTTAATGCCTAATTCTCTAAGTATGTCTTCGCTCTTATCAATTTTAGGGTCGGCAAATATAACGGTAATTCCTTCACTTTTGTCCAGGATGAAATCGTACCCACGGCCCACTGCAATTTTCTGTACAGCCGTGTAAACTTTGTCCTGTATGGGTTTTACCAATTTCTGCCTTTCCTTGAAAAGGTCGCCTTCGTATCCAAAACGCTTTTTTTGGAGGTCACGCACTTCTTTTTCTTTATTGAACAGCTCGTCTTCCCTTTTCTTTTTCAGCTCCTCGCTCAGCATGAACTGTTCCGCTTCATAATTCTTGTACATTTTGTCCAACTGTGCCTGCTTATCGTCAATTTCCTTTTGCCATTGGTCGCTGATGACCTTCAATTTTTTATCTGCATCCTTGTATTCCGGCATTTTGTCCAAAATATATTTGGTATCAATAATGGCGTAACGTTGGGCAAATGTCACTGTTCCAAGCATTACCAAGCTTAAAACCAAAATAATTTTTTTCATAACTGTTATGATTTGCAGGTTTACAATATAAGTTATTCAGGTTCAAAACCAAGCATAAAGGTGAAACGTGCTGCATCCTTTAATTTATTGGTGCCGTTCAGCCTATCCAGTCCTATGCCATAATCAAATCCTAATAGTCCAAACATTGGCAAGTAGAAACGCATACCGATACCAACAGACCTACGCAACCTGAATGGGTTGTATTCCTTTGCACTGTACCAACCATTTGCAGCTTCGTAAAAACCCAGTGCATAAATGGTGCTGCTTGGGTTCAGGCTTAATGGATACCTCAATTCCAGTACATATTTATTGAAAATGGTAAAGTATTCCGATGCGCCTTGTTGGTCAGGGTTCACTTTGGGGTCCGATGTCTGGTAAACTGGATAGCCTCTTTGTGCAATGATGTCGTAACCCAGCAATGCATACTGGTTGCTTAAGCCCGCGTCACCTAATTGGAAACGCTCGAATGGTGAGATTTTCAAGTCGGAATTGAACCTGCCCAAATATCCAAACTTGGCAGCAGCTTTTAAGATGAACTGCTTGTTCTTTTCTGCCCCACCAGGTTTTCCAATAGGAACATACCATTCGGAGGTCATCCTCCATTTATGGTATTCAATCCATTTATATGGGTTCGCTGAATTAACGATGCTTTTATCAATCAGGGAGTAAGGCGGCGTAATCTGCAAGCTCAGCAAAAAGTTGGAGCCACTTGTAGGGAACAAGGGATTGGGGCCAACGGATGAGCGTTGCAAGGAAACCTTAAAGCTTAGATTATTGGAATAACCATTGTTGAAACCTGGGAGGTTCACTTGGTCTATATAATAATTCTTTAAGTGGTAGCGTGCATAACTCAATCCCATGCTCAGAGAGAAATAGTCATCTGGCCATTTCAATTGCTTTGCCAAACTAACAGAAACACCTGTTGTTTTGATATAGGAACTATTGGCGGCGTCACTTGTATAAGTACCTGTTACAGGGTCATAGGCATTAGCAAATTTTGTATCGAAAATGGAGAAAGTGAAGCCATTTCTTTTCTTGCCACCCAACCAAGGTTCGGTGAATGAGAAGTTATAGGAACGGAATGCACGTCCATTACTTTGTACACGTAAGCTTACTTTTTGACCATCACCCATTGGTAATGGATCCCAAGCAGACTTCTTGAAAATATTCTTTAAGGAAAAGTTGTTGAATGTGATACCAACTGTTCCTGTCAAACCAATACCACCGCCCCAGCCGGCGCTCAATTCCAATTGGTCACTTGATTTTTCTTCCAATTGCCAAGTTACGTCAACGGTTCCATCTTCTTGATTGGGAACAATGTTGGGGTTTATTTTTTCTTGGTTGAAGTAGTTCAGTTGGCCCAATTCCCTTTGGGACCGGATTAAATCTGAACGGCTGAATTTCTCGCCGGGCAATGTTCTCAGTTCACGCCTGATAACGTATTCCTTTGTCTTGTCGTTTCCTGTTATCTTAATGTTTTTCCAAGTTGCCTGCGGGCCTTCAACTACACGGATCTCGTAATCGATGGTGTCATTGTAAACTGCAGTTTCAATGGGCTCTGTCCTAAAGAAAAGGTAGCCGTCATCCATATAAAGGCCACTGATGTCGCCTCCTTCTGGGGAAAGGTTCTTGCCTAGCCTCTTGTTCAAAATTTCAAGGTTGTAGTCATCGCCTTTACGGATGCCTAAAATGGTTGTTAGTGTGGAATCGGAATATTTTGTATTGCCCCTCCAACGAATGTCACCAAAGTAATACTTGTGACCTTCGTTTATCTTGATCCCAATATTTATATTGCCCTGTTTGTTGGTATCAATAGCGGATTTGCCATCAAAAACAGCATCCCTGTAGCCGAGTGCATTGTAGTATTCAAGCAATTTTTCTTTATCCTCCTCAAATTTCTTTTCATTGAATTTTGCTGAAGCAAAGAGCTTTATCCTTATATAGGGATCCAGTACCTTCTTTGTTTTGCTGAAAGTCAGGTAGCCTTTCTCCATCATGTAATCACTAAATGTATATACTTGACCCGAAGAGTATTTGCCTTTATCATCCGGTTTCCTTAAAGTAAGCCTGGACATTTCCTTCGTGTCCTTCATCTGCTTTTTCAACTTCAATGCATCAACGGTATTGCCAACAAAGGCGATATTGTTGATACGTACCTTGTTGCCTTTGTCAACATAAAACAAAAGGAGCACACTGTTGCCCAGAACAGTATCTGTCTTGGCATCTATCCTCACTTTTACATTCAGGTATGATTTTTCAGCATAGTATTTTGTGATAGCTTCAATAGCTGAACGTTTCATGTTCTCTGTAACAATCCTGTTAACAACCAGTCCAGTTTTCCCCATTAAATCTTCTTTCTCGCCTTTCTTTACGCCTATGAACTCAAATTTGGATAAACGTGGCCTTTCAGTAACATTGATTTCAATGGTTATATTTTTTCCCTCCAGTTTGGTAATGTAGATCTGCACATCGCTGAAATAGTTTTGCCCCCACAGTTTATTGATGGCTTTTGCAAAACCATCACCGCCGGGTATCAGCACTTCATCGCCAATGTTCAATCCGGAAATGGAAACAAGCAGGTTCTCATCGAAGAACTTATTGCCAGTGACCTTGATGCCGGCAATCTTGTATTTCTTGGGTGTTTTTTGATTGAAGAGATTGACCAAATCAACATCAACCGAAGTAACGGTTGTATCTTGGGCAAAAGCCACAGAACTGATAAAACAAGTAATGATAGCTAATACTGAAATTTTGTACACTTTGTGCATCCGGCTTTTGTTTGTGTTTGGAGGCTGAAATAGCTAAGGGAAGCGGTTTCCAGCAGTTGTTATTCGGTTTAAGTGGGGCAAATTAACGGGATTTCTGAAAAGTGTTTGTTAAATCACCATGTATAGGGGTTATTATTAGCTTAACTGTGGGGTTCCAGACTGCACTTGTTTGCCAGTTTTGCCAAATCTCCTTTCCCTGTTCTGAAAATCGAGAATGGCTTCATACAGATTTTCTTTCCTGAAATCAGGCCATCTTGTATTGGTAAAATAGAGTTCTGCATAAGCTAATTGATAAAGCAAGAAATTACTGATACGGTATTCTCCACTGGTACGGATCATTAGTTCCGGATCAGGGAAATTGCTTGTGGTTAAGTATCGCTGAATGGTATTTTGGTCAATGGTTTCTGGATTAAGCTTGCCAGCTTGGACATCGAAGCCAATCAATTTCACGGCATTCATCAATTCCCAACGGCTGCTATAGCTTAATGCCATAATCAAATTGAGGCCAGTGTTATGACTGGTCATTTCAAGGGCTTCCATCAACTCGTTATAGGCAAATTCAGGTAGCATCTTCATGTCGCCAATGACGTGCAATTTGATATTGTTCTTATTGAGAATTGGGACTTCTTTACGGATTGTATCAACCAATAAAGCCATTAAGCCATCTACTTCATTCTGCGGTCTGTCCCAATTTTCTGTGCTGAAAGCATAGAGGGTAAGGTATTGAATGCCCAGTTCTGCACTGCCTTCAACAATGTTACGGACACTTTCCACCCCATGAAAATGGCCAAATAAACGGTCCTCACCTTTTTCTTCTGCCCACCTACCATTACCATCCATAATGATGGCAATATGTTTTGGCAAGCGTTGCTTATCAATTTTGCCTAAAAGTTCGTCCATACCAAGTACAGTGTTTATTGGGCAAAAGTAACAAAATGCAGGTGTAGTAAGGAGAATACCTTTTGTTTAATGAAAATGAAAAGCAATGGGGAAATTGGAACTAATTTTTTGGGCAGCGATAAGAGGAGATATTAAAAGATATACCGACCATAATAGTTGCGTAACTATCTTTTTGGGAGCTATTGCCACGTTGCCTGCCCTTAATTCCAATAGGAGTACCCCATTCATAGCTTCTATCCTGCAATAAATAGGCAGTAGAGGGATTCCCATTGGGATCCGCAGGAAATGCATCCGGAGCATAAAGCCCACTAACATCATCCAAATAATCAGTGGTTGTAAAGCGGTAACTAACTTCCCCAAAAATGTTTATTTTTTCGTTGATGCCATATTTTAGGCCTAGCCCCAACGGAAAGCAGATGGCCATGGAGCCATAGGGTTTTCTATCAGGATAGGCCGCACTTCCCTGGCCCTCGGTTCCTATGGACCGCAAAAAATATTTTTGCCCATTAAGATATGCAAATGGGTCGAAAGTAAACGCACCTATACCTAAGGACACATAAGGAGTATACCTGTATTCTGGAAATTCTGGTTGAAAACGGAAAAAATTGAAATCTCCGCTTAAGCTTAGTTCCCAAATATTACTGTTGAAACTAAGGTTGCGTATTTTTTTTGTTCTGTTGTCATTGAAGCCTGTGTACTTATCCGCATAACCTACAAAAGCATAATTGGCAGCAACTTTAATGCCCACATAATTATTGAACTGTTTCCTGAAAAAAACGCCTGCTGCAAATTTGGGCTTGGCATTATAAAGCTTCATCCCTGCGGTTAAATCACCCAAATAATGTGCAGCACCTACTGATACCCCAAATTCGCCTTCATGCACAAAGGCTTCCATCAATTGGGCCCTGGTAACCAAAGTGCTACTTATAATCAATACAGTAAAGGCAATTTTTTTAAGCATTTTGTGCAAAGTATTGTTTGAATAACGCAAAGTTGTCCTTTTTCTTATTTTGGGAATGCTAAATTATGAGATGCAATTTCTTTGCTTATTGCTGCATCAGTTACGTTTATCCATTCCCCAGGTTAACTTATTCCTTAAAGTTGAAAGGAAGCTCCCCTCGTTTAAGCGTACCAGCTTTACGGTAAACTTCTCTTTTTTAACTGCTAGTTGAATATCCTTGTCAACTATTTCCCTCCTGGCATCCATGGCACAAATAAACTGGTCTGCCCTGCCTTCAACTTCAAAGGAAATAATATTGCTATCTGGTACTACAATGGAGCGTACGTTGAGGTTATGAGGCGCTACTGGTGTGATTACAAAACTTGATGATTCAGGAAAAACAATGGGGCCATTGCAGCTCATATTGTAACCTGTGGAACCAGTTGGCGTGGATACAATTAAACCATCTGCCCAAAATGTGTTGAGGAATTCGCCGTTTAAGTAGGTATGGATTTTTATCATGGGTGATATATCCCTTTTGTGAATGGCAAATTCATTCAATGCAAAAGGAGCATCACCGAATAAGGCAATATTGGCATCCAAGTGAATCAACGTTCTTTTATCTACTACAAATGTTTGATTAATAATGGCATCCACTGCACTTGTCATCTCATCCCTATTAATGTTTGCCAAAAATCCTAAACGCCCAAAGTTTATGCCAAGAAGGGGGATGCCTTTGTCCCTAACCAAGGCAATGGCATCCAGCATGGTGCCATCGCCACCAAGGCTTATCAGACATTCGATTTCATCGCCCAAATCTTCATGACTTTGGAAGGAAACCAAGTTTGCTGTTAATGATTCGGGTAATTGGTAGAGCGCCAATAATTGGCTATAAATAAGTATTGAAATTTTATGCTTCAATAGCTCTTCCAATAATAGCTGTAAGGGCAATTGTTGCTCAGCATCCAAGCCACGACTATAAATAGCTACTTTCATTTGTTGGTTATTGTAATTTATGCTATCAACCCATAGGATAGCAATAAAGCTGGCTAAAGATAATGAGTAATGGTTTGAAAAGTAAAGTCTAAAAGTCGCCCCTTGTCCTGAAAGCGAAGCCCCTGTTGCCAATTTGATTGAAACTATATTCCATTCTGAAAACAAAATCATACACAGAAACCACATCTATTCCTATGCCCGTTGTACGGAGGAATGTATTGGAGAATGTGTTCAGGTCTTTATTCTTATTGTAAGCGTAACCCATATCGCCAAAAACTTTCAAATAGAAAGTGAACGGTATTTTATCATGTGTTTTTGATTTTATGGGATTTTTGAAAATGTAGGTAAATAGTTTTTGGTAAATAGTTGTATTGCTTAGAAGGCCTACAGTACCATCTACTACATAAGATTCCATTCCCCTTAAATAAACATCTCCATAACCCAATAAACCAGAATTGTAATAAGGTTGATCAAAAGGAAGCTTTACAACGGCTAGATTATGAAATTGAACAAAACTGCTTTTGGTTAAAGCAAGCGCATTTGTTGTTTCCACACTTAGCGAAAAAAGGTTCATGTTTTTAGTAAACCCTCTATTGGCTATGCCAATTTCATAAGAAAATCCTTTCTTGGGAAAAGGTATATAATCAAGTTTGAAATATTGGATACCTGCACCTACTTCAAGAAAGTTCAGATTGTTTTTTTGATTGGGAAAATAGTTGGGGTTCAATTTTATAATGGTGTCATCAACCTTGTCCCATGCATAGCCAGACCTTATATAGTACCTATATTTAGAGTCTGGCCTGAAAGTATAGCCTAAATTGACCCTTTTCACTTCCCTAACAAAATCCGGTTGCTTATAAAAAGCCTGTTTATTGTCAATGGTTTTATAGTTCAATTCGCGTTGGCGGCTATAGTTAACATTAATGCTGAATCCTTTTGTCAATGATTTATCTGCAAATGGCTGTGAATAACCAAATGCTATCTGTTGATTGTAGCCGTTTACCAAGTCAAGACTTACTTTGTCATTTCGCCCACTAGCATTGTTATAGAAAAATTTCAACCCATAGTTCACCCTATCAAAACTTGCTTTCTGTTCCACAAACCATTGATTGAAATTCCTATCTACCAATTTAAAGTAAGGCAAGGGGAAAAGGTACCACCTCTCCTTTACGTCAATATTTACGTCTGCTATATTGTTTTTTAAGGATGATACATATACGGTTACGTCTACAAAAAGGGAAGTATTCATTAGTTGTTCCCTTGTAAGTTCCAAGGTCTTCGTAAGGTCATGGGGTGAAAAATCCTGCCCAATTTTAAATGAAACTTCCCTGAATATGATATAAGGCTTTGTCTTTTTGTTTCCGGAGAGATTGATTTTACCAATTGTATATTGTAAGGAATCTGCGATTGGGGAATTAGAGGTATCAATTATTATCTTATCCATTTGAGCACTGCAAATGCTGGCAACACATGAAAACAATAAGCAAATGCACAAATGCTTCATCAGCAGATAAAATTGATTAGTGATTAGTAAATGTAGGGGTTTGGGTTGTACGAAAAGGTGTAGTGCTCAAAAAATTAACAGGTATTCAAACTGTTATGAGTTGCTTACTATTGCTCCGCGGTTCCAAGGCTTTTACATATTCAGGTAAGACATTAGGTGATTATAGTTCTCCTTCAATTCATTGGTGAATTGCTCTTCACCAAAATAATACCTAATCTGGTAATCGTACCGTTGAAAAGTAGCTACAATGTCACTTACTTCCACTTTATTGATTTTGATTGAGACAATTACCAAGCCAGTTTCAGTTTCTGTGTAAGTATTCAATTGGGTTATATATGCATCATTGGTTTCTATCAAGCGGCTTATTTCACCAAAAGAAAAATTCCTTTTGTCAATTTCAAGTATTATCAGCCCCCCGGGCTCTTCAATTCCCAGAAAAGTTGAAACGTTCTGTAATAGTGAAACTAATGTTATTGCCCCTAACAGCTCTTGGTTTTCATTCACAACTGCTACTAATGAAAGCTGGTCCTGAGAAGCAATTTTTACAGCCGACAAAAAATATTCCTTGCCTTTTACGGAAGTCTTTATCAACTGATTTTCCAAAGAAGAAAGAAATGCGTTTTCATCGGCATCAAGAAGGTCATCCTTGCTCACAAGACCCGCAAATTTTTCTTCGCCTAAAACTGGCAAGTGCTGTACATCGTAATCTTCCATTAACTGCAAAGCAAATGAGACCCTATCAAAAAGGTTGATTGCAGGATAATGGGTATTGATTAATTGAGATGCTAACATTATTCGTTTGCTGATTTCAATATCAGACAATCAAAGCTACGCAAGTGTTGCAGTAGTGGATTGCTTTTATTTGGTTAAAAAAGTACCAAGGATTTTATTGAATTCTACTGGCTGTTCCATCATTGGGGCATGGCCGCACTGGTCTATAAAATGGAGTTCGCTATTGGGTATAAGTTTGTTGAATTCCTTTGCTACAAAAGGTGGCGTAATTGTGTCGTTATTTCCCCAAATCAAACAAGTTGGCTGCTTTATGCCATTCAATTCTTCGCCAAGATTGTTACGAATGGCACTTTTGGCCAAGGCAATAATCTTGATGACCTTTATTCTGTTATTGGTTATTTCGAAAACTTCGTCCACTAGTTCTTTAGTCGCCATTTCTGGGTTATGAAAAGTAAGTTCTGTTTTCTTGCGAATATATTCCCTATCACCACGCTTTGGATAACTGTCTCCCATACCATTTTCGAAAAGGCCGCTGCTGCCAGTTAGGGTCAGTGATTTTATTCTTTCTGGTTGTTTCAGCACATGTACCAAGGCCACATGGCCACCCAAAGAATTTCCGAGTAGATGTATGTTATTATATCCCCTCAGTTCAATAAATTTTTGAACATGCTTTTGAAGCCCACCCACCGATGTGTGAAATATATCAAGGTCAAATAATGGGAGCATGGGTACAATAACCTTGTGTGTTTTCCTGAAATGCTCAATCAAATCTGCAAAGTTGCTCAATGCGCCAAACAATCCATGAAGTAACATTAACGGTTCCCCTTCCCCTTCTTCGAGATACTTGAATTTATCCTGTTGTTTTATTTCGTAGTTCATTCGTTGTTTTCTTATGCAAACAGTAATCGATTGGAGCAAATAAAGGGAAAATCAATTAATAATTACATGATTCAAATACATCTTTACTTAAAAATATTGCTACCATCCGCAAGTTATTGTTTTTAAAGATAAAAAACTTCCGGTTTGGGCAATTGGCAAATTACTTGGCCTGTATGTTTACTGCAGTAAAAAAACTATCCAACTGAGCAAACATATTTTTGAACAGAGGAATGATCATTCCAAAACCATTAATGGCTTTTGGCCCCCAAGGCTTGATAAAAGGATAGAACCGGGATTCGCTAACCGTCGATGGTTTGATCAAATTTATTTTCTCAGTAAAAAAAAGCAGTATGCTCAAAACAGTAATGTAAAGTGCTGCATAAAGGAGGATACCCCCTATTTTATTGATCCATCCGATCATTGCAAATTCAACGGAACGCTGTACCATATTGGCTCCTAGCCTTACCAATACTATTACACCCAGCATTACCAAAGCAAAAGAAAGAATAGGCAGCCATGCCATACTAATGTTTGTGCTATCATGTAACCAATTTGCCACAATGGTACTTAGTTTCATAGCTGCTGCAAGACCAATGATGATGGCTACAAAAGAAAAAACAGCTACTATTAGGCCCCTGCTATAACCTTTGATAGCAGCCATTATTAACAAAATGACAAAAATGGAATCAATTACCATAAACGAAGTTTCAAAAAGACAAATTCCAAATCCCAACGAAGACTTATTGGAATTTGGAATATTATATAGGAACTTATAAACTATTTGCTCAATAACTCCTTTACGGCAGCGCTGATTGCTTTACCATCTGTTTTTCCAGCCAATTGCTTGGTGGCTACACCCATTACCTTGCCCATATCGGCAGGGGAAGTGGCTCCAACTTCTGCAATGATTGCAGCCACAGCTTCCTTCAGTTCAACCTCACTGAATTGTTTTGGAAGGAATTTTTCTATTACGGCAATTTCTTCTGCTTCTGTTTTGGCCAGATCGGGGCGGTTTTGTTGGGTATAAATTTCGAGACTATCCTTACGTTGCTTGACTAAACGCTGCAGCAGTTTCAGTTCGCCATCTTCAGAAATTACACCACCGGCCCCTGGCTCTGTCTTGGCTTTGATGATTTCAGCTTTAATGGCACGCAAGCCACGCACTCCAGCTTCATCTTTGGCTTTCATGGCTTCTTTCATTTCGTTCATTACTTGTGTTTCTAAACTCATTGCAAAAGATTTATTGGTTTATTAGTTATTGGCCCTCTATTCATATTTCAGCAACTATACTTTATTTTCCTTCATTTGTTCGTCCCTGAATTTCTGGTAAAAATCCTTGGCAAATTTTTTCATGTCTTTTACCAATTCATGGTGGTGTGTGGCCCTATCATAAGTGTCCGCCATCCCCATAAAAGTTTGGTAGAAAAAATCGGCCATTTCATCAACCATCATGTCTTTTGTCCAAAGATCTATACGTAAGGCACTTTTATCGGCACCGTCCCAAAAAGAAAGCATCATGGCTTTTGCCTGCTGCGTATTATCGGCGGTACTGTTATCTGCTGTCCAAGTAAGTTGTTGTGGTATTTTGTCATTGTCCAAATGAACGTCAATCGCAATAGTTGATGTATGCATAAATTAGTTGTGAAAATGAGCAACAAATGTAAGAGAGTTATTTTGATGCTGTTGCTTCAATGATTTCCATGAGTTTTTCACTAGATTGTTCCCATGAAAATTTCTTAGCTTGAACCTGTCCTTTTTGAATAAGTTGGCCCCGTAAAGTTTCATCCCTATAAAGGGTTTTCAGTTGGTCGGCTATCTCGTCCACTTCATTGGGGTCAGTATACAATACAGCACCGCCAACAATTTCGGAAAACGCAGATTTGTTGCTTGTAATAATAGGAACAGCCAATTGCATTGCTTCTACGAGAGGTAAGCCAATGCCTTTATAAATAGATGTATAGACCAAAGCGTACGCAGCAGCCATGAGTCTTGCATATTGGTCATCTGGTAAATAGCCAAGCATTGCCACATCATCCCGGTATTTGTAGGTGTTCAATTTTATCATAAATCCAGGATCAATTTCCCCGGTGACCAATAGCTTCATGCTACTTTGCTGCCATTTTTTTAAGATGGAGAATGCTTTCAAGACATTCATCAGGTTATTTTGTGGCTGGGTTCCCCCTATAAACAAAAAATATTCCCTGCCTTCTGCATATCCATCTTTTATAGTCTGCCTTTGTTCAAATTGGATTCGACTGGAATTTTTATGGGCCGCAGGAAGAATAGCTGTAATTTTTTCTGCTGAAATTTTATATTGGTCAACAATTTCCTGTTTAACAGATGCGCTTGGTGTAACAATATGTTTTGCTTTGACCATGAACCTTTTCTGAAAAATCCTATGAAATAACAATCCGGATTTTGAAAACGATGCTGGCTGATGGACAAATGCCAAATCCTTTACAACCAATACTTGGGGGATTTTAGAGGTAAGGCTGCAAATATTGCCAAAATTGATTATGATAGCTGCATTGAGTTTTTTGGTTGCTCTTGAAAGTTTTATATCATACCAATATTTAAGGCTGGTATTGCCTTTAATAAGGGGAGGCAGCACTATTGTTTTTGCATCAATATGAAAATGGGTGAGTGACTTGTCTGAAAAGAACAAAAACTCATGTTGGGGATTCATTTGAACAAGCCCTTGTACTAATGCATTGGTATAATATTCGAAACTACCCCATTCATCTTTTGCTAAACACCCTATGTTTATTACTATACGCATAAGTATGCAAAAGTAATAGCAGCTATTTAACCGATTTTAAAAACAATTTAAGTAGGCGCTTAAAATTTGAAGGAATAAAGCGTATTAATTTCACGCCATGATCAAGCAACTAATTCTTACTACTTGCCTATTGGCAGGTTTGACCACTATTTATGCATCCGATTCGCTGTCGGTAGTAATGAACAGTACCCGTTTTCAAAAAGGAGATACCATTAGTTTCGACTGCATTTACCGGTACACCGAAAAAAAGAATGCAGCTTCTACATTGAATGTTTGGATTGAAGACATCCAAAAAAACAAGAAATGGCAATATCGGTATCCATTGGTTAATGGAACCATTTCTGCCAATCTAATTATTAGTAATGACTTGCCAGATGGGAAGTATGCCATGAATTTTGTGGTGCAGAACCAGTTTTTTGGCATCACTGGAAAGATAAGGGACTATAATCCCAAAACAAAAGGGTTGATTTATTTGATGCTTACTAAAGACAAGTCAAGTTATTTGGACAACTTGGTGCCTAACGATAATGGTAGTTTCCGCTTGCCAAGGTTGCAGTTTGCAGATTCTGCCAGGTTTGTTTTTTCACAGGTTGGCAAGAAAAGAGGTGACTTGTTCATTGATATCGTAACTCCGTTGGATTCAACCTTCACACCTGCAATCATCAATACCCAGGTAATCACAGTAGGTAACCCGACTTTTTTAACTGCAGCAGATACAACAAGGCCATACCATTTCAATGAAGACATTTTCAAGAAACCATTTACATTAACTGGAGTTACAGTTAAAGCGATTAAGAAGAAAAAGGTTCAACAGTTTGATGAGGAATACAGTACTGGACTTTTTAGTGGTGGGGATGCAAGGATTTTTGATGGGATTGATGGAAATGAAATAGCCAGTGCTACAGATATCTTTAATTTTTTGCAGGGGCGCGTTGCTGGCTTAACAATTGGTCATAATGAAGAAGGTGGCCTTAACATAACCTGGAGAGGAAACCATGTAGCGGTTTACTTGGATGAATTTAAATTGGATGCGGATGACCCATCTTATATTAACCCAGCAGATGTGGCCATGATAAAAATTTTTCCACCCAATGGTGGCGGACCAACCAATGGTGGTGCTATAGCCATTTATACAAAAAGAGGGGTTTATGCTGATACAGGTTCAAGGCGGTATTTTTTTATAGTGAAAGGATTTACTCCTGCTGAAAGTATTTGGAAGTAAGCTAAAAGGGAGGGCCGAAACCACAGTTTCGGCCCTCCCTTTTAGCTCGATTTTATGGCAATCGTATAAATTGCGTGGCAATTCGATAGACTACACCATGAAGCTTATATTTATTCATTAAGAAACACTGAATTCTCTTACAACTTCTCATATAAAGTTCTCAACTTCTCCCTTGTCATAATGTTTTCCCAGTTTTTCCCCAAAGCATTTTCCCACAGTGGTTTCATGCCGAGGCTCACATTTATCATGGCATCAAATTGTTCATCGGTTAGGTTGGAACAAATACCTTGGGGAATATCAATATTGTTTTCCTTTACCATTTGCTTGAACTCTTTCACACCTTCTGGATAATATTCTTCAATATGGTTCATTACTATGCAATTGCCAACACCGTGCTTTGTTCCCAATAAGAAACTTAGACCATAGCTAACAGCATGGGCCACACCTACCTGGCTGTAAGCAATACTCATTCCTCCAGCATATGAAGCCATCATGAGTTTATCATCCTTATCATCTGTCCAAGGGGTATTGCCGAGAAAAACTTTACGACAAAGTTCCAATGCTTTCTCTCCATAACTTTTGCTGAACTCATTCAAGAAAGTGCCTTCCAAACTTTCTATACAGTGGATGTAGCAATCCATTCCAGTATAGAAACGCTGGTTGACTGGGGCATCTTTGCATAACTCGGGATCCAATACAATTTGATTGAATGGAGTGAAGTCGGAATTCATTCCTAGTTTTCTTGTTGGGCCTGTAAGTACTGTGGTCCTTGAAACCTCTGCACCGGTGCCACTCAACGTTGGTATGCCCACTTTATAAACGCCCGCTTGTTTTACCAAGTCCCAACCTTGATAATCTGCACTACTACCTGGATTGTTCATCATTAGGGCAACAGCTTTTGCAAGGTCCATCGCACTGCCTCCACCAATACCAATAATGCCACTGACTTTTCCAAACTCATCTTTCAATTGCTGTGCAAGTGCATCTACCTGTTTGGTTTTTGGCTCATGGGTAACATCTACAAAAATGATTTTATCAATTCCACGAAGAGGAATGCGGTTGGCCAGTTCCTTGCCTTCAAAAAAATGGTCCAACAAAAATATCATGGGCAATTGACCTTTGCGTTGAGGGGCCAATATTTCATCTAACTGGTTGAAGCTTCCCCTGCCATAAACTACATAATCCACCATCTTAAAATTCCTGAACTGCATAGTAAAAAATTGAGCCACGAATTTCAGGCAATTGCTTGAATTAGAATAATTGTTTTTGGGTTGTCAACAAGGATGTAAATCGACCTTCATCTGTGTTTTACATACTTGCATCCCATGGTGTTGTTCTATTTTGTACTATCTGCTTTATAAACATCTGGATTGTGGTACTGCATGAAACGTTCTTTTTGTTCATCACCAAATCTTGTCCAGCCAAACTGTTCATATAAAGTATGTGCATCCTTTGTGCCCAAAAGCCACCTTCTCAATCCTTGAAGATGCCGATGTGCATGAATTGTTTGCATCAACCATTTTGATAAGCCCTTGCCGCGATGTTCTGGGAGTATAAAAACATCGGCTAGATACGCAAACGTTGCTTTATCTGTAACCAGCCTTGCAAAACCAACTTGCTTATTAGCAGTATACAATCCAAAACACAAAGAATTGTTTATTGATTTCCTTACTACTTCCAGTGGAATGTCTTTTGCCCAATAAGATTCCTTTGAAAGGTATTGATGTACCACAAGAATATCAATTTTTGAGGGGTCATCACTTATTAGGTAGCTATCTTTTACTACTTCGGAATTATTGTTCATTAAACAGCATTTTATAAATGTCTTTCTTGGAAAGTTCTTTTATTTCACCGGGCTGCATGGGGCCAATTACGATGGATTCAATCCTGTAACGGATCAATCGCAACGTTGCAAAGCCAACTTTGGCCGTCATCTTCCTTACTTGCCTGTTTTTCCCCTCAGTTAAAATGAGGCTTATCCATGGTGCGGGTATTTCTTTCCTGAACCTTATTGGAGGGTTTCTTATCGGAACAGTAGGTTCTTTATCAAACAGCTTTGCCATGATTTTTTTTGTTCGATAATTTTTTCCGTCCACGTTTATCACTACACCATTTGATAATTCATCTATGGCTTCTTTTGTGATGTTGCCATCAACCTGCACATAGTATTCCCTCTCATGAGCAAACATGGGATTCAGCAAACGATGATTGAGTTGCTTGTCATTGGTTAGTATCAATAAACCTTCACTATCATAATCCAGTCTTCCTACAGGATAAACATCTTTAGGCACATCAAAAAAATCAGCAAGCGTTTGCTTGCTCCCTTCTTTGGAGAATTGGGAGAGCGTTAAGTATGGTTTATAAATGATGAAGTATCGATGCATAATAACAACATAAAACAAAAAGCCCCACCGAGGTGGGACTTTGTATATGGATGGGTTAGTAAGTACTGGGAACCAAATTCCCATCACAATATTAAAAAGAGTTTCTGCTGCAACAAAAAAAAGTTGCGGTTATTTTATTCACATTTTTTTGCGGAGTGTGGATTTAGCTATAAGCACTTGGCTGCTGTATGTACATCGTCTTCATGATTGTATATACTACTGATCAGTGTATTGATAAATCAAATCCTTTTGAAACATTGATGAATAAAGAGCTTCAAGGATTGTGGTTTATAATGACTGTTGCGCAAGATGATGTTTGTTGCTCATGAGCATTGCTCTTAAGTTGATTAATACGAAGTTTGAACAGCCGAAACTACATTCGAAAAAAAAGTTCGGATAATGCTAAATAAAAGAAGAAATAGCAACTCAATAGCAGCATTAATGATGATGTGGATTATTGTGCGCTACAGTTTTTTCCAACAGTTCATCAGCATGAAATAAAACATGATTAATGTTTTAGGCAAAGGCAAAGCATATAAGTTGTGTTCATCCTTATGTGTGTATGGTTAACTTCGTTTAAAATTATTGCCATGCGATTTCCTTCTCCTGTTGCTGCTACATGGTTAGCTGATTTATTAGGTGCAGAATTATTGGGTAACACAGATGCCTTTGCAAATGGCATTAATGAAATACATAAAGTTGAAGAAGGCGATGTTTGTTTTGTGGACCATCCAAAATATTATAGTAGGTGTTTAAATAGTGCAGCCACTTTTATCATTATCAATAATAAGGACGTTGAGATACCAAATGGCAAAACGCTGTTGGTTGCTGATGAACCCTTTGAATGCTACCTGAAAATTGTAAAGCATTTCCAACCCTTTGAGAAACAGGTTGAACCAATCCATCCTTCTGCAAAAATTGGAGAAGGTTCTTATATTATGCCCAATGTATTTATTGGTAACCATGTAACAATTGGAAAGAACTGTACCATACATCCCCATGTTTCCTTATTGGATTACACAGAAATTGGTGATAATGTAATCATCCAATCCAATACTGTTATCGGCAGTCATGCATTCTATTACAATACCAAGAAAAACAGGGAAATTTGGTACAAAAGGATGGAGAGTTGCGGCAAAGTGGTGATTGAAAATGATGTGGAAATTGGGGCAGGGTGCACTATTGATAAAGGAGTTACTGCTGCTACGGTTCTGGGACAAGGAACCAAGCTTGATAACGGCATACATATAGGACACGATACTGTGGTTGGCAAGAATTGTTTGTTTGCCGCGCACGTGGTAATAGCTGGTGGGGTTATTATTGAGGATGGAGTCACACTTTGGGGCCAAGTGGTGGTAAATAAAACATTAACCATTGGAAAGAATGCGGTGGTTTTAGGTATGGCTGGCGTGGCAAATAATATCGAAGGCAATAAGACCTACTGGGGCGTTCCTGCACAGGATGCATCTGTAGAAAGACGCGAACTGGTTTGGATAAAACGTATCCCTGAACTGTGGAAAAAAGTAATGGGGTAATTCAAAACAAGAACCCGCAATTATTTATTGCGGGTTCTTGTTTGAAGGAATACGCATATATCTACAATTTTTCCAGCATTTTTTTTGCATTCTCGTTTTTGGGATCCATTGACAGGACTTTCTCATAGTTTTTCTTTGCTTGCTCTTTATTACCCATTGTACAATAGCCTTCGCCCAAGCTGTCATACACACCAGATTTATCTGGATAGATAAATGTATTGAGCTTGAAGATATTAATGGCCTGTTTGTATTTCTTTTGGGCAAGTAGTACATAACCAAACGCATTGAGTTCACCTTGATGCTTGCATAATGGTTTTAAAATTCCTACCAGTTCCTTCAGTTCTTCGTCGTCTTTGGTTTTATTTTTCCTGTTTACATGCTGGGTCCAATAGAGAATAGCTTTGTAATTAGGTTGATAAGGTTCATGGTTAAGAATGGTCAATAAATCTTTTTCCAGTGAAATAATCGGTGTTTCCACAATCCTGTTCAATTCTTTGTTGTTTTCATAAACAATAAAGGTGGGTACGTGATGAATGCACTTCCCTTCCTCTTCATGTTGTGGGCTTTGCTTATAGGTTGCTGTGGAATTATCTACAAAGATGATTTTGATATTGCTTGTATCAATGGAAGCGGCTTGCAGTATTTTCAACATCCTTGGAACTTCTCTTTTGCTATCACCGCACCAACTGCCTAAAAATATTTCAACGGTTTTGTTTTGAAGCAACGGTTGCAATTGCGGAATAATGGATGAGTCAATGTTGTAGCTACTGTAAGATTTATCATACCACTCTTTATAGCTGCCCATTTGCATGGAGGATATGGAACAATGCCCAGCGAGTATGGTTTGTCTCTTCTCGTTGAGGATTTCTGTATTAATAATAGGCGTAGATGACGATATAATATGTTGGTTGCATGCAGTAAAAATTACTGCAATGGCAACAATGAATATTTTTTTCATGTTGTTATTGTTTATTAGTAAATAATAGATAGCACAAACCGCTCAATAGCGAGTTGAATGCACGAGGGAGCGACACAATCGTAGGCTTATGGATGTCCTACTATTGATCCCACAAAAAATTAAGCAGAAATAATTAACTAATAACAGGGAGGGTGGAAAATATCAGTGCCATTCAATAATGGGTGATAAGGAGATTGATATCGTTGAAATGCTTTTGCAGCAGTGATTTCATTAGCTATTGCATTTTGGAAACTATTTTTGATAATGTATTTCCAATCTGCTTGCTGAACAATTTCCTTGTGCTTGTCTGGAAGATTGGAAGGATTGTTCTGTTGCGGGGTGGTGGCCAATTTACAATCGCAATCTGGCTTATTGTTCAGTATGGCAGCCATTTCACACTCGCTATATGCAAGCAACCCTGCAATGTTGGGCGCATACAATGCAAGGGCCAATATGAATGTTAGGATTTTCAGCAAAACAGTTTGTTGTTATAATGAGCAACACTTCGATAAACACAGCATAGTTACTTGTTTGGCTACAAGTTATGTTTTTGTTTCAATTCCTGACAGATTCTTTTGATGGAATCCTCTAAGGGGGTGTAAATGAAATCAGGAATGTATTGTTTCAATTTGCTGTTATCAAAGCTAACTTTCGCCTGCGCTGTCTTGGCTGTTTCTTCTGTAAGCAGGGGAGATCTACCAGTAATTTTTCCTTTGATAGCTTCCATGCGCCACACCATAGCAGCAATAAAAGGGGTTACTTTCTTGTGGGGAGGTTTTCTGTCGAATGTTTTTGCAATGGAAGTGAAAAGCCTTTGGTAAGTAGTTGTTTCTGCGCTGAGTATAAAACGTTGGGCAGTAATATCGCTTTCCATTAATAGCATCATGGCTTTTACCACATCTGCTACATCTACAAAGCCTGTTGTGCCCTCGGTATACCAGGGGAATTCGTTATATGCACTTTTGAAGATCTCTGAAGAGCCCTTGTTCCAGTCACCAGCACCAAGAATGATGGTTGGATTTACCATTACTGCATTCAGGCCTTCTCCAATGCCGCGCCATACTTCCATTTCCGCTAGGTACTTGCTCTTGCCATATTCGCTATTACTGGTTTCTTCTGTCCAGTTCATGGTTTCGTCAATTGACCTGTCTTCCCTTATCCTGCCAAGTGCGGCAACTGAACTTACAAATACCAGCTTTTGGATATTGGCGTTCAGGCAGGCGTTGACAATATTTGCTGTGCCTTCAATGTTTATTTTGAGGAGTTCCCTTTTCCTTTTGGGATTGAATGAAACGATAGCTGCACAGTGATATACTTGTATGATGCCTTCCATGGCATCTTCCAATGCCATTACATCCAGAATATCCGCTTGGACCCATTCAATGCTTTCACTGTGGGGAATAGATGGTATTTGTGAACGGTACAATGCCCTCACTTTTTTATGCTGTGCAGTTAATTGTTGTATTAGGTGGGAGCCAACTAGACCAGTGGCTCCTGTTACTAAAATCATTCAGGTTTTTTTGAAATCGGAAAGTAAGGAAACTAATTGCAATTGTTGCAGATACCGCTAACCACCACATCGGTTCTTTTTTGATTGAAGCCCTTTGGCAAACTTACTTCTGGTACAGTTACATGATCCAAGCAATAAGTTGTGTTGCAGTCATCACAAATAAAATGCACATGGTTGTCGTGGTGATGGCCTTGTGTACATTCATCCTTGCACAGGGCATATAAAACAGAATTGTCTGCTGTTGGTATGGTATGAATGATGCCCTTATCCACAAAGGTTTGCAACGTCCTGTAAATAGTTACGCGGTCAAATTGTTCATCCGTCTTTTTCTCAATGTCTGCATGTGCAAGTGCCCCGTTTGTCTGTTGAAAAAGTTCAAGGATATTTTTCCTGCTATCGGTAACGCTGAGCTGGTTCCGTTTGAGGATATCAAAGATTGTGTTTGCCATAACCATTAATTAAACATGCTGTTTGAAAAATTTTTGCCAACTGTTTTTTCCTTCAATAATGTTTTGATGTCCTTTTTCAGTTTTGCGAGTTCATCTTCCTTGAGGCCATCATAAACCTGTCCCCGAACAATTCCATTTTTGTCAACCAATGCAAAGAACTGTGAGTGCATGAAATCATCATCGATATTGTTAACAACATTCTTTGGGTCGTCGATTCCATAACTGCGGCGTGCCATATTGTACAAACTGTCCTTGCGGCCAGTAAGGAAAACCCATTTCTTTGTATCCACCTTTAAGGAGTCTGCATAACGTTTCATTTTGCCAACTGAATCATGCTTAGGGTCGCAGGTATGTGACATGATCATGAAATTAGGTTCATCTTTAAAGTCCTCATACACTTTTCTCATATTATTGTTCATCTTGGGACAGATACTGGTACATGTAGTAAAGAAATACTCAACCACACAAACCTTTCCTTTCATATCCGCATTGGTGAAAACGGTCCCGTCTTCCTTGTCAAAAGCAAATGCTTGCACTTGTCCACGCCTCAATAAACTACTTTGGTTAAAGGTATCCGTGTATTTATACAGCATTGCCCAGAAAACGAGTACCAACACCACAAAAAATCCACTATAAAACAGGAGTTTCTTATTCATAACCCTAATTAGGCGACAAAAGTAAGCAAGCAAAATTTGATGTGGTTACGAGAAGAATAATTTTTGCAACATAATTGCATTTGTTTATTTTTGCCCCTTATGAATTTTAAGATCAATTGGGATGCGTTGGGTATTGCTGCTTCTGTGGCGTGTGCCATACATTGTGCAGTGCTTCCATTACTTCTTAGCAGTTTGCCCCTGCTTGGAGTGGAAATTATAGACAATGTGGGATTTGAATATTTCATGATTGGTGTGGCTTTTTTAATTGGCGCCTATTCACTGTACCATGGCTGGAGGAAGCATCATCATAGTTTTACACCTATCCTTGTTTTTAGTGCAGGCTTTGCATTGTTATTTGCAAAACAGGTTTGGCATGAATGGCAACTTTGGTTTTTGATACCTGCTGTTTTGCTAATCGTTACAGCCCACTTTATTAATTACCGTTCTTGTAGGGTACACAACCATGCACACAAAGAAGATTGTAAACACTAATTGTTTAGTGGTGCAATCCGTTCCATTTCTTCAACGATAGCTGAAAAAGTTGGCCTGTTAGCAACGGTAGGTTGCATGGTAATTTCTTTGAGTTCCGTTAATGCTTCTAAAGCCTCAATACCTGTTTCTTCCTGATTAATATGGTTCAGCAGGTCTTCCAGTAAACAACCAAAAGCAAGCACTTCCATTTTTTCCAAGCCCTTTGCAACTTCTGTATCAGCCATATTGTACATCGTTGCTGCACCAAAATCACCCAATAGGCATTCCGATTTGTTATTGACTAGAATATTGTGGGCATATAAATCCCCATGCAGAATCCCTTTGCCGTGTAAATGGGCTGTTGCTCCTGCAATCGTGGAGACGATTTTGATGATTTGTTCCCCAGTTAGACTGGTTGAATGTTTAAACACATCCCTGGTACATGTTGCAAAACTAGGAGGCATTCCCAGGTTATGGAAAGTATCAGGAATCAATCCTAAAACCAAACCCTCCTTTTGCAAAGGATGGTTCTTTATTTTACCGATAACCTGAACAAGTCCATCGTGTTCACCAGCTAAGATGCAGGCATTCATCTCATCTTCTGGAAGTCCATCACTGGTTACTGCCCCTTTAAAAACCTTTACCGCTACTTCTTGTACTTGATGATTGTGTTGCTGCCAGGTAGCTTTACTGATAATGCCCGAAGCACCTTCGCCCAATTGGTGGGAGAGGGTCAATTTGTTCCAGTCTATCTCCTTCAGGTTTGTGTGAATACTTGGTTTATGGCAAAATGGGTTCCCTGCGAAAGCCAACCAGGATAGTTTGGGCATGGTCAATAACCATTCAGGGAAGGATGGTAATTGATTGGCTGAGATACGAAGCAGGCCAAGATTTTTACAATTGGCTAATTGTTCTGGCAACGATGTTAATCTATTACCGGCCAGTGCCAGTTTCTGCATATTCCAACAGTTGCCAATGGATGTTGGCAATGAAACAAGTTGGTTATTGGTCAGTATCAGCCAGCGGGTCTGTATAGGTAAGGCTGTTTCGGAAATGGTATGGATTTGATTGGCCTTGAAGCCAATCATCGTGAGGTTTTCGCATTGGCCCAGTACTTCCGGGAAAACAGTAAACTTATTATCTGACAGGAAAAGAATTTTCAATTGCTTCAACCTTGAAAAGCTGTCTGGTAACGTTGACAAATGATTGCCTGACAGGTCCAGTATTTCCAATGTGTCGGCGAGTGTGAAAATTTCATCAGGGAAATATAGTAGGCTGCAACTCATTTTTAAATGTTTGCTGCCCAATAGTTTGCCAGATTGCAGTTCTTCCAGTGTATGTAGTGTCAACTTTAAATTTTGCTGCAAAGAAATAGGTTCAGGCTTATTTCTGCTAACTGATTATTGGCATTAAAGAAAGTATCTCTGGTTATCGGCTTGCGGAACCTCTTCCAAGCAAGATTCCGTTCATCTGTCAATGGCAGTACCATTCGTAGTGAAAATTATTTCTAAAACGGTTCACTTTAGTCCAATGATGAGAATTTTTGCCACAAAAGAGTTATTCCTTCCAGCGCTATCCGATTCCTACTATTATCTGCAACTTTATTAAATCCTATCATCCCCTGCTATTCATTTATTTTTGTCACTTAACAAATCAAGCATAGTGTCAGAAAGAAACAATTTCATTGATTATATAAGAATTTTTTGCAAAAGCGGGCATGGTGGAGCAGGTGCCAGGCATTTTATGCGTAACAAGCTTACTGCTATGGGCGGGCCGGATGGAGGTGATGGTGGACGCGGTGGCCATATTATCCTCAAAGGCAATACGCAGCTTTGGACATTATTGCATTTGCGCTATTTCAAGAACGTACTTGCGGAAAATGGGGAAGGGGGCAGTAAGAGCAACTGTACGGGCAAGGATGGAGAAGATATTATTATAGAAGTGCCCTTGGGCACGGTGGCCCGCAATGAAGAAACCGGGGAAGTGGAAGCGGAGATACTGGAAGACGGACAGGAAATCATTATCATGAAAGGTGGCCGTGGGGGCTGGGGCAACCAGCATTTTGCTACTGCTACTAATCAAGTACCCGAACATGCACAACCCGGAGAGCCGGGTAGCGAGGGCTGGAAGCAATTGGAACTGAAAGTATTGGCCGACGTGGGCTTGGTGGGTTTTCCCAATGCAGGGAAATCTACTCTGCTGAGTGTAATTACTGCTGCCAAACCAAAGATTGCCAATTATGCGTTTACTACCTTGACACCACAATTGGGCATGGTAGAATATAGGGACGGAAAAAGTTTCTGTATTGCAGACCTGCCGGGCATCATTGAAGGTGCAGCAGAAGGAAAAGGTCTGGGACATCGTTTCCTGCGCCATATAGAACGCAATAGCTGCCTGCTTTTTGTGATTCCTGCCGATAGTGATGGGCATGGGAAGGAGTTCGATATCCTAGTGAATGAATTGAAGGAGTACAACCCAGAAATGCTGCAGAAGGATTTTATCATAGCCATCAGTAAGAGTGATATGCTGGACGATGAATTGAAGAAGGAAATCAGTAAGGAACTCCCCAAAGATGTTCCGCACCTGTTCATTTCATCCGTGGCACAAAAAGGTTTGCTGGAACTGAAGGACCTGCTATGGCAAACCTTGAACAAACCAGTCAATTAAGTGGAACTGTCTGCAATGGTCCTGTAAAAACCGCTGTCAAGTTGGGAAACCACTTTGTATGAAAAAGCTTCTTTCCTTCCTATTTCTTGCTGTTATATGCTTGTCCTGCAAAAAGAATGAAAAACAGGAAACCCTTCAGCCAGTAGTGACCTGCAATATTCAGCAGATCCTTGCTGCCAACGCATTGAAGGTTACTATAATCAATGGCATTTGGGGCACAGTTTCGTCTTATGAAGGCAATTGCATGCCTGTGATTGGTCCTAACTCTACCTGCAAGCATTGCCCTGCGCAACGGACAGTAAAAATTTATGCCTATACCACGGCAGCTAATGCAGTTGCCAGCAGTGGTTTAAATGGTTTTTATGATAGTTTCAACACTACATTGATAAAACAGACGGATACAGATAGCGATGGTTTTTTTCAAATGGACCTGCCAACGGGCAACTATACAATGGTAATCGTGGAGAATGGGAAACTTTTTGGTAACAGGTCAACAGATGGTCAAGGGGGCATTAATCCCTTTACCTACACAAATGGACAACAAAAGGTTGATTTCAGTATGACTTATAAGGCGGTTTTCTAGAAAAATTAAAGGCAATTGCTGCCTTCACTGGACCTTATATACTTAACTAGTTATAAAACGAGTGGGTATAAAAAAGGGGTTGAGCAAGTTGCCTTACAGTTCAAAAGATTCATGTTGTGCACCCACTTATCAGGGATAAATGAACAATTCAAAAATATGGACGCCCGCGGTCCCTTGCATTTTTTGGAACGAATTGTCCCCCCCAAAAAATAGGAATATGATTGAGACAGGCAAGGCCCTGCACCACCTTGCTGTATTGGATTTTCTGCCTAGTGCAGGTGTTTATCTTGCCTTGCTAGGGTATACTTCTGGAGATGTCCAGGAAAACAGCAGCAGAATTGACCAAATGCAAAAGCTGTAAACTGGTTCCCTCGATGGACTATTGCTTGTAACCAGTTAATTATCAATTAACATTGAAACCTTTTTACCTTGGGTTACCTTTTTTTACTTTGCGGTATAAAGAGGTACAGGGCAATTTTTCAGGTGAATATCTTTTACCTCCTTGCTCTCCCATGATTTTACAGTCTTCCACTTTTGTTCAGCCATATACACAACGTTGTTTGCCAGTCAACCTTATTATCCAGTAACATAGCGGTTGTTTATGCCAATGAATAAAATCATTGTTAACGCATAAAACAACATCAAATGAAAAAGCAAAACATCAACAGCATTGCAAGACATTTTTTTGCAGGTAGTATTTTGGCGGCACTAGCATTTATGGGCTTTTCAAATAAAGCAACTGCCCAGAACCAGCTCAGGCCAACCATTATTAGTACAGATACCGCCTCTTCAGGTGAGAAAGTACAGATAAAATATTTGGGCAGTACGGAAGATGGTGTATTCTTTTCTGTAAAATATGCCAATACCAACGGCACTGGCTTCACTTTGTTTATCACAGACGATGATGGCGAGCTGCTGTACCAAAGCAGCTATAGCGATAGGGCCTTCAACAAGAAATTCAATATTTCAAGAAGCCTCGATAAAATAAAGGTGGTCATTAAAAATGATAAGGAAAAATTGGAGCAAAGTTTCGCTATCAATATCAATACGCGCTTGGTTGAGGACTATGTAGTTAGGAGGGATTAGTGTTGAAGTTTGTCAGCGCTTTGCACATAAGGCACGGATTTAGCAAAGAATAAAGCCACCCACATTGGTGGGTGGCCTTATAAATATGTCAAAGCTGAAATTGCTTGAAGTTATACCAATGCAATGTCAAAACTGGACAGTTGCACAAACTCGTTGAGCCTTGTGGTGATTTCTTCTTTGCCTATTTCCCTGAGCCTTTCTGTGCCAAATTTTTCCACACAATAAGATGCCAAAGCGCTGCCAACAATGATGGCTGTTTTCATATTGTCGAAACTGATGTCCTTGGTCTTTGCAATATGCCCAATGAAACCACCTGCAAAAGTATCGCCGGCACCTGTTGGATCAAACACATCTTCCAAAGGTAATGCAGGAGCATAGAACACACTATTTTCATGGAAAAGCAAGGCACCATGTTCACCCTTCTTGATAATTAAATATTTTGGCCCCATAGCCATAATTTTCTTGGCAGCACGTACCAAGGAATAATCTCCGCTCAATTGCCTGGCTTCACTATCATTTACCATCAGCACATCTGTTTTGGCCAGTACTTTTTTCAAATCTTCCAAAGCAATGTCCATCCAGAAATTCATGGTATCCAACACTACCAACTTTGGCTTTGTTTTCAATTGTTCAATCACGCTCAACTGAACTGATGGTGCCAAATTGCCCAACATCAAAAACTCACAATCCTGGTAGCTTTCAGGAACCACAGGCTGGAAATCGCCCAATACATTCAGTTCTGTTACCAATGTGTCCCTTGTGTTCATGTCCAAATGGTACTTGCCACTCCAGAAAAAAGTTTTCTCGTCTTTTTTAATCTGCACACCTTCCAACGTTACTTGCCTATTGGTCAAAGCATCCAGTTCCGCTTGGGGGAAATCGCCACCTACCACACTGATCTGTTTCACAGGAGTAAAATTACTGGCACACCAAGCAATATAGGTGCCTGCACCACCAATGATTTTATCGCTTTTGCCAAAAGGCGTTTCAATTGCATCAAAAGCCATAGAACCCACAACTACTAAAGACATAAGAAGTTTGTTTTGATTTACGGCGGCGAAACTAAAACATTGCCGCCACAAGAGAGAAATTCTTTTAAAGCCTTAATTGAGGTATTCCATCAAGTAGGTTTATGGATATTTTGACTTGAAAATGCAGTAACTGCATCTGAAACTCCAATTTCAAAGTTGTCATAATTCTCCTTATCATAATTCTTTTTTATGACAAGGAGAATTATGACAAGCATTGATACTTGGGACCGTTTCAAGAGTATCCAGACTTAACGATTCCATCATTCATAAATCAATCATTGATTGCAAACTTTACCTTTGCCCGAAACAACCAGTATGAGCGAACTAGTCAAAGAATTCAACGATTACAGGGAAAAAATGAACGAAGTCATCCTCAGTAAGAACAATTTGGTGATGAAGCGTTTATGGAACCTGGATACGAATACTTATGAAGCAGGGGCCATTGATGCAAAAACGAAGGAAATGTTGGGGCTTGTGGCCAGTATGGTACTGCGTTGCGATGACTGTATCAAGTACCACTTGGGAAAGAGCTTTGAACAGGGTATAACCACGGAACAGATGTACGAAATTTTTGCAGTGGCCAATATTGTTGGTGGCACCATTGTCATACCTCATACGAGAAGGGCGGCAGAGTACTGGGAGGAACTACAGATGAATATTGAACATTGATAATTGAGTATTGAACATTTGCTTCTCCCTTGTACTTTAATAATGCTCAATAGTCAATGTTCAATTATCAATACTCAATGGGAAATCGTTGTTTTTTCAAAAAAGACCGTTTTTTGTATTTTCATAGTAGCTAAAAATGGCCTTTATGGAAAGAAAAAAATTTGATCTTGAAGATAGATTGGTTGAATATACTTGCAGAATGATTGACGTGGTGGAAACTTTGCCTACAACCAAGTCTGGTAACTACATTGCAGGGCAGCTAATCAGGTCTTGCCATTCTCCAACTTTTAATTATGGAGAGGTTCAAGGGGCAGAAAGCAGAAATGATTTTATCCACAAAATGGGTGTTGTTTTAAAGGAGTTGAAGGAGTGTCGCGTAGCTCTAAAAATTATTGTCAAAAAAGAAATGATTAAACCAATTCAAAAATTGGATGGTATTTTCAAAGAAACGGAAGAACTGATTGCTATTATTGCCAAAAGCATAGAAACCGCTCAAAAGAATAAACCAGCTAATACACTTAAATGAATATTGAACATTCTTTCTAATAATTGGCAACGTTACCATTGAAAATTGCCCCAATCATCAAATCCTATTATTTACCTTGTTACATTTACAAATAAATTGTTTGTCATGAGTACAGTTGCAACGGCAGCCCCAGCATTAACAGCTAAGGATTTTGCCACCGATCAGGAAGTGCGTTGGTGCCCCGGTTGTGGGGATTATTCCATATTGGCGCAGGTGCAGAAAGTAATGCCAACATTGGGCATTCCGAGGGAGAATGTGGCCATCATCAGTGGCATCGGCTGCTCATCCCGTTTCCCCTATTACATGAACACATTTGGTATGCACTCCATCCACGGACGTGCTACGGCTGTGGCCAGTGGATTGAAAGCTAGCCGCCCGGACCTGAGTGTTTGGATCGTAAGCGGTGATGGTGACAGTATGAGCATTGGTGGCAATCATACCATCCACATGTTGCGTAGGAATTTCGATGTGAACTTCTTGGTGTTCAACAACCAGATTTATGGGTTGACCAAGGGGCAATATTCACCAACATCAGAGGAAAAGAAGGTTACCAAGTCAACCCCCTTTGGGAGCATAGACCATCCATTCAATCCATTGGCCCTGGCCATGGGTGCAGATGGCACTTTTATTGGCAGGAGCATGGACAGGGACCCCAAGCATTTGCAATATATGCTCACCAGAAGCTACCAGCATAGGGGAACATCGTTCCTTGAAATCTACCAAAACTGCAACATTTTCAATGATGGGGCTTTTGAAACATTCACGGAAAAATCAACCAAAGCAGACAATGTTCTGTTCCTTGAACAAGGCAAACCATTGATTTTTGGCGCTACTCAAAATAAGGGTATCAAATTGGATGGTTTGAAACCTGTAATTGTGGATTTAGCGGAAGGAGCAAGTGCAGATGATTTATGGATCCACGATGAAGCAGATTTTTATAAGGCCCAGATCCTGATCCGCATGTTTGATGACCCAAGGATTGAAGGCCATTTTCCAAGACCATTTGGGGTATTCTACCAAACAGAAAGACCTTGCTATGAAGATGGCATGAAAATGCAGATAGATGAAATCATTGCTACTAAAGGCAAAGGGGACTTAGATAAACTGTTGAAGGGAAGGGAAGTTTGGGAGATTGTGGCATAAGAAGGAAAGTAAATAAAGTATATAAGTTGAAAACGGGGCCATTCATAATGAATGGCCCCGTTTTTTTACTTCGTAATACTCTATATTCTTTACGCCTATCTGCTCAACACTTCTTCCGCTTTCTTCGCAATCTTCCGCTGCTTCCAATTGTACCAAGGGTGCGGCAGTGTTTTTTTCATCACAGTATCAATGCTGCGCATGCCAAATAGGTTCCAAACACCATTCAATTTACCCCCAATAGTTGGTTGCATGGCACGTAGGCTCATGGCAAATCCACTATCTAGGTATTCCATGTGGTGCCAGTAGCCAGCAGGCATGAACAGGGTATCGCCATGCTCCAGAATGACTTCATAGCCCTTTGCTTTTTTGAGGGCAGGGAACTTTTCATAATCCACCTTGCTCTTTTCCGCGTCGTAATAATTGCTGAAATCTACCATGCTCAGCACCTCAAAAGGCTTGCGGTAAAGTTTGTGCTGTTCCTCATTGGGGAACAATAGCACCCTTTTCCTACCTGCAAATTGGGTGTGGAGAATATGGCTAACATCAATATCAAAGTGCATGTGCGTAATGGATGTTTGCCCACCAGTAAACAGCATGGGATATTTTTTTACATAGCCTTTCATCAGGTCTTCCGGCCAGGTAAAGTCCTGGATCAATTGAGGTGCGTGGTCAAAAATATTGAAGAGGAAAATACGCCAACCTGCGGGCCCGGCCTTGATCATATCAATGTATTCACCAAAGGTCTTATAGTCATCAGCCGTATTGATAGGGGTATAGGCATCGCTTTTTATATTGTTGTACAGGGCCACTTTTTGGTTGCCTACCAGTTCCTTGAAATAATCCCAGTTCCATTTACCGTATGCAGGCCATTTTTTGGCAAGGTCCTTTATGATCAATGGTTTCATGGTATCGTAATATTTCTTCTTGAAATCCTCAGGAGAAATACTGCTTACCACGTCAACGGCTTGTAATTGCATATCAAAAAAGTTTGAGGGCAAATGTAAGTTACATGGCTTAATAGTTGATTGATGAAACATAGCCTTTAACATCTTGCTTAATGTCTAAATTTGTGCTATGCTTTTACATATTCATCCAGATAACCCCAATGCGCGCCACATTAAAACGGTGGTGGAATGTTTATTGGATGGTGGGCTGATCATATATCCCACCGATACCATTTATGGTTTGGGCTGCGATATTTTCCAGCACAAGGCCATTGAAAGGGTGGCGAGAATAAAGAATGTTGACCCTGCAAAGGCCCAGCTTAGTTTCATCTGCAACGATTTGAGTGATATGAGCAAGTACACAAAGAGTATCGGTACTCCATTGTACAGGCTGCTCAAAAATTACCTGCCCGGGCCATATACATTTATCCTCCCTGCAAGTAAGGAAGTTCCTAAAATCCTGCACAGCAAGAAGAATACGATTGGTTTGCGTGTGCCTGACAACAATATTGCGAGGACCATTGTTCAGGAACTGGCACATCCCATCCTATCTGCTTCCCTGCCCGGTGAAATGGTAGAAGAATATACCGACCCTGAACTTATGTACGAGAACTTCAGGAACCTAGTGGATATTGTAGTTGACGGTGGTGTTGGCGGTATGGTCCCTTCTACAGTGGTCGATTGTACCAAAGAGCCGTATGAAGTGATCAGGGAAGGGGCTGGTGAATGGAATGAGTAGTGGATTGTAAAGAGTAGTGAAGAAAAAAGGGTTTGATTATTATAAAACAGAAGGTAAACTTGAAGGGGGAGCATAATTCTCATCCTCAATGTTCACAATACCTTCCTCTTCAAATTCAATTTCCAATTGGGAAGGCAATATATTGAAGGTCCTCCTATGGTATTTGCACAGCCCATGAACCTGGATGGCATTGCGATGTTCCAGCGTGCCATACCCTTTGTTCCTTTCCCAGTTGTAATGGGGGAATTCCTTGTGTACATTCTTCATGTATTCATCACGGTAAGTTTTGGCCAATATACTGGCTGCAGCAATGCTTGCAAATTTCCCATCCCCCTCCACAATACAATGATGCGGCGTTTGATGGTAAGGGGTGAACCTGTTACCATCTATCAATAAAAGCTTAGGTTTCTTTTTCAGTTTGTCAATGGCCAAATGCATGGCCTTGAACGAGGCCCTCAAGATATTGATGGCGTCTATTTCGTCATTGTCCACCATGGCCACCGCATAATGCAGGGCGTTTTTTTCAATAAAGACCCGTAGTTCGTTCCTGTCGTTTTCCTTTACTTGCTTGCTGTCATTTAGCAGGGGATGATGAAACTCTTTTGGCAAAATAACAGCAGCGGCGAATACTGGTCCGGCATAGCAGCCACGACCAGCTTCATCGCAGCCAGCTTCCAAGTATTTTGTTTGATAAAAGAGTTCCAGTGCCATGGTTAAGTGTTCTTAACAATATTCATTTTGTGGATGGAGAGCCAAACTTTTAAGGACAATCCTGCCCCGATGGGCAGTCTCCATAATACAGTTGCAATTTGCAATATTAATGTCAAATCAAAGCATTCTGCAAGGCTGCTTGCTCTACATTTGCACATCTTTTACTTTTTTGAATTGAAGTGCTATGTTGAATGAAGAACGCTCCACCAAAATAGTGGCCAACTGGGTTTTCTTAGGTGTTGGCATGTTGATTATACAGGTTCTATTGGGAGGTATTACAAGATTAACAGGCTCCGGACTTTCCATAACGGAATGGAAACCTATCATGGGCGCATTGCCACCAATGACAGAAGCTGAATGGCAGCAAACTTTTACGAAATACCAGCAAATAGCCCAGTACAAATACCTGAACACGCATTTTACGCTCAGCAACTTCAAGTTCATCTTTTTTTGGGAGTGGTTCCACCGTTTATGGGCAAGGTTCATTGGCGTGGTGTTCGTCATTCCTTTTGTTTTTTTCTTGGTGAAAGGCTATTTCAAAAAATGGATGGTGAATCCGTTGGTTATCCTGTTTTTGTTGGGGGCTTTGCAAGGTGCCATTGGTTGGATAATGGTCAAAAGTGGCCTCAATGACAATGATCTTTATGTAAGCCATATACGTTTGGCCGTGCATTTTGTTAGTGCCATGGTATTGATTTGCTACGCACTTGTATTTGGTTTGATGTTGGTAGTAAGGCCTGAACAGCGGATAAAGAATTCTAGACTTAAAAAAGCAATCATCTGGATAATTGGCCTACTGACCATTCAATTGTTTTACGGTGCTTTTATGGCTGGCCTAAAAAGTGCCAATGCTGCAGCTACATGGCCAACCATCAACGGCAGGTGGATACCCGAGGTATTGGGCAATATTTTCCATGATAGGATTACCATACATTTTATCCATCGGAACCTTGCCTATATTTTGGCAGTGCTCATTATCTGGTGGTGGTCCAAAGCAAGGACCATACGAATATCTGCTGCGTTCAACAACGCAAAACATTGGCCGTTTGTTCTGGTGATTGTCCAAATAAGCTTGGGTGTTTTTACAGTGTTATCCAGTCTTTCCATTAAGCCCGGAACCTTTGCCACTTTTGAATGGATGGCATTGCTGCACCAATTGGTGGGCATGTTGCTCCTTTTATCATTGATGGCCTTAACCTATATCCTTAGCTTTAAGAAAATTTGAGCATAAATAATAAAGCCTTTAGCCCACCTTTGTTTGTAATAACACGATATGCAAACATTTGTAAGCGACATCAGCAAGGAAACCTTCCCCTTGGCCGAAAAAGTAAATGGCAAATCCATCCGGCAATGCGTGCTGGATGAAATTAAAAAAACACACCCTGATTTTTCTGAGGGCAACGCCATTTCCATCAGTGAGCTGAATGATTTCAGGCACCAGTACATACAGAATTCCCTGTCATCCGAAATGGGTTCATTGACCGATATGGAAAATAAGGTGCTGGATGCGTTGAAAAAAAACGAGACCATTTCGGAGAACCTCGATAATGACAGACCTGAAACATTTACCTATGGCCAACGGTTGGCAGATAGGGTGGCCAGTTTTGGAGGAAGCTGGAGGTTCATTATCATCTTTGGAACCTTCTTGGTAATCTGGATGATTATAAATGTGGTATTCCTTGCTTCTAAAGCATTTGACCCATATCCATTTATCCTGTTGAACTTGATACTTTCCTGCATTGCAGCTTTGCAGGCACCTGTTATTATGATGAGCCAGAACAGGCAGGAAGAAAAGGACCGTGAACGTGCCAAGAATGATTACATGATCAACCTCAAAAGTGAACTGGAAATTAGGATGCTGCATGAAAAAGTGGACTACATGCTCATTAACCAGCAGGAACATCTAATGCAGATACAGCAGATCCAAATTGACATGATGAACGACATCATGCAGCGATTGGAGAAGAAATAATGAAGGTTGATTGGTCAAACGGCTAATTGGTTTATTGATGGGGATTGTAAGCAACGATTAGTTCATTTAGGTGTCTATAAGATAGCCATCATTGAACATTTAACCTTCATTCACACCAAGAATGTTCAATATTCAACAAAGAACATTTAGCTTGTAGGTCAAAACTCATTCTTTTAACGATGAAGAAATACCTTGTAGGTTTCTGGTACAGCTTGCCCATACAACTTTTCATGTTGCATTTCCGGAGGTACCAAGTATTCCTTGTTTTCTGGTATATACTGTTTGCTACAGTTGGTGGAAGTTTCATGCAGCATTTCGGGGCCGATTCATTGTTCCTTGCACCGGAGTACTTCAATCAGGTAAATGCTTTGAGCACTGCTTTTGTTGGTGTGGCAGTTGGTGTGTTCATCATGAGCTGGAACATTACCACATTCATCCTTCACAATAAGAACATCCGCTTCCTGGCCACAACGGCACAGCCATTTTTGAAGTACTGCATCAACAATAGCCTGCTTCCACTGCTTTTTTTAATTTTCTATTTCTTTGAGGCAGTTTCTTATGGCAGGCATAAGGAACTGCAAACGGTAACGGAGATACTTTTTGCGGTGGGTGGCTTTCTGGGTGGTTTCATTGTTGCGGTTTTTATTGCCTTCATGTACTTCTTTGGAGCTGATAAGGGTATTTTCTACACTATTGGGGCCACCATAAAAACTGCCAATAGTGAGTATGAAACAGCTTTCCAGAAAAATCCGTTGCCCAAAGAAAAGAAAGAGATCAGGGTGGACTGGTTCTTCAGTGCAAGGTTCCATTTGCGCAAACCGAGGGATATAAGGCACTACAGTGCAGATTTCCTGGACCGGATTTTCAGGCACCATCATATTGCTGCCATCATTGCATTAATGCTTGCCTTCCTGGTGCTCATAGGCATTGGCTATTCATCGGATGCAAGGTTGGCACAGGTACCAGCAGCAGCAAGCATCACCGTTTTTTTTGCACTGATTATCGCAGTTGTAGGGGCATTTTCCATTTTCCTCAGAAACTGGAGCATACCTGTTCTGGTGCTTGTTTACTTGGGACTGAACTACCTCTACCAGCAGAATATCATTGACCCGAGGAACAAAGCGTATGGTTTGAACTACTTGAACAAAGATGAACGGCCTGCTTATGACAAGGCAACCATTCTTGCTTTGGCCAGTGATGCCAATATTGAAGCCGATAAGAAACTGTTCATTCAGCGATTGAATAATTGGAAAGCTTGGCAGAAGGATGATAAGCCTGTTATGTATATTATCAATACAAGTGGGGGCGGCACAAGAAGTGCAACTTTTACCTTCAATGCCCTGCAGAAACTGGACACATTGATGCATGGTGAACTGATGAAGAGAACCTTTTTCATCAATGGGGCTTCTGGCGGGCTTCTGGGGGCAGCTTATTTCAGGGAACTGTACAACCAGAAATTGCAAGGTCAGCATATTAACCTTCAGGACAGGGCATACACAGAGGATGTGGCCAAGGATTTGTTGAACCCATTGTTTTCCTCTTTTGTGTCGCGGGACATTATTGGCCCGGTACAGAAATTCAATGAAGCTGGTTTCCAATATGTGAAGGATAGGGGGTATGCATTTGAACAGAAACTCAATGACAATACCCATGGCTTTTTGGGAAAAAGCCTGAAGGAGTACAAAGCCGCAGAGGATAGTGCCATCATTCCAACCATGTTTTTCAATTCAGTTGTTTCAAGGGATGGAAGGAAAATGATTATGTGTACACAACCCGTTCGTTTTTTGATGAGGCAAATGGAGGACAGTAACAGGATAAGCATTACAGATCCTGATGCCATAGACTTCAATTCATTTTTTGCCAAGCAGCATTCCACCAGCATTGGCGTTTTGACTGCTCTTCGCATGAATGCTACCTTTCCTTATGTGCTGCCCAATGTGTGGCTGCCCACCAATCCAATTATCGATGTAATGGATGCTGGCCTGCGTGATAATTTCGGTCAGGAAAACACGCTCCGTTTCATTGATGTGTTCAGGGATTGGTTGAAAGCAAATACCAGTAGAGTGGTAATCATTCAACTACGGGACAGGAGCATCAGCGATTGGGACAAACCCTACGAAGACAAAACTTTAATGAGCATATACACCAATCCTGCCTTTCTCCTGCAGAACAATTGGTACAAACTACAGGACTATGCACAGCATGATGCCTTGCAGTTTTTATCGGCCAGTTATGGGCCACAGTTCCAAAGGGTCTGCTTGCAGTACATGGCCACCAATAAGGATGCGGCAGCCAGTTTGAGCTTTCATTTGACCACTAGGGAAAAGGTAGAGATAGCAAACTCCTTGGATAATGAAGTGAACAGGAATGAGATGAAAAAGTTGAAGGGGTTGATGAAATAGTATAGGTGTATTCCGGTCGCGGCATATATTCGGCTCGGTAGTATTGTAATTCTTATCTGTCGCTACTAACCCTGCACCAATTCAAAACAGTCCTTCAAAATCTCGATCTTGAATTCCGCAAATGTTTCTTTTGGCTCGCCATCAATATGGAAGGGCGCATGTTTCAAATTCTTGATGGTCAATGAGGGTACCTGAAAATACAGCACATTTTTATTGGTAATATTGTCCACTAGGTCCTGCAATTTATTGTTGCCACGGATTTGTTTCAGCACGGCAAAGGGCAGTTTGGCCTTGTTCATTTTCTGGACAATGACTATGTCCAATAAGCCATCATTTAGGCTTGCTTCAGGTGCAATGGTAAAATTGTTGCCAAACTGGTTACTATTAGCGATGCTGATAAAAAAAGCATCTGTATAAAAGGAAAAATCAGGGAGAATAATCTCGAATTGGTATGGCTGTGCCTTGAAGAAATTAATGAGGCTCTGTTGTGTATAGGTCATCAGTCCCCTAGAAGATTTTGCTGCAAAATCATGTGCTACTTGTGCATCGAAACCAATACCGCTCAACATACAGGAAAACTGGTTGTTGATGAAGAAAGCATCTGTTTTCTTTGCTTCGCCATCAAAAAAAAGTTGCAGGGCATCTTTTGATTTCATGGGAATATTGGCTGCCCTTGCCAATCCATTGCCGCTGCCAACGGGTATGATGCCGAACTTCACTTTCTCGCCTTTTAGTGAAGCCACCACTTGGTTCACCGTTCCGTCGCCACCAACCATTACAATGTCGGTTATATTTTCTTCAACAATTTTTTCCTTCAGGAAATCATAATTGCCAGCAGCATTGGTGGCAACAATTTCATAAGGGATGGCTTTGGATGCAGTTTCTTTTTCTATAAGCTCCCTCAGTCCTTCTTTCTTCACAGTACCAGAAATAGGGTTGATGAGGTAAACAATTTTTCTTTCCATTTCAATTTTTATTTCACTTCTACATTGCACAATAAAATCCTCCTTACCCTTACCCTCGCAGCTACTTCGGGATCTTTGGGAACGGCCACCGTATATAGTTTATAGGTTTTGCCTTTTAGTGTTTTGCTAAAAATGGTATCCAAGAAAGCATAAGTGTTACCTACCAACCTGCTCATGAAACTTATTTTCAGGTCTTCATTCTTGTCGTCTACCAACATATAGCTGCGGTTATAGTCCGCTTCGTTTTTGCAGTTGGCGTTCATGATAACAAACTTGGCATCCTTATCTTTTTTACTGATAAGCTTAATGGTCTTCTTGCTGTTGTTGCTGTCCAGAAAGGCATCAACCGTTTTGCCCTGTGCCGAAATGAGCAGGGCAACCTTGTTGACCTGTGCCATCGATTGCTGGCAAATGAACAGTAGGGACAGGAAGAGAATTCGTTTCATTTTTTAAAACTTTAATCAGCAAATGTAATCCATTGAAATACTTACCGGGTTTAATTAACACTTGAAAGGTTGCTTACCATTTTATCAGTGCGCTTGCCCAGGTAAAGCCGCTTCCAAATGCAGCTAGACAAACTAGGTTCCCTTCCTTGATTTTACCTTGTTCCCAAGCTTCACATAAGGCAATGGGAACACTGGCCGCAGTGGTATTGCCATATTGCTGGATATTGTTGTGTACCTGTTCATCTTTCAGTCCCAGTTTCTGCTGCACAAATTGACTGATGCGTAAATTGGCCTGGTGCGGTATCAGCATGTCAATATCCGTGGACTTGTATCCATTGGCGTCCAAGGCCTCCATAATAACTTCAGGAAATTTCACTACTGCTTTCTTGAACACACTTGGTCCGTCCATATTGGGGAAATTCTCGGCCTTGTCAATCATGGCATGGCTCATGAACATATCGGCCATTTCAGCATCGTTGAAACTGGCATAATTGCCCCAATGATTGGCATGGGTGCCGGGATTGTACATGGCCAGTATTTCGGCAGATTCGCCATCACTATGTAAATGCGTACTCAAGATGCCCCTATTGCTATCATCGGTTGCTTGAAGTACCACAGCACCTGCACCATCGCCAAAAATCACACTGATATTCCTGCCCCTTGTGCTGAAATCCAGACCGAAGGAATGCTTTTCACTGCCTATCACTAAAATATTCTTGTACATGCCCGTTTTAATAAACTGGTCCGCTACACTTAACGCATATACAAAACCACTGCACTGGTTCCTGATATCCAAGGCACCAATTTCTTTCATCTTCAGGGCACGTTGCACCAGTACACCGCAGCCAGGAAAATAATAATCGGGAGAAAGGGTAGCAAAAACAATGAAGTCAATATCCTGCGCAGTAATCCCAGCACGTTCAATAGCAATGGTAGCCGCTTCTATGCCCATGGTAGCTGTGGTTTCCTCCGTTCGGTGGGCATACCTCCTTTCTTTGATGCCGGTACGTTCCTGGATCCATTCATCATTGGTGTCCATGAATTGGGCCAGGTCATTATTGGTGAACACATTATTGGGCAAATATTTTCCCATCCCTGCAATCCTGCTGCGTGGCATGTCAATCGTTTTTAATGAATGGGCAAAGTAAGGATTTCTTTTTTCTTGGGTGAACTGTAACATACTAACACAAATAGCGTACTTGTAGCGTTAGTGATAGGATGACTATGATTTTTTCAAAAAACAAGAAAGTTTATTGAACTACCCTTTTGTAGTTTGCTGGTATTTCATTTCCATCGCATTCGCATTCCCGTTAGGGCATATGTTTTCACAACTCCCGAATTTCTTTTTGATTATCCTGCCCGTCATAGTCTTTCGGCTAAGCTCAGGATAAACTTACCGTAGTAATTCAACATTGCTGAACCTAATGGGTAAAAGATTTAATTAACTCAAACAGCTTCTAAACTTAAAATCAAAAATTCTTGCCCACCAAGCCCAAGCAATCAGCAATGGCTGAAAAACCAGTAACCTTACCCACGCTATAAAGGGTGTAACAGTAATTGCCCCCATGGCAAAAGGAGCTTTTTGGATCATGTAGATATGTGCGGGAATAAAAGCAATTAGCATAGCAATAATTCCATAAGCAGCCCATTTTCTGGTTGCTTTGAATAGCAGAAGAATGGCCAGCCCGATTTCAGCAATCCCGGCCGTATAGTTTATCAATTCATGCCAAGGCAAATAAGTTGGAATGATGCCGTAATAGGATTCTGGATGCCAAAAGTGGTTGATGCCTGCAAGCAGGTAAAGGAGGGTGGGGAGGTAGGGGGATATTTTCTTCATAAATCTTATTCTACCATTTCACAGACACATCTAAAGCCCAACCAAGCTTCTGGTTTAGTATAATGCTGTTCCATTCTTATTTTGCAGCTATCTAAAGGCAATAGAAAGTTGCCTCCTTTGGCAATGCCTTTTGTGGAAACCATTTCTGAAACATTACCAATCATGTTGTAGCAGCCGTAGGAGTTCGGATAATAAGATGTGAGCTCCGTTGTGTTTTTTTGTTCTTTCATGATTCCCCCCAACCCTGAATACTTAACTGAATCACTTTTCGTGTTAGCCAACCAGCCCCGTTTTTTATGGTACATTGCAGTGTAACCAAATGGAAACGTTTCAATATCCAATTTGCCGGAAGCAGCGAATTCCCACTCTTTTTTTGTAGGCAATCTGTACCGATATTTTTTATTTGGAAATGGGTTTTTGGAAGGATTCTTTTCGCAGTATTGGTTCACCATATGACTTCTCCATTTGCAAAAAGCAATTGCCTGTTCATAACTAACACCCACAACAGGGAAATAATTATATGAGGGGTGCCTAAAATAATATTCCACCATAGGTTCTTGATAGGAATGTTCTTGTCTCCATACCAATGTATCTAAAAGGCTTTCTCTATAACCTGAACTGTCATTGGTTTGCAGCCAATACTGGAATTCCCTCCAATGCACGTTAGCTGTTTCGGTTTTATCAATAAATAGCGTATCATTCAGCCTCACCGTTCCTGGTGGTGCTTTCTCCTTCTTCTTGAAGTTTTCAGTATTTGAAAATCCCAATAACAGAAAACAGAAACAAATCATTGCTATTATTGCCCTCATCTTGTATTATTTACCTGTTAAATTACCCAATCCTTCCATATCAAAGCCATTAAACGGCTTAAAACCCTTACTTTCGCCGCCTGAAACGCTGCCACTATTGTAAAATAGTATCCAGGCAGCATTTATTTTTTAATTTATAGAGTATCCCACAAGGGAAGAAAAGGTTTTATGGAAATAAGAAACATCGCCATCATTGCCCACGTTGACCATGGTAAAACTACTTTGGTTGACAGGATTTTACAAACCACGAAGGTATTCCGTGACAATCAGGATACTGGTGACTTAATCATGGACAGCAATGACCTTGAAAGGGAACGCGGCATTACCATCTTCTCCAAAAATGCTGCTGTTACCTACAATGGCGTTAAGATAAATGTAATTGACACACCTGGTCACAGTGACTTTGGTGGTGAGGTGGAACGTGTACTGAAAATGGCCGATGGTGTTATCCTTTTGGTGGATGCTTTTGAAGGCCCCATGCCCCAAACCCGTTTTGTACTGCAAAAAGCTTTGCACCTACATTTGAAACCAATTGTGGTGATCAATAAGGTTGATAAGGCCAATTGCCGTCCTGATGAAGTGCATGATGCGGTTTTTGAACTCTTTTTCAACTTGGATGCAACTGAGGAACAACTGGATTTCCCTACTTTTTACGGTAGCGGCAAGAACGGTTGGTTCAATGATAGCCTAACACAAACTGAAGATATTTTGCCTTTGATGGATGGCATCATTAAATATGTGCCACCTCCAAAAGTGAGCGATGGTCCTTTGCAAATGCAGATTACATCTTTGGACTATTCTTCTTTCCTAGGAAGGATTGCGGTGGGTAAAGTAACCCGTGGTTCTATCAAGGAAAGCCAGAATATTGTTTTGGTTCAGGCTGATGGTTCTATCAAGAAGAGCAAGGTTAAGGAACTATATGTATTTGAAGGAATGGGCAAACGTAAAGTAGCCGAAGTGTTGACGGGTGACTTATGTGCCGTTGTTGGTTTGGAAGAATTCAATATTGGTGATACCATTTGCGATTGGGAAACACCTGAAGCATTGCCTGTTATCAGTGTGGATGAACCAACCATGAGCATGACTTTCAGCATCAACAACTCACCTTTCTTTGGTAAGGATGGCAAATTTGTGACGAGCCGCCACTTGCGTGACAGGTTGATGAAGGAAACGGAGAAAAACCTGGCTTTACGTGTAGAGGATACCGATAGTGCAGATAGTTTCTTGGTATTTGGTCGTGGTATCCTGCATTTGGGCATATTGGTAGAAACCATGCGCCGTGAAGGTTACGAATTAACTGTAGGTAACCCTCAAGTCTTGGTAAAACAAGTGGATGGCAAACGCCATGAACCTTTTGAAATATTGGTGGTGGATGTTCCTAGCGAATTCAGTGGTAAGGTAATTGACCTTGTTACGCAACGTAAAGGTGAAATGCTGATTATGGAAAGTAAGGGCGAAATGCAGCACTTGGAATTTGACATTCCTTCAAGGGGCCTGATAGGCTTGCGTTCGCAAATGTTGACAGGTACTGCTGGTGAAGCTGTAATGGCCCACCGTTTCAATGAATACAAACCCTGGAAAGGTGCCATTCCTGGTAGGAGCAATGGCGTATTGGTTTCCAAGTTCCAAGGTACTACTACCGCTTATTCCATTGACAAATTGCAGGATAGGGGTCGTTTCTTCATTGATCCAACTGAAGAAGTGTATGCTGGTCAAATTATTGCCGAGCATATCAAGCCGGGCGATTTGAACGTGAATGGTGTGGAAATGAAGAAACTGACCAATCACCGTGCGAGCGGAAGTGATGACAGCGTTCGTATCACCCCAAAAATTCAAATGACTTTGGAAGAGTGCATGGAGTACATTCAACAAGATGAGTGCATTGAGGTTACACCTAAAAACATCCGCATGCGAAAAACCATTTTGGATGAAAATGAAAGAAGCAAGCAAAGTAAGAGTATGAGAAGTGAAATGGCTTAGTACTTTTTTTAAATAAAATGAAGAAAAAACCCATTGCGGAAGCAGTGGGTTTTTTCTTGCTCCCTACTTCCTAGCATTGGAAAATTTAGGAGATTGTCCAGGAATGGGTAGGGATTTCTTAGAAGCTGTTTAGATTTGATTGGTGGAATTCCCTATCATGTAATTTTTGAGCGAAACAAGGCGGAGCCGATAGTCATCGGCTTTGCAGACATAGCTGGTTGCCTATGGCGAAAAATCCAATCCCGCAAAATGCGGGACAGCCAAAAATTCATATAGGGAAACCAGCGAATTGAATTTAAACAGCTTCTTAGCGACCAAGAAATATTCTAGTTAAGCAACAAACCAAATATTTTTCTGTGGTAAAATATTTGTGGTAACTATTTTAGCACAGAGATTTTACCACAATTTTGTGGTAATTTTTTTGTGGTTTTTAAATTACCACAAGAATTTTACCACAAAAAGTTCCTTATGAGAAAAAAATTTCGCTCTCTTACTGCAAGAGAGAAAATTGGCATTAGCCAAGAAACCTATATCCAGTTTCTAAGGGTAACGATGAGTATGCTGTCCATGTGCGAAATAAATAAACGTTCGCTGTCTGGCAGGGCAGGAATAAAAAACACGGCTATTGAACTGTATTTGCTGAACAATCCTGTAACAGAAACAAGCCTTGCACAAACACAGCAGGAGGGCGACCTACAACTCTTGGCCAAAAGGCGGGACGACTGCCTGGTACTGATCGTGAAAGCCGAACTGAAATTAAAAAAGATGAAGGAAGTATACCTGTGCTGTTTTAACATGATGCGGGTAGCAACGGCTCTGCCGGGCACACTTACAGAATTGGATCCAAATTTTGAACTCGATGATTGGGAACGGGACTGGCTAGAAGGAAACAGCAGGATGGCAGGTTATAAATTGGAGGAATGCAGCCTTGGCCAACAACAATTGCTGCAACTGAAAATAGATGCCTTGCGGCATGAGGCAGAGCGGATACAACAAATATTGGCACCGCTGGATTGACAGCCAGATAAGCTTTGCAATGCTTCTTAATGGACGCATATCCAATTTTCCCCTTCAAATCACTTCAACAAATAAGGCTCCATTACTTTCTGCCAAATTGCATAGCCTTTGGCATTCATGTGCAACCTGTCTTCGATAAAAATATCAGGCATAGGGTTGCCATCTGGCGTGATCATTTTGGAATAGACATCTATATATGCTGTATTGATTTTTGTTTCCAGAAATGCTTTGATGATTTTGTTGGCTTCAATGACTTTTGGTCGTATTTTATCCCTACTAGGGCTGGGCTTAATGGACACAAAGGCAATGGGCTTGTCTTTCCATACTTTCCTTATCATATCAAACAAGGTAATAAACCTGTAAGCCACTTGTTCTGCAGTGATACTATCAGATGCGGCCAAGTCGTTTTCGCCGCAGTACACCACAATTTGCTTTGGGTTATAGGGAAATATTACATTGCCTGCATACATTAAAACCTCCAGTAAGGTAGAACCGCCAAAACCACGATTGATAATTGGATACGATGGGAAGTAATTTTGAACATCTTTCCATTTGGTAAATGAAGAACTGCCTACAAAAAGGATAGCATTCTTAGGGGGCATTTGTAAACTGTCGGCAATTTTGAACTGCTCAATTTCCTTGGCGAAAGGCAGTGCTTGTTGTGCAAACGTATTTGTTGTGCAATAAATAATGCTGAAAAAGCATAAGAGCAACCTTGCAATCATAGTTGATTTTTATAAGTACCAAAATAACTTTCTTTTTCCACTTACAATTGTTTATTGCTTCTTCAAAAGATACGGTATCGTTGATGGTACAATTTTTTATGGCTTCTATCGTTTAAAGAACTGCTATGAAAGGCCCATAAATAGAAAATTGCTATTTATTCAACCAAAAGTCTTTTATGGAGCACAAAAACGTACGCTTGCTATCTGCCTCGGATATGGCTGTTATGTCGCAATGTTTTTCCCAGATAAGGCAGCTTGTTCCCACCACCACAAAACTGAATGCCTCGGAAAGGAGGTCACTGTTCAAGTTAAGCGATAACAGGATCGAGTTTGTGGAGCATGCTTTTCAAAAAATGAAGAGTAACCCATCATTGGTTCCCTCTTATCTAGACGTTACTTCTGCCCAGCGTTTGCTGCATTTGTACAACCAGTTAAATGAAATAGGGGCCGAGCTACAAAAACTGCAGGAACAAATTGAAAATACCAAGCTGCAGGCAGGCAACCAAGCATTGGTACTCTCCAAAATGTTCTACCACCAAACAAAAAATGCAGCCACATTGGGATTGAAAGATGCCAAGGATATCAGCACCGAATTGCATTCATTGTACACTGTTGGCCGAAATGCAAAAGTGAAAATGAAGAAAAGGGAAGAAAATAAGAAATAACTTGGGGATAGGCAGTTGGGGCATTGTTGAACTTCGGTTGCATGGCACACTTGTACGATACAACATTGTAGAGCAACTCAAATCATTAATCAATCGATTATTTTTTAGATTCGCTTGTAGTTTTTATCACTTCCTGCACCTCATCATCATCTTCTATAAAGTTCATTTCACGGAGTATTTGCGGATAGCGCCAGGCCACACGTTTGCTAATAGGATTAACGGAGAACTTCTTTGGATTGGGTAAGCATGCAATGATCATGGCTGCTTCGGTTCGGCTTAGATCTTTTGCTGGTTTATGGAAATAATTTTGGGCGGCGGCTTCGATGCCAAATATGCCGGGACCCATTTCTATTACGTTTAAGTAAACCTCCAAAATCCTTTTCTTGTTCCATGTCCATTCTATCATTTGTGTAAAGTAGAATTCAGGAATTTTTCTAATTATACCACCGCCCTGCCATAAAAAAACATTCTTGGCCGTTTGTTGGGATATGGTGCTTGCTCCGCCACCTAATGGGATTTTTGTTTTCTTGTTTCTTTTTTTCTTTGGTGGGTTGAAACTTTTTTTAATGGCATCCCAGTCAAAGCCGTTGTGATCGGGAAAGGTTTGGTCTTCACTGGCAAGTGCTGCCAGCTTTATGTTGTAGCCCATTTCATCAAAGCTGATATAATCCCTTTTGAGGCCATAGGAAAAGGAATTGGAAATTTGTGTGATGGTGATTGGTGGCATCAACCAGCGGCAGAGGATGATATAGACAAGCGATGAAAGGAACATGATAACGAACGCTCTTTTCGTCCATTGCCAGAGTTTCTTTAAAAAGGGTCTTGCCTTAAATGCCATGCCGCCAAGATAAGGTTTTGGTGATGATTGTTAAAATGGGCAATTAAATTATTTACGTTTTACATTGCTAGGTAGTAGGTGGACCTATTTGCTGAGTGAAATGTATTCGAGTTTGTATTTCTTGCCCAGTTTGTAGCCAGCCACCCTTTTCCGTTTGAACAGTGTGGCTTGGGCTAGCAGGATATTGATGCCCACTACAGAGGTGTATTGGATGACATTTTTCCATTTCTGCTCAACATTGATGTTGTTGCCAGCCACAATGCATGCTGCGAGTACGCCCATTTTGAAAATGGTATTGGCAATGCCGGCAGCAGAAATGTTTTTATTGGGAATGAGGGTGATGTCCTTTACATGAACCTTATAATCACCCAGAAAAATGGTGTCCAACTTGGTGCTGAACCCCGCAGAAACAATACCGGTATGGCCCAGCCGCATGAAAATGCTATCGTTTTTGAACTTGGAAACATAGCCTTCAATCAAATAACCATCAACGGTATAGAAATTCATGGCATTGCCCCTATAATAACGCTGGATGGTAATTCCCCTTTTTTTGAGTACCACAAAATCCGATTGGGCAAATAAGCTTGATGAAAGCAGGACAAGAATAAGCAGTGCAATGGGTTTCATTGCTGAAAGATAAAATGATGCCGCGATGAAGGTTTGTAATGCTTCGTTAAAAACTAGTGGAAGCTGGTGCTATGGTAAATAAGTTTCCACAATAAAACCAGGCCGCAGATAATCAGGGCTGCGCCCAATATCTGGTCCAACCTATGCATCACTTTTGGGGTAAGCTTACTTCTAAGCTTACCTGCTAACAATACTTTTATTACATCGGTAGATAGCACAACCAATAAGCATACAGCAAAAACAATGGAACGGTATTGAATGGGATGGTCGTAGCTTTTTGAATCTGCAAGAATGGCTGCTGTCCATACAAACCAAAAGAATAAGGTTCCGGGATTTAAAATATTTACCAGAAAACCGGTGGCAAACAGTCCGAGCAGTTCATGCTTCTTGAAAACTTTTTCCTTGATTTCCTTGTCCTCATCAATGGCAGGCTTTTTAAAAAACAAAGCGTAAATACCAAGTATCAATAGAAATGCAGAACCCACAATGAAGATGGCTTTTTCATGCGCCATGATGGATGCAAACAATGCTGCAAATGAATTGCAGATAAGCACCAGTGTAATATCACTGGCGGAAATGCCTGCAATAAAAGCATATCCGCCCTTATGGCCATGCTTGATGCTTTGCTTGATGATGGTAAATATGATTGGCCCCACAGAAATGGCCAGTAGCAAACCGAGAATAAAGCCTTTTATTAAAGCATCAATCATTAGAGAAAATTAATGAACCCGAAAATAAGCGGTTATGCTAAAAAAGTAGCGAAGAGTTTTGATAAAATTGGAGTAGCCCATTCCTGTATTATTTTACCAGTTCGCCTTTCAAAAACCTTTGCCAATCTTCAAGCATTTTGCCCTTGAGCACACGGGGAAATTTATGTTGGCCTCCAACCTTTCCTTTGGCTTTCATGAATGACATGAACTGCTCTTCACTGAGTACGTCAAGCAGCACTTCCTTCAATGCACTCTTTCTTTCAACCGCATAATCATCGTTCAGTTCCTTTAACTTCTCATCGATGCTCATGCGGAGCTGTTCTGCATTTACATGGTCATTGCACGCTACATACCAATGGTGCGCAAAGAAATTATTATAAGGAACACCGGCCACTGTGAATTCGGGGATGGATATATTCATTTCCTCGCTTGCCAGTTGAATGGCCTTGTTCATGTTTTCCACACTCAGGTGCTCACCTACCAAACTGAGGTAATGTTTTGTGCGGCCGGTAATAATGATTTCGCACCCTTCTTTATCAATGAACCGAACCGTATCGCCAATCAGGTAACGCCATGTACCAGCCGTGGTGCTAATCAGCAAGGCATAATCCTTGCCTTCTTCCACTTCATGAATCATCAATGCCTCGGGATTGTCGACCATTTCACCATCTGCATCAAAGTTCTTCTCGTCAAAAGGAACAAATTCCAGGAAAATATGTTCACTGGTTACCAAGCGCATTCCCTTACTATATTGCTTATCCTGATAGGCAATAAAACCTTCGCTGGCCAAGTACGTTTCTATATAGGTGATGGGCTTGCCCAATAGCTTCTCGAAACCTTTTTTATAAGGTTCAAAACTTACACCACCATGCACGAAGAAGGCAAGATTGGGCCACATTTCATGGATGTTATTGAGCTTGTATTTCTCCACGATCATTTCCATGAGCATCTGGATCCAAGCAGGCACACCTACTATGAAACCGATGTCCCATTCAGGTGCTTTTTCCACAATGTCCTTCAATTTTCTGTTCCAGTCCTTCAATTTGGCAATCTTCTTCCCCGGTTTATAAAAGGGCTGGAACCAGAAAGGGGCCTTCTTTTGTGTGATGCCACTTAAATCGCCTGCATAATAGCCTGCATTTTTTTGAAGGTCCGTACTTCCCCCCAATGTTAACCAACCCTTGCCAATGGACTTTACAGGAATGTCTTCGTAATTACGCAGGCCGATGAGCTGTTTGATCATCACCATTTTATTGCCACGGAGCAAATCATTGGTTATGGGGATGTACTTACTGGCCGCTTCTGAAGTGCCAGATGAAAGTGCATAATATTTAATCTTGCCAGGCCAGCAAACATCCGGTTTGCCTTCCAACGTTTTGTGCCACCAGTCCTTGTAGATTTTATTGTAGTTGTAGGTAGGAACAAGTTCCTGAAATTTCTTGCCGGGATGCTTGCTCATCAGGATTTCATCAAAGCGGTACTCCTGACCGAATTCTGTGAACCTGGCTTTGCGTAAAAGTTTCTTGAGCACTTTTAACTGCTGCCTCCGAGGATTGTTCTCTGGCAAGTTCAAGGCACGTAAAATGGTATTTGGAAGCTTGATGTCAAAAATGGCCATCGTGTAGCTTTATATTTTAGTTAAGATTACAAAATTAAAGCGAACCAGCCAATAATAGGTAGCTATTTGTTAACGCTCATTAGTTTATAGCTGCGCCAACAGTGGTTTTGGAATTGCTTCCAACAATCGACTTACTGTTTTCTGCATGGAACCAGAAACGGTTTTTCCTCTTTTGTTGTTGGATAATTTGGATGATCATTTCATTGCTTAAGAGCCCACCTTCACAAAAAACAATATCCTTATTGTGGAGGCCTTGTAGTTGCTGCAAAAGGGATTTATTGGCAATGATAAGTTCTGATGGGTCTTTTTTTAATAGTTCTTTTGTTGCCATTGTCCCTTCTTTACCGCCGACCAGAATAATAGCAGTTGCTTGTTTTTGGTGCAATAAAGAGGAGGAGGAGTTAAGGGCCCTGCCCATTAAACCAATGATTGCCCTTAATGAAATGGCTAACTGGAGCATCAGTGAAAACAATTTCGCCTTGCTTCCACCATAATGCTTTTTCACAAAAACAAGCATGGCTTCATAGAACATTTTATTGTGCTTCAGGCCTTGCTGGGCCGCACTTTCGCCTTTGAAGTGAATAATGGAGCTTTCGGCAAAATAATAATTCTTGAAGCCTAGCTTTTGAATGCGGTAACTCAAGTCTATGTCTTCGGCATACATAAAAAAGGCTTCGTCAAAACCGCCTGTTTTGGTTGCTGCTTCTTTTGTTACCATCATAAAAGCACCACATAAAACATCCACTTCATGGTTCTTGTTCTCATCTAGGGAGCCTAAAGCGTAACGGTTGAATATTCTTGATGCGGGAAACAGGGATGCTAACCCGCTTAATTTATAAAATGAAGTCAATGGGGAGGGGAATGAACGTTTGCTTTCGGGCAAGAAACTACCGCTTCCGTCAATCATTTTAATGCCCAGTGCTCCGCATTGGTTATTCGATTTAAAGAAGTTGATGCTTTTTGCAAAGCAATTTTCAGGCACAATAGTGTCAGGGTTCAAAAAAAGGACGTAGCTGCCCTTGGCAATTTTCAGAGCAAGATTGTTGGCCTTTCCAAAACCAAGGTTTTCTTTATTGGCTATGAATTGAACTTTGGGGAAATTAGGTTGCAAGTAGCCAATACTGCCATCAGTGGAATTATTGTCCACCACAATGATTTCTGCCTCAATTCCTGCAATTGCTTTTTGCACGGTGCTAAGGCATTGCTCCAGAAAATATTTTACGTTGTAGTTGACTATAATAATCGATAGCTCCATCAACAAGTGTTAGTTGGCAAAGTAAGGCAAACAATAAGAAGGCTAAAAATTTGCCAGTGGTTATATTTGCAGCATGTTAAAACAAACACTCCTAAAGGCCACTGAGGCGGCGGCAGTTATCATTAAAGAATATTTTGACAAGCAGTTTACCATCTCCAATAAGGAAGGCATCAACAACCTTGTTACCGAAGTTGACCATAAAAGTGAAGATGCCATTATTGAAGTAATCAAAGAGAACTTTCCGGGCCATTATATTTTGAGTGAAGAAGTAGGTGAAATTATACAGGACAGCGAATACAAATGGATTATTGACCCCATTGATGGTACCGTGAACTATGCCAATGGCATACCTATTTGCTGTGTGAGCATTGGGCTTGAAGTAAGTGGCAAAATGGAAATGGGTGCTGTATATAATCCATTTATCAACGAATTCTTCTTTGCAGAAAGAGGTTGTGGGGCTACCATGAACAACAAAAAAATATCGGTGACAGATAGGACTGAAGTTATTAAAAGTTGCTTAGTTACTGGATTCCCGTATACTTATTTGGACTTACCCAATGGGCCTTTGCAAGTATTTGAAAAGTTTATCCGTAAAGGGGTGCCTGTTAGGCGATTGGGAAGCGCAGCCATTGACTTATGTTGGGTGGCTGCTGGTAGGTTTGATGGCTTTTATGAACACAAGTTAAGTGCATGGGACAGTGCTGCCGGCTTTATCATTGTAGAAGAAGCCGGTGGAAAAGTGACCGATTTAAGCGGGGCCTACTATAATCCCTATCAACCGGGCATCATTGCAAGCAATGGAAAAATTCACGATGAGTTGATAAGGATTGTGAATGGTGGGGAAATTTAGGAAAATGCGAGGTACGAAGTTGGAAGTACTCAGGTGTAGACTGACTACTAACTTTAAGAGGAACTTAGGTTAAGTAAGAAGGATGAAGTTGGAAGTATGTGAGCAGGTTGATTATTTATCAAAACATAGTGATATGCAAGATTTAAAACAACGAACATTCCTTTATGCCGTATCTGTTGGAAGATTGGTATTGAAGTTGCCCTATAACGTTGTGAATAAAGCGTACACAGCACAGTTGGTTAGAAGTTCTTCTTCAGTTGGAGCAAATTAAAGTGCAGCTCGACGGGCAAAATCGGATGCTGATTTTATCAATAAATTGAAGATTGTAGAGGAAAAGACAGACGAGTCCGTTTATTTTCTCAAGCTAATTAAAAGAATTCAACGAGCCTCAAAAAGAAGCTATAGAATTGTTATAAATGAAGGGAACGAACTTCTAAAGATTATTGTTGCTTCTATTATAACAACCAGAGAAAGAATAAACCAGAACTCAAAAAATAATCAGCAATCCCGAATCTAAGTACTTCGTATTTCTCACTTTGTACTTTATCAAATTCGAGTTTGAAAAAATAATCAAAGACATTGACCTAAGTACTTTGTACTTCTTGCCTCGTACTTAAAAAGAAATTATGGAAAGAACAGAAATAGAAACACTAGGTGAATTTGGTTTAATAGAACATCTCACCAAGAATTTTGAGACACATAATGCGTCCACTATTGTTAGTGTAGGGGATGATGCTGCAGTAATTGACCATTTTGGTAAGCAAACTGTTGTTACAACAGATTTATTGGTGGAAGGAATACACTTTGACTTAATGTACACCCCCTTGAAACATTTAGGTTACAAAAGTGTGGTAGTCAACTTAAGTGATGTGTATGCCATGAATGCAACGCCAACTCAAATTACCATGAGCATTGCATTTAGCAACCGGTTCAGTTTGGAGGCATTGGATGAATTTTACGAGGGTGTTTACGCAGCCTGCGAAAAATATGGTG
>JAHEZD010000084.1 GCA_023251255.1 Chitinophagaceae bacterium
TGAGGAAACCAATCGCCGCTGGAACGGGACCACCCCACAATGGCCCATCATGCATGGTGTGGTAAAAGGGGTGAGCCGTGACCAGATGATGGCCAAGCACAAGGCCAACCATATACAGGTAGTCTATGCCACTGATCAAGCCACTGCACACAAAGCCTGCAGGATCAAAGCCGCTGCTTTTGCGGAACTGGGCATTGAAGTGCATTTTTGTGGGGAGGTGAATTTGGGGTAGGGTGGCAAGCTATCGGATAGGCCAATTATTAATCTCCTATCAAGAGAGCTACCTGCCAGCGATTTGCTGAAAAATGGCATCCGAAATTTTTTTTAATAAAATGTCCTCAAAAAAAATGTCCTCAAAAAAAATAGGACATTTAAAATGAGGACATTTTTCGTCTCCCAAAAATGTCCTCATTCTTTTTGTCCTCAAAAAAATGAGGACATTTAAAGTGAGGACATTTTATTTTGGCTGTAAATTGTTGTCAGGAAATGAACAGTTTGGGATATTTTCCGCCTAGGAAATCGTCTTTTCTGCCTTTTTTCAACTGGCAATCGCATTTCTTTACTATTGGTGACCCGATTACTGAATGAAAACATTGCTCCTTAAAATAGAAAATTGGCTTTTTATAGGCCCGCTCTTGCTATGCTTTTTCAGCTATGCTTTTGTGGGTGAGTCTGTTGTGGACTTTCATGTACGCGATACCTATATAGTCATTGGGCAAGGCAATATTATGAACATGCTGCTTTGGCTTTCCATTTTTGCAATCCCAATTTTGCTGCACCGGTCAATGCGGAAGAAAAATGGCGGCAACAGCAAGTTCTCCAATGCGCATGTTATTATCAGTTTATTGCTAATGGTATTTATTTCCCTTCCCGCCACTGAATTGCATCCAATGCCAAGACGCTATTATGAGTACGCTGTTTGGGGCAGTATTGGTAACTATACCAGCACTTATTGCTACCAGGTTATTTCGCTCCTCCTGTTGCTGCTGTGGCAGGTTGTTTTTGTGGTGTATGGAATTGTGGTACTCGCAAAGAGAAATAAAGTTTTGAATCTTTAGCTGTAGTTGGTTGGTCTTTCATTCGTAACGAAAAAATAAAAAAACGACTGCCCCAGCATGGTGTTTTCACCTGCTGGTTTCATTAGAAGATACTCTTCCAAAAACAAACATTCGAGGTCGGCAAAAAACGCACAACCTCGGCTGAGACCTTAGCGACAATTGAAATGAAGAACATAGGGCCTTACATTAATCCCCTTCTTAACCCCAGCCTGTTTACCTTCGCTGCAACTATTCATCGAAACCACGTTCTAAGGTTATGCACTATCAATCGCTGGAAGCTTGTTTGCTGGATCTGGAGAAACATGGGCACTTGGTCCGCATGAAGGAAGAAGTGGACCCTTACTTGGAAATGGCTGCCATCCACTTGCGGGTGCACGAAGCAGGGGGGCCAGCTTTATTGTTTGAAAGGGTGAAGGGTTCCAGGTTTCGTGCGGCTTCCAATATATTTGGTACGGTGGAACGGAGCAGGTTCATTTTCAGGAAGACCTTCCACTTGGTACAGCAACTGATCCAATTGAAAAGCGATCCATTAAAAGCATTGAAGCATCCGATTGATAATTTCCAAGTTGGATTGGCCGCATTGAAGGCCCTGCCCCTGAAGAATCCCATGCACAGGCCCATACTCCATGAGCAGGTCAGGATTTCGGATCTGCCATTGATCCACCATTGGCCTATGGATGGTGGGGCATTTGTCACCCTGCCACAGGTGTATACGGAGGACATGGATGCACCGGGCATCATGCAGAGCAACCTTGGTATGTACCGCATACAGTTAACGGGCAATGATTATGAGCAGGACAAGGAAATTGGCCTGCATTACCAATTGCACCGTGGTATTGGTGTACACCAAACAAAGGCCAATAAAAAAGGGCTGCCCCTGAAAGTAAGCTGCTTTGTGGGTGGCCCGCCCAGCCATTCATTGGCGGCAGTGATGCCCTTGCCGGAAGGCATCAGCGAAATGACTTTTGCTGGTGTGCTGGGCGGACGGCGGTTCAGGTACATCTATGAAGATGGGTTTGCCCTGAGCACGGATGCGGATTTTGTGATCACGGGCGAAGTGCATCCCAACGAGAACAAACCAGAAGGTCCTTTTGGCGACCACTTGGGCTATTATTCCCTGCGCCACGATTTCCCCCTCATGAAAGTGCATAGGGTATATGCCAAGCAAAATGCCATTTGGCCATTCACCGTGGTAGGGAGGCCGCCACAGGAAGATACCAGCTTCGGGAACCTGATCCATGAAATGGCAGGCGATGCCATTCCCCAGGAAGTCCCGGGATTGAAGGAAGTGCATGCCGTGGATGCTGCCGGTGTGCATCCATTGTTATTGGCCATTGGTAGTGAACGCTACACACCTTATACACCCACCAAGCAACCGGCGGAAATATTGACCATTGCCAATCATGTATTGGGCACGGGGCAGTTGAGCCTGGCTAAATTCCTGTTCATTACAGCCGATGATAGCAACCAGCTTACCACCCATGATGTAAGCGGGTACATGCAATTTGTGCTGGAACGGATTGACTGGAAACGCGATGTGCATTTTTATACCAATACTACCATTGATACGCTTGATTACAGTGGCACAGGACTGAACAGTGGCAGTAAAGTGGTCTTTGCCGCCTATGGGGAAAAGAGGAGGGAACTGTGCAGGGAAGTACCGCAAGCATTGAAGGAACTGCAAGGCTTTGAGAATGCACAATTGGCCATGCCTGGTGTGGTAGCCCTTAAGCGAGCTGATTTCACCACTTATAATGAAGCACATAAGGAGATGGAAATGCTCAATGCTCAATGTTCAATGCTCAATAATCAATTGGGCGAAGTGGCCATGATTGTTGTTTGTGATGCTGCAGGTTTCGTTGCAGCCAATATCAATAACTATTTATGGGTGGCTTATACACGGTGCAATCCCAGCCATGATATTTATGGCATCAATGCAAATACGGAGAACAAGCATTGGGGCTGTGATGTGCTGGTAATAGATGCAAGGATAAAACCGCACCATGCACCGCCTGTGGAGAAGGATGCCGCAACAGAAAAGAAAATTGATAGGTTGTTTACAAAGGGTGGGAGCTTGGAAGGTATAGCATAACAATGCAATACATTGGAGGCCGGGAAGGAAGATATACTGCCCGGCCCCCTGTGAAAAAATCTTGACCTTGTGGTGTCTCACTGTCCATTGTGCTATAAACAAAACAGCCATGAACTGCGTTCATGACTGCTGCATTCCAATCCTTGGGGAATTAGTCAATTATTGTATTACATAAGTTACTGGTATTTCAAATCTTGTCTTTACATTTTTTCCCTTGATGCTACCGGGGTTCCACTTGGGCATTTTTTTAACTACCCTCATGGCTTCTTCTTCCAGGCCATAGCCAATTTTCTCCGACTTGAGCACTGGCGTATAAATCTTGCCATTTTCATCCACCGCAAAGGAAAGTCTTACTGTTCCTTCCACACCGTCATCAATGGCTGCTTGTGGGTACTCAATATTGTCTTCCATGAATTTAACCAATGCTTTTTCACCGCCCGGATAGCTGGGCATTACATCGGCACGGGTGTAAACACCTTCTTTGTCCATTTCCATCTTTTCTGCTGCTGTAGCTGGAGGTATATGCACGGTAGCTTTTCCCTTACCGCCCTTCTTGGCCGGATTGGGCTTGCCAACGGGTACGGGTACGGGTACGGGTGCAGTGCTATTGGTAGAAGTGGTGGTAGTGGTGGTGGAGCTGGAATCGTGGGTGATTGTTACAGACGCACTGTCACCTGGAATTTGTTTGACTGCCTCAGGTACATTTTCTTCCTTATCGTTCGGGTTCTTGCAGGAAGTGAACAGGAAAAATACCAAGGAGAAAATAATCAACAAGGCCTTTCCAATGGTGAAATCGTTATGCTGTTTCATGGTAATGGTTTTTAGTATAACTTAAAAATCCAATTACTATGCCATGGCCGTTTTGTACCTACTTACTGGATCTGTGAAGGGTAACCTTGGGTAAATTAATACCCACCTATATTTCCTTCCATGCATGGTCTGCCAATAAAAGCACTGTTGAAATAAATTGCTTGAAGGGGCCATTGCCGCCCCATTCCTTTGGTGAAACCAATGACAGGATATGTGTGCCATCCTTCTTTTCGTACAAGTGGTAGGTATGCCCAATCTGCGGTTTGAAGCGTAGCGTGGCTTCATAAATCATGAGGCTCAGTTCCCGGCGTTTGCTTATTTCCTGTGCCTGCCTTGCCAGCAGCTCTATCTGCTGTTTTATCTGGTCCAATTGCATATTGGTCTGCTCCTCCATTGCCGTAAGGGCCTTATGCTTGATCATACCTTCTTTGGTGGGCCTGATGGCTACACCCGCAATACTGGATGCATAGGGCAGCACGCTCATTTGCTTATGGTAGATTTCCACATTGGCAAATGGTACATCTGCTGTGTCCCACCCTTTTTGGGTAAGCTTCATGTAGCCATTGGCAAGTATTTCATTGGTTACTTCAAGCACTGTTTTTTCTTCCTTGATAAAAATGGTCTGTAGGGTGGAGGCATTGATAATGGATGCCCGAATGGTATCTGCCAGTTCCTGGTTATCGAAGGGGTGCAGTTCCCCATCTGGCCTTACATTGTACTGTGTATAGAAAGCGTCGTTGGTAAACGATACCCAATTGATGCTGATGCCCAGTTCATGCCCATTCTCGATGCGCTCGATTTTATAATTGCCGCTTTTGGGTGCGGAACCGAATTGGAAATCACATTTTTCGGGGAACAACTGCCAGCTTGCCAAAAAATTATATGCTTGTACCATGCTGTATGCTAATTGCTGGCATAATTACAAATTTTGAGGGGAAGAGTTTGGTTTGTCGCTAAATAAAATGGCACCCACTATTTTAGAAGTTGATTGGAATTGAACGGTTTTTGGCAATTATAAAATATTTTAAGGGTAGCCCCGTTACTCATATAAAGGCAGTTGTTGGTAGGGAACTGTACCTACAGGGAATAAATCATTGCTGAATGGTGCAATTTGTAGTGCTTACTACCACAAAAAGTCCAAAACATCGGTAAACTATGCAGAAACTTACATGAAAAACTGGCAAAATCAACTGGTTGGACTTACATTTGCCGCCTCTTATCCACAAAGTGGGAAACTTTGATGCAGGCATTTGCAACATTGCCTGAACTTTAAGGGTCTAATATATACGTTTACTAAATAAGAGGAACAATACACTATGAGGCAGCTCAAAATTGCAACCCAGATTACCAATCGTGATTCACAGGCCGTAGAAAAGTATCTGCAAGAGATTTCCAAAATCTCCATGATCACTCCCGAAGAGGAAACCACACTGGCACAGAAGATCAAGATGGGCAATCAAAGGGCACTCGACAAACTGGTGCAAGCAAACTTACGTTTCGTGGTATCTGTGGCAAAACAGTACCAGCACCAGGGGCTCTCACTTAGCGATCTCATCAACGAGGGGAATCTCGGCCTGATAAAGGCGGCTCAACGCTTTGATGAAACAAAGGGTTTTAAATTTATTTCTTACGCTGTATGGTGGATTCGCCAATCCATACTGCAGGCATTGGCAGAGCAGGGACGTTTGGTTCGTTTGCCTCAAAACAAGATTGGTACCTACAACAAGGCCAATAAAGCCTACATGGCATTTGAGCAGGAACATGAACGCGAACCCAGCACTGAAGAACTGAGTGAAATTTTGGAAATGAGCGAAACCGAAATCAACAACATTTTCCAGAGCAACACTAGGCACACTTCACTCGATGCACCTGTGCATGAAGCAGAAGATGTGGCCATGGGCGATTTACTGGAAGGTAGCGATGATACCGATGAAGATGTGATGAAGGATTCCCTGCGGGAAGAAATCAGGAGGGTATTGAAATCATTGAGCCCAAGGGAAGCAGAAATAGTCAATGCTTATTTTGGACTGGATGGTGAAAATGGTACCACCATTGAGCAAATCGGTATGAAGTACGACCTGACCAAGGAACGTATCCGCCAGATCAAGGAAAGGGCCATCAAACGCTTACAGAAAGCTAGGTACAGCAATGCGCTGAAAGCCTATTTGGGATAATAGCATTCTCAAAAAAATAATACGGCCCTTCTGTGAAAGCAGAGGGGCTTTGTTTTTAGTGGCAATGAAATAGTTAAACTAGAACCTACTTTGCTAATAATTAGGTTGTCAACAACAGGTATTAGTAGCACCAAAAACAGTAAGAACCACAATGGCCACAACGTAGTATACCCTGTGTATACTTTGTGATTCCTGCCTTTGCTGATAAACAGAAACCTTTTAATCTTTTTACATTCCTGTTGCTGTACTTGAATAACTTTGACATTATGAAGAAATGGGTTCCCCTTTTTTGTTTGATAGCAACTTTTATTTCCTGCGAAAAGGATATCGATTTCCAGCCTGATTCACAAGCCCCCAAATTGGTGGTGGATGCACAGATTGAAACGGGGCAGGCACCCATTGTTGTGCTCACGCATTCACTCAATTATTTTTCAGCCATCGACCCTTCCATGCTGGCCGGTTCATTTGTGCATGCTGCAAAAATTGTGATGATGGATGGCACTAACACATATCAACTCAAGGAATACAGTTATAGTTCGGGTGCCAATACTTTTTATTTCTACAGCAATGATATCGCCAGCCCTGCCACGGCCATCATTGGGCAGAACGGAAAGAAATATGACATGAGCATTGTGGTAGACGGGGTCACCTATGCTTCCTCCACCAATATACCACTGCTGTTGAAAAAAATTGATTCCATTTGGTGGAAGAAGGCCCCCAACAATGCCGATACCACTACCAGCATTGTAATGGCCCGCGTAACGGACCCTCCCGGTTTCGGTAATTATATCAGGTACTTCACCAGGAACAGGAACGGGAATCCTTTTTTGCCGGGGGATAAATCTGTTTTTGATGACCAGGTAATTGATAGCAAGACCTATGATATTCCTGTGGACCAAGGTGTGGACAGGACAAAACCATCCATTTCAAACGATTCATCCAGTTATTTTTACAGGGGCGACACAGTTACCATTAAATTCTGCAATATAGATAAGGCCAGCTATGATTTCTGGAACACATGGGAATTTGCTTACCAGTCTATCGGCAATCCTTTTTCATCTCCCAATAAAGTCATCGGGAATATCAGCAACAATGCACTGGGTGCTTTTTGTGGGTATGCCACGCAGTTCAAAACGGTTATTATCCCCAAATAAAATTCCCCTGTGCAAAAGCCGCTATTCAACTAATGTAAGGGAGTGATAAATTTGTCGTCCATAAAACAAAGGAGAGATTATGAGCAATGAAGCAACGGAAAAAGTAGAATTATTGATTATAGGCAGTGGCCCGGCAGGATATACAGCAGCTATTTATGCAGCACGCGCAGGTTTGAAACCTGTTCTTTACCAAGGTATCCAACCGGGCGGCCAGTTGACCATCACAACGGAAGTGGAAAATTATCCCGGCTATGCTGATGGGGTGCAGGGACCGGAAATGATGGTGCATTTTGAAAAGCAGGCAGCAAGAATGGGTGCTGACATCCGTTACGGCTTGGCCACAAAGGTTGATTTCTCCCAACAGCCCTATAAAGTGGAAATTGATGAGGAAAGCTGGATTGAAACCAATGCGGTCATTATTTGTACGGGTGCTTCTGCCAAATGGTTGGGATTGCCCAGTGAACAAAGGTTAAATGGTTTTGGTGTGAGCGCCTGTGCGGTATGCGATGGGTTTTTCTTCAAGGGCAAGGAAGTGGCCATTGTAGGTGCGGGCGATACGGCTGCCGAAGAAGCACTGTACCTGTCCAAGCTTTGTACCAACGTACACATGATCGTAAGGAGGGATGCCATGCGTGCCAGCAAGGTAATGCAGGAAAGGGTACTGGCCACACCAAACATCAAAGTGTACTGGAACAGTGAAACAGATGAAATACTGGGGGAGAACAAAACCAATGGGGTACGCATACACAACACAAAAACAGGGGAGAAGACCGAAGTGCCCATCAGTGGTTTCTTCGTGGCGATTGGCCACCAGCCCAACAGCGATATTTTCAAGGGGTTTATTGATATGGATGAAACGGGGTATATCAACACCATACCCGGTACATCCAAAACAAATCTGGAAGGCGTGTTTGCTGCCGGTGATGTGCAGGACAAAACCTACCGCCAAGCGGTAACGGCTGCTGGCAGCGGTTGCATGGCTGCACTGGATGCCGAGCGCTACTTGGCTACAAAGGGGCACTAAAAAGGAATTGGGAATTTGGAATCGGGTTAGTTGTGAAGTGTTTCAGTTCCTAATTCCAAATTATTAATGCCCAGTACCTAATCCAAATTACTTGCTGATGTTACGCAAAATATCAAATACTGATGTCAGGTTGAGCTTGTCGAAACCTATTTGGAAACCAAAATCGCCTTCGAGGGCCTCAGGCTGACATTATTCCCACAATCCTTTTGCGTAACATCAGTTACTAACCCCCAATTCCAAACCTTGCTCACCATCTATCTACATAAGCTCCGCTTCCACGCTCATCATGGTCTGTATGAGGAAGAAAAATTATTGGGCAATGATTTCGAAGTGGATATTTCCATTAAGCACCGTCCGGTGACCGAAAAAATCGTATCGCTTGAGCAGACGGTCAATTATGCTATTGTATACAATAAGGTAAAGGAACGAATGGGCAGGCCAACCCCCTTGCTGGAAACATTGGCACAGGAAATCTGCGAAATGATTTTGTGCGATTTCGGTCATGCAGAAGAAGTTTGCTTCTCCATTAAGAAACTCCATCCACCTATTATTAATTTTGAGGGGAGTGTAGGTATTAGTTTTGAACTGAAGAGATAGGGAGCGGTCCACCGTCTGCAGTCAATAGTCAATAATTCACAATCAATACAATGAAGCATTTTTTTAAAGTCGCCATTGTCCTACTGGCCATTTTCCACTTTCCACTTGCCTACTCCCAAGATATCAATGTGATGTTCAAGGAAGCGGACAACCTGGAAATAAAATTGAAGGAGCCTGAAGCACTGGACAAATACAAACAGATATTGGTAGCCGACCCCAATAATATCAAGGCCTTGGTAAAGGCAACGGAACTGAGCTGCAGTATCGGTGAAAGGCAGCCTGCAAAAAAAGACAAGCAATTGTATTTCCAATCAGCTTTGGCATTTGCACAGCGGGCCATTACGGCCGATGCGAAAAATGCCGATGCCAATTATGCCATGGCTGTTGCCAGCGGCAAGATGACGGAAGTGGAAAGCGAGAACAAGAAACTGGTGGCCTATGTAAAGGACATCAAAGCTTATGCAGACAAGGCGCTGGCCATTAATCCCAATCATGGCAAGGCCAATTATACCTTGGGCAAATGGAATATGGAAATGGTGAACCTATCGGGTTTTAAGAAAGCTGCGGTTAAATTGTTTTATGGCGGCATACCAGAAGCCACCACTGAATCAGCCATTCTGTACATGGAAAAATGCAGGGCACTGGAACCTTATTTCATGCTCAACTATTTGGACCTGGCCAAAGTGTACAAGCAGGACAGCAAGCCGCCAAAAGCCATTGAAGTATTGCAGAAGCTGGTAAAACTTCCTATACGTACACCTGATGATACGGCCATAAAAGCAGAAGGGCAGAAGCTGCTGGATGAAATGCTTTAAATACAGTAGCGAATAACCATTAGTGTACAGTTTCAACAATTGAGGTTGTCCACCTGAGCCTGCCGGCAAAGGCAGGCTTGTCGAGGGCGATTTTATATAGAAGTTCCAAATCGTTTTCGATTAAGTTGGTATTTATTGGACCAACTTGACAATTCCCAAACCAATACATTTCCACTAACCAATTAACTTACCATGGACCTACAACAACAATTTACCGAAGCAGTTGCCAATAGCAAACTATTGAGCAACAAACCGGACAATGAAACCTTATTGAAACTCTATTCCCTGTACAAGCAGGGAACGGAAGGCGATACAACGGAATCAGGCCCGGCCAACCCATTTGATTTTGTGGCCAAGTTCAAGCATGAAGCATGGGCCAAGTTAAAGGGCATATCCAAGGATGAAGCCATGCAGCAGTATGTGGATCTGGTAAATCAATTGAAAGGGCAATAGGTTTGCCCTTTCAATGCACAATGTCTATTTTCGTTTCAGTAGGTAGCTGAACCCAAAACCAAAATTGCCAAGTAGTGAACCGTGGAAGCCACCATTAAAACTAAAGGCGTTGGATGTACCGGTACTTACAGTTTGGTTCCCCTGTATATACTTTGTTTTATTATAGGCATAATTGATGCCCAGGAAACTTGAATTGGCAGCCAAGCTTATTAAGAACCTATCCGTCAATTGATAGGAAATGCCTGGTGAAATCGATAAGTTGATATTATAACTTTCAGATTTGCTCATGTCTGTTGTTGCAGACTCCGTATATCTTGTATGTGCATAGGTTGCTCCGATAGTTCCACCGATACCAAAATATAGTTTTTTGGCTATTTCCTTGTAGTATGCCCTGCCATAGGCTATCCCGTAATTGTTCACATTGTTGTTCTTGCTATTGGTTGGGCTAATCTCTTTGGAAACGGTATTCCCATAGCTGAACGAAAAGGTTGATAGGACATTTTTTTTGACAAACTTGCCAACTGATAGGCCCAAAGCAAAACCGGTTGCATCATTTTTGTTCTGCGGTAAGACACTTGAGTTATTACTGCTATTTTGAAAATCAAAGTTGGCAGATAATACTTTTTGACCTTGTTCTGTAAACTGTGCAGATGCAAACAGGACTGACCCAAAACAAATAGCTAACAGTAAAATTTTTTTCATGCGTTTTTTATTGGATAGAGAGTGGAACGGGACGTTGGGTGCTGCACTATTAAATTTTCTTAACTTTTTATTGTGTAATTGATGCAATATCAAACAGATATAAAAATGATTGACCATAAAAAGCCTGCACAAAATTGTGCAGGCTTTTTTAGTATTGGTATCCAAGAAGCATTACAACATCATGCCGCCAGAAACTTCAATGCGCTGGGCGTTCACCCACTTGGCATCGTCTGTGCATAAAAATGCCACCACGCTGCCAATATCATCAGGAAGTCCCACGCGGCCCAGCGCTGTTGCGGAAGCAATCTGCGCATTCAGTGCAGCATTGTCCCTTACTGCACCGCCGCCAAAATCCGTTTCAATGGCACCCGGTGCCACCACATTGGCCCTGATGCCCCTGGCACCCAGTTCCTTTGCTTGGTATTTGGTCAATGTTTCAATGGCACCCTTCATGCTGGCATAGGCAGCATAACCGGGGAAGGAGAAACGTGCAAGCCCGGTGGAAATGTTGATAATGCCTCCACCGTCTGCCATCAGAGGCAATGCCTTCTGTGCAAGGAAGAAGGTTCCCTTGAACTGTATGTTCACCAAGGTATCAAACTGCTCCTCCGTCGTTTCCGCAAAGGAAGCATGTATGCCGATGCCTGCATTGTTCACCAAGAAATTGAATTTTTCTGAATGGAAGGTTCCGGTCAGCGTTGAACCAACCTGTTCAAAGAAATGGGCAAAGCTTTTGCTATCTGCCACGTTCAGTTGCAGTGCTGCAGCTTTTTGGCCAAGCTGTTCAATTTCCTTCACCACTTCCAGTGCTTCCTCCTTCTTGCTATTGTAAGAAATGATTACATCCATGCCTTTCTGTGCAATGGCCAGGGCCATGTTCTTTCCCAGCCCACGGCTGCCGCCCGTTACCAGTGCAATCTTGTTTGTCGCTTTCATTGTTGCTTGTTTGTGTTTGTTAATTTGAAAACACAAAACTACTTGCGGTGCAATGCTCAAAAATGGTGTACTCCACAGTATTTTGTTTTGTTGGAAGAGGAGGATAACCTTACCAAGGGTTGCCAACCTTCAAAAGGTTGGCAACCCTTAGAATACTTCCTTCCGAAGCGGGCCTAGATTGCTTCCTTCGTCGCATCCGATGGTTATCGGATGACGCCTATCTTTTTTCGTCATTGAGAAACTACAAAATAATCTTCAATTCGTCATTGCGAGGTACGAAGCAATCTGTGCTACGAAGGACAATCTTCATAGAAAGCAGGTTCATCCGAAGCGGGGCCTAAATTGCTTCCTTCGTTGCAACAGCCTTCCTGTACTGCAATGGTGTAAGGCCACACATGCCCTTGAAGAACTTGGTGAAATTGGTCGGGTCATCATACAAAAAACGGTAGCCGATTTCCTTTACGGGCATACTGGTTTCCATCAGCATTTTCTGGGATTCTGCCAATATGCGTTCTTCCAGGAAATTGCAGGGCGATTTACCTGTGGTGAGCTTGATGGTATTGCTTAAATGCACGGGATGTATGAAGAGCTGTGCTGCAAAATCCTTGGTATGGAAAAGGTGGTCAGCCTTCCCGTGCAATAGGTCATCAAAATATTTTTCCAGCAGCACAAGGAAATCAGCGGTGATTTCTTCTTTTCTTGATAATACTTTTTTAGGTAGGGGCATGAACAGATGGTTGAATTTCTTTGGTCTTTAAAGACAGATAAGACGGCGCAGCGCAGAAATTATTTTATGAAAGCCATTTTCGACAACCATGAACAAATTGATATTGATAGGTGTTCAATAACAGTAAGAGCCATAAAGGGTTAACGTGGTGCACATCGTGCCTGCTTTGTGAACGTCGTGTTCCAATATCATTTTCAACGGACCTAGCTGTTGAAAGCAAGGCCAAACTTAATTGGCTGGCAATACATTCCACACACCGCTCTTCCTTTCCATCACCAGTAATCCTTCTGCCTGTTCGTCCAGCTTTGCCAGCAGTTGCCCTTTATTGTTCCAGAAGGCAGATTGCCCTGCGGATGCTGAGCCATTGTAGGATGGCCCACCAAAGTTGGCCATCAGCACGTTCATATTATAGGTAGCAGCATACCCGCTCAACTGCTGGTAGGCCTCACCAATACCATTGGGCGAATAGAATATGCTTGCAATGTACAGGGTTGTTTTGCGTTTGGCGGCATTGGCGGGATGCAAAGGGTTGGTAATATCTGCACAGATGGCCATGGAAATGGTTTCCCCATCCAGTACAATCAATGGATTGAAGCAGGAGGAGGGACTGAATGCAATTTCCTCCCCCGTGTGCAGGAACTGTTTGGTATAGATGGACATCCTATTGTTCGGGAAGACAATGAAGGAGCCAATATGCAATTGCCCGTTGATGCTGATGGGCGCACCTGCAATGATGATCATTTTATGCAGTGCCGCCAGTGCCTTCAGTTCATCCAGCCTTGTATCGTTCTCGGTAAAAGCCAGTTCATGGGCGGCTTCCCTTTCATAACCAGTGAGCGACATTTCCGGGAACACGATCAACTGTGCATTTTTCCTTGCAGCCAGTTCCACCAGCAGGTAATGGGCCTGCAAATTGGCTACTGTGTTATGGCTGATGGGTTGGGTCTGGGCGGCTGCTATGATCATTTCTTCTTTTAATAGGGCTTATCTAATGGTATGGTCGTGACTGAATTTGAATTATTGTCAGGTTGAGCTTGTCGAAACCAACTTAGAATTACGATATAAAGTCGCCTTCGACAAGCTCAGGCTGACAGCATATTATTCAAATTCAGTCACTACCAATGGTATTGATCCAACATTATTCCAGTAGCAGGGCATCGTTATCATCTATCAGGTTCAGGTTTACTGCATCTGCCCCTGCAATGCCTTCAATGCTGGCACGTATATGCGTGGCGTTCAGCATCACTTTTTCCAGTTGCTTTTCACGGGCCTTCCATAAACGCTCCATGGCATCACGTTCCTTCTGTACGGAAAGCTTCATGCTCATGAACCCTTCGCGTATGGCTTTCCATTGTTCACCAAATTCGCCACCCGTTAGGTAATCGTACAGCATCACCATCTTATCGCCCTTGTTCTCCTGTGTTTTTTTGGTATCCGCTATTTTAAGGATGCCGTTCCGCAGCAGCAATGCTACGCTTCTCACTTCGGCAAACGTGCAGATGTACACGCCATCTTTTTCACCAAAACGTTCCATGTCCTTTGGCAGGGTCTGCGTTACGATCACGGCCACATCGGCACCGAGGTTACGCATGTCCGTTTTCAGTTTCTCGATCCAGTCGCCACCAAAATCCTTGGTACGCTTGCTTTCATAAATAATTTTCCCCGCTTCATTACCAAACTGGTTCCGCACTGTTTGTATGCAGTCGGCCCCACGTACGCCCTTGCCCACTTCCTCCACTTTGTCAAACGGGAAGGTACTTTGCAGTAGGGCTTCCAATAAAAGTTCCTGCACTTCGCCCTGCAACTGCATGGACCCCTGTTCCGCCTTGCGCTTCATTTCGTCCACCAAGCGTTTCTGGTCCTCTATCTGCTTTTCCAGCTCCTTGGTACGCAGTTGGAATTCCTGTTCCCTCAATTGCAGTTTCTCGCTTTCCTCCTGCTGCAACTGCTCCTTCAGTTTTTCCCTGCCCTCCATCAGTTGCCGCTGCACGGAGAGTTCCAGTTCTTCCTCCTTTGTTTTCAGGGCCTGTTCCTTCTGCAAAAAGTCCAGTTCCTTCTTTCTCGCTTCCTTCAACTTCTCCTCGGTATCGGCAGCACCCTGCTGCAGCATTTTCAGTTGGTTCTCAAAATCTGCCGTCACGGTTTTGCGGATGGATTCCTGCAGTTCCTGTTGCAGTTTCTGCCTTTCCGCCGCTATTTTTATTTCGGCTTCCTTGTCCTTCGCCAGCAATTGTATTTTCAGTGCCTCCTCGGCCTTCTTGAATTCAGCTTCCTTATTGTTCAGGTGCACGGTCATTTTCTGGCGCAGGTCTGCCTTCTCCTTTTCAATGCTGTCCTTCAGTTCATCGTTCAGTGCATCTTCCAGGGGAAATTCAAACCCGCAATTGGGGCATTTGATCATCGTGGCCATTCATGAAATTTTTTACAAAGTAAACCCTTGGGAAATAACCACAAAACTTGTGGGAAAATAGGGGTCTGGCCCGAAAATATCCCTGTTAGTAGGGAAGTGGCGGGAATGAATACCAACTGTCTGGAAATTAGCAGGTATTTTTGGCAAAGCGTAAAATCAATGCTATAAGGCTTTACATCCTGCACCCTCCAATCATACCACCATAATGTTCCTTCCACCCCTTTGTCTGTACTGCAATTGCCGTTTTCAATTTGGCCTTCACTTCCTTTAGCAGGTTGTCCTTCCTATCGCCAATAACAAAACTGGCTTTGTACAACTCTTCCACTTGGGTGGTATACTGTTGAAGCTGTTCCTTTTCAATGTCATTTTTGGGCGGTGCAAAAAGGAACTGTATGCCATTGTCTCCATGCCAGCCTTTACGTGAAGTTTCCAAGTAAATAGATCCCTGTTTAAAGGATAGGTTCCCGTTGGCGGTTACTTGATAGACTTGTTTCCTTGCGCCGAATGGATCTACGGGTGCATCACCGGCTGTTGCCCAATAACTGTAGAAAGTAATGGTGCTATCGGTTAGCGCATAAGTGCCAAGTTCTATGGCTTCACTGTTGCAGTCGCCTTCCGCTTTTGAAATGGTATGTGTCAGCAATTTAGTCTGTCCCCTATAAAGTTCTACTTGTCGTGTGGAATCGCCATTTTCATTGTAAGAGGAGATGTTTTTAATGATAAAGGGATGTGTACCAATATGGATTATTTTTTCTTGTGCATAGGTTGTTATAATGGTGCAGCAGAAAAGGATGAGGAGGAATAGTTTCATTTTTTATTATTGTTTCAAAGATACCCTTGGCACGAATATTTATTCAAATCAGATGTAGCATCCAAAGGTTAGGCGAAAGTCTAAAATTAATTTAGAATTTCTAAATTAATTTTAGACAAGGTGGGAGATTCCTTAAATTTGCTTTATGATAAAATTTTCAATTGGTAAGCATGGTAGTCATTAGCAAGGCGACGCTTTAAAAGTTCATTGAAGATTATCCGAAAGCATCTGAACCCATTCTAAGGTGGTACCTTCTATGTAAGGAGAATGATTGGAGCAACTTTGCGGACATTAAAAAAGCTTTCCCAGCAACCGATGCTGTAGGGAATGACTTGTATGTATTTAACATTGGTGGCAATAAGTACAGGATTATTGCCAGGATTATTTTTTCAGCACGGACTATTTTCATACGGTTTGTAGGAACGCATTCAGCGTACGATAAGGTGATATTGTCCAACCTATAAGTGGACAAGCCTAGGGATATTATGGGAAAATTTAAGCAAAATGAAGAACAGTAAAACTATAGTAGCAGTTAGAGGCAGCAGTACTATTGCTAAAAAAAAGACAGTCAATAAACCTGCAAAGGATAGAAAGGTTCATATCCGTAGCAAGGAGGTTTATGATGCTACCATGCATGCAATAGGTTTGTTGATGGCCAAAGGCGAAACTAACTTGAGCGCAGCAGAATTAAAAAGGCTCAAGGGCTTAGCAGAGGCGGCAGAAAATTATGAGGATACCCATGACCCGTTGCCTGTACCTGCCTCGCTTTCGGATATGGTCAAAATGAAACTGTTCCAGCTACGGATCAACCAACAGTTTGCAGCAAAATTGTTAGGTGTGAGCGACACGAAATTCTCGATGATCATGAACGGCAAGCAGAAGCCGGATATTTATTTCATAAAAGCGGTGCATGATAAACTGCATGTGGATGCCGACCAGTTATTGAAAGCGATTTAATGAAAGATGCCCGCAAAAGCGGGCTTTTTTTGGATAGATACGGATCGTATTATTCAAGCCTTGATCAATTTACATTCTGTTTCTCGCTGACAAGAAGATTGCTTCCTTCACCAGCAATGACAGTAGGGTCCAAATAGTAAAATAGTCCATTACAAAAGTGTTTTACCCCATTTCACCCGTTGGGAAAAAAGTTGAATTTTCGCTTTTTAAACTAACGTTATGCAAGCATTGGATAAGAAGTTTGTTCCTGTGATGATTACGCCCTTCAACCTGAAGGCGAAAGTGGATTTTGAAGCCATTTCCAAACTCATCGATTTTTATTTGGCTGCAGGAGTGAAGGGGTTCTTTGCCAACTGCCTCAGCAGCGAAATGTACAGCATCAGCGAGGACGAACGCTTGGAGCTGACCAGTTACATTGTAAAATATGTGCGTGGCCGTGTACCCATTGTGGCTACGGGTTCCTTTGGGCTGACCATCGAAGACAAGGCCGAGTTTGCCAAGAAAATATATGCTACGGGCATTGATGCAGTGATACTGATCACGGGCCATTTTGCCAATGTGGACGATAGCGATGAAGTACTGCTGAAGAATTTCAATAAGATGCTGGCCCTTACACCTGGCATACCCATGGGCATGTACGAATGCCCTGCTCCCTACAAAAGGATACTGAGCGCAGAAGTGTTCAAGACATTGATGGAGACAGGTAGGTTTGTTTACCATAAGGATACCTCCATAGAACAGGCACAGGTAAAAGCCAAATTGGATATTGCCAAGGCCATCAACAATCCTTCCTTTGAATTTTATGATGCACATAGTCCCAACGCCTCTTTTTCCATACGCAATGGGGCAAAGGGCATGAGTTCCATTTCGGGCAATTTCTATCCCGAAGTATTGGTGTGGATGTGCAACAATGCCGCCAATCCGGATATGCAGGAGCAGGTGGACTGGTTACAGCAGGAAATCATCAAAGTGGACCCGCTGATCCATATCGCCTATCCCATGAGCGCCAAATATTTCCTGGCCAAAAGGGGGCTGCCCGTGCGGACCATCAGCCGTGCACATGCCCTTGAACTGACACCGCAACAGAAGCAGACATTGGATGAGGTATATGCCGCCTTCTTGAACTGGTGCGATGTACTGGGTATTGAAAAAGTGGATGTGGAAGAAATTACAAGACCTAAAGTGTTGCTGGACTCGCCGATTTAGCACAATCAATAGATTTTAAAAACGAAGTTTTTTCTTGGTGGCTTAGTGCCTTTGTGGCAAAAAATAATTACGATAACGATGCTTCCTCCCTTGAACATGTATTTCCCCGGCAAACTGGTATTTGCCAGCGGTTGCTTGGAAAATTTAGCAGATGAAATTATGCAGCTTGGTGCAAGGTCTGCACTCATTGTAACGATAGAACCTTTGCTTCCCAAACTGCAAAGTTTAATGGGGAAACTGCAGGGCAATGGCATCAGTGTATCCACCGATACCAGCATTGTGCAGGAGCCCTCCTTCAATGATTTTGAAAAATTGATGCAGCAGGTAGGCCCTATCAATCCGGACGTGGTGATAGGCATTGGTGGGGGGAGTGTATTGGATATTGCCAAATTGGTAGCTGCGCAGTTGGACAATGAACAGCAACTAAAGGATTATGTGGGCATAGGCCTGCTGAAAGGGCGGAAGAAAAAACTGGTCTGCGTTCCTGCCACATCGGGCACCGGCAGTGAGGCCAGTCCCAACGCTATTTTGGTTGACGGTGCAGACAACCAGAAGAAGGGCATTATCAGTCCTTTTTTGGTGCCTGATATCGTGTATGTAGATCCCTTGCTCACCATCAGCGTTCCGCCACAGATTACCGCTGCTACAGGCCTGGATGCTTTGACGCATTGCCTGGAAGCCTACACCAACAAATTTGCACAGCCATTTATAGATATCTATGCCTATGAGGGGATGCGCTTGATTGCTGCACATATTGTTATCGCCGTAAAGGATGGCAGCAATGTGGCAGCAAGGGAGAAAGTGGCCATGGGCAGCCTGCTCGGCGGGTTTTGCTTGGGACCAGTGAACACGGCTGGTGTACATGCACTGAGCTATCCCCTGGGCAGTACCTTCCATTTGGCCCATGGCTTAAGCAATGCCTTGTTATTGCCTCATGTAATGGAATACAATATCCCAGCCGCAACCCAGCGCTATGCTGCTGTGGCCATTGCGCTGGGCTGCAGGCATGGCATTAGTGGTTTGGATACGGCACTGAAAGGCGTGGGGAAAATAAGGCAACTGATCAGCGAATGCGGAATCCCCGCAAGGCTGCGGGATGTAAATATTCCCGAGGAGGCCATTCCGCAAATGGCCATTGATGCATTGAAAATCCAACGATTATTGAAAAACAATCCAAGGGAGATTACGGAAGAAGATGCCGTGAATATTTATAGGGCGGCGTATTGAACCCCCCAGCCCCTAAAGGGGAGTAAAAAAACATATAAAAATGAATGACGAAAATATAAACGCCCGCTCCGATAACCCCCCTTCAGGGGCTAGGGGCAAAGGCGTTGTTATTCCCGCAGTTACACCACTGACCGGAAATTTGCAGTTGGATGAAGCAGCGGTGGAGAGCATGTTTGGCAACTTCCATGAACACCATGTACATCCATTTATACTGGGAACAACGGGTGAATCTGCTTCCTTACCAGCTACTGTAAAAAGCAATTATTTAAAAGCGGCTGTTAGGTACAGGAAGCCGAATAGTGTTCTGTACGCTGGCATTTCATCGAATTGTTTGGAAGAATCCATTGCCTTTGCCCATGAATGCTTTGATGCCGGTGTGGATGCCGTGGCTGCCACACTGCCCTCTTACTATGCCCTCACGGAGGACCAGATGAAAAAGTACTTTGAACAATTGGCCGATGCCATCAAGGCGCCGTTGGTTATTTACAATATCCCTGCTACCACGCACATGAGCATTCCCTTGCAGGTGATTGATGAACTGAGCCACCATGAACATATCGTAGCTACCAAGGATTCCGAAAGGAGCGAGGAAAGGCTGCAGGCCTCCTGGCAGTTATGGAAGGGGAGGGACGACTTCAGCCACTTCCTGGGATGGGCAGCCAAGAGTGCGGATGCTTTGTTGAATGGCAGTGGCCTGATACCCAGCACGGGCAATCTCTATCCCAAAGTGTACGATGATATGGCCAACGCCGCAGCCAATGGTGATTCGGCAAGGGCCCATGAACTGCAGCGATTATCTGATGCACTGGGCAATTTATACCAGGGTGGCAGGTTATTGGGAGAAAGCCTTCGGGCTTTAAAACTATTGATGAATGAAGTGGGGCTGTGTGAGCCTTATGTAATGCCGCCCCTACAAAGTTTATCTGCCGAGGAGGAAAAGAAAATAATTGAAGACTGGACAATAATGGTGGAGAAGGAAGGCTTGAATATTGGCTAGTTTTCAGCCTGCACAACACAATCATTGTTTTACGGTCAAACGAATTGAATATGAATTAGCCGGCGTAAAAAAATGTTACCAGAAAAAATGTTACCTTTTAAAATGTAACAAAAAAAGATGTAACAAAGGGATGGCGCCTTTTGGGAAGGCATTTACATTAGCCAGCTATGCTAGTGTCCAAACAAATGATTGACAGTTACAAACAAAAAATATGAATGACATAGCCGATAACTCCTCTTTAAGGTCTGGGGGTAAACCCATCATCGCCATTACCATGGGCGACCCTGCCAGCATTGGCCCCGAGATTGCCATCAAGGCCCTGCTGGAGGAAAAGATACACAGCATCTGCAACCCGATCATTGTGGGTGATGCAGGTGTGTTCCAGCAGATTATTTCCCTGCTGGGTTTGAATGCAACGATTAATGTGGTCAGCAAGGTGGCCGATGCAAGATTTGAACTGGGCAAACCTGATGTGTTGGACCTGAAGAATGTGGACATCAGCAAACTAGTGTTTGGTGAAATCTCCGCCATGTGTGGAGAAGCCGCTTTTCAATCCGTCAAGAAAGTCATTGAACTGGCCCTGGATAAACAGGTGGACGCTACCGTTACTGGACCCATCAACAAGAAATCCATTAATGAAGCAGGCCATCATTTCGCGGGCCATACAGAAATCTATGCCCATTTCACCAACACCAAAAAATATGCGATGCTGTTGGTGGAAGACAAGATGAAAGTAATCCATGTGAGTACGCATGTGTCCTTGCGGCAGGCCTGCGATTTGGTGAAGAAGGACAGGATTGTGGAAGTAACGCAGTTGTTGCATGGCGGGATGTTGTCACTGGGTGAAAAGAACCTGAAAATTGGTATTGCTGGGCTGAACCCGCACGCGGGTGATAGTGGTTTGTTTGGTACGGAAGACGACTTGGAAATTTTGCCTGCCGTGGAGGAAGCGAGACGGTTGGGTTATGATGTGGAGGGACCCGTGCCCCCGGATACCATGTTTGCCAAAGCAGCCACAGGTTATTACGGAGGCGTGGTGGCCATGTACCACGACCAGGGGCATATTCCATTTAAGCTCACGGGCTTTAAATGGAACTCGGAAAAAAATCAAATGGACAGCGTGAAGGGCGTGAACATTACCATGGGCCTGCCCATTATCCGTACATCCGTGGATCATGGAACTGCTTTTGAAATTGCGGGGAAAGGGATAGCCAGTGCCGATGCAATGGTATTGGCCATTGAGAGCGCTGTGCAGTTGAGCAAGTACACCCCTATCCCCTGAAAGGGGAATATCAATATGGATAACAAACACAAAATCACAAATGGTAATAGCTCGCCTTCAGGGGTTGGTGGCATTGCCGTTATAGCAGATGATTTTACAGGCGCAGCGGAGCTGGCCGGTATTGGGTTGCGGTATGGCCTGCCATTTACCATTTCACTGAATTTGTCAGGGTTCGCAAACAATGCCCCTTCAGGGGATAGGGGTATTGTTGTATCAACCGATAGCCGGTCCATGAACAAAGCGGATGCCCTGTTTGACACAGGAAAGGCAGTAAGGTCATTGATGCAATCAGGGCCGCAGGTTATGTACAAGAAGACTGACTCTGTTTTGCGTGGTTATGTGGTGGATGAACTGAGGGTGCAGATGCAATTGCAGGGACTGGAGAGGGCATTGCTGCTACCGGCCAATCCTTCTTTGGGCAGGACAATTGTTGATGGAAAATATTACATCAATAATATACCAATCAGTGAAACAAGTTTTGCTATTGACCCTGAGTTTGCTATTAAGGATGCATCCATTGAACGGATGTTGAGGAGCAGCAAGGAGGATGGCGCCTTTGTATTGAAGCATACCGATCAACTGCCCAACAAAGGGATTATTGTTGGTGAGGTTTCCACCAAAGAAGATATTCAGGCATGGTTGGAAAAAATGGGGGCCGATTGTTTGATAGCTGGCGCAGGTGATTGCTTCGAAGCCCTGCTGGAAAAGCTGGGTCATCAAAAAAAAGCAGGGGATGCGCTTGAATTATTGGAGCCACATCTTTATATAAGTGGGACCTCGTTCAACAAAAGTGTTGAGCTAATTAAGGAAATCAAGAATAGCGATGGCCCTGTGCATTATCTATCTCCTGTTTGTATGCTGGAACAGGATGATGTGCATTGGTACCGGGAAGTTGCTTCAACGGTAATGCAACAGCAGAAAGCAGTCATTGCTATTGATGATAACCATGTTCAAGCGATTGGTATTCCAGCCCTTGGCCTAAGGAAGGCGATGGCAAAAACGGTAAAAAAGATTGTTGAAGAGAATGGCGTGAAAGAAATATTGATTGAAGGAGGGGCAACAGCAGCAGCCATTCTGACTGAACTGAACAAGCAGGAGTTTGTACCAACGCATGAATTGTCAAGAGGTGTCATCAGGATGGAAGCGGATGATCTATTGATTACTGTTAAGCCAGGAAGCTATGAACTATCGCAACAGATAAAGGACCTGTATTTATAACGATTGAAAAACCATTAAGCATGGGACCTGGTCCTACGGCTTGTGGTTCAAAAAAGATTGCCCATGAACCATCCCGTTTTGCATTTTGCCGATTATGCCATCATTGCTTTGTTCCTGGCAATAAGCCTGTATTTGGGTTTCCGCTTTTCATCCAAACAAACGTCTACCAAATCCTATTTTGCTGCCAATGGCAAGATCCCCTCCTGGGCCATTGGTATGTCCATATTGGCCACACTAATAAGTAGCATTACATTCTTGGCATATCCTGGTGAAGGGTATTCTTCCAATTGGATCCTATTGGTGCAGGGTTTAATGGTGCCCATTGTTCTGCTTGGGTCCATCTGGTTTGTAGTGCCACTGTACAGGAAGGTGATTGGTTTGAGTACCTATGAATATTTTGAGAAAAGGTTTGGGAAATTTGCACGCTATTATAGTTCATTGGGGTTCGTGCTAACGCATTTCTCCAAAATGGGTACCGTGTTCTTTTTGCTTGCACTTGCCTTGGCCAACATGACGGGAGCCAATACCATTCTCATCATCTCCATTATTGGTTTCGTCATTATTGTATTGGCCTTAATGGGTGGGATAGAAGCGGTGATCTGGTTGGATGTTATCCAGGGGTTCATGTTGTTCGGCTGTGGTATTGCCTGCTTGATCATCATTCTTTTTTCTGTTCATGGAGGCCCTGCTGAAGTATGGCATATAGCACAAGCAAATAACCGGACAGGATTTGGTCCATACAATATTGATTTCAAGAAGCTCACTTTCATAGTGATGGCCATCAATGGTATTTTCTATGGTATCCAGAAATACGGCACGGACCAGACCATTGTGCAACGCTACCTCGCAGCAAAATCGGACAGATCGGCTATCAAAGCTTCCTTGATGGGCGTGTTTTTAATTGTTCCTGTTTGGACACTGTTCATGTTCATTGGCACGGCACTTTTCGTGTACTACAAGCAGAACCCCTTGCCTCCAGGTATGCGGCCCGATGCTGTGTTTCCTTACTTCATCGTTAGCCAATTGCCTACAGGTGTTGTTGGCCTGATTATTTCCTCCTTGGTGTCTGCCGCTATCTGTAGCCTCGGTGCTGATCTGAACTGCATAGCTGCTGTAGGTGTGGAAGATTATTATAAAAAAGCATTCCCCCATAAAAACGATAAGCAATACCTAAAAGCGGGCAAATGGTTTGTGGTGCTTGCGGGCATTGGTTCCCTGTGCATCGCTGCACTTTATTTATCTGCAGGGGATGAAGGGGTGCTGGGGATTGTTTTCACTTTGTACGCTATTTTTTCCGGCGGCATTGTGGGGATTTTCCTTTTGGGGCTGTTCAGTGCAAGGGCCAACAAGCAAGGGGTGAATATTGGTATTTCCGTTTGCATTTTGTTTACGGCCTATGCTTTCCTGACCTCCACAAAAATTGGACTGGGCAGTAACAAGCATATACTGCTTGACCTAGGAAGGTTTAACTTCACACACCATAAGCTCATGCTCGGTGTGTACAGTCATCTAATCGTAATTGCTGTGGGTTATATCGCAAGTTTGTTTTTCCCCAAACCTGTGCTCGATAGGAATTTATTGTACAGCGGCTGGCTTCAAAATAAAAGAGATGAAAAAAGAAAATAATTTCCTGATAAACCTTCGCTTCAATAAAGCCTCCTTCAGGGGGTTGGGGGTTGCTTCACTCTTCCTGTTGCTCTGCCTCCATTCTTCTGCACAGCAGAATACGGACAATCAATATTCCAGGCCCTTGAAGGAAGTGCTCGCCAATATCGAGCAGAAGTTTGGTGTGAAGATCAAATACCCGGATTCGATGGTGGCCAACAAAACGGTTGCCTATGCAGACTGGCGCTACAGGAACGATGTAG
>JAHEZD010000085.1:0-20000 GCA_023251255.1 Chitinophagaceae bacterium
TGAAGTAATTGGCTTGTTGCAGTCTCCTGCTAAACGTGTGATTGCAGCTTTGTTGCACCACCACGAACAAAAAGCAGCAGGTGTTGAAACAGCACCAGTAGCTGAAGTAGTAATTGCAGCTCCGGAAGTTGCTGCTGCACCTGAAGCAACAGGTCCAGAAGCGACAGCGACACCTGCAACTGAAGCTCCTGCTACGCCAGAAGCTGAAGCACCAGCAGCAGAATAGGTCTACAAGTTTACCAGGTTGCTTAAACATATGAACCAGTGAACAATGGAACTTTTGAACTTTTAATTTCCCAACGCCCCTGAGGTTTAAACGTGGCAATATTATTTAACCATCCGCCGGAGATAATCTATGAAGGCGGTTAAAACGTAAAAAAATGGCAGACATTAAAGCATTGGCCGAACAATTAGTTGGCTTAACAGTAAAAGACGTACAGGAATTAGCAGATGTGTTGAAATCTGAGTACGGCATCGAACCAGCTGCTGCTGCAGTTGTAGTTTCTGGTGGTGGTGGCGACGCTGCTGCTGCTGTAGAAGAAAAAACAGCATTTGATGTTATTTTGGTAAGCGGCGGTCCAAGCAAATTGGGCGTTGTTAAAATCGTTAAGGAATTGACTGGTTTAGGCTTGAAAGAAGCTAAGGACCTAGTTGACGGTGCTCCAAAACCAATCAAGGAAGGTGTTTCTAAAGCAGAAGCAGAAGAAGTAGCAGCTAAGTTGAAAGAAGCTGGTGCTGAAGTTGAAGTAAAATAATACTTCTTCTTTACCCATAAATTATAAGAAAGCCCTGCAAACTTTGCAGGGCTTTCTTATTTCCATTTTTCTTTTTGCCTGTGTTTGTGCAAAAAGCAAAAAAATGACATGATTATTAAAAGAAGGCCAGCTTGTACTTATTAGTTTTTTGTTTTTGCAGGAGTTTTCTTTTGTTTTTTGGCTGCCTTTTTAAGGCTATCTGCTATACGCATTTTTTCAATACTGTCCCTTTTTACCCGTTCTCTCCGAAGGGAGTCTGAACGTCTGATCATTTCTGGCGTTGCCCCAAAATTGCTTTCTCCTTTTATTGTAAATGTCCTATCGCTGCCACTATGGCTCCTGTGTGCAATCTTTTTTGTTTGGGCAAAAAGGATGGATGCAGAGCATACCATCAGGACAAGCATAAAAATTTTTTTCATGTAATTTGGTTTTAATTGTTTTATGAAGGGATTCTTCAGGAATGAACGGCCCCATCAATTATTAATTGGGCATTATCATGGTCCTTTTCATAACTTGGTTTTGATTTCAAGATATTAAAACCATTTCGAAAATTTTTCTTTCACGAAAAAATGGCAGAAAATTTAACAAACAGCAAGTGGCATTCATTTCAAAAGCCGCTCTTTAGGGTCATAGCTGCATTTGTGTTATTGTTTGTCTGCTCATTTTCATTTCCACACGCCTATATACCTGATATTGGTAGTTACACACATGTTTTTTTTGAGAGGATGGTACAATGGGTTGGCAAGAATATCCTGCACATAAAAAAGCCTTATACTATTGAGTTGGTTTCGGATTCCACGGGTATGTACATCCATGTAATGATACTGTTCATCGTGGCCATAGTGGCGGCAACATTATGGGGGGTGAGTGATAAAAAAGCAAGCAGCAATTACCAAGCAAATTATTATTGGTTCGTTGCTTTTATAAGGTATTATGTGGCCATGCAATTACTGGTTTACGGCTGGAACAAAATTTTCAAGTGGCAATTCTATTTGCCGGAACCCAATACTTTGTTCACTACATTGGGCAATACGCCAAAGGATCTGTTGTACTGGAGCACTATGGGCATGTCACGCAGTTATTCTGTCTTTACGGGATTGTTGGAGGTATTGGCTGCAATGTTCCTCTTCTTCAGGAGGACGCAATTATTGGGGGCCTTTATTGCAGCGGGAGTGATGGTGAATGTGTTGATGATTAATTTAAGCTTCGATATTTCTGTGAAGCTGTACTCATCTTTTTTATTGTTCCTGTGTCTGCTCATATTGTTTCCCGATGCAAAAAGGATTGCTGTATTTTTCTTTTCAGCTAGGCCAATAGGTCCCCATCAATCAACGGTTCAATATCTATTGTTTAAGAAGAGATGGCTATACAGGACAGTCAAGACAATTGTAATTGCCTTCTTGCTTTTCGATTCGTTGGCAGTATATCTTTCCTCTAAAAATTTCAATGACGATAAGGCTGTGCGCCCTTACCTGCATGGTGCCTACAGCGTGGAAGCCTTTGTGGTAGGTGGCGATACGTTATTGCCATTAACGACAGATACTTACCGTTGGAGAAGGATGTTCATCCATCGGCAGGGCTATTTGATTACGCAACTGATGAACGATGAAATGAAGGACTATGAATTGGAAATTGATAGCCTGCACCATGAATTCGTCATGAGGGATCCAGAAGATTCTTCCTTGCATGTTCTTCATTATATAAACACTGCTGATTCAGTCTTGGAACTAAGAGGCAGGTTCCTCGATGATTCCCTGAGCATTTACCTGAAGAAAATAGACCTTCAGAAACTTCCATTGCTCCAAAATGAATTCCAATGGACGATAGATAAATAAGTCCCATCACATCTAGTAATGGGACTTAAGGATACTGTTTGATAAAACTTTATTGAACAAGTGCAGCAATCTTACTTAATGGGAAACTGTTCATAAAAGCTGTTATTTCCGTTTCATTGCTACCGCTTACTTTTAATGTAAGCAGTGAATTACTGAACGGGATTTCCAATGTATAAGCATCTTTGCTGTCTCCTTCCTTTGTGAGCCTTGCCTTATAACCTTGTACCTTGATGGTTTTTGTTTTTCCATCATTGTTCATATAAGGTAAGGTAAGCAGGGAATTCAATGATGCGGCAATGGGAGAGTTGCTTATCACCTGTACTTCGGCCCTTCTGTTTTCGTTGCCGTAGACTCTCTGTGTTGTTGCTCCAAGCATTCCATTGGCCAATACATTGTCTTCCTTTGCCATGGGTTTCAATGTATCCAGTTTTGCCGGTAGTAATTTCAGGATTTCCTTGCCAATGGTCATGTCCATTTCCTGCATCATTTGTTGTAGGGCAAAATGTGTTTCCTGAAGGTTCCCTGCTGCATAGGATGTTTGAGCGGTGGTGATTTGTTTTTTCAGGTCCTGTGCTTTTATGGTGGTCATTGAAAGCACAATGAGAGAAAGTATAAATATCTTGTTCATGATTGTTGATTGATTATGGTTTATAAACGGAAGATTAGGTTGGCATCTACTGCTCGCCCAATATTTTCTTGATGCCATCAATATCAAAACTGTTGGCAGCAGTTGTGATTTCCTGCTCATTCATGAAGTTGATTCCCTGCCAGGTAATCAATCCAGTTTGGCCAAGCTTCATCAAAATGGTATAGCCATCATGTTCATCATATTTAATGATGGCTTTGTTATTCTTGATTTTTAACTGTTTAATTTTTTGTTCATTGCTTCCTGCTGCTTGAGCATAACTGTTGTTGAAATAGAAATCCATCATGCTAGCATAAGCTGTGTTGTTGCCAATGGTTATGGTTAATTGCTTATCGTCTTTTGCATATACACGTTGCATGTTCAAATTGTCCCAGCCCCAATGCGTACTGATGACCTGGTCCTGCAAACTATCTTTTGGCAGACCATTGATTGTAGCTGGAAGCGATTGCAAAAGCTGTTTCCCCAACTGCAGTTCCACGCCAAGCAGTGCCTGTTGGATTGCAAACCTTGCATCACTGTAATTACCACTGTTATAGGCTTTGTCAATGTCAGTTAATTGCTGTGTTACATCGGGCACAGTACTGCTTTGCAGGCCTTCACCAGTTTTGTTGGAAAGTTTGCTGCTATTGCTTTTGATGGTAGTGTTGCTGGTTGGATTACTGTTGTTGTCGGATGGAGTGGGAGGCACTTGCGTACCACCTGTTTTGCTATCAACTTTTTTGTCAATGGCAGTCTCCACTTTTTTTTCGGCCTTGTCCTTTAATCTTTTAAGGAAACCTTGTGCATTGCTGTCTATTTGAACAAGTAGGCAAATGGCAGCAAGCGATAACATTTTTTTCATGATGTATTTTCGTTTTTGTGAATGTTGAATTTGGAACGCAAAAATATCCAGGAGACTACAGGAAGGAACCCCTTCCAGCATCGAAAACAACCGCACAAAAAACTTGAAAGAAAAAAACCACATGAATATGTGGTTGGAAACAGGGAACTATTAAAGGCTTTGGGAAATCACTATTACTGCAACGCATGGGCCAAAACGATTCTGGCGCTTCAACTTAGTCATACATTTCTTTCCATGTATGAAAAACACTAAACCTCTACCTCTACTTGTGTAGATTTTGACAAGGAAAAATTATTGGGCAATCAGTAGTATCCCCTCTTTCGCAAAATCAATTTTACGCTGCTTGTACAGCCCGCCAATTGTCATCTTGAAAGTTTTCTTGCTCATGCCGAAGAAGGCATAGATTTTTTCCGGTTCGCTTTTATCGGTATAGGGTAAGTAACCATTGTTCTCCTCCAGCAGGCGGAGCACTTTCCCTGCCTCATCTTCCACCTTTTGGTAGCCAGGCCTACCGAGTACAATATCAATTTTATTATCCGGGCGGATTGTTTTTACAAAGCCCTTCAGTTTATCGCCAACATTGATGTCCTGGAAAACTTGACTGTCATGCAGCAGGCCAGTATGCTTGTTGTTGATAATCATTACGTAGCCCAAATCACTTTTTCTATAAGCTACTAAGTTCACCATATCCATTTCCTTTACTGTAAGTTCCTCATTGCTCAGTTGGAACTCTATTTTCTCTGTAGCTGCCACCCGGCCAGTTTGTTCATCAATATAAATCTTGACAAGGTAATAACTACCTACGTGCATGCCCACCAATTCCTGTGACCTTGCTACGAATAGGTCCTTCATCAGTCCCCAATCCAGGAAGGCACCGGCACCCATAGTGCTTACACATTTTAGTGACACAATGTCGCCCACCACCCCTTTTGGTTTTTCGGTCGTGGCAATCATCCTGTTTTCGGAATCGTGATAAATGAACGCTTCCACCTCATCGTCAATCCGCAGGTTTTTGGGTGCGAAACGTTTGGGCAGGAGGATGCCTTCGCCGCCGTCGTCCAAGTAGAAACCAAACTCCACTTTGCGGGAAACTTTCAATGTATTGTAACTGCCTATTTGTACCATGGTCAAATTATATGGAACGAAGGTAAGCCTAATGGAAATCCTAGGCCGGAAAGCTGATTTTGAAAATGTACCAATTTTTTTGTACCAATTTAAATTGGTACAAAAAAATTGGTACAAGAAGGGAAACGGATTTTCGGCAGTAATAAAAGCAATTAAATTTCCGATTGAGTTTATACGTAAGGGTATACGGCAAAGCTGCACAATTGTATAAATGGCAGCATCACACAACTCAATAATTCTATCTTAGCCCCATCTAAAAGTAAAACAACAGTTATGCAGACAGGATTTTTGAAGGATAGTATCAAACGTTTCAGTTACTATAAGGAACTGGGCGACAAGACTTTTGAGCAATTGGAAGAAAAGGATTTCTTCTTCCAACCCAACGAAGCAAGCAACAGCATTGCTATTATTATCCAGCATTTGTACGGCAATATGCTAAGTAGGTGGACCAATTTTTTGACAGAGGATGGTGAAAAGGATTGGCGTAAAAGGGATGCAGAGTTTGAACCCATGGAATGCAATAAGGCCGATTTGGTTTCTTTCTGGAACGATGGATGGAAATGTTTACTGGATACCCTCCAAAGTTTGCAACCGGATGACCTCGAGAAAACTATTTATATCAGGACCGAGCCATTGAAAGTGTATGATGCCATACTGCGACAACTGGCACATTACCCATACCATGTTGGCCAGATAGTCTATATAGGAAGAATGGTGAAGGACAATGAATGGAAAAGCCTGAGCGTACCTAAAGGTGGTACTGCGGCCTTTAATGAAAGCATGAAAGAAAAGAACAAGTAAGTAAATGCCAACAAAGCTTTGCTTACGGTTCTGGCTGCTACTGTTTGCCAATAGGTGAAGTAATGGCCAATAAAGAAAGCTTTACTTTGTACAATACCGCTTTTGCGGCAAACCAGAACCATGTTTCAATTATCCAGCTCACCCAGCAGAACGGCCGTTGCCGAAGGAAAGGAATTCCTCTTCTTTTCTGGCTATGCCTATTTAGGCATGCAGCATGAGCCAAGCTTTGTGGCGCTGGTAGAAGAAGGCATGAAAAAATATGGTTGGCTTTTTCCATCATCAAGGATTTCCAATACGCAATTGGATATTTATGATGAAATGGAAGCCTTACTTGCTTCCATTACCAACACTGCGTCCTCTGTTTGCTTTGCATCCGGTTTCAGTTCCGGCACCGTTGCTTCCTCCTTGTTCAAGGGCCATCCTATAACAGTTTGCCCCGAAGCACATCCTGCAGTGAACAAATTGCACCAAGCAGCACTGGGTTTTGATAAATGGGCAGAGAAGACCCTGCATATTATCCATGAAAACAAGTTCGATAAAACACCCGTACTTATTGCCGATGCAGTGAACCCTTTAACAGGTGAAGTAAACGATTTTGATTTCCTACAGTATATAGAGAAGCCATTGATTGTTATTGTGGATGATTCGCATGGCATTGGCCTGCTTGGTAAGAATGGGGAAGGAATTGCGGGCCTGCTTCCACGAAAAGAGAACATTGAGTACATTATTACTTATTCCTTATCAAAAGCAATGGGCATTAATGGAGGTGCTATCAGTTGCACTAATAAGAACACTGCTGATGCAATAAAGAAGCTGTCAGATTTCACCGGAAGTACAGCCATGTCACCAGCATTGACATATGCTTTTATCCATGGCCAAAGAATATATGGTGCACAAAGATTGAGGCTCCAGCGGAATATCTCTTTTCTCAAGCATTTATTGGCCGGCAATAAAGCAATTAAAAATGACGGACGCTTGCCCATCTTTGTTTTGCCCGAGCAAATGGATGGAGCCTTTTTTGCCAAGCTAACTATCATTATATCCTCTTTTGCCTATCCTGCTCCTACTGGTAGGAAAATAAACAGGGCAGTGCTCAATGCCCTGCATAAAGAAGAAGACCTGAAATGTTTAGCAACTGCGGCCAATCAGCATAAGCCGCTATTATTCTGATATTGCCCATACCACCAACAGTTTATGTAAAACAGTCTAAGCTCCCATCATAGAAAAACAAACCAAAATGCAAACCATATTGTTAAGTTTGGTACCGAATTTGCCTTTAGGGCTTGATTCTGCTATTTTTACCATTTAATGTAAACCGTCCTGAAGTCTTTTTTCAAAATATCAACCCGCTTTATCATCATACTCGCTGCAATTGTGATTGCAGGAATATTGCTACTTAAAACAGCATTGGTTGACTTTTCAGGAACATTTGCACTGGCTTTTCTTGTTATTATTTTACTTGCTTTCCTAACGGACAGGAACAAATGGGTACGGGGAACCGTTTTTGGTTTAATAGGATTGGTGCTGCTGCTCATTATTGCGGTGCAGACCGAGCTTGTGCAGAACTGGCTGATTGGTATGGCCAGCAAAAAGATTTCCAAGGAACTTAACACGGAAGTGAGCATTAAGCATGTAAGCTTTGGTTTTTTCAATAGGGCCAATATGGAAGGCCTCCTGATTAAGGACAAGCAGAAGGATACAATATTATATGCTGGTCAATTTAAAGTGAGGATTACCGACTGGTTCTTCGCAAAGGACAAGGCCGAACTGAAATTCATTGGTTTGGAAGATGCCACCATCAAACTGCAACGGAAGGATTCCATTTGGAACTACCAGTTCATTGCCGATTATTTCGGACCGTCATCTCCCAAAAAGGAAAAGAAAAAAGGCGGCATAGAACTGAGCCTGAAAAAAATTGATTTCAAGAACGTGCATTTCCTGCAAGTGGATGCTTGGGGCGGTGAGGATCTGGAAGGAAGGATTGGGAGCCTGACGCTTGATGCGGAGAATATCAATTTTGATAAGAAGATTTTTGTGCTGAACGATGTGAATATCGACAAACCTTATTTCAGCATCAGGGATTATGAGGGATTAAGACCGGCTTCAATAAAGAAGAATGCGGTGGATACTGGTCTGCGGTTCAATACAGCAAGGATGTTTGTACAGGCGGCCAATATAAAAATGACGAACGGGAACTTTGTGGTGAACTCGAACAGCAGGAAACCTGCTGATTTTTTTGATGGAGGCCATTTGAACTTTTCCAGGCTCAATGCAAGCTTCACCAATTTGTTGCTGAACAATGATACGCTCAGGGCCGATATGGACCTGAACTGCAAGGAAAGGTGCGGTCTTGAAGTGAAGAGACTGAAATCCAGGTTCAGGGTAACCCCACAGATCATGGAACTGGCCAAACTTGACCTACAGACCAATAAAAGTAGACTGGGCAATTATTATGCAATGAAGTTCAAGCACTTCAACCACGATTTTGGTGAATATGTAACGGATGTGCTAATGGATGCAAAGTTCATCAACAGTAAAGTATACAGTGATGATATAGCCTTCTTTGCGCCTGAACTGAAAACGTGGAAGAAGGATTTTGCATTGGCAGGTGACTTTATAGGAACTGTAGCTGATTTTTCCATTAAGGATTTCTTTGTGAAAACAGATGTTTCCTATGTGAGCGGCTCCCTGCAAATGAAGGGATTGCCAGATATCAACAAGACATTCATCGGCCTGAACAATGGTACCATACAGACTAATTATGCTGACCTGAGCATTATTGTTCCAGCGATAAAAGAAGTTAAATCACCCAACCTTGCTGCATTGGGCAATATTATTTATAGGGGAAGTTACAATGGCTTTATCAGTGACTTCAGGACCAAGGGAAATATCAGTACTAGTTTAGGCAGTATGTATGCGGATTTTGCCATGAAGTTCCCCAGGAATGCCGAGCCATCCTACAATGGGTTCATGAACACCAGCAGGTTCAATGTTGGCAAGTTCATGGATGTGGACAATCTTGGCATGGTTGACTTCAACGGTAAAATAACCGGTAGCAGCTTTGCACTGGACAAACTGAAAACCAGTTTGGATGGAAGCATCAGGCAATTGGAGTTCAATGGTTATACCTATAAGAACATTGTAACAAAGGGGACCTTCCAGAAAAAGTATTTTACTGGTGAACTGAAAGTGAGCGATGAGAACCTTGATTTTACCAGTACAGCAGAGATAGATTTTTCTAAGGACCAGCCACACTTCAATATATTGGGCGACTTTGTGAAATCAAACCTTAAGAACCTCAACCTCACCAATGACAATCTCCAGTTAACGGGAGCATTGGATGTAAACTTCACGGGTACCAACATCGATAACTTCTCCGGTGAAGCCAAATTGTTGAACGCCAATATAAAAAACAATGATGTGGACTTAAAGTTCGACTCATTGAACCTAGTGTCCGGCTATATCAATAACATCAAGTTCCTCCGATTGGCAACGAATGATTTCTCAGCAAATATCATGGGCGAGTTCAGCATTCTGGACCTGCCAAAAAGTTTTCAAAGTTTCTTGCATAGGTATTACCCTGCTTACATCAATGAGCCCAAATCAATACCCAGTAACCAGCAGTTTTCTGTTGCCATAACAACGGGCTTTGTGGAGCCTTACCTTAAACTGATCGATAATAAATTATCGGGAATGAACGATTCCAAAATTGATGGCTCTGTTGATACGAAGAACAATCGGTTTAATTTCAATTTGCAGTTGCCTTATGTGAAGTATAACAAGTACAGTTTTACTGGAGTGAACATAAAAGGGAATGGGAACCTCGATTCATTGGATCTTGAAAGTGAGATAGCAAGTGTGCAGTTGAGTGATAGTTTCTATTTGCCCACCACAAAAATAAATATCGTTGCGGCCAATGACCATTCCGTTGTCTCCATCAATACCAAGGCGAACAATACATTGAACGATGCGGATTTGCTGGCGGATGTATATACTTTGGAAGATGGTGTCCGTGTAAAGTTCAGGCCATCTGCATTTGTACTGAACGAGAAGAAGTGGAACATCGAAAAAGAAGGTGAACTGGTGGTTAGAAAGAACTTTGTTGATGCCAATAACTTGAAGTTTGTTCAGGGCTTTCAGGAAGTGACTGTTGAAACGCAGATGGAAGAGGAGACCAATGCCCATAACCTCAATGTGAATCTCAAGAACCTTGTACTGGGCGACTTTACTTCATTACTGCATATCAATGACCCAAAATTTGAGGGGATTGCATCGGGCAACATCAAACTGAATGATTTCTTCGGCAATTTTTATGCCGACGCAAGTATCAAGGCTGAGCAGTTCAGGATGGATGACGATTCATTGGGTCTTGTGAACATCAAAGCAAACTATGACAGCAAAACCGGTAATGTGAACTATGATGTTGTTTCACCAAACGAAAAGTACAACTTCACAGCAAAAGGTTCGTACAGAACAAAGGACAGCACTTCCACTTCCCCATTAATGAATGATATTCACTTGAACAATACAAGGCTTACTATCATCCAGAAATACCTGAAAGGTATTTTCTCAGATATTGACGGTTATGGAACTGGTGATTTAAAAGTTAATGGGAAACCCAATTCCATCAACCTTTTGGGCAATGTGATGATAAGGGGTGCTGGCATGAAAGTAGACTATACGCAAGTATATTACCATATTGATTCCGCACTCCTAAAGTTTGAAGAAGATGGCATCAATTTCGGGGAGTTCAAGATCCGAGATACCTTAAACAATACAGGGACCGTAAAAGGTAAACTATACGAAAAAGCTTTCAAGAATATGGCTTTTGATTTTGATCTGTCAACCAATAAACTGTTGATGATTGATACAAAGCCAAAGGATAACCAGCAATTTTATGGAAGGGCAGTTGGTAAGGCATTGCTAAGTTTAAAAGGACCAGAAGACAATGCAAAAATGGTTATTGTAGCCGAGGCAAATGACTACTCGCATATTTTTCTGCCCAACTCAACCAGTAAGCAAAGCGGTGATGCGGATTTTATTGTGTTCAAGCAATTCGGTACCGAGATGGATGCGGAAAGCAGGAAAAACAATTTCAACCTATCTGTTGACCTTGACTTAACAGCAAATAACAAGGTAAGTATTGATGTAATCCTTGATGAACTTACTGGTGATGTAATTCAAGCCGTTGGAAATGGGAGGTTGCGGATAAAGGCGGGAACCAATGAAAAGTTGGATATACGTGGCCGTTACAACATTGAAGCGGGCAATTATAACTTCAACTTCCAGTCCCTTATTCGCAAGCCATTTGAGCTTTTGCCAACCGATGGGAATTATATAGAATGGACGGGCGATGCCATGAATGCAGACCTGCATATTGCAGCAAGGTACACTGCAGACAATGTCAGCCTCAAGGATTTGATAAGTAACCAGAGCTTTACAGCATCTGACAACTCATTGCTCATTCAGCGTGATAAAGTATATGTGATTGCCAACCTCGACGGCAAATTGAGCAAACCCGACATCAGGTTCAAGATTGATTTCCCTGCCAACAGTCCTGCTAAAACGGATCCCAATTTTTCGCAGTTCGTCAACAGGATTGAAAAAGATGACAATGAAATGCTAACACAGGCGGCTTCATTGATTGTGCTTAATTCATTTGCACCTTATGGACAAGGGTTGCTATCTGGTAAAGGCGGCTCCGCTTATGAAGGACTTGCTTATAATACCATTGGCAAAACAGTTTCAAGTGTGGTGAACAAACTCTTCACGGATTATCTCTATCAGAAATTCAAGATACGTGTGGACCTTGGTGCATCTTTCTACAATGGCTCGGATATTATTGCTTCTGGTGTGGTAAACGGTACTGGCAATAACAGCAATACCAGTATCCGTACCGTACTTGGCATAAAAGTGGGCAAAAGCTTTTTCGATGACAAGATCATCGTGTCTTTTGGTACCGACCTCGATATCAATTTCCTTGGTTCATCCACTGTTCAGACAGGCAATACGCAATGGTTGCCTGATTGGAACGTGGAATTTGTACTGTCAAAAGATAGGAACCTGCGTGCCATTGTTTTCAGCAAGAACAGTTTGGACATTAGCGGAAGTGCTTTAGGCAGAAGGAGCAGGCAGGGAATTGGTATATCTTATAGGAGGGATTTTGAAAGTTTCTTTGGTCCGAAAGTTCCCTCAATTACCCCGGCACCCCCAGCGAAAAAGGAGGAAGAAAACCAACTTAAAACCACTCCTGATTCATCTGCAGCGAAAGCAGGTAGCAGGTAGTTTTTGGTGACTTGCAGCAACTTTTACTGGTACCAAGCCGTTTATCATTACAATTAATTATCGGCCTTTATCAAAGTAACGTGGGTTCATGGAGAATAATCTTAGGAGAGTTACATTTATGATATGGCCTTACTCGAAATCTTCGTATTGCAAATATTTTTTCCTGATTTTTTTAAAGGCATCGAGCTTTGCTTGCCAGCTTGCCCTAATTTCCTCTTCAGTTTTGCCGTCTTTTATTTGTTGCATCAGTTCATTATTACCAGCCAACTTGTTGAACAAGGAGAGATTGGGATTCCCTTTCTTCACTTTAATGAAAAAGGATTCCTTATCGGGGAACAGCCTATATGCTTCAAGGAGGTATTTCAGTTGTACTTTGTTGCCAACCATTCGTAAAACCTGTTCATTTGTTCCAAATAAGTTCACACCATAACAAAGAGTGTCCTTAAGTTTGGGTGTAGTTGCCCCATTCCTCGATACAGGCGTAAAAGCAAAAAGGGTACTGGGCAGGGAGGGATGTCCAATGAAACAGAATGGATGGTCGGTTCCCCGCCCCTCACTCAGCACGGTTCCCTCAAAAAAGCAGTTGCTGCCATACCAGTAAATACTTGCCATATCAGGCAGGTTGGGTGATGGTTTTATAGGCAGCACATATTTGCTTTTATGGGTATAGTTTCCGCATTTGATTAACTGGAAATGGAAAGCGGTATCCTTGGAATTCTTAGTTGTTTGGTAATAAGCGTATTTATCATTGGCTTTTTTGGAAAGCCATTTTTCACCTGCTACCATAAAAGCATATTCGCCCATGGTCATTCCATAAACTATGGGTATTGGGTTCATGCCAACAAAGCTTTTATAAGCAGTATCCAGCACAGGTCCATCTACATAGAAACTATTGGGGTTTGGCCTGTCCAGTATCATCAACGGTTTACTGTTTTCAAAAGCAGCCTCCATATATTCCTGCAAGGAGGAGATATAAGTATAGAAGCGTGTGCCCACATCCTGGATATCAAATAGCATAACGTCCACGTTTTTCAAATCCTCAGGAGATGGCTTCCTCTTTTTTCCGTAAAGTGAAATCACAGGAATCCTGGTGATTGAATCAATATAGGTGTCCACTTTTTCGCCAGCATTGGCAGTGCCACGGAAACCATGTTCGGGACCAAAGGCCACGATAATTTTAATACCCAGTTTCAGCAGTGTATCAACCAAGTGTACATTGCCAATAGTTGCTGTATGGTTGGCAAAAATGGCCACCCGTTTCCCCTTGAGCATTGGTACGTATACATTGGTTCTGTATGCTGCTGGCATTATTTCTGTAGTGGTTTTGCTGCTTTGGGCAGATGCGATACAGGATGTGATCAGTGCAGTAAGAAGGAAGATTTTCATTGAATCATTTTTAAGGCTTGGAAGGTATATAAAATTAATTGTGGTGTTGGGGCTAAGACTGTATTTTGCCAGCGGATACAAAACAATTTTATGAATGGTGACGTTATTGTAGGCTTACTGAATTCATGTTCTTCAGTATAAGAATGCAGCGTACATGCCAAAGCCATGAATAGGAAAGCCAGTAACCAAATTATTGCAAAAACAAAAACTTAAACAATGCAACAAGCAAAAAAAGGCGACACAGTAAAAATCCATTATCATGGTAAGCTCACTGATGGCAACACATTTGACAGCAGTGCCGGCCGCGAGCCATTGGAATTTGAAATTGGTAGCGGTATGGTGATTCCGGGGTTTGATGATGGTGTTACCGGAATGGTTATTGGCGAAAAGAAAACAATCCACATCCCTGCTGAAGAAGCTTATGGACCAAAGCAGGAAGAGAATATTGTTGAATTCCCAAAGGCACAGTTCCCCCCTGAAATGGAACCTGAAATTGGTATGCAACTGAATATGAGCAATGGTCAAGGACAGGATTTTCAAGTGGTGATTGTTGAAGTAAAGGATGATGTGGTGGTACTGGATGCCAATCATCCACTAGCAGGTAAGGACCTGATTTTTGATTTGGAACTGGTGGAAATAGCTGGCGGAAGCCCATTGATTATAATGCCGTAAGAGCCGATGAGTGACTAGTGAGGATTGGCAAATAGGAAATAGTTAGGAAGGAGCAATAAAAAAACGCTGATGGATTTCCGTCAGCGTTTTTTTATTGCTCAAAATTTATTTTGCTTGTGACCTGGCATAATCAGCCAGTTCCTTTTCACCAGCTTTATCTTTCTTATCAGCAATGCCTTTCAGTACAACGCCGTTAATGTATGGTGTGGCTTGGGCCTTGTAAGCCTCAGGAATAGCTTCCCTCATTTTCACAATCTTGTCTATGCCAGCTTTGAATTTGGTAGGGTCCTTTACGATTACCAATAAGTCTGCAAATGGCTGCAATGATTGGAATTTTTCCTGCAGGCCCGCTTTGTCAAAAGTGGATGATACAAAATCATAGGCACTTTCATCACCGGATTTTACCATGCTAGCAGTAATGGCTTGGCTCAACCTTCCTTTAGCTGGTTCCTTGGACAGTTTCTTGGCAAGTTCAAATGCAGCAGCAGCATCAAGTTCTCCCAATGCTTCCAACGAGGCACCGGCAACAGAATAGGAAGAATCCTTTGTTCCCTGAACAAACATATCCTTGTACTTGACATCTTTTAACCCACCGAGTATATCGATTGCTTCTGCGCGGGCTGGCCTGTCTGCATCAGTTTTGGCAATGGATTCCAGTTTTGAAATAGTAGCCGCCTCGGGCGTGTTGGTTGTATAGGACTGAATAGCTTTAATGCGGAGGCCTTTATATTTATCGTTCAACGCAGCAGTTAAAATAGTTTGGGCCTCTGGTTCCTTGGCGTGTTTGGCCGCATAATCAATGGCTTCTTTCCTGTCCATATAATTGCTAGCATTCTTGTACTGGAAAGCATATTCACTCAAGGTCTTTGCATCTTTCTTTTCAGCCAATAGGATCTTGTCCGCATCCACATTCACTAGGTCGGGTTTGCTATTGGCAGCAAAAGTGAAAGTATCCACTTTGTTGTTCATCCAGACATCGTAACGGGCTTTCTTACCGGCAACCCAAACATCAATGGCAAAAGGAAGCTTGAAAACCTTATCTGTGGTCTGTGTTTGTTTTACGTATACAGAAACGAATTTATTTGCTTCATTGTAGTAGTAGCTGATATCCAATTTTGGATGGCCTGCACCAAAATACCATTGGTTCCAGTACCAGTTCAGGTCCTTGCCTGTAACAGCCTCAAAGGCCAAACGAAGTTTATGTGCTGAACCGTTGCCAAATTTATTGTCGGTCAGGTATTTGTTCAACGATTTGAAGAAGGCATCATCACCAACGTAGTTGCGTAGCATGTGCAGTATCCTTCCGCCCTTGTTGTAGCTCACTGCATCAAACATGTCTTCTTTATCACGGTAGTAGAAGCGTACAAGGTCTTTCGTGGAACTTCCACTTCCTATGTAACCAGCCATATCGGAATTGTTCTGAGCGTCGCCAGCATCCTTTCCATATTTGTATTCATCCCACAGGACCTCACTGTAATTGGCAAAGCTTTCGTTCACGGTTAGGTTGCTCCAACTTTCAGCAGTAACATAATCACCAAACCATTGGTGGAACAGTTCGTGCGCAATGGTACTTTCCCAACTGTTGCCATCAATCAATTGTCTTGCATCCTGCTGTGCGCTTTCCTGGTGCAGGGTTGCCGTAGTGTTTTCCATGGCTCCGCTTACATAATCACGGCCTACAATCTGTGAGTATTTGTTCCAGGGATACTCAATACCAGTAACTTTTTCAGAGTAGAACTTCATCATCTCCGGGGTATTGCCAAAAATTTTCTTGGCCACTTTTTCGTATTCCTTCTCCACGTAATAATTTACCTCCTTGCCTTTATAGGTATCTTTTACGACAGCATAATCGCCAACGCCAATGAAAAAAAGGTAGGGGGCATGGGGCAGCTCCATCTTCCAGTAATCTGTTCTTGTGCCATCTGCATTTTTCGTTTGGCTGACCATTTTGCCGTTGGAAAGCGTTACATATTTTGCCGGAACGGTCAAGTAGAACTCATCGGTCGTTTTTTGATCGGGCTTGTCAATGGTTGGTATCCAAGCAGACGTGGCCTCGGTTTCACCTTGGGTCCAAATTTGTGTTGGTTTGTCCTTCTCTTCACCTTTTGGGTTGATAAAATACAGTCCCTTTGCATCATTGATAGCTGCACTGCCTTCTACCTTGAGGTCATTGGGCATGGCTACATAATCTATGTATACTGTGTATTGCTCGGATGCTTTATAGGTTCGGTCCAATGTAATGTTAAGGAAAGTACTGTCGTAGCTGTATTTCAATGTTCCGTTCTTCCCACCAGCTTTAACAATTTCAACCTTGTTGATTTTGAACCCCTTTGCATCTAATTGCAAGGAGTCGGTAGAGTAGAAGTGTGGTTTTAAGGTAATCCAGGCCTTGCCAATCAGTTGGGACTGGCTGTAATCAAATTTTGCATCCAGTTTGGTATGCACTAGGTCATTGATTTTTGTGGCAAAGGCACGGTAGTTTTTTTTCCAGCTATCGTCCTTGGCTGTTTGTGATAAGGCACCAATGCCTATCGATAATCCTAACAATAAGAAGAGTTTTCTCATGAAATGTTTTTTAGTGGATAAAGATATAATGGAGGCAAGGTTAGTGGATAATATTTTTACAAAAGGTTAAATGCCCACGTTTTTTGCACTTGCATACTGATAAGCGATTTTCAAACGTTTTAAATTAGATTTGTATCAATATGATGACATCCATGAAGCATAAATCCTTTTTACGTCTTGGTTTTATTTGTATAGCAATATTTGTTGCTTTTACTACAGCAACTGCACAGAAAAAGCATTTCATATACATTCAGGCAGAAGATAAGCAGCCTTTTTTTGTGATGCTGAACAATAGGAACTACAGTTCCACATTAAGTGGTTATCTCGTAATTCCAAAGTTGAAAAATGGCAGGTATTTCTTTACAGCAGGTTTCCCAAGGGATATTTATCCTGAACAGAAATTCTCCTGCGTTGTTGAGGACAAGGACCTTGGTTATTCACTGAAGCGTTTTGGCGATAAGGGATGGGGTCTTTTTGATTACGTGAGCTTCAAAACCATCATGGCAAACCCTTCAGATTGGGAAAAGGACAAAGCTGTTTACGACACGGTCAAATTGAATACAGATGAAGTCTTTATACAGGAACCAACAAAAACAGCATCCCCGACAGTTAGTGTAGCGGCAAGCAGTTCTTCCAAAAAAGTGGAGGAACCAATAAAGCGAACCAATGAAACCGCATCTGCTTCACAGGTTCCCATCAAAACGGAAACTGCTGGAAGTGCTGTACAATCGGCAATTGCTCCTGCAACCTTGGAGGCATCCCCTGTTCAATCAATTCAGGAAGAAAGGAAACTAGCTGTGAACAATAACAATCAGCCTCAAAACCAGAATAAGCAGCAAGACGGCAGGTTCCATGTTATAAAAACCTATGATAAAGGGACCTACCAAGGTATAGATCAGGTTTACATAGATTATACACCAGCGAGAGCAGATACCATTACCATTTTCATTCCGTACGCATCTTCGGTTCAGGCCAATCCAGTTCCAGAAACTACTAGTGTGGATACCACAAAACCCAATAGTGTGGGTTCATCCAATCAATACAACCGTTCCTGTGTAAACCTTGCTACTGAAGCAGATTACGGTAAGGCACGGAGGCTTATGTCATCGGAAACCACAGATGAAAAGATGATTGCCTCCGCAAAACGTTCCTACAAGAATACCTGTTTCACAACAGAACAGATAAGGAACTTGGGATTACTGTTCCTGTCGGAACAGAGCCGTTATAAGTTTTTTGTTGCTTCCAGGCCTTCCATTTATGATGTTTTCAATTATCCATCGCTTGAAGCGGAGTTCAAGGCCCCCAATATGATTGACCAGTTCAGAAAATCTGCTAACTAATGCCACGTTATTTCCTGGAAGTATCTTATAAGGGGACCAATTATAGCGGTTTCCAGGTACAACAGAATGCAATTACCGTTCAAAGCCAGATTGAAAAAGCACTCCATACTTTTTTCAAACAGGCCATTTCCCTTACTGGCTCTTCCAGAACGGATGCGGGTGTGCATGCACTGCAGAACTTTTTCCATTTTGATGCAGATATTGATATGATGGGCAAGCAATTGTACAATATCAATGCTATCCTGCCCCAAGATATTGTTCTCAAAGCAATTTTCTCCGTTCCGGATAACGCCCATTGCCGTTTCGATGCCATTTCACGGGAATACAAATACTTCATTTACAATGCAAAGAACCCATTCCTCGCCGATAGGGCATGGTTCTACCCATATACTTTGGATATGGCCCAACTGAACCTTGCAGCCCAAAAACTGGTTGGTACCAGGGATTTCTCCTCTTTCTCAAAAAAGAACACGCAAGTAAGAAACTTCATTTGCAGTATCGAACATTCGCAATGGACCATTGAAGATGGCTACATAGTATATCAGGTAAAGGGCAACAGGTTCCTCAGGGGCATGGTCAGAGGGCTTGTAGGCACCATGATCAGGGTTGGGAGAGGCCTTATATCTTTAGATACTTTTGAATCAATTATCCAAGCAAAGGATGCTTCAAGGGCCGATTTTACTACACCAGCCCATGGACTGTTCCTAACAGTGGTCAACTATCAGGAGAATTTGCTCGAGAGCCCCATTTAAATAGTTCTTCATTCAGTCCTACCTATTCTATTCAATGATTGAGTCCATTAACCGCTCCCGAAGTTTGAGGTATAGCACTTTTAGTGTCCATTCCATACTCAATAATGAATATGGATAAGGTTTGAAAAGGAATCGATGTAAGGACGCCTAATGGGGCGAACAGTTATGCAAAATGACTAGACAGGAAAACTAGGATTAAAGTGGCGTCAAGGAATAACCTTGCAAAGGCATGAAAAGCTCTGGAAGTAAGTTGTTCTCTTTGTCCATAGCTATCCCGATTTGCAGGTGGAATATGGTATACGGTATAAGCTGCGCTTAGCTATTTTGTTCCATGTAATTCTTACCGGGATGTTCTTCGGAAATGCGGGCGAAATGAATTACAGTTTCATAACAGCTTAATAGCCGTAGGCAGAAATTGGCAGGTTAATATACCATAATACTATTTGATTGCATAGTTACTGACCAATTGTATGTTATTCGTTCAAGTTATTTCAACTTTATAATGGTCGGCAAAAATATTTTTTACCCTGAAATGCCTTGCTACAAAGGCTTTTGTCAATTTGGTGCAAACAATTTCAAAAAAACATTTGGCAGTAACGATTCCGCTCTTATTTTTGCACCCCGCTACTGAAAAACGGAACTCGGTAAGTAGCAAGTTCTTTGAAGATGAGATTAGAAAATATCAAAGGGATTTAAAATAAATTTGGTACTTAAAAAAACACTCCTATCTTCGCCGCCCGTTCAACTAAAACGGACAGTTCTTTAAGAAGAAAACGAGGTAAAAAAAGATTGAATTTTCTTAAATAAAATTTGGTTATAAACTTCAACATCTTATCTTTGCACTCCGTTAAAAAACGGTAGTTCTTAAAACAAAATCACACAAAAAATTCTGAAATAAATTCAAAATAATTTCAAGAAAAATTTGGTTGAAATAAAAAAGGCTCTTACTTTTGCAACCCCAATCAAAAATGGGATGGCGAAAAAGCCGAAAGATCTT
>JAHEZD010000085.1:22500-24326 GCA_023251255.1 Chitinophagaceae bacterium
GCCCGAATTTGCCAGCACCATCTGGTAAGGCTAAATACTCCTCAGACACCGATAGTGAACCAGTACCGTAAGGGAAAGGTGAAAAGCACCCCGAATAGGGGAGTGAAATAGTACCTGAAACCGTGTGCTTACAAGCGGTCGGAGCATTGAAATATATGTGACGGCGTGCCTTTTGCATAATGAACCTACGAGTTGCTCCTGACTGGCGAGGTTAAGTTCGTAATTAACGGAGCCGTAGCGAAAGCGAGTCCAAATAGGGCGACTAGTCAGTTGGGGCAGACGCGAAACTTTGTGATCTATCCATGGGCAGGTTGAAGGTTAGGTAAAACTAATTGGAGGACCGAACCCGTTGACGTTGAAAAGTCTTGGGATGACCTGTGGATAGGGGTGAAAGGCCAATCAAACTGAGAGATAGCTCGTTCTCCCCGAAATGTTTTTAGGAACAGCGTCGCATATAGAAGTTTATTAGAGGTAGAGCTACTGATTGGGCTAGGGGGCTTCACCGCCTACCAAACCCTGACAAACTCCGAATGCTAATAAATATCTGCGGCAGTGAGGCTGTGGGCGCTAAGGTCCATGGCCGAGAGGGAAATAACCCAGATTAGCAACTAAGGTCCCTAATACGTAGTTAAGTTGATCAAACGAGGTGGGATTTCTATAACAGCCAGGATGTTTGCTTGGAAGCAGCAATTCATTTAAAGAGTGCGTAACAGCTCACTGGTCGAGAGATCCTGCACGGAAAATAATCGGGCATCAAACTACGAACCGAAGTTCTAAACTCTAACTTGTTAGAGTGGTAGGGGAGCATTGAAATCTGCATCGAAGGTGTACGGCGACGTATGCTGGAGCGATTTCAAAAGAAAATGTAGGTATAAGTAACGATAAAAGGAGTGAAAAACTCCTTCGCCGAAAGTCTAAGGTTTCCTGATCAACGTTAATCGGATCAGGGTTAGTCTGGTCCTTAGGAAAACCCGAAAGGGGCATCTGATGGAAAGAAGGTTAATATTCCTTCACCTACCATACATTAAAAGTGACGGAGAATGCTAGTAACACAGGCAGACGGATGCTGAGTGGATCCTTCGGGTGAAGCGTAGTTATGAAAGTTCTCCCTAGAAAAGCGAGTATGGCAGCCAGTACCGCAAACCGACACAGGTAGACGGGATGAGTATTCTAAGGCGCTCGGGTGAGCCGTGGAGAAGGAACTAGGCAAATTGACGCTGTAACTTCGGGATAAAGCGTACCATAGCAATATGGTCACAGTAAAATGATTCAACCAACTGTTTAACAAAAACACAGGGCCCTGCAAAATCGAAAGATGACGTATAGAGCCTGAAACCTGCCCGGTGCTGGAAGGTTAAGGAAGGATGTTCGGCGTAAGCCAAAGCTTCTGACTGAAGCCCCAGTAAACGGCGGCCGTAACTATAACGGTCCTAAGGTAGCGAAATTCCTTGTCGGGTAAGTTCCGACCTGCACGAATGGTCTAATGAGTTGAATACTGTCTCCTCCACGAGCCCGGTGAAATTGTAGTATCGGTGAAGATGCCGGTTACCCGCCACGGGACGGAAAGACCCCGTGAACCTTCACTACAACTTTGCATTGATTTTGAGCAACCGATGTGTAGGATAGTTGGGAGACTTTGAAGTAGTGTCGCCAGGCATTATGGAGTCAACGTTGAAATACCAACCTTCGTTTGCTTAGAACCTAATCCCTAACGGGAAACAGTGCATGGTGGGTAGTTTGACTGGGGTGGTCGCCTCCTAAAAAGTAACGGAGGCTTGCAAAGGTGCCCTCAGTACGGTTGGTAATCGTACATAGAGCGTATTAGT
>JAHEZD010000086.1 GCA_023251255.1 Chitinophagaceae bacterium
ATCCTGCATGCCAAATATTGAATTTGGGATACGATGCAAGAATGGGAATCACATGCTCCCGCATCGATTTGTAGAAATTGGCATCCCTAAAAATCTCCGTTACATTTACGGTAATGGTTTGCAAAAAATGATGGAAATAATTGGGTTCATTGATCAATTTGTTTTTTAGTTCATAAACAGTCCCCAATTGATTGTCCTCCAGAAATTTGTTTACCCTCCTGGTTAACGATGCTTTGGAATAGTCAAAGAAATCATAGCCATGGTAGTTCTTTACCACATTCAAAATATCGCCCAGTTCCTCCTTATTTATATCTGCTCTTATCATTTTTAAACTAGCCATACCCTCATGATTGATAATAATTTCTGCATGTCTACCGGCTTGGTAATATAATCCGATGCACCAGCTTCAATGCATTTCTCCCTATCGCCAGCCATTGCTTTTGCAGTAAGTGCAATAATCGGCAAGTTGGTAAGTTTCAGTTCCCCCCTTATTTTTTGTATGGCCATATAACCATCCATTTCAGGCATCATGATATCCATCAGCACAATATCAATCCCTTTGTCCCCTTTCAGTTTTTCAAGGGCATCAGTGCCATCAGTTGCAGAAATAACTTTTAGGTCCTGCTGCTCCAAAGCCGCACTCAATGCAAACACGTTCCTCATGTCATCATCTACTAACAATACTTTCTTATTGGCCAAACTTTTATCAAACCTCTCCCCGCTTTCGCTCGCCCTGGTCAACGATTGCGCTGACTGCTGCACCTTATACAGGAAAAGTTCCATCTCATCCATCAACCTATTATTAGAGGCTGCGGAATTACGTACAATGGCGTTGGATATTTTCTTGAGCTGCATTTCATCGGCCGCAGAAATATCCGTATCTATATAAATGATAAGTGGAATATTGGCTGCTTTCAAATGGCCCTGCAATGCCAATAAATGCTCCACCCCATTTTTTATGTCAGTGCCAATATCTGCAAGTATGCAATCAAACTTCTCTTCACCCAGAGCCTGCACTGTGGAATCCTTGAATGATTGCTGATAGAACTGTGCATCCGGATGCTTGTCCTTGAACAGCTTCTGCAATTTTTCATCGCTGAAACGATTGTCGGAAAGGATCAGTACCTTCTTCAGGTATTCATTGATATAAACTTCTATGGAAGAGAATGCATTTTCCAACGCTTCCCTGCTTACAGGCTTTTTGATATATGTCAGAGCACCTGCATAATTGAGCCTCCCATCATCCAGTGCGGAAATAATATGAACAGGGATATTTTTCAGTTCATTGTCTCCCTTTAATATTTTTAAAAGGGTCCAACCATCAATTACCGGCAATTGAATGTCCAGAATAATGGCAGATGGCTTGTACTGCCTTGCATACTTCAGGCCCTCATCGCCTTGCAAAGCAACAATCACTTTATAGCCTTTGGACTGTGCAAAATCTTTTAAGATTGTTGCAAAGTTGGGATCGTCTTCAATAATTAAAATGGTCTTGTCATTGCTCGAAACTGCATTCTTGTCATCTGGAACGGTCACCTGTTCATGAATATTTTCAAGGAGGGGGGGCAACGAGGGCATCAGTTGGCCATCATCAACCTGTTGTTGCCTTTCCTCGTATAAATGTTCCAGTGGGAGAATGATGGTGAATGTGCTTCCCTTACCTTCCTCACTTTGCAATTCAATTTCACCTGCCAATAAACGAACCAGTTCCTTGGTGATGGACAGCCCCAGGCCAGTACCGCCATATTTCCTGTTTGTTGAGCCATCAGCTTGCTGGAACGCTTCAAAAATAAGTTTTTGCTTACTCGGCGGAATGCCAATACCGGAATCTGTTACGCTGATGGCCAATGCATTTTTATTGAACAGTTGTCTATTGGTAAACGATAAATGTATGTGGCCATCCTTTGGGGTAAACTTGAAAGCATTGGATAAAAGGTTTTTCAGTACCTGCTCCACCCTTTGCTTATCTGTTTTAATGATTAATGGAATATCCGGAGCAAGGGTGGTTCCAAAATGAATATTTTTTTCCGACGCCACAACACTGAACAGTTGTTTCAAGTCCGTGGAGATTTCCTGCAGGCTTATGTCTTCGATAATCAAATCAACCTTGCCGGCTTCAATTTTTGAAAGATCGAGGATATCATTGATCAACTGCAATAAACCGCTTCCTGATTTATGGATGATACTTGCATATTCAACCTGTTTTGGCGTAAGGTTCTCCGATTTGTTATCTGCCAGTAACCTTGCAAGGATAAGCACACTGTTCAAGGGTGTCCTCAACTCATGCGACATGTTTGCCAGGAATTCAGACTTGAACCTGCTGGTGGCTTCCAGTTCATTTGCCTTAATGATAATAGCCTGTTTTGCATTCTCAACAACTTCATTTTGTTGCTGCAGTTCTATATTTATTTGCCTGAGCTCTTCTTCCTGGGTCTTCAGTTCTTCTTCAGAAGCTTGCAATTCCTCAGTCTGCCTGCTCAGTTCTTCATTTGTTTGGCGAAGTTCTTCCTGCTGGCTTTCCAGTTCTTCTTTCTGCTCCTGCACCTGCCCAAGCAATTTTTCGTTTTTCCGTCTTGACTGTCTTGCATTGATCGAGATGGCAATGCTCCTTGTTACATTTTGGAGCAGTTCCTTTTGCAAATCGGTGAATGGACCAAAAGCTCCCAATTCTATTACCCCCTTTAATTCTTCATTAATCAGCAACGGGGCGCAAACTATTTCTCCCTTGCCCGATGTGCTGCCAGTAGCAGATTCCACACGCCAATAGTCTACCGGAACATCTTTTATTACACTGATACTTTTGCTCAAGGCCGCATTACCAACAATGCCTTCACCAATATTGAATTCCTTTTTTGCCGAACCTGAAACGGCCACCGTTGCGGAAGTAACAAGCTTGGTATGTTCCTCATCTGCCAGGAACAAAACACCAGCAGGAACTTCCATATATTTCACCAAAGCAGATAAAAGACTTTGACATAGCTCCTCCACACTACCAGACTCTTTTGTTCTTGAGCTGTCATTGATACAGGCAACCCCCTCCAATAGCCAGTTTTGCTCAGTTGCATACTTGTTGGTCTTTTCTATCTCAGCCAGGTTTTCTTCCAGTTTCAAATTGGCCCTGTACCTGCTTTTCAGTGTTCTGACCACGCCATTGATCAACAATAAAACCATTACCATTAAAACGGCTATACCTACAATGATGGTTACCTGTGTCCTGTGAAAAGAATCCTTTGCATTTGCCTCCCTCACAGCCAATAGCCTCGTTTCTTCTGCTTTCACAATTTCAAATTGTTTGTATGCGCGGCCAAGTATCGCTTCTTCCTCAATTACCAGATCTTTAAATACTTCCTGCGAATACTTTTGATGTACCACATCATGTAACCGCCAAAAATTAAAGGTTGCCGTAATGAGCGAATCCAGGACATTCACATTGTTTGTTTGTACACTATTATCACTAACCAAGTTCTTGAGGCCTTGAACATCGTTGGGCAATACGCCCAAACCCCTGGTATAGCTATCCAGGAACCCTTCTTTCCCCGTTATCCAGTAGGCCCGGCGTCCTCCACGCATCTGCAAAAGATCATAGCGCGCATCCTTTAATTGGCCAAGTACCAAATTGGTATGTGCCACCCATCCCGATTCCTCATTCTGATCTTTTAGCGCATTAACAGAAACGAAGCCTACAAACAATACCAACAAAATGCAGATAAACAATCCTGCATAAAGCCTGTACGGTAATGATTTTTTCATTGATTTAATTTATGGTTGAAGCTGCTGCCTTAGAAACTATCTAGATTTAATTGATGGAATTCCCATCATATAATTTTTGAGTGAAACAAGGCAGATTTTGCAGACATAGCTGGATGGACTATGGCGAAAAATTCAATCCTGCAATTGCGGGACAGCCAAAAATTCAAATGGAAAAACCTGCGAATTGAATTTAGACAGCTTCTTACAAAACAATATAACCATATAACGGCTAAACTGATGGTTTATGTCTATTAAAGGCATTCTTTTGGATGGTTTGAACAAGCTTAAGGCTTTTTTAAGCGACAATGGGGTGGGCCAACCATATCGTACTGGCCAATAAAAACATTTATGGCAATAAAAAGGCCGCCCATTCGAGCGACCTTATTTTACTAACTAACCCACCAAAATATTAATTCAGCTTTCTTTTCAAACTGTTCACTTCATTGTTCAAATTGTTTACCATACCAGCCAATTGTCCAACATCCCAACGCTGTACCAAACTGGCCTTCTGCAAAATGTAAACAGCTTTCCATACTTCCAGCACTTCATCTGAGTTTACATTATAAGGTTCGTAAACAGGATTATCGCTAATTAAAGTAAGCTTGTTCTTGGCTTTTGTATTTTTCATGATGCGTTTGTAAACAATGCCATCCGTTTTGCTGAGCACCACATAGGTATTGCTGTTTTTCACATCTTCCATGTCCTCCACTTTTTCACCAACAATCACACTGCCACTCGGGGTTGGCAGCATACTGTCACCAACGATTTCAAAGGCCCTGTACTGACCAGGAGCAAGCATTGGCAACGTGAAAGTATTCAATTCATCCAAAAAATCCGGGTCAGCATAGCCGTTTAAATAACCTGCTGCAGCTTTTAATGGAACAAACTGGATACTGTTGCTTTCTGCAACCATTTTCAACTTTCGTCGTTGGTCCAAATAACTAATGCCTTTTGGCTCCTCAGTTAAATCTTTAAGCAAAAGTTCATCAAGGCTTAGCTTAAAGAGACTGCTGAGAATTTCCAGCACCTCTAATTTGGGCTCGGCTCGTTCCTCTTCATAAGCACCGATAAGTGAACGTTTCACATTGAGCTTGTTGGCAAACTCTTCTTGTGTCCAACCTTTTTGCTTGCGTAGGTAACGGAGATTTTTTCCTGCGTAACTCATGGCTAATTGATTTAGCCGCAAATTACTAACATTTTTAGTTTTACCAAATTTATTTTGCCTTTTTACAAAAAAATGTTTTGGCTTCGTATTTTTTGACGTTCAAACCCAGGAATATACAGGCTATCGGGAATTGCGGCACTAACGGCAGTTGCTGGAATAAAAAATTAGGTCCCACAATATGTACAATAAAAATATGTCAAAAAGAATCCGTTTTTAAATTGATACATTTTTCTGCCGCCGATAATCAATGGAACTTTCCAGCAGTAAAATATATGGAGAAACCAGCCACGCATGTCGAATGAAGTAATTGTCCCAGCCCATCGCCCACTGGCTATCTACAATCAAAAGCCAATTTATGCGAAACTGGTTTTCCCAAACCCCGACTTTCTTATCTTGCACCCATGGCAAAAACGAAGAAGAAAGAACAGCCCGTTATCCTTATAACCAACGACGACAGTATTTACGCACCGGGTATAAAAGCATTGGCAGAATCCGTTCTTGATTTGGGACGGGTGGTGGTGGTGGCACCAGACAAGCCACAAAGCGGCATGGGCCATGCAATAACCATTGGGCATCCACTACGTTTGCAAAAAGTTCCTTTTATAGATGGTATTGAAGCCTATACCTGCAATGGTACACCGGTGGATTGTGTGAAACTTGCAGTGGACAAGGTACTGCACGGCAAACCTGATATTTGTTTGAGCGGCATTAACCATGGTGCCAATCACAGTATCAATGTTATTTACAGCGGCACCATGAGTGCTGCAATGGAAGCTGCCATAGAAAGTATTCCCAGTGCAGGTTTCAGTTTACTGGATTATAGCATGGAAGCGGATTTCAATGCAGCTAAAGTGTACACAAGAAAAATTGCCATACAGTTGCTGGCAAAAAAAGTGGACAAGCATTTGCTGCTGAACGTAAATATTCCCGCTGTGGATGAAAGCCTCATTAAAGGGATCAAAATTTGCAGGCAGGCCTATGCCAAATATGAAGAAGCGTTCGTGGAACGTAAGGACCCACACGGTAAAATTTATTACTGGCTTACTGGTGAGTTCGTGAATTTTGACAAGGGCAAGGATACCGATGTTTGGGCATTGGCACACAACTATGTAAGTGTGGTACCTGTGGAGTTTGACCTTACCAATTATGAACTGAAGAAGAAAATTGAAAGCTGGAAATTCTAATGCCAGATTGCAGGTTCCATTTAGCCCTACCTGCCTTAGCATAATTTGTAACCCCTGTTGGCAGGCAGGCCAAGCATACATTTTTCCATAAAAACATTTAAAGTAATTCTATGTTCAAAATATTCACCAGGGACAACCTGAAACTAGGGCTTGTACTAGGCTTCATAGCTCCTTTCATTGGTATGTACGGCTATTATTTCATCAATTTCAGGCAGGCAGCCCACAACTATTGGGAGTTTGTCCGGTTCCTTTTCTGGGAACGCCACTTGCTCACCAATATGCTCACGTTTTCCTTACTGGCCAATGCCATTGTGTTCACCATCTATGTGAATACAGACAGGTACAAAACTGCCAAGGGCATTTTCATACTTACACTGGTTTATGCTATCCCCATTATTATCCTGAAATTCCTGTATTGATCTTGCAATGACCGGTAATAGGAGAAACAGTTCTACATTATAAAGTAGGGTCCACATTGCCCCCGAATGACAATGTCCAAGTTAACGGCAACCAAATAAATAGCAAAACTACAGTATGGTGAAAATATTCCTGACCCCACTTTCTTTTCTATTTAGCAATGCAACTAGCAGGTTTGTAATGGGAATTGCAGCTAATGCAAGCTGATTGCCTATCCTGAAAAGTCAATAATTTTTTTTTTACAGTAAAATGTCCCTGTATTCGGGGCTTTTTTTTGTAATTTCAGGCTGAAAAATTACCATCAAGGCAACATTGGGGGTACAAGCTGTATCTCCATCATTAGTTCACCATTTTAAACCCGGCAATTTGACGGAATACGAACTGATCAAAGGGTGCATTAAACAAGATGCAAAATGCCAGCGTTTGCTTTTTGAGCAAATGGCAGGTAAGATGCTATCTGTGTGCCTACGTTATGCCAATGATTCAATGGAGGCTGAGGATATGCTGCAGGATGGATTGGTGAGGGTATTCAACAATATCCACCAGTTCAAGTTCGAGGGTTCGTTTGAAGGCTGGGTGAGGCGTGTAGTGGTAAACTGTGCCTTGAAGCACTTGCAGAAAAAAAGGATACAGTTTTCTGAAATCAAGGAAAACAGCAATGATGGGCTAAGAATGGAATCCTATGCATTTTCCAATCTTGGTGAAGAAGACCTCATGAAGCTGATAAGCCAATTGCCGGATGGTTACAGGATTGTTTTTAACCTGAACATAATTGAAGGTTATACGCATGAGGAAATAGGCCAGATGCTGAACATACAGGCCAGTACCAGCAGGAGCCAACTGGTAAAAGCCAGGAAGATGCTGCAATACCAAATACTACAACTGCAAAAAATAGCTGTGTGATGACAGAAAAAATATTTGACGATTATGTGCGGGATAAGCTGCGCAACCACTCCTCCCCTATACCAGATGGGCTTTGGGAGAAGATAGCCAAGGAAAAGGACCGGCGACCGGTAGGCTTTTTCTGGAACAACCGTTTAATGACAGGTCTGTTCCTCCTGGCTGTTGTAGCTATTGGCGGTTTCATGCTATGGCAAACAAATAGCAACACCAAACAGGTAACTGCCACAAAAGAAACTGCATCCACTAACCAAATACAAACAATCAACAAAACAGGAACTTCTACACCAAGCTCAAATAATAACAGTACAACAGAAAACAATAACAACACAACTGCAGGCAATAGCCCTACAAATGCTATTGAAAAAACTGCAACTGCTGCCACCAATAAAGCTACAGATAACAAAAACGTTTCAGTTAGTGAAAGTAAGGTCGAAAAAATGGCTTCTGCAAAGAATACAGGTATTCCTGTTGATAGGAGCAAGAAAATTGTTTCAGCCGAAGAAGAGCAGCAGGGCAATGAAAACAGTAAACAATGGATGGCTACCAACAACAGGGCCAGCAGCAAAAAAGCTAAATATGGCACTATACCCAATGCTGACAATTCCATTCAAACCTTGTCCACTATAAATAGGCACGAACAATCATTGACTGAGCAATTGATGCTTGCACCTAAAAGTTTGGGACATGGTGAATTGATGTCTATTGAAAACAAAAAAGCGTTGGGCACTTTCAACAAGCTACCGAATAATTTCCAACAGTTGAAACTATCCGGCATTACCGATTGCCCATCGGCCAATGGTTATGCAAGGAATGACCTGTATTTGGAACTGTATGCTTCACCAGATTATACTTTCAAATCGGTTATGGGTGGTGCTGCAAGCAGTGCCTATTTACAGAAAAAAGACAGTACCGAAACCATGAGGGTGGGCTATACAGTTGGAGGAAGGATTACAAAAAATATTGGTGAGCACCTAATTGTGAAAGCAGGACTGCAGTTTTCCCAAATCAATGAACGCTTTACATTGAGAACAGAAAACGAAAGAAGAACAACCACCGTCATAACCACAAGGAACATTACGGATGCTGCTGGAAATGTAACCACCGTAAGTGATACAACGAGCTTCACGCAAATTGGCTATTTGGTAAAAACATCCAATAATTATTACAGGAGCATCGAACTGCCTTTGATGCTTGGCTATGAGTTTGGTAACGACAAATTGAAATTCAGCCTTAATGGTGGGGCCATTGTAAATATTGCCGCATGGTACAAAGGCAATACACTGGATACAAGCTACCAATCAATTGCCATCGCAAAATCAGGCAACGATGTTTACAAGCATAGCGTTGCGGTAAGCCTATATGGCAGCCTGAGCATCATTAAACCTGTTGCCGAGAAGTTTGACCTATTTGCCGAACCCTATTTCAGGTACAGTTTATCAAACATGAATTCAAATACATTGGGCTATAACCAACGTTTCAGTACCATGGGATTATCATTGGGCATACGTTATAAATTGAATGGCAAAAAGCAGCGCTTATAAAGAAGCATGTATCTGCTTTATACTGTACAAATAAAAAATGATGAAAAAGATTTTAGTTGCACTGATATTATTGGTTTCCCTATCTAGCTGCCAAAAAGAATATTCTGAACAATTTGTAGCTTATAGCAGCAACCCTTTAAATACTGACACAACATGGAGGGTTTCCAATTCTACCAATGATGCTGTAAATCTCATTATCCCAGCACTGTTCAATGCACCAATGCTTGATTCATTTGATGTTGTAACAGGTGGGGAACTGCATTTTCCGGACAATCTATTGGTAACATTTCCCCCACACTCCTGTACAGGTCCAAGTGGTGCAGCCATCAACGGGAAAATCAGGGTTGAATTTACTTACTTACGCAAGAAAGGGGACTTTATACGTTATGCAAAACCAACAACCAGTTACAATTATTTGCTGCAAACAGGCGGCTCTTTCAATGTTGTACTGACCCAAAATGGCTACCCAGTATTTCTTGCCCCCAATATATCCTATAAAATAAAGTACAGGAATCCTGCACCAAGTACTGACATGAAATTCTTTTACGAGGACCTATGGGTCGTAAACAATGATACTACTGCTACATGGGTATCTGCCATCAATACCCAAATGCCATATGGCACAGTAAGTATTTGGCAACAATATGATACCTTAACACAATCCATCATCAAAGGTTATGAGATTACCTCAACAAGATTGCATTGGATCAACTGTGATTTCTTCAATGATACAACGCAGCCATATACTAGGATGAACGTTTCGCTACCACTTAATTTCACCAATGTCAATACGAATGTTTATGTCGTTTTTAAAAATAAGAACATTGTTGGAGGCCTAAACTCAGACTTTGCTTCAAAAACATTTTTTTATTCGAGGATACCCATTGGTAGCGACGTAACGCTGGTAAGTGTTTCCAAAATCGGCAATGATTATTATTTAGGAAAGAAAGAAGCTACTGTGAACAATGCCAATTTGATTTCAGTGAACCCTGAACCCAAATCGCTGGCAGACATCAGTAACTATTTAAACAGCCTGTGATGAACCATATTTATATCTCGAAGGGTAATAAAGGGCCGCTTTTCAGCGGCTCTTTTTATTTTTTGAAATCGAACAGGGTAGCCGTAAACAAGGCCCTCTCCTTCTTCTTGAAAATAACGTCCCAGTCGCCCCTGTAACGGAGCACCCTAGGCACGGTAAGCCCATTGAATTTTGTCATCTCCACTTCCATGCTCACATCAAAATCGTATACCCCTGCCTTGTAGCTGAGCGAGTAATTCCTGTAAACAACTTCCAATGTTTTCTGGTCAAACCAGGTTACCATTTCATCAACCACCACCTTATCTTTCTTGAACATGCCCAGGTCCTCCTTCGGAACAATGGAAAAAACATAGCACATATTCCCGTTGCGTTCCAATAGGTCCAACTTGTAATCGTAAATTTTCCTGGCAGCATCATCGTACAGGTCAAGCTTGTCACCAATAAAAGGAATGCCCGGTATTTTCTTGCCCGGGTTGAAAAACAGCATTTTCAATTGTTCCTTATGCTTGTCCATGCCCGACTTCCCGGAAGTGGAAGATGTATGCCCCTTTACAATATTGTCTTCACCGCAAATGGAATCCTTGGTAAAGAACAGTCCTGCATAAAGCTCTGCCGTGAGGTAATTGTATTTATGCTTACTGTCGTAGAAATCGCCCGTAACCGTTTCTTCCAGTACATCCATAGTGCGGCATTTGGCCGACCTGTTCTGTCTGGTCTTGCTCAATAAGGATGCTTTCACTGCACCTTTCTTGTCCAGCATCTTGATATCGTTATAGGAAGAGAAACCCAGCACACGCAGGTTCCTGAAAGCCTTGTAGAAAGTAGTGTCCTCCTTTATCTGGAGCAATAGTTTCCTATAATCAAAATTGTTCCGTACAACTACTTCGGTAAGGGTGAACTTTTTTTTATCGATGGTAATAATTGAATCCTGTGCAGATGCAGCAAGGCATATGGAAGATAAAGCTATAGCAATAAAGCGCTTCACTTTGCAAAGCTCATTTTATAGTCCACTTTCACCTTGCCCTTTGAAATATCGTTGAGCTTGCCCTGCAGCATTTTCTTCCTCAAAGGTTTCAGGTAATCAATGAAGAGCTTGCCTTCAATGTGGTCATATTCATGCAGTATCACCCTTGCAGTGATGCCGTTAAATGTTTCTGTATGGACCTTGAAATGTTCGTCCATATATTCCAGTACCACCGTTTCGGCCCTCAAGATATCTTCCCTTATCTTGGGGATGGATAAACAGCCTTCATTATAGGTCCATTCCGTTCCCCTCAATTCCTTTATATGTGCGTTGATGAACACTTTTTTGGTGCCGGGCTCATCAGGGTACTTGCCTTTGTCCTCATCATCCAGGTTCTCGAAGATCTGGTGACTGTCAATGACAAACAAACGTATATCCTTGTTTATTTGCGGAGCGGCCAAACCAACACCATTACTGGAGTACATGGTTTCCCACATGTCCTCAAGCAGTTTCTTAAGTCCCGGATAGTCCGCATCAATCTCTTTGGCCACTTTCCTTAAAACGGGTGCCCCGTATGCTACAATAGGAAGAATCATTAAACGAAAAAATTTGGGTTATCTGCAAAAATAACCCTTGCTACCCTAATAATCTAAAGACATAGTAAGTATTACCTATTTTGAAGGTATTCCTGCAGCATGATGGTGGCGGCAATTTGGTCCACATTGCCCTTTACTTGCCTGTCCTTTTTTTTCATGCCCATTTGCACCATGGCCTGGGATGCCATTTTGGAAGTGAACCTTTCATCAACCGTTTGAATGGGAATCAGGGGAAATTCCTTCTGCAACTGCTTGATGGCCAATTTCACCAACGGCGTGGCGTGCGTATCGGAATCATCGAGGTTCAGGGGTTCACCAATCAAGATCAGTTCCACCTGCTCCTGCTGGAAATATTTCTTGAGAAAAGGGAAGAGCTCCCTTGTTTCAACGGTAGTCAGTGCAGTGGCAATTATCTGCATAGGGTCCGTAACGGCCAGTCCTGTTCTTTTGCCCCCGTAATCTATGCAGATAATCCTCGCCATATTTATAGTTTAAAGCCGTAAGCAATGCGTAAAGCCACTTGCTTCACATATTGCAGTTCATTGAAATCCTCGTACTTGATGCTCACATCAATTTTCTTGGCCGAATAGCCCACAGATGGGCTCCACAAAAAAGATGGATCGGAACCCTTGTTCAGGCCAAAGCCCACACCGGCCTCGCCAGCAATGTACAAACGTTTTGCCAAGTAGGATTTGATACCTGCTTTCAATGGAACATAGGTAAAACCATCCAATGTTTTTTCCGTATCAAAAAAATGGGTAATGCCGGTGGTCAGCAAAAAGAAATTCTTGTCGCCGAGGTTTTTCTGCACCCTGATATCGGAGCCCAAGGTAAAACCATAAACACTATTGGTGGCATAACCGGGATTGATACTGATGCCCATTCTCCAACCTGCTTGGGCTTTTGCTTGCAGGCCACAAAAAACAACCAGTACAAATGCTACTGCTTTCATCATCTTCTTCATAGAAATAGTTTTAAAATTATTCCGTGAAATTAGATTCGCTGCTGCCTTGGAGATGGTTTGTAGATAACTTTCGGGGGATTTTTTCTCGGTAATGAGATATGCACATTTCTACAGTAGGGAGCCTGTCCCCATTTTCCGTATTAGTACCAATCTGATTTTCGAAGCAAATTGCTAAAACCCTTGCTGGATGGTAATTCCGGAGCTTTGTGGATAGGTAACAGAAAGAAAAAATAGTGCTTCAACTACATAAACCGTTCAACTACTTGGCCTCTCTAGTCTCAAGGAGAGGGGATGAGAGTAAGGTTTTACAGCACCAGCAAATCTGCAATGACAAACACCGCAAACACTACGCTGGCAATACCATTGGCCGTCATGAAAGCAATGTTCACCTTGCTCAGGTCATTCGGCTTCACGATGGAATGCTGGTAGAAAAGCATGCCAACAAAAACGGCAATGCCCATCCAGTACAGCCAATGGAAATGCCCATAGCATCCGGCAGCTATTACACATGCCGCACTCAGCACATGCAGCAGTTCGGATACATGCAGGGCCTTTGGCTTGCCCAACGCCGCGGGAATGGAATGGAGGTTGTTTTCCCTATCAAAAGCTTCATCCTGCAAGGCATAGATAATATCGAAACCACTTACCCAAAAGATCACTGAAAAAGAAAACAATAAAGGCAACAATGCAAATACACCTGTTACTGCCAGGTAGGCCCCAATGGGTGCCAATGACAGGCCAACACCCAGTACCAAATGGCATAGGGCAGTGAACCTTTTGGTATAACTGTAAAACAGTACCACAAATAAGGCGATGGGCGACAGTATCAGCACCGCTGTATTGATAAAGAAACAGGCCACCACAAACACCACACAGGACCCAATGGTAAATGCCAACGCATTCTTGGGCGATATGATGCCTTTGGGAATTTCCCTGATGGCTGTTCTTGGGTTCTTGGCATCAAACTGCCTGTCCAAATAACGGTTAAAGGCCATAGCTGCGGAACGGGCTGTAATCATGCAAATAAGAACCAGCAGTAGTTTCCCTCCAATCTGTCCCCAAGGAACAGTTGATGAAGTGAAGGATTCTCCAGTAATACCACGATAGCTCCATCCTTCATATTTGGAACCATGCTTCAGGAGAAAGAAAAATCCATATTTGGCATCAAGCGCCAAGCAAAAGCCAATCAATGCAAACGGCATTGCAAAAATGGTATGCGAAAATTTCACTAAGGAGAGGTAGTCTTTTACTTTGCTCATTTAATTTTCATTTATTAATGCCTGCAACTCTTCAGGGATGCCAATGGTAACATAGCCTTCCCTATTTGAAGGTTTCTCCACAAACTGTTTTATTTCACCTGCATAAAACCAATAAATAGATAGGGTGATATTGCCAGGATCTTCCGTGAAAAATTTATATACAGGGTCTGCCAATACTTCCAACCTGCCCACTACATTGTCATCATCAATGGGTGTTGCAAAAGCAGTTCCCTTGGTAGGTATGGCCACAATACTGCCATATTTGCCAATAGCAAAGCCTGCATTTTTTCCCAGATCAATCATCTGCGCAGCCGAGAAATCGCCACTGAGAAATACGAACATCTCAATAGCACCTTCATGGTCCACTTTGTTGATGGTTACCTCTTCCTGGCCAATGTTTTCCAGGGCCACTGAAAAAATTTCCTCTTCGGTTGCTTCCCATTCTGCAATATCCTCCTTGCGCAGGTACCTGAACTGGTTGTCATAATCCATTACCAAAACGGTGCAGGTACCGGGGAAATCCACCCTCGACACCACTGCCCCGCCCAATCTGTCATCAAGTACGGCAATATCCTTGATCAGTACTTTCAGGAACGGTTTGGCCGCTTCATAATCCTTTTTATAGTACACCAGGTAATCATTGCTAACATTCACCGTATTGAAATGCCTGTACAGGATACTTTCCCAATCTTCTTGAGGCTCGGGGCACATCATCCTTATCAGGTTATCAAAACCGTAGCGCACTTCTTCATCGCCCTCGCTCTTGGTAGTAAGCAGGCCATTTTCCAGCTTCAACACTTCATCGCCCTTTTCCTTGAAATATTGCAGGGCCAAATTCAATATGGTATCATATTGCTTCTGGTTGATCAAATGGATGTACTCCTTCGGGATTTTCCGGTCGAACTTCTTTTTCCTAAAAAAATTGAACATGCCTATTTGTTTTGCTTGCCAATGCTGGCAACATCGCTTTATTTTTTCATGCTAAGCATCAATTAAGAATCAGCCATCTATACTATTCTGTGCTCCACCAGCTTCCATAAAACAACTCCTGCAGCCGTGGCCACGTTCAATGAATGTTTCATGCCCAATTGGGGAATCTCTATGCAGCCATCACTCTTTTCTATAACGGTTTGCTGTACACCCTCCACTTCATTGCCAAATACCACTGCTATTTTTTCGTAATTGCTTACCTGGAACTTCTCCAAGGAGATGCTACCCTCTGCCTGCTCAATAGCAAATACGGTATAGCCTTTCTGCTTCAGTTCATTCACCGCATCAACAGCATCAGGATAATGGATCCAATCAACTGTATCCGTGGCGCCCAAAGCAGTCTTGGCCATTTGTTTGTGCTCAGGAGTTGGAGAATAGCCGCAGATACAGATGCCCTCAATTAAAAATGCATCGGCGGTCCGGAAAATACTGCCCACATTGTACACGCTGCGGATATTGTCGATAACGGCAATGATGGGATTTTTTGTTGCCTGCTTGAATTCTTCCACAGATTTCCTGCCCAGTTCGTCCATGCTCAGTTTACGCATGGGGCAAAGATAAACCCCGACCCCTAAAGGGGAGTAAAAAACAGCATACAAGTAGCGCCGTTCCAGCAAAAGGAGCAACCTATCAGTGAAAATCCGTTCAACCCGTGTTATCTTGTCCCTATCAATCAATCGTAAATTGCTGGTGCATCATGGGCACTTCCACCTCCTTGAAACCCTTCTTCATCAGCCGCTGCTGGAAATCCATCTGCACCTCCTCTTCACCATGCACAATAAAAACCTTCTTCACCAACGAAGCGTCCTGGCAGGCCAACCATTGGCACAAGTCGTCATAATCACCGTGGGCACTCATGCTGCGCATACTGCCCACTTCCGCAATCACGGGATAATGCTCGCCAAAAATTTTTACTTCCTTTTGTCCATGCATCAACCTTCCGCCCAATGAATTGGGTTCACAGTAACCCACCATTAAAATCGTGTTCCTTTTGTCGGTGATATTATTGGCAATATGGTGTTTTATTCTTCCAGCATCGGCCATGCCACTTGCAGAAATGATGATCATGGGCTGGTGGTTATCATTGATGGCCTTGCTTTCATCCACAGAAGCCACAAAGTTCAGTCCGGGAAAATCAAAGGGGTCATTATCCGTTTGCAGCAATTTCTTTACACGGGCATTGAAATATTTGGGGTAGCTCTTCACAATCTGCGTGGCTTCACTGCTTAATGGGCTGTCCACATAAACAGGCACTTTGGGCAACCTGTTATCATTGCTCAATTGGTTCAGCGAATACAACAGTTCCTGTGTTCTCCCCACGCTAAAAGAGGGTATAATCAATTTCCCTTTTTTTTCCACGCAGGTTTTCTGTATCCAATCATGCAGCACATTGGTGGTATCACCTGCGCCCTCATGCAGGCTATTTCCGTAGGTACTTTCTATAATGATATAGTCTGCTTGGGGGAAAGTGTAAGGCGAGCGCAACAGCATATCGTTGTAACGCCCAACATCACCGCTAAACGTGAGTTTTATTTCCTTGCCATCTTCCTTGATTTTTAAACTGATGGCAGCACTGCCAATAATATGGCCAGCATCCGTAAACATAGCTTCTACGCCATCAATTACCTTGAACCAATGCTGGTATTCTTCCTTGTCCAATAAGGCAAAAGATGCAGTGGCATCATCAATACTGTACAAGGGTTCAATAGGTGGTTGGTGCATTTTTGCACGTTTCTTATTGACGAACCTTATATCGTCCCGTTGAATGGTCGCAGAGTCCTCCAACAGCACTTTGGTCAAATCATACGTAGCGGGCGTGCAGAAAATGGTTCCCGTAAAACCCTCCTTCACCAATTTGGGGATCAATCCACTATGGTCAATATGTGCATGGGAAAGGACCATCGCATCCACTTCAGATGCTTCAAAACCCAGGCTGGCGTTAAGGTTGTCCGTATCCCTGCCCATTCCTTGGAACATGCCACAGTCCAATAAAATTTTTGTACCGTTCTTCAGTGTAAGCAAATGCTTGGAACCAGTAACGGTTCTTGCAGCACCATGGAAAGCAATGTTCATACAATAGGTATTTTAAAGTGAGCAACAATCATTAATTTGTAAGACACATTAAAGTTATGCGTTGATATCCATTTGCTTCCATTGAAACTTTTGCGTAACATCAGTTTCCAATACATTCAACTGGATACCCTGGCTACCCCTTTCAGGATTTTATCCTGTAATAAAGCCTTACTTTAGTGCCTCTACAAATTATGCTATGCTCCGTAAAAACAACTGCCTTGTTAAGTGCCTATCTATTGCCATTGGCTGCTTCCTTACATTGAACAGCAATGCCCAAAACAAAACATATATACCGGATAGCAGCTTACTGGTGCAACAAAGAATAGAAGAATGGAAAGACCTGAAGTTTGGCTTACTGATGCACTGGGGTTCCTATAGCCAGTGGGGTATCGTAGAAAGTTGGAGCATTTGCCCGGAAGATTTAAGCTGGGCTACTGGCGGCCGGAAAAAAGAATACCGGGACAGTAGCTATGCCGCTTATGTAAAAGCATACGAGGGTTTAAAAACAACTTTCAACCCAACCCAGTTCGCTCCTGAAAAATGGGCAAAAGCCGCAAAGGCTGCCGGCATGAAATACATGGTATTCACCACCAAGCACCATGATGGTTTCTGCATGTTCGACACCAAATACACCGATTATAAGATTACCGATAAAGGATGCGCTTTTGGCGCCAATCCCAAAAGCAATATAACCAAGGAAGTGTTCAATGCTTTTAGGACCGAAGGCCTATGGGTGGGTGCCTATTTTTCAAAGCCCGACTGGCACAGCAATGATTATTGGTGGAACCGGTTTCCCGTAAGTGACAGGAATGCCAACTACTCCATTCAAAAGCATCCTGAAAAATGGCAGCAGTTCATCAATTATACGCATGGCCAAATAAATGAACTGAACAATGATTACGGCAAACTGGACATACTCTGGTTAGATGGTGGTTGGGTACGCCCCAAAACGCAGGAAGAAGTAAAGAATACTTTACTGGAAGTGGAAGAAAATAGCCGTTGGAGCAGGAACCCCCAGAGCCAGGATATCAATATGACCAAACTGGTTACGGGATTAAGGCAAACCAATCCCAATTTGATTGTGGTGGACAGGGAAGTGCCCAGCAAATACCAGAACTACCTTACACCGGAACAGCATATACCTGATGAAGGTTTGCCCTACCCCTGGGAAACATGTATGACAATGGCTACCAGTTGGAGCTATAAGCCCAACGATGAATACAAGTCCAGTAAAGTATTGATCGAAAAATTGGTGGACATCGTTAGTAAAGGTGGCAACTTTCTATTGAACATTGGTCCAGGCCCAACAGGTGAATTGGATTCCACGGCCTATAGCAGGTTAACGGAGTTGGGGCAATGGATGCAAATAAACAATACTGCCATTTACAGCACCAGCATGTACAAGCACTTTGGCGAAGGGAACAATATCCGTTATACAGCATCCAAGGATGGCAAAACAGTATACCTGTTTATATTCAATGCTCCCGTTGAAAACACCCTGGTATTGCAAAAACTATCGGCCAGCCCCAAAATGAAAATAAATTATTTGGCCAACGATAAACCTGTGCCATTTCATATAGCGGCCGATGGAGCTACCACTGTTACCTTAAACCCAAAATACTTGAGTGACAAAGGTTGGGCAAGTGTATTGAAGATTACCTTACCGTAAAGTAGGCCCCTTATCTTTTTGCCTTGAAGCTCCAAGTAAAAGTAAATTGGGCCACCACTTCATTTTGCTCGTTTGTTCCAATAGATGTGCAGGGCACATTGACTCCCTCACCCGTGCTGATGGCCTGCTCAATGGCCTCCATAATTGTAGCACCATCGTTGCAGGTGAAGACAATCCTGCCCACAGCTTTCTTGTAGAACGCCGCATCCAGCTTCACCACCAGCATGCTCACACCCGGCTTCCGTTGGTAGATCTGCCCAAAAGCCAAAATGCCCGTGCTCAGTTCAGCGGCCATGCTCAGCACCGCAAAGTAAATGGAACGGAAAGGGTTCTGGTTCACCCATTTGAACTTCACGGCAACACTTGCCCCCGCCTCTTCCAACTGCACAACCTTCAACCCACTGATAAACCCCATGGGCAGCTTGCCCAACATGAACAAACGGTACTTAATGGGATGGGTAATCTGCTGCTTGAAAAGGAAGAAGTTGGGGTTCATGATCAATCTTTATAATTCTCCGGTTTGAATGAACCCACATTCCACTGACTGAAGAACTCCAGTACCTTTTTCTTGCTATACCCCTTGCCCTCTTCCAGGTAAGCAGAGTTCTGTGTATGGATCAGCTTCCCTTTTTCATCCAGGATGATGAACACGGGAAAACCAAAACGCTGGGCATAGCTATATTTTTTGAAGATGTCCGCATTCTTGTTTTCCGGACTGTAGTTTAAATGGTACACAATATAGTTGGCCTTAATAGCAGAATCCAATTGCTTGTCTTCGTGTACAAATTTGTTGAACCGGATGCACCAACTGCACCAGTTTCCCCCTGCTTGTATCAGTACCAGTTTACCTTCCTCTTTAGCTTGCTTCACGGCAGCAGCAATATCCTTGCTGGCATCAGCAGAAGGGTTGTACAATTTTGCAGAGTCAGAAGCGCCAGCATGGGCAGCATGTATTATTAGCAACAAAAAAACAGATAGCACCAATCTTTTCATGAATATCAATTTGAAGGCAAGGTACAATGTTGGAAAATCAATGGATTACCGATCAAGGAATTTATTGCCCGTGATTGCGCTTCCACCCTCAATTGCGCAAAACTGCGTATGCCATGCCAATGTCACATTCTTCTGCCACGCTTATGCAAATACCCTGTTGGCAGTAGGCTTCTGTTCCCAGAGTTGTCTTTATTCCTTGGTATGTTTCATTAAGTTAATCGTCACACCGTTTGGATCCTTAACCCAGAAGCGCCTTACTCCCCAAGGTTCGTCTTTTATTTCGTAAGTAATTTCGTAGTTGAGTTCCTCTGCTTTTTGATATAAAATATCTACGTCTGAAACTTCGATAGATAAAGTAATATTGGACTGGCTCATTTCTACGCCATCGCTTTTTACTATGGTGACCTGGGCTGTGGGATTATCTTCGGAGACAAAAGTTAAAACCCATTCCATCTCCATAGCGAGTTTCATACCGAGAAAGTTTTTATAAAAACGTTTACTCTCTTCCAGTTTATTTGAATGAATGTTGGGTACAACTCTCCTGATTGTCATTGGTAACGATTAGAGTTATTTAATAAAAGTATGCCACAGTTTTTCATTGGGACCATTGGACTATTGAATAATTTACCGCCAACAGGAAAGCTTGCTGCTGTGCAGGAATTGATAACATCCAGCCCGGAACCGCTCCCCACTTGAAAATATAAAATTGAAGTTAACAACAAAAGGGGGAATAGCATTACGTCTCCGCCTCGATTGGTGCTCCTACCACAAACCATTAGCCTTTGTTAATGTTATTGCTTAACGAAAAACATAAAAAGAAACGGCGCCTCCGTTGCGTGTTTTCACCAACGGAATTCATGCGTGCAGTGTCAAAATAAAAGCCTGTAATTGGTAGCCGATGTAACGGTTTCCACCAACGCTCACTCATTTATATGGGTAAGGAAACCAAATTGGTCCACACCCGTTTCATAAAATGCGGCCATGGAACCAGCAGGTGAAAACACCCTGCTGGGGCGCTGATTCTTTTTATGCTTTTTGTTTGTGAGGAGAACACCAACTTCAGCGGTAGTTATTCTTTTATCAGCTTGCCTGTCCATACGTTGCCATTTGCCAAACTTGCTCTTACTAAATACAGTCCGTTTGGAAAATTCTCGATATTGACAATCGCATTTTGATGAATGTCTTTTTGCGAATAGATTTTTTTGCCTGCGTAATCAAAAACTTCAAGGGAAAAGTTTTGTGCAGGGCAGGAAATGGCAATGGACAATTGAGCAGGGTTGGGGTAAATGCTCATACCGTTCCCGCTATTTCTTTTTAGGGCAATCGCTTGACTGTACTGGTAACTGTTGCCCTCCTCATACATTTTTAAACGATAGAAATGGATGTCACTGGTTGGATGGGAATCGGTAAAGTTGTAATGATTGTTTCCCGATTGGGCAGCATTCACAAAACCAATCTCCTCAAAAGCGTTTCCGTTACTGCTTCTTTCTATTGCAAAGCCTTTGACGTTGATTTCACCAGCAGCAGTTTGCCAACTTAAAACATTGGTGTTGTTTTTTATCTCGCCTGTAAATGAAAGCAGATGGAGCGGCAACAAACTGTTACAATAAGCTTGTCTTGGATTCTGGCTTGAATCGCAGGGGTACAGAAAAATGTTTTTGGGATGTGCAATATTGGGATAGTCGGTTTGTACCAAGCTGTGCATTCCGCCCGGCATTGAAACTTGGTTGGTACTTCCGTTTCCCAATGCAACATCCTTCCCTGCTAAACTTCCATTGAAAACATAATCACACATAGCGTCTATTAACCTGTAGTAGGCATAATAATCCAAAGCGTCAAAAGCAGAATTATTTGGTACTACGTGGTCGGCAATATAAATGTACCCACTAATGGTATCGGCTTTTACCAACAGATAATCTTTTTGCGCAACAGGAATATTGATGGTATTGAAGATGTCATTTGCCATGCGTTGGTCGTTGGTGCTGTCGTTTTCATAAACGATTGACAATAGCTTTACGTCATTGGGAAATGATTGCAGTTCCGTTTGCGAAATATTGTAAGTGTACCACTGTGCCATAGAAAAAATGAAACGCCCCGACTGCCCCCAATGCAAATTGGTAAAGCAATAATAGGAATTGGCAAAAACAGCACCACCGCCGAAAGAATGTCCAACAAAACCAACTTTTGTAGTGTCTATAATATTCGGGTAATCCCGTGCAGCCTTGAGGAACCCCTGTAAAAGATTATTGTAGCGTTGGGGAACTGTTACACCAACCGTTTGATATGGTACAAAGACAACGGCATAACCCTTTTTAGCAACAAAATTCAGGAAGCCCGAAATATTGTCGGGGTCATTGCCACCAAATGCATGGCTGTAAAACAAAGTGGGAACTTTTGAAGTTATGCCAGAAGGATAATAAATTTTAATATCTTCTGTAGGAAAGTTTGGATTGGTAAATGATTGAACAGCTACGGTATAACTTCCGTCCGAGCCATAACCACTTGTGGGTTTGGGTATGGGTCCCGTATAAACTTGTCCGGATAAGGTTAGTGAATTAAGCGTAGCTAGGATTGAAAGGATAAAAATTAATCTCATAATCTATATTGTACAATAGCCCCTTAGACATCGGGAATGCCGTTTGGTTTAATTACATGTTAGTGTTTTTCCGTTTGTTTCTGGCTGCTGTCTGGGCTTGGCTTGATGTGGCGATATTCATTGTTACAGCAACAGCCCTAACCGCTGTTGAGTAAAGTCAATGTAATGGATGGCATATTGTGTTGCTCGGCGTTATCTTGGTATGGGCAGGTCCTTATCTTCCAAATCTTGTCCTATATAATAATCGTCAATGTTGAACATATTGTTCTCCCATTTTGCTTGAATGGTTTTTATACCGCTTTCATTTTTGTTGTACCGTTTATAGGAAATCATTTTGGAACCTTCATCAAATTGGATTTCATACTTCTTCAGAAACCCTGGGCCATAAAGACTAATAACAGTTTTACTTTCTGCAAACCTGAAATAGGTATGCTTACCTTTCCCCATTTTCTGTGTATAGTCTGTAGCATTTTCAGGAAAAGATGTACCGTTGAATGCATGGATGGCTTGCCAAGTGGCAGGTTCCGAATTCACCACTATCGCTCGCTGTCCCTTATAGCCCATATCCTCCACCAACAACAAATGTTTTCCGTCTATTTGATGGAACTGTAAAATGGCAGCATTGGAGGTAAAAGCCTCGCTTTTAAAAACGATTGAATTGGTTGCAGCATCTTTAATATAATAAACCCCTGCACCATTCAACTTGTAGTAATAAACGATGTACTCCTTGGCGCCAACGGTAAATGGTTGAATGTAGATGGAAACAAAATTGGATAATTGGTAGTCATACACACCATAAAAGGTAATGCAATAGTTTACGTTATTGTCAAGCGTTTTAAGAAAGACATTCCTCCTTTGGTTCCCAAAGAAATAGTTGTGGTTCCCAATAATATAGTCTGTTTTATTATCTATACTGTTCTTCTTTAAACCTTCCAGGTCCTTACTGTCCTTATGCAGCACGAATGCCAGGAAAGCATTCTCAAGGTTATGCTTCAGGCGCAGGGTGGTGGCAGCAGATTTAGGTAAGGAGTCTACTTTATCATTGTCGTAGCTAACAAACAATGTTAACTCCTTTCGTATTTTTTCCAATTCATTTACCTGTGCAAATGAACTTAAATGGAGAAGAAGAAAACCAATTATTAAAATGCTGTTTTTCATTGTTTAAAATTCAACTTAGTGCATAATTTCTGTTTGTAACCTATGTGGACGGCTTGCTGCTGTGCTGGATTTTCAATGTCCAGCAACCGAAGTCAAATAGCTTTAATCATGATGAAGATAACAACAAATGCTGATTGTTATTCCTTCAAGCCGGTATACCAGCAAACCGCTTGTCACCTGCTGTTCCATGTCACGCAAAGTGCTTTAAACTGTCAGTCAACCATTCGTTGTACCATTCAAGAAATGTTAGCCGTCTGCCAGTGGATTTCGAAATAGCAGGATAAATTCCACAATCATTTGCTCTATCGTCCACCCAAATTTGACCAGCGTTTTTGCCTGTCACAACGAGTAAATAATAAATTGCACAACCATAGTGGCAGATTCTCAAACTTCCTGTAACATGTCTATTTGAAAAATAATTTTCTTCCCATTTTTTAAAGTCATCTGTTTCAGTATAATCTTCATCCTCTGTGTCAAAATCCTGTACAGGATTCCATTTATCAAGATGTGGAAAATCTGTTGACAGGAAATTATGATCGTTTATGTCAAGTTCAAAGTCCCAGTCCGCCAATGGGAAAAGCCCGTAAGCTGGTCCACTACCACCATTGCCAATTTGGGTCAAGAAATATTTATAGTCAGCAGGAAGTATAAAGGAATACGATTTTTCAAAACTTTGTATAGTGTCTTCTGTCAAACATGGATTGAATTTGTATCTGTGCGTGTCAGAACCAAAAATATTATAAGGCGCAGTTTTGAAAAGTGCTCCGCCGTCAAGCTTTTTTAATTTGCCGTGTTTTTCTTTAAGGTCGTAAAAAGTCATAATTAGATAGCTGGTAGTAACGTACAGGGCTTTATGCAGGTTGGGAATTAGAATTCCGTCCAGGCCACTGCTGATTGAAAATATTTTGTTGAAGTTATAACTAATACTCAACAATGTTTGTCCAGCCCGAACCACATGGATTTGCAATTGGCTGAACTTAGTTTATCAAGCCAACTTGCATAAAACCGTGTTGTAGGCAGTACTTAACTCAATTTAAGTTTGTCAAAAAGAAT
>JAHEZD010000024.1 GCA_023251255.1 Chitinophagaceae bacterium
TCAGTGTGGGTGTTTCCCATGTGGACCTGGTTGTTGAAGCTGCCACGGAAAATGTTGAACTGAAACTGAAAATTTTCAAGCAGATAGATGAAGCCGCTCCCGCTGGCTGCATTTTGGCCAGCAATACATCTTCCATTTCCATTACCAAGATTGCAGCAGCTACAAAACGCCCGGAGCTTGTGATAGGCATGCACTTCATGAACCCAGTGCCTGTGATGAAACTGGTGGAAATCATCAATGGGTATGCCACTTCAAAACAGGTTACGGAAACCATTATTGCACTGAGCAAGCAACTGGGCAAAGTACCCTGTGCGGTGAACGATTATCCCGGGTTCATTGCCAACAAGATCCTGATGCCCATGATCAATGAGGCCATCATTAGTTTGTATGAGGGCATTGCCGGTGTGGAAGAAATTGATACGATTATGAAGTTGGGCATGGCACACCCTATGGGACCATTGCAATTGGCAGATTTCATTGGCCTTGATGTTTGCCTGAGCATTCTGAATGTACTGTACAATGGTTATGGCAATACCAAATATGCTCCTTGTCCCTTGTTGGTGAACATGGTGATGGCGGGTAAATTAGGCGTGAAAAGCGGGGAAGGGTTTTATGCTTATACTGCTGGCAGCAAGGATTTGGTAGTGAGTGGGAGATTTAAGAATTAAGATGTTGGATGTTGGATGTTGGATGTTGGATGTTGGATGTTGGATGTTGGATGTTGGATGTTGGACGCAAATTAAACCACTCAATTTACGATTTTGTTTTTTATTCTTTCCAAAATACTGCTCTTCCTGCTCAATCCATTTAGTTGGATATTGATTTGTTTGGTGGGTATTTTCATCACCCCAAAAGCCATTCTAAAAAAACGTTTACTGATTACAGCTTTGGTCATTTTTATCCTGTTCACCAATTATTGGTTATACAGTACCTGCGCAAGGGCATGGCAACCAAAAGTGCAGCATCCAACTTACAATAAAACTTATTCAGCGGGTATTGTATTGTGTGGCATGACCGTTACAGATGCAAAAGAGGGTTCCTTTTTTGGAGGCAATGCAGATAGGTTCCTGCAAACATGCAGGTTGTACCATACAGGTATTGTCAAGAAAATATTCATCAGTGGTGGCGATGGAAGCTTGATGCAGGACAAACCAAAAGAAGCAGATTTTTTGCGGAAGGAATTCGCTGCGCAGGGCATTCCTGACTCGGTGTTGATTGTGGAGCATTTTTCGAGGAACACTTTTGAAAGTGCCGTAATGGCCAAACATTATTTGGATTCATTGCATATTGCTGGGCCTTATGTTTTGATAACATCTGCCGAGCACATGCCACGTTCATTGCTTGCTTTTGGCAAAGCCGGAATGGAAGTCATTGCTCATCCTGCAGATTACAAAGTGGTGAACAGCAACATGGGTTTTGCAGATTATATTTTCCCAAACATAGGTGTAATGGCCCAATGGAAATCCTTCTTGAAGGAAGTAGTTGGAACCTGGATATATAAATTAACGGGTAAGGCTTAAGGAATTTTTGTTATTTCCACGGTTACCAATTCCTTGAATTTATACAGCACTTCTTCCAACCTTGCTTTGGGAATGCCAATTCTCAGCAGGCAAAACAGTTGGGTTTCCTGATTGATTACTGTACAGTTGGATTGTTTGACAATCATCATGACCTCATTCATCTTGGTATAATCGAAATGCAGTTCATAATTGATTTCAATAGGCTTTTGAATGGCCGGAATGGTTTGCAAAGCCAAAGCCGTAGCTGTTTTGTAAGCATTGATCAAGCCGGGAACACCCAGTAGCGTCCCCCCAAAATACCGCACCACAATGACCAGCACATTGGTGAACTGCTTGCTGTCAATCTGGTTCAGGATGGGCTTTCCGGCAGAACCGCTTGGTTCGCCATCATCGCTTGTGCGGAAATTATTACCGTCAATCCCCAATCTATAAGCAAAGCAATGATGCACCGCTTTTGGGTGCTCTTTTTTAAGCGCCTGTAAATTTTTTTTGAAATCATCCGTTGAGCCGATAGGATATGCGTAAGCTATGAACCTGCTGCCGCGCTCCTTGAATTCTTCGGAGGAAGGTTGCCCAATTGTCAAATAGAAATTCTGCTCATTCATGGGGCGGAAGATAGTATTGAATTGTATCGCTGAATATTTTTTCTTCTTTTGCTAGCTCGCCTTTGAATGAAGGCGCAGTCAGTCCTTCAAAAATGTTCAATGATCCATTGGTGATGGTCCTTATTTCGTCCCAAAGGTTTGCATCAATAAAAGTTTGCAGCAGTTTTGCCCCACCCTCCACTAGAATGCTTTGTATATTGAACTGGTAACAAGCGGCCATTATTTCTTTGAGGAGATTTTTCCCGCCGTCTATTTTATGGAATAGAAGGTGGTGGTTCTCTTCCTGTTTGAGTGAATTGAATACAATGGTTGGTTGCTGCTGATTGAACAGGTTCAATGACGCTGGCAGTTTCAGGCCCTTATCAATTACCAATCTTATTGGATGGCTACCATGCCATAAGCGGTTGTTCAAGGATGGGTTATCCAGTAGAGCAGTATTAGTTCCAATCAGAATGGCCATTTCCTCGTTACGCCATTGGTGCACTTTCCTGTTCGTGAATGCATTGGTGATGAGCAGGCGCCCTTTACCAACTGCTGCTATTTTTTTATCGGCAGTTTGTGCCCATTTCAAAACAATATAGGGGCGTTGTTTGGTGTGGAAAGTAAAGAAACGTTTGTTGAGTTCCAGGCATTGGTCTTTCAACACATCAACCATTACTTCCACGCCTGCTGCTTTTAGTTTTTCGATGCCCTTTCCGTTCACTGCTTCAAAAGAATCCCTGCAACCGACCACCACTTTTTTTATTTGCTGCCGAATAATCAAGTCACTACAAGGTGGTGTCTTGCCAAAGTGGGAACAGGGTTCCAATGAAACGTATAAAGTGGAACCGGGAATTAGGAATTGGGTATCAGGACGGACACTATTGATACAGTTCACCTCTGCATGTGCCTGGCCATACTGCTGATGGTAGCCTTCACCAATGATTTCTCCTTCATGTACCAGAACAGCTCCCACCATTGGGTTTGGCGCAACATGGCCTGCACCGAGTTTTGCCAACTCAATGCAACGCTGCATATATGTTTCGTGAACGGTCAATTGTTTGTATTGAAACAAAAATAGCCGAAACAATACTAACATTGCAGCATGACCATCCAGGAAGCAAGCCAGGAACTTTCCTCCAGCCTGAAAAAAGTGTATGATGACCGTGAAGCAGCCAATATTGCTGACATGGTCATGGAACACCTAACAGGTTTTGGAAGGGTGGATAGATTGCTGAACAAATCAAAATTATTGGCGCAGGCCCAAAAAGTTAAGCTTCAATGCTTTGCTGGTGAATTGTTGGACCACAAACCTGTTCAATATGTATTGAGTAGGGCATGGTTTGCAGGAATGGAATTTTTTGTGAATGAACATGTGCTGATTCCCAGGCCTGAAACGGAAGAGCTGGTGGAGCTGGTTGCAGGCTGGCAGTTTCAAGTTGCCAATGTGCTTGATATTGGTACAGGTTCAGGGTGCATTCCAATTTCTATAAAAAAGAAATTGCCGGATGCTGTTATTGTTTCTGTAGATATAAGTGAAAATGCTTTGGAAGTTGCAAAATACAATGCGGCTTCTTTGAATGCTTCTATCGTTTTCAGGCTGCTTGATTTCCTGAATGAAAACAATTGGCAGGAGCTGGGTAAATATGATGCTATTGTAAGCAATCCCCCTTACATCAAACAATCAGAAAGCGGGGCCATGGCAGCACATGTGCTGGCTTACGAACCACATCTGGCCTTGTTTGTACCAGATAATGATGCTTTGTTATTTTATAGGAAGACGGCCCTTTTTGGTAAGGAGCATTTGAATGGGGGCGGAAAAATATTTGCGGAAATAAATGAAGCATTGGGCCATGAAACGCTTGCCCTATTCCAATCCTATGGCTACTCGGCTGAACTAAAAAAAGATTTGCAGGAAAAAAATAGGTTTATCATAGCAGGGCTTAAACAATAATCGATGGTACAGCACGCAGCAATTTATGTATCGAGCAAGGTAGATAAGGACTTGCTTGTTCAGGAAATCCTGAAAGGTATACTGCATCATGATTTTATAGGATTGGCAAGTTTGAAAGGCGAAATTTTTTCAAAATCGGTGCAGGAGCAATTTATTGATGAGGAGTTGAGGCACGACCATTTTGAAATCAATGCAGCCAAGAAAAGAAGCCTTATTTCATTTTCAGATGGTGAGCAAAAAAAAGTATTGCTGAACCATCTTATTTCCAAGGTACCTGATTTCATTATACTCGACAATATCTTTGATAACCTTGATATTGCTTCCCAAGGTCAACTTGCCCAGGACCTGACCGGGTTGAGCCATTCAACTATTATTATCCAGCTGATGAATAGGCGGTCGGATGTACTACCCTTTATTGAGCAGGTCTATCTTTTTGAAAACAATACAATTGTTTTGGAAGGAGGTAGGAATCAATCAAAAACGGGAAAGGATTTTTTTGCTTTATCAAGCATCGTCCCGTCTCCATTACAAGAAAATACACTTCAACATGACCCGCTCGTAAAGTTTACCAATGTTTCCGTACAATACGAAGAGCGGATAATTGTAAGCAAGATCAATTGGGAAATAAATACTGGGGAGTTCTGGCAATTGATCGGGCCAAATGGTTCAGGTAAGAGTACATTGTTATCGATGATTACGGGAGACAATCCCAAAGCGTACAACCAGGACCTGCTACTTTTTGGGAAGAAAAAAGGGTCAGGTGAAACTGTTTGGGAAATCAAGGCGAAGATTGGTTACCTCAATTCCTTAATGATCCATCTTTTCAGTAGGAGGGACACCATTGAGCAGATGGTCATCTCCGGTTTTTACGATTCAGTTGGCCTGTACATCAAGCCAACCGAACTGCAAATAAAGCTGGCAGATGAATGGTTGAAACTGATTGGTATGTTCGGAATGAAACATAAAGTTTTTGTGGACCTAACTGCTGGTGAGCAAAGATTGGTACTAATTGTAAGGGCAATGGTCAAACATCCACCGTTGTTGATTTTGGACGAACCAACCACTGGTCTGGATGATGTGGATGCGTCCATATTTGTGGCACTGGTGAACAAGATTGCAGCGGAAACGACTACGGCCATTATTTATGTTTCGCACAGGAAAGAGGAAGGCCTGAAGCCAACATTTGTCTATGAACTGATTGCAAGTGAAGAAGGTTCTTATGGAGTTTCAAGAAGGGACTAATTCTTCACATTGGCCACCACTTTGGCACCAGCTTTTTTTGCAGCCCCCATTATTTTGAAGAAGCCGCCCGTATATGAAATGGTATCGGCATTGATTACCACAGAAGGAGTATCCACAGTAGCCTTTACCCTGTCCACTTCAAACTTTACAATGGAATCCAATAAATATTCCGGAATTTCTTTCTGCCCAATGAATATTTTATTTTCCTTGTTAATGCTCACCACCACATTCTGTTTGGTTTTGGTATCGCTTTTACCCTTGGGGTTGTTTACCTTGACCACATTGGGGTTGGCCAAAGTGGAAACAATTAAAAAGAACAGCAACAGAATGAACAGGATGTCGTTCAATGCGCCATTGTGCACATGTGGCTCGCTCCTCAGTTTCTTTTTAATGTTCATGAAAATATTTTTAGTTCGTTGTGTTTGTTCAATAATGCGCTACTGGTACAAGTGTACAATGCGATGAAATTGGTATCCTGCAGAGCACCAACAAAAATTACCTGGTTGGTTCCTGTAGCACATCAATAAATTCAGCACTGGCAGCTTCCATTTTGTACACGGTCTTGTCTATTTGCGTACTCAAGAAATTATGACCGATATAAGCTATCAGGCCTACAATCAAGCCTGTACCGCTGGTAACCATTTTTACATAGATACCACCTGCAATGGTGTTCAGTTCAAAACCGGAATTCTGTATATTGTAGAACAGTTGGATCATGCCCACAATCGTTCCCAAGAAGCCAAACATAGGGGCAATGCCCGCAATCAATGAAAGGATGGAAAGGTTGCGTTCCATTTTGTACACTTCAAGCTTGCCCACATTTTCCATGCTTTTTTCAATGGCATCAATCGGTTTGCCAATACGTTGAAGCCCCTTGTCAATCATTCTTGCAACAGGGTTATTGGTATTCTTTGCAAGGCTCCTTGCGGCCGTGATATTGCCCGTAACAATATTGTCGCGGATAATGCTCATGAAATTATCCTCAATCTTGCTGGCCTTGCGGATGGCAATCAGTCTTTCGAAAAACACGAAGATGCTGCCGATGAACAAAATGTACAATGGATACATGATCCATCCACCTTTGCTCAATAAGCCCATCAGCGAAAATTTTTCCGGTTCAGCCGCTACACTATTTGCTACTTTATGCAAAGTATCTGCAACTGCACTTGTACCAACCTGCAATAGATAAAACATCAGCTTAAGATTTTATGATAATGGCTAAAGTAAACACTTGTACAAGTGTACAGCGTGGCTGTGAATAAAATATCACCGATGGAACTTTTTATGAAACCTTTTGCACAATGGGCAAAAAAAAGAGTGGGGCCATCGCCCCACTCTTTTTTACTTATCATGATAGTTACTTGTTGTCTTTCATCTTTATCATGCCCATGATTTGCTGCATGGTTTTGTCCATGCCTTCTGTGCTGCCATCCAGGAATATTACATTGCCCTTGCCATATTCTGCAAAGTTTTTGATGGCTTCTGTCCACATGCTGAACAGGATAACATTGGTGTCCAAATTCGCCTGTTTCATCTGTTCAGCAGCTTGGCTCATGCCCTTGGCCACTTCTTCCCTGAACAGCGCCACACCTTGACCACGCAATCGGGCTGCTTCCTTTTCGGCCTCCGCAGAAATTTTGATAAAATTACCTTCAGCTTCGGCGGCTTTTGTTTTGGTAATCAATAAAGCCTGCCCTTCGTTTTCAGCAGCAGCTTTTAAGTTGTTACTGGCAACAACCTTGCTCATGCTTTCCATGATTTGTTGATCGAATGTGATATCGTTGATCTGCAGGTCCTGCAGATGGTATCCCCATTCTTCCAAGCTGTGGTCAATTTGGTCCTTCACATAATCAACAATTTCACGGCGTGCCGTTAAAATTTCAGCTTGCTTCTTGGTGGCCACAAATGCACGGATGGAGCCTTCCACGGTTCTAACCAATGCCTGCATCAAATCCTTATCGCTAATGAATTTGAAGGCCACTTTCTTGATGGTTTCCTCATCGGCATTCTGTACGGAATACAGTAACATGCTTTTGAAATAAACATTTGCCTGGTCCACGGTCACCGCTTGGAATTCCAGTTCCACGCTTCTATTTTGAATGCTGATCCGTTTGTAGACCTGTTCCAGAATGGGTACCTTGAAACGGAGCCCAGGCAATAGGATGCGTTTGTATTTACCAAACATGGTCACCACCGAAATGGTACCTTGGTTCACCGTTACCAATCCACTGAAAACAATGAAAACAATCAGCAGGATTGGCCAAAAATTGATTAATCCGTTCATGGTTGAAGAATTTTGAGGCAAGGTAGGTAAACTAAATGCATAAGTCATACCCGCTGGCCCTTATTTATTTTTGATGCGTGGTGGTCGTTTTACGGGGAATCAACATCTGCAGCACAACCGGTTATTGTTGGGGAAATGCTACAGCAGGATAGGAAGCTGAACAAGATTTATTTTTGATGCGTGGTGGTCGTTTTACGGGGAATCAACATCTGCAGCACAACCGGTTATTGTTGGGGAAATGCTACAGCAGGATAGGAAGCTGAACAAGTTTTCTCCATAACGGCACCATTTTTAATGCATCTTGCAGCCCAAATTTTTTCTGCATGAAGTCTTTTACAATCTATCGTATCCTAACATATATACTATTGGCTTTTGGATCGATACTTGCATTTAACACAATAGGTACGCTACCTACTGCATTGGCGAATCCATTGCTTTTAATTATGGTCTTCATTATGGCCTGTGTTCCGTTGTATATTTTCACCAGCAGCTACTTCTTTTTTACTGGGGTACAAAAGGCCAAGCCTTGTAAGCCCTCATTAAAGGAATGGATAAAGGCCAATGCCATTGTAAGCATCCTATTTGCCGCACTGATGTTTTTATGCTCCTTAGCAATTATGGTTGCGTTGACCAATCCGCAAATTTTTACTGAGGCCATGAAACAAATGCCCGCTAACCGGTCACAAGGCCTTACTCCTGTGCAGATACAGGAAGCATTTAAAATATTTGCTGCTATTATGCTGCCCTTGAGTATTATACTTGTTGTGCATATTATCCTCACTTTCCGTTTGCTGAAACTGTACAATCATGTTTTCAATAAAGCATAAGATCCCTTTTGCATTGATATTGTTGCGGTTGCTGTTGGCTCCTGTGGTTGTTATTGTTGCTGTTTTTTATCCGGCCCACATTTATTTAATAGGTATTGCCTGCTGTGTGGCCATCGTATCCGATGTGTTGGATGGGGTTATTGCAAGGCGTTTGGGCATTGCTACGGAACAACTGAGGATTTGGGACAGTATTATCGATTCCGTTTTCTGGTTAAGTGCATGTTGGTGTGTTTGGATTTCTTTTCCCCTGTTTGTTTTGCAGTACAAGTGGCTGATCATTGTTTTGGTTTCCATGGAACTATTGCCAGATATTATTTACCTGTTCCGGTTCGGGAGAATGGGTTGCGCACATAGTTACGGGGCAAAATTTTTCTCCTTGTTCATTTTTATACTGTTCTGCTGTCTGTTTTTTGCCAACTACACCGGCATTATATTCTGGATAGCAACGGTATTGGGCATTTTGGCCAATACAGATGAGATTTTAATAGCCATTTTATTGCCTTCAAGAATTTGTGATGTTCCTAGCAGCTACCATGCAAGATTGATCAGGAAAGGGATTGCGTTTAAGAAGCACAAACTGTTCCACTGATTTTTCCGTTAACAGAAACCTCTTGTCTTGCCCAGAAGATTAACTGAATGACCTAGTTGCAATAGGCAGCTATGAATTGCTGACCTGCTATCCGCTGCAAGGAGAATCTTGTTAGCAAAAAACAGTTTTAAAAGAAATCCCTAACAATTCTGTTATACTTTTTTTGTTATAAAAAAAATCCTAACAGAATTTTTATGACAGGTTTCGGTAACCTGCTAATAGGAGCTCTGGATTGTTGGGGCCGCAATTAATTTCCATTATTTTCAAATCTTGAAAAAAGTGTCAGTTTTAAGGTGTCATTTTAAAAAACAGCATTTTATTTGACACATTTTTGTGTCAAATTTTTTTGTGTCAATTGAATTTGACACTTTTATTTTGACACATTTTCTTTTGTGCTGACTTAACTAGTTCACCGGCAACCGCTGCAAATTTTATTACTTTACAATATGAATCCATCAACTCCACTTGCAGAAAGGATGCGTCCAAGAACATTGGATGACTTGGCTGGTCAGGAGCACCTTACTGGCAAGGGAAGTATTTTGCGCAACGCCATAGAGCAAGGGAAAATCCCTTCCATGATTTTGTGGGGACCGCCCGGTGTTGGAAAAACAACCATCGCCCATATTATTGCCAATACACTATCTGTTCCATACTTTCAATTGAGTGCCATCAGCAGTGGCGTGAAAGATGTGCGTGAAGTGATTGAGGAAGCCAAACAAACATCCCATGCCATCCTGTTTATTGATGAGATACACCGTTTCAATAAGGGGCAACAGGATGCATTGTTGGGGGCTGTGGAAAAGGGCATCATCACATTGATTGGTGCAACAACGGAAAATCCATCTTTTGAAGTGAACAGTGCCTTGCTCAGCCGTTGCCAAGTATATGTCTTAAAGGGGCTGGAGGAAAATGATTTAATTAAGCTGCTCCATCAGGCCATTGAAAAAGATGAGGTACTGAAGCAGCAGCAAATTGAACTGAAAGAAACATCTGCACTCATTAATATTTCCGGTGGGGATGCAAGGAAATTGCTGAACCTTTTTGAACTGGTGATCACATCGTCCAACAAAAAAGAGATTACCATCACTGATGATTACGTGATGAAGGTGGCCCAGCGGAAAGTGGCTTTGTATGATAAAAAAGGTGAGCAGCATTACGACATCATTTCTGCCTTTATCAAGTCCATGCGTGGAAGCGATCCCAATGGAGCTGTGTACTGGCTGGCGAGAATGATTGAAGGGGGTGAAGATGTAAAGTTCATTGCTCGGCGTATGCTCATTTTTGCCAGCGAGGATATTGGCAATGCCAATGCCAATGCGCTTTTGCTGGCCAACGCCACTTTTGATGCTGTCAATAAGATCGGTTACCCTGAAAGCAGGATCATTTTAAGCCAGTGTGCCACTTATTTGGCTTCATCGGTCAAGAGCAATGCATCGTATGAAGCCATCGGCAATGCTTTGGCAGCGGTAAAACAATATGGTGATTTGCCCGTGCCCTTACATATAAGGAATGCCCCCACCAAATTGATGAAGGACATGGATTATGGTAAGGACTACAAATACTCCCATCTTGGGGAGAACAATTTTTTGGAACAGGAATACCTGCCCGATAGAATTGCTGGCAATAAGTTTTATGATCCAGGCAACAATGCTAGGGAAAATGAACTGCGGAAATTCTTGAAGGAAAGGTGGAAGGATAAATATGGGTATTAGCGAAAATGCACAAATGGCTGCTGGTGCCTATTGAAGCCGGACCAATGAAGCTGGGGGTTAAAGATGATTGGTGCTAAATCTACCGTCGTGTATCGGTAGATTTTTATTTAAGGCATTCTTTGGAAAGGCTAGTATATGCAATTTTCGTTTTCTTATCATCTGCACATTACTCTAAACCGTACATTTACTTCAATAAATTGCTTCTATGAATGTTAAAAACTGGATCCTGCTCCCCATTTGTTTGGTAATATTTTCTACGGTTCAACTATCGGCACAAAAAATTACCTATTCAGAGCCTGAAAGGGATGATCCCCGTAGCCTCAATTTTGAGATTGTGGGAAAGCTGAATGGCAATTACCTGATTTATAAAAACATCCGCGATGTCCATTCCATTTCTGTGTATGATACAAAAATGGTCATGGCAGAGAAGAACAAATTGGATTTCCTCCCAGATAAGATTATCAATGCGGATTTCTTGGCTTATCCCGATTTTTTCTACATGTTTTACCAGTACCAAAAAAGGAGCATTGTTTACAGCATGGCCGTAAAATTGGATGCCAGGGGCAAGAAGATGGCCGACCCTGTTCAGCTTGACACCACTGATATCAGTTTTTTTGCTAGCAATAAAATCTATTCCATTATCAACAGTGAAAACAAGCAAAGGATAATGTCCTATAAAATCAATAGCAAGAACGACAAGCTGCATGTGGTAACCTCCGTTCTTTTTGATAAGGACCTGAACCTGATACATAAAAGCAGGGTAGGTGTCCAGATGCCTGATAGGAACGATTTCCTAACCGAGTTCCAACTGGACAATGACGGGGACCTTGTTTTTGTAAAGCCCTCTGGTACTGCCCAGAACGACAACATTAATAAACTGGTGATGTTTACCAAACCTGCCAATGCTGATGACGTAGCTTTTGTGGACCTGAAATTGAACAATATCAATCTCGATGATGTGAGTGTGAAGATTGACAATTTCAACAAGCATTATCTTATCTCCTCTTTTTACAGCGCCAAACGCCGTGGTAATGTGGACGGACTTTATTGTTTTTTGTGGGACAAGCAGAATGGCAAGGAACTGCTTTCTTCCGCCACTACTTTTTCTGATGAGCTAAGGACCGAGGCCAAGGGTGAGAACAGCATAAAATCCGCATTCAACGATTATTTTGTACGGAACATCATCATGAAAAAAGACGGTGGTTTTATTGTGGTTTCGGAATCGGCATATACTTCCACACGTGGTGGGGTCAATAATAGCCGATGGGACTATTTGAATGGCTCGCCCTATTGGGGAACCAATGATTACTATAGTAACTACTCCTATGGTTATAATTATCCATGGTCCCGGTATAATTCGTTCAATAATATAACACGTTACTATGCTGATAATATTGCGGTGGTGAGTTATGATGCCACTGGTAAAATGGAGTGGAGCAATATTGTGAACAAATCGCAGTACGATGACAGCAATGACAATTTTATTGGTTTCACATTGGCCAACACAGGTGACCAGCTCCATTTCATTTTCAATGTACAGGAAAAAAGGACCATGATGCTGTCTGATCAAAATGTTTCTCCAGAAGGCCAAATAACCAGGAACCCTACCATGAAAAATTTGGACAAGGGTTATGATTTCATGCCGAGGCTGTCCAAACAGGTGGGAGCAAGACAATTAATTGTTCCGTGTCAATACAGAAACTATGTTTGCTTTGCAAAAATTGACCTTTAATACAAGCAAGCGTGGTATTCCTTTTCCGTGATAAATCTGTTGTAAATATTTTTTTTCTATTGCTGCTTAGCTTGGCGGTACACCTTCATTTTTTTTCTGCACCACCCTTGGTAGTTGCCAATTTGCATGAAGGTTTTATAAGTGAACTGCTCTTAAAGTATATTAAACCTTTGCCTACGCCCATTCTTGTACTGCTGTACCATGCTTTGTTATTGTTGCAGGCATTCCGTTTGAACAATGCTTTGAACAACCTTAGGATGTTCCAGCAGCAGGCGTATACTACGGCAATGGCGTATATCCTTTTTTCCGGCTTCTTTGCAGAATGGTGTACCATTTCCCCAGCCCTGATAGCCAATACATTGATCATCTGGATTTTTTTGCAACTTTCTAAGTTGTACAGTCACCCGTCGCCCAAAACCTTACTGTTCAATGTTGGGCTATTAGCAGGTGTTACCATTCTTTGTTACCACCCTGCAAGTATTCTGGTGTGCATTACATTTTTTGCATTGGCGGTTGTAAGACCGTTCAGGCCAGCAGAGTGGTTGGTATTGTTGATGGGACTGATTGTTCCGTTTTATTTTTTGGGTTCCTATTTGTACCTAACGGATAGTATCGGTCAGCTAAAATTGTACTTGCCCGCTATCAACTTCCATTTGCCGCTACTTAAAGCAGATGCCTGGTTCTGGGTAAGTTTTTCATCGTTGATTGTATCATTGCTTGCCGGTATTTATTATTGGCAACTGAACAGTGGCAGGATAATTATCCAAATCAGGAAGAACTGGGGCGTAATGATGGTGCTGCTATTATTGATGTTGCCCATTCCATTCATTTTCAGGAATGAAAGCATGCATGCTGCGGTATTGATCCTGGTGCCATTGGCTGCATATACCTCCAATGCCTATCTGTACCCGAAACGGTTACTGCTCCCCAATATTTTGTTCTGGCTTTCTGTAGCGGTTATCGTACACAATAACTGGCAATTTGTTAAAACCTGACCAGTTTTTTAAGGAGCCAACAGTTACCTTTGGCACCTGACCATTTATCAAAAAACAGGGCTCATTCAATTTATTTGGCTTTGTTCTATTTGTGAAACAATATAAAAGTTAGCTCATGAAATTTGGTGTTGTTGTTTTTCCTGGATCCAATTGTGATAGGGACATGCAAGATGCCCTCCAGAGGGACCTGAACAAGGAAGTCATCATGTTATGGCATAAAGATGAGGATATAAGCATGTTTACCACTGATGATTGCATTGTGTTGCCTGGTGGGTTTTCCTACGGGGATTACCTGCGTTGCGGCGCTATTGCAAAATTCAGCCCAATGATGCAAAGCGTGATTGATTTTGCCAACAAAGGTGGCAAGGTTTTGGGCGTATGCAATGGTTTCCAGATCCTATGCGAAAGTGGGTTGCTACCGGGCGTGCTGCTACAAAATGCCAACCAGCAGTTTATCTGCAAAAATATTTTTATCAAGAATGATGCAACTGGTGCCTTGCAAATCCCCATTGCCCATGGTGAGGGAAGGTTTTTTGCAGATGATAGCACATTGGATGAACTGGAAGCAAACAATCAGGTTATATTCCGTTACTGTGATGGCGAAGGAAATATCAATGCAGAAAATAACCCCAATGGTGCTGTAAGGAATATTGCGGGTATCCGTAATAAGCAGGGGAATGTATTCGGTATGATGCCACATCCGGAGAGGGCCACATCAACTGCCCTGAGCAATATTGATGGAAAGAAAGTGTTTGAATTATTGGGGCTGAACTAAATTTTTTGATGCCCTGCAGGCAGGTATTTTAACAATACTGGTTGCCGCACAGTTTCTAACATTGTACTCTTTAAATACATCAGTACAAAATAGGTTTAACAATGATCAAGAAAATTTACATATCAGCAGTAATAAGTTTGTTTGTTTTTGCTGCATCTGCACAAATGAAGAACCCTGTTACTTGGGCTTTTGAGGCAAAAAAGAAAACTGCTGACACTTATGAAGTAACCATTACTGCTACTGTGGAGAAGCCTTGGCATATCTATTCACAGAATACAGGTGCCGACGGCCCAATACCAACAAAAATTACTTTCAAGGCAAACCCATTGTTGAGCATCACAGGTAAAACAATGGAGAAGGGGAAGCTTGAAAAGTTTTATGATAAGAATTTCAAAACAAATGTGCTGTACTATGCCAATAGTGTTGTGTTTGTACAAATAGTGAAAATAAAAAATGGCGTGAAGACAAATGTTTCAGGCACTGTTGATTATATGGTTTGCGATGATGAGCAATGCCTCCCTCCCAAGAAACAATCATTTGATATTAAGCTCCTCTAATGAAAAAAATAATTTTGTTGATTTTTCTTTTTGTGCAGGGCCTTGTAGGTTTTTCACAAGGGGATACATTGTTGCGTTGGAACATTAGCTACAAAAAAATTAGCGGTAACCTCTACCAAGTAACAGCATCAACCAAAGTGCCGGAAGGGTGGCACTTATATGGTAACAACAAGGCTGTAGAAGGGTTGACTCCCATTCAGTTTGCAACGGAATTTGAAAATGATGAATCTATTGGCGAACCGTCTTTCAATAAGCAAGCGGAAATTATTGCAGATCCCCTTTTCAATAAGCAGAAAGTAAATGTTTTTACTGGAGCCATTGAGGTAACACAGCAGGTGAAAATAAAAGGTACTGTTCCTGAAAGATTAAAGGGAACAGTGGAAGCCTTTATTGGGAAAGACATGGAATTTGCGCCTAGCAGTTTTCCTTTTGAGGCAAAACTGGAAGGTGGCGTAGCGGCAAGCGCAGATGAACGAGAATTGAAAATTGCCTCGATTGATGATAAACACCCTTTAAGCGAATGTGGTGATAAAGTGGAGAGCAAAGGTTTGCTGATGATTTTCTTTTTGGGTTTTCTTGGAGGGTTAATTGCGTTGCTTACACCCTGCGTGTTCCCCATGATCCCCGTTACGGTTTCCTTTTTCACCAAACGCTCACCTAACCACAAACAGGCTATCAAAAATGGTTCGTTATATGGGTTCTTTATTTTCCTGATTTATATCCTGGCCAGTTTGCCTTTTCATATTATTGGTAATGTACAGCCGGAAATTTTCAATAATATTTCTACCAACCCAACGCTCAATATTATTTTCTTCGCCATCTTCATTGTGTTCTCCATTTCATTTTTTGGGTTCTTCGAAATTACTTTGCCATCGTCCATTGCAGGCAAGGCAGACAGTAAAAGCGGGCTCAACAGTACAGGGGGAATTTTTTTCATGGCATTAACGCTGGTCATCGTTTCCTTTTCCTGTACAGGTATCATACTGGGAACCTTGTTGGTAGGAACAGTAAGTGGAGGTGCATGGCCCTTGACCATTGGTATGGCCGGTTTTGGATTGGCGTTGGCATTGCCATTTGGTTTGTTTGCCATCTTTCCAAACTGGTTACATAAGTTGCCAAAAAGTGGCGGCTGGTTGGATACAGTTAAAAAAGTATTGGCCTTTGTTGAAGTAGCACTGGCATTGAAGTTTTTGTCCAATGCAGATTTGGTGATGCACTGGGGACTGTTGAAAAGGGAATTGTTTGTTGTATTATGGATTGCCATCAGCATTGCTTTAACGCTCTACCTTTTTGGATGGCTCAGGTTACCACATGATGGTCCAAAACATAGTATCCCTTTTGGGAGGAAATTATTGGGCGTTATTGCAATTCTATTTGGTGCTTACTTAACTGTTGGGCTGATCAATTCCAAAAGCGGGAGCCTTAAATTATTGAGTGGCATACTGCCCCCATCACATGGAACAGGTTTGCAACCCAATATAGTCAATGACTATGGGAAAGCTTTACAGCTTTCAAGGGAACAGCATAAACCTTTATTGATAGACTTTACAGGATGGGCGTGTACCAACTGCCGTAAAATGGAAGAACAGGTTTGGACAGAGCCTGAAGTATATAGCTACATCAAGGACAATTTCATTCTTGTTTCATTGTATGTAGATGACAAGCAAAAATTCCCTGTGGAAAAAAGGTTTACCTATAAAGCAAAAACAGGGGAAAAGGAAATTGTAACAGTGGGCGATAAATGGGCAACTTTTCAAACGGAGAATTTCACTAAGGCCTCGCAACCTTTATACGCTATTTTGGATAACCAGCAGCGTTTGATGGATTACCCCATAGGTTATACACCAACAGCCAAAGAATATCTAACTTGGCTACAATGTGGAAAGAAAACATTTGATGCCAATAAGTAGTGGTATTGTATTGACGGGATAGGGATCCGGTGTATTTTAGTTAAGTAATACAGCCTGACATTTAGTAAACTAAAAATATCAAAAACAGGGTCATAAAAGAATCCCGATAGGAATTTCCTATCGGGATTCTTTTATGACCAGAACAAATATTACATGGCAGGAGCTGCTGCCTTTTGTTTTTTCTGTGCTTCTTTAAAAGCTTTGTATTTGCTGCCCATTATTTCTGAAAGCTTTGTTTTTTCTTCATCTTTAACTTCCTGGGTTTTCTTTGTTTTCTCTTCTTCACTCAATGCTGCATTCTTTTTGATCTCATTTCTTTTTGCCCTGCCTGCTTCCATTGTTTCTTTGGCCAATTTAATTTCATTGTCCGTTAAGCCTGCTTCTTTAAATGCTGCGGCCAAATCGTCTTCCATTTTTTGTTTCTGCTTGGCTTTTTCTTCTTTGCTCATTTGAGGTTTGGCTTCCTGCGCGGGAGCTGCTGCTGTTGCAGTTGCCGCTTGCTGTGCATTGGCTGCTGTAGTAAATGCACCTGTAATTACAAGCGCCATCAAGATTTTTTTCATGTTACATGCTTTTTTGTTAGAGATAAAATTGGACTGTGAAAATAGGTTAAGTTTAATATCCATTGAAACAAAAATCCCTCCGGAAGTTCCGGAGGGATTGAATGATAATGTTAAATTAATTTCCTGCCGGGGCTGGCCTGTTGCCACCACGCTCCATCATTTTCTTTCTCATTTCGTCATAAAAAGTGGCTACTGCTTTTGCTTGATCATCAGTTAATGGGATTTCCTTAATCTTTTTGTCCCTAGCATCGTTGATTTCCTTTGTTTTTTTATCCTTGTCCTCCTTGCTAAGGCTTTCGTCCCTTCTAAGTTTCCCGCTTTCTTGCTGTGCATCAAAGTAAATGTCAATTACTTTATCAGCTTGGGCATCGGTAATTTTTGTTTGCTCAATTAACTGAGGCTTTATTCTTTCTTTCATCATCGCCTTTCTTGCTGCTGGATCGCCACCGCCTGGGGGCTGGGCATTAATGCTGGTAAATCCGCAAAAGAAAACTACGGTCAATAAGGCAAGTACTTTTTTCATGGTTGTAATTTTTTTGAACTACTAAGCTAGTGCTAAACTGTAAATGAAATGCATACACTCGGTAAAAAATAAATTGTAATCGGTTTGCTTCCGTTAAGCAACCTTGGCCAAGGTATTCTCAATTAACTTATCTGGCGACAAATAATTCCCGTAATAGGAATTATTATTGGCAATCATCTTCTTCAGCACAGCATCATTTGACAATAGATTCTTTATAATTGCTACGCATTCGTTTGCAGATTGGTAGCAGAAATAATTTTTATTTTCTGAAAAATCACCGGGGAAGGCAAAGTCCTTTATATGTGGATGTGTAAGAATGGCCATAGACGAGGCAAGGTATTCCGCCAATTTATAACCAACAGAGTTTTCAAGCCCAGGTGTTGCTATACCAATGGAAGATTTTTTTATGGTCCTGATAAAAACGCTTTTTTTGTAGTGTTCTTTTGAAATCAATACATCTGCTGCTGCTCTTTTTGCAGAAAATTCATTCTTGTATATCCCGCCAATATAATTTTTACCAAAATTGGCTTTTAGCTTGGTAATCATGTCAATCCTTTCCTCATTAATGACAATCCTTTCTTCTTTTAAATCTTCCATATTGCTTTTTTCCGGGTTCCACAGTCTTGCTGAAAACACAATAAAAGGTTTCTTCTCAGCAGGATTGCATTCGTAGTTTTTATAGTAATTGTCTTCTATTGTGTCTGTCATGCCAATAAACTTCCCCATAAAAGGCGTAATCCTTAAAAGTTCCGTCATTTTTTTGATGGGGTAAATCTTAAGGTTCATTTTCAGGAATCCAGTTCCCTTAGTGAAGCATGAATAGTTGAAACCATACGGAAAAAGTTTGGGATATGTTTCAAGGTCTGTTTTAAGGCACATGCGTTTGAAATAGTAATCACATTCATTGTACAGTTCCTTTTTTATTATTGAACTGTCGGCCATGTCATAGATGCATAATTTACCATCTACCAGTACCTTCAAATAATCACAATGCTTTTTGAATTTTCCGTATTCAATAGTTAATGAAATTTTGCCCTGTTCTTTCAATAGAAGGAAGCCTGTAACCGCTTGTGTTAGATGCTGCTGGGGCGAATTGTAAAAAATGGTTACTTCCTTCATCTAATTATTTTTTTCCGAAAGTAGCATTAATTAATGTTCGTTTAGCTGCTTTGAAAATCAGTTGGCACAGCTCTGTATAAGTAGGAGCAATAAATAAAACGCCCTGCTTTTTGGAAGCAGGGCGTTTATTATTAGTAGTAAGTGATTTATTATCTCAAGAACAACATTTCACGGTATTTAGGTAGGCTCCAGTCGTCGTCATTTACCAAATGTTCCAATTTGTCAACATGGTAACGGATTTCATCGAAGTAAGCTTCCTTAACCTGGCTGCAATAAGCAATGGCCCTTGTACGTGTATCACCCATTGCGTTGGCAATCTTTCTTGCTTCTACCAAGGCATTTACTTTTTCGTAAATTACTTGGATATGTGTGCTAACATCTTTCAGGATAGCCAATTGGCCAGCATAAGAAGATTCAGGCAAGCCAGCAGATTTCAATCCATTGATGTTAAGCAACAATTCATTCTGGTACTTAACAGCAGTTGGGATAATATGGTTGATAGCCAGATCACCCATGATCCTTGCTTCAATCTGAACTTTCTTCAGGTATTTTTCCAATTCAATTTCATGTCTTGCTTCCAGTTCTGAATGGCTATAGACATTGTTGCCTTCGTAAAGTTTCTTTGCTTTGTCGGTAACCATTGCATCCAATGCAAGTGGCGTAGTTGGTACGTTTGCCAAACCACGACGGGCAGCTTCATGGTGCCATTCTTCGCTGTAGCCATCACCTTCAAACAATACTTTCTTGCTTTCGATGATATACTTCTGTAAGGTTTGCATAATGGCAATCTCCTTCTTGTCGCCCTTCTCAATCAATCCATCAACTTCCACTTTGAAGTTCTTCAAGGTTTCTGCCATAATGGTATTCAAAACAGTCATTGCATTGGCACAGTTTGCACCGGAACCCACGGCACGGAATTCAAATTTATTTCCAGTAAATGCAAATGGAGAGGTCCTGTTCCTATCTGTATTGTCCAACAACAATTCGGGGATGCTCTTATGGATATCCAATTTCAAAATGGCTTCATCCTGCTCATCAAATTTATCGCCAACACGTGTTTCGATTTCTGCTAGAACCTTGGCTAGGTATTGTCCGCAGAATACGGAGATAATTGCTGGTGGAGCTTCGTTTGCACCCAAACGGTGGTCGTTGCCAGCACTGGCGATGGATGCCCTTAACAAATCTGCATAATCATGAACAGCTTTGATGGTGTTGACAAAGAATGTCAGGAACATCAAGTTCGTTTTTGGTGTTTTACCAGGAGCCAATAAGTTAACACCGGTATCAGTGCTCATACTCCAGTTGTTATGCTTACCACTGCCGTTGATACCAGCAAATGGTTTTTCATGGATCAACACACGGAGGTTATGGCGACGGGCAACCCTGTCCATCACATCCATCAACAAAGTGTTATGGTCAACTGCAAGACTTACTTCCTCAAAAATTGGTGCACACTCAAATTGAGCAGGTGCCACTTCATTGTGACGGGTTCTTAAAGGAATGCCCAACTTGTAGGATTCAGTTTCAAAATCACGCATGAAAGCATACGTTCTTTCAGGAATTGAACCAAAATAATGGTCTTCCAATTGTTGGCCTTTTGCTGGTGCCGCACCAAAAACGGTACGTCCACATTGTACCAAGTCGGGGCGGGCATTGGCCAGTCCTTCATCAATTACAAAATATTCCTGCTCCCAACCTAAGGTTGCAGTAACCTTGGTAACGTTTTTATCAAAATAGTTGCAAACCTCAACAGCACTTTTGTTCAAAGCTTCCAAGGCCTTTAATAAAGGAGCTTTGTAGTCGAGTGATTCACCCGTATAGGAAATGAAAATGGTAGGAATGCACAAAGTTTTGCCTTGTCCAATTTCCATGATAAAGGCAGGTGAAGATGGATCCCAAGCAGTGTAGCCCCTTGCTTCAAAAGTTGCCCTCAAGCCGCCATTCGGGAAAGAAGAAGCATCTGGCTCCTGTTGAACCAATGCAGCACCTTCAAATTCCTCTATCGGTGTTCCGTCTCCTTTTAAGGTAAAAAAGGAATCATGTTTTTCGGCTGTAGTTCCAGTTAATGGTTGAAACCAGTGTGTAAAGTGGGTAACACCTTTACTTTCTGCCCAAGCCCTGATGCCATTAGCAACTTGACCTGCAACTGCACGGTCAATCTTTTTGCCTCCTTTAATACTGGATGAAAGGCTCTTGTAAGCTTCATCACTTAAATACTCACGAGCAGTTTTCAATGTAAATACATTTTCACCAAAAATGGCTGTGATTTTAGCTGAGCCAGGACCTTTGGCTTCATCTGTAGTAGTGGAAAGGCTACTGATAGCTGAGAAACGAAGTGACATAATTTTCGAGTTTAGTGTAACAATTGGGTGCTAATATCACTAAAAACTCAATAGAAAAACAAAACTGTACTCAACTTTTTTATAAAATTGCTCAATATCAATACATATAAGTAAAATTGATTTGTGACCGCAGCAGCTATTTGCCCATTCTTCCCAAATTAAGGAGACCAATTAGTGGCGCCATGATAAAGGGCATAACCAAGCTCCTATACCTCACAATGGCACCTGAAAAAGTAATGGTATAGCCCGAAATCAATAGAATAGTTATAGCAAAAAAACAACAGGCCCAGACAGCAGGTGGAATTTTACCGTCTTTTTTTCTGAAAAGGATGCAAGTGATTGTAAGTAAAAAGAAGAAAATAATTTCTGCAATGGCCGGTAGGTAGCTTTTGTTCTTTATTTCTGAAATATGCGGGCGAAACAGGGCCATGTCAACGGCTGATGGGAAATAGGAGAGGAAGCCCTTTAAAGTGGGTTCTAGTTTTTGAACATTTACGCTGCTGCCACCACTCAACTGCATGAACTCGGCTTGTTTCACTGAAACATATTGGGGCAGGTTGAGTGGTGGACTGAATAAGGAGGTGAAAAAGAAAACAATGATGGCGGAAACATAGAGTACAATAAAAGGTTTGATGGAATTATTGAAACGATGCGATAAGCACCAACCTGCCAAAACCAACATTAATGAAAGGCAGACATAATTACGCAATGTAAATATCAATACCAAGCAAAATATAATGGCAATACTTCTTTTGAAATTGAAACCTTGTTTTAATGATTGATGGAAATACCAGAAAACCAACCCCAGTGCCGAAAAGAGCAACCCATCCTTATGTATGCCACTGCACCAAAAAAGAAATGAGGGCATACAGAATATTGCCAGCAACAGTAGCCATTTTTTATTGGGAAAAATTTCGTTCATCAACCTGTAAAAGGCAATAAGACCATAAAAGAAAAGGAAATTGAAAAAGATGATGTCGGCGTGGTAACTCTTTCTTGTGAACACATTGCAAATGGCCAGGAGTTTGATAATGATATTACTTTTTAAATCGTTCCAGTAGGAGTTTTCACCAATGAAAATATTGCCCGCGTCGTGATAACCATAGGAAAAGATATCCTTGAAAAAAGCAACGGGATTTTTTAGCAACCAGTCGGTTTCGTGTAAACTGTAATTGAAAAACCTGAATGTATCGCTATTGGGTTTATAGGCTGGTAAAGAATAAAAATAGGCGTAAGCCAGTCCTGCAAACACTTTCAATAGAAACAAACCTATTAATGTCCACTTGCTCAAACCACTTTGTTTGAAGAAACGGATCCTGGTAAGCAAAAATGAAAACAGGCAGCAATACAGTATGAATATGGGAATTTGCAATAGTCAATGTTTGGGGCAAGATAAATATTTTGCTTCTTGACCTGCCATAAATAATGATTGGAAATAGTGGCTATCTTCTGTAAAACTTCAACTTGCAGCCTAATATTGGTTTCTTACATTTGCGGCAACAAGCAGTTCATAGTTCATGGCATATTGTTCATGGCTCAACTATGGATCATCACCTACCAATCATGAACTTTCTTACACAATGGAAATAACCGTTAAGACAGCAGAGCAACTTCGTTTAACAGCAGAGGAATTTGAGTTGATCAAACAGAAACTTGGCCGTACGCCCAACTTCACCGAACTGTGTGCTTTCAGTGCCATGTGGAGCGAACATTGCAGCTATAAAAACTCCATCAAGTGGTTGAAAACCTTGCCAAGGGACGGGGGCAGGATGCTGGTAGCTGCTGGGGAGGAAAATGCAGGCTTAATGGATATGGGCAATGGTTTTGGTGTGGTATTCAAGATAGAAAGCCATAACCATCCCAGTGCTTTGGAGCCGTTTCAAGGTGCAGCAACCGGTGTAGGTGGAATTCAACGGGATATTTTCACTATGGGCGCAAGGCCCATTGCATCCTTGAACAGTTTGCGTTTCGGCAATTTAAAGGAGAAGAAAACACAACATTTATTGAAGGGGGTGGTACATGGTATTGGCCATTATGGAAACTGCTTCGGTGTGCCAACTGTGGGTGGCGAGGTTTATTTTGAAGAATGCTACCATACCAACCCTTTGGTAAATGCCATGAGTGTGGGCATTATGAAGAGCAATAAAATGATTAGTGCCACAGCAGAAGGGATTGGGAACCCAGTTTTTTTTGTAGGGAGTGCAACGGGCAAGGATGGTATTGGCGGTGCTTCGTTTGCATCAGCAGATATTACCAGTGAAAGTGTGCAGGAATTACCTGCAGTGCAGGTAGGGGACCCCTTTCAGGAGAAAAAATTGTTGGAAGCATGTCTGGAATTAATAGATACTGACGCCATTGTAGGTATGCAGGACATGGGTGCGGCAGGCATTATTTGCAGTACTGCAGAAATGAGTGCGAAGGGCAAAGTAGGTATGAGGATAGATTTGGACAAAGTGCCTACTCGTCAAAAGGATATGAAGGCCTGGGAGCTCTTGTTGAGTGAAAGCCAGGAAAGGATGCTGATTGTGGTGGAGAAGGGAAAGGAGAAACAGGTGCTGGATATTTTTGAAAAATGGGATTTGAGCGCCAGCAATATTGGTGAGGTTACAGGTGATGGCTTGTTGAAGTTTTATATGCATGGAGTGTTGGAAGCAGAGGTTCCAGCTTATGAACTGGTGCTCGGTGGTGGTGCCCCTCAATATACAAGGGAATATACAGAACCGAAATATTTTGAGAAAATCAATGCTTTTGACATCAACTCAGTTGAAGATGTGACGGATGTAAAAGCCGTAGCTGAACAAATTATCCAAATTCCCAACATTGCTTCCAAGCGTTGGGTTTATACACAATATGATAGCATGGTTGGTGCAGCCAATGCTTCAACCAATGCACCAAGCGATGCATCCATTGTTCTGGCAAAAGGTACAGGCAAGGCCTTGGCCATGACAGTAGATTGCAACAGCAAATATGTTTTTGCCAATCCTTATGTAGGAGGAATGATTGCTGTGGCAGAAGCGGCGAGGAACATTGTTTGCAGTGGTGCTGAACCCATTGGCGTAACCAACTGCTTGAACTTTGGCAATCCATACGACCCAGAAGTGTATTACCAGTTTGTAAAAGCGGTTACCGGCATGGGCGATGCCTGCAAAAAATTCAATACACCAGTAACTGGAGGCAATGTAAGCTTCTACAATCAAGGACCCGATGGTGCTGTTTATCCAACCCCAACTATTGGAATGGTGGGTGTGCTGGATGATTTCAATAACAGGATGACCTTGAACTATAAGAATGAAGGGGATGTAATTATATTGATTGGTGAACAGAAAAATTGTATTGGTTCCAGTGAATATTTGCACAAACTAAAAACTGTGGAATATTCCCCAGCACCAGCTTTTGATTTGGACGAAGAGTTTAAAGTGCAAGCCTTGGTGACTGATTTGATCAAGCAAAAATTAATCAGCTCTGCACATGATATCAGCGAAGGAGGATTGACAGTAACGTTACTGGAGAAAGGGTTTGCAAACAACCTTGGTTTTGAGGTATCTGCTTCAACTGGTTCCTTAAGAAAGGATGCCTATTGGTTTGGTGAAGCACAAAGTAGGGTAGTGGTTACAGTTCCAAAAGCAAATAGCGAAAGCCTGAAAAATAAAGTTGAAGCTGCTGGAATATCCTTTACTGAATTGGGAACCGTTACAGCCAGTGAAATAAAGATAAATGGTGAAAGCTGGGGCAACATAACTGAATGGAAAGAAAAGTATGATACTGCTATCGAGAAATTATTGAAATAATTTTCATGAAGCACTTTTTTGAATTTGCAGTCGATTTTATCACAGGTGGTTTTTTCAATTACTTGGGTGCATCGGCAAGAAAACCATTCAGTAAAAAAACATACAATCAGTTGGCAGAAGAAACAATAGCAACAATGTAGGAATGTTGATCATGACTGTTTTCCTATTTATTGCTTATGCGTACTATAAATTCTCATCTTAAAAATTAGTGATTTGCAACATCAACCTTCTATAGTTGTTACCGGTGCAGCAGGTTTCATAGGTTCCTGCATGGTTCAGTATTTGAACGAACAAGGGTTTGAAAACTTGATCCTTGTTGATGATTTTGGTGTGGAAGGGAAGCGTAAGAACTGGGAAAGCAAAAAGTTCACACAAACTGTTGAAAGGCATTATTTAATGGATTGGTTGGCTGATAAGCAACCCAAAATTGATTTTGTTATCCACTTGGGAGCAAGAACGGATACCACCGAGTTTAATTATGAGGTACACCGTGAACTTAACTACAACTACTCCGTTCATCTTTGGAAATACTGTGTAGCCAACAAGGTCCCTTTCATCTATGCTTCCTCTGCTGCAACTTATGGTGATGGAGCATTGGGTTATGATGACAACCATAACGTGATTGAGCAATTGGAACCATTGAACCCCTACGGTGTAAGCAAAAACGAATTTGATAAATGGGCGGTTAAGCAAACCTTTCAGCCCCCATGCTGGGCCGGGCTGAAATTCTTCAATGTATATGGCCCCAATGAATACCATAAGGGCAGGATGGCAAGTGTCATTTGGCATTCGTTCAACCAGATAAAGAAGGATGGGGTAGTTAAATTGTTCAAAAGCCACAAGGATGGATTTGAAGATGGGCAACAGCTCCGTGATTTTGTATATGTAAAAGATGTGGTGAAAGTGATTGATTGGATGATGGAAGCAATGGAAAATGAACAATGGTCAACAGATAAAAATGGCCTCTACAATCTTGGTACGGGTACAGCTAGGACCTTTGATGATTTGGTGAAATCAACTTATGCCGGTCTGGACTTGCAGCCAAACATCCAGTACATCGATATGCCCCTGGACATTCGTGATAAATACCAGTACTTCACGGAAGCAAATATGGGCAAACTTCGCAAGGCAGGCTATGAAAGTGAATTTTATTCACTTGAAGAAGGTGTGAACGATTATGTGAGGCATTATTTAAAGGATTTGAAGATTTTCTAAATATTCAGCGAAGCAGCAATGCTTCGCTTTTTTATTTTACTTTCATCGTCAAGCAACAGATTATCATGAGCAAAAAAATAGCTATCATTGGAGGAGGCAATTTGGGTACAGCTATCGCCGAAGGACTTATAAATAGCGGGTTTGAACAGCCGCAGCATATTATCATCACCAAAAGGAATATAGCTACGCTTCAATCCTTAAAAGATAGGGGTGCCCATATTAGTAACGATAACAACGAAGCTGCGAGCTTTGCAGATTATATCATCCTTGCAGTGAAACCCTTCCAGATAAAAGAGGTCCTGGAAAAACTTAAACCATCACTCAATCCAGAAAAACACATATTGGTGAGTGTGGTTACCGGCGTTTGGGTAAAGGATATGCAGGAAATCCTGGGTAACGGTTTCCCTATTTTCCGTGCCATGCCCAATACGGCCATTGCTATTCAGGAAAGCATGACTTGCATCAGTTCAGACAATGCATCCCATGGACAGATACAATATGTAACGGACCTGTTCAACCAATTGGGCAAAACAGTTTTCATTGAAGAAAAACTAATGGATGCTGCAACTGTGCTGGCTGCATGCGGTACCGCCTTTGCCATGCGTTACATCCGTGCCAATATTCAAGGGGGAATTGAAATTGGTTTCAGTGCTGCCACAGCTTCATTGATCGCTGCGCAAACGGTTAAAGGTGCTGCAGAATTACTGCTCCAAAAAAATACACATCCGGAACAGGAAATTGATAAGGTTACAACACCCAAAGGCTGCACAATTGCTGGATTGAATGAAATGGAACACCAAGGTTTCAGTTCTTCTTTAATCAAAGGGATTGTTACAAGCTATAAGAAAATCGTGAACGATATGTAAGGGCTCTTTGGTAGCCAACAATTGATGGGTTCCACCGTTGATAAGATATTAAGATTCCCGGTTCCCAAGTTGCAAAATCTTTGAGGGACTTTTATAGCATGAACCAAAATCAAATCAATCCGGAATCTGCAAAACTGAAATACCCTTCCTCGCTCACAATGATATGGTCCATCACTTTGATATCAAAATAAGTAGCAGCAGTTTTTATTTTTTCAGTTAGCAGTTCATCCTGCTTGCTCGGTTTCAAGCTGCCACTCGGATGGTTATGTGATAGGATAATGGCTGTAGCATTGTGTGCCAAGGCATTTTGAAGTATGATCCTGGGATCGGCAACAGTACCTGTGATGCCGCCTTCACTAACAATTTCATGATGCAGGACTTTATTGGCATGGTTAAGGTACATAACCACAAAAACTTCTTTCGTATGATACTGGTATTGTGCCCTTAAAAAATTTGCAATATCCTTGCTCGTTACTATTTTTTCTTTTTTGTGGCCAGCCGTATTCCGCCTGATCCCCAGTTCCAATGCAGCAGCAATTGAAATGGCCTTTGCGGGTCCGATACCCTTCACATTCATTTTCAGCATTTCCTTGACTGATAATTTTCCAATCCGTTGCAGGTCGTTGTCAACCTTCGCCAATAGGTCTTTGGCCACATCCACGGCACTTTTATCTTTTGTGCCATTGTTGATGAGAATGGCCAGTAGTTCTGAATTGCTCAATGCAGTTGTTCCTTTCATCATCAGTTTTTCCCTTGGCCTGTCGTCCTTGCTCCATGATTTTATGCCTGTCATGATTGTGTATGTTTGGCAACAAATTACATAAGTTTTTCACACGGGTAAAGATTTTATCAAAAATTCCACATTACAGTTAATCATATTTTTATGGGTAAAATCTGGAGGCTATCTTCGCCGCATACTTCAGAGCTATGAATCCTTCTGTAAAAATTTTTTCTGGTACTGGTTCACAAAAATTGGCCGAGAAAATTGCACAGCGTTTCGGTGCACCACTCGGTAAAGTGAACATTCAAAAATTCAGCGATGGGGAATTCCAGCCCATTTTTTTGGAAAGTATCCGTGGCGATTATGTTTTTTTGATTCAAAGTACCTATGCACCTACAGAAAACTTGATGGAGCTTTTGTTGATGATTGATGCAGCAAAACGCGCATCGGCCCATCGTATTGTGGCTGTAATACCTTACTATGGTTTTGCAAGGCAGGACAGGAAGGATAAGCCCCGCGTAGCCATCGGAAGCAAGCTCATAGCCACATTACTTGAAGCTGCAGGCGCCCACCGCGTCATCACCATGGATTTACATGCACCACAAATACAGGCATTTTTCGATATACCGGTTGACCATTTGGACAGCTCGGCCATTTTCATCCCCTACATAGAACAACTGAAGTTGGGCAACCTGACCTTTGCGGCCCCGGATGTTGGCAGTACCAACCGTGTACGTGAAGTGGCCAGCTATTTCAATGCAGAGATGGTTATTTGCGACAAGCACCGCAAACGTGCCAATGAAATTGCAAGCATGGTGGTTATTGGCGATGTGGTTGGACGGGACATAGTTTTGATTGATGATATCTGCGATACTGGTGGAACATTGGCCAAGGCAGCAGGCCTATTAAAAGATAAAGGTGCCAAAAGTGTCAGGGCATTTTGCACGCATCCCGTTTTGAGTGGAAAGGCCCTTGAGAATATTGAGAACAGTGTACTGGAGGAATTGGTGGTTTGCGATACCATTCCCCTAAGGTTTGAAAGCAAAAAAATCAAAGCCATTTCTGTAGCCGATCTTTTTGCCATTGCTATCCGGAATGCCTACGAAAACAAGAGCATTACCAGCTTATTTGTACATTCCCAACTCAGGGGAAGGGACAAATAACGAAAGTTGTATACAGAACAGGAACTGTACAGGCACTTACAGAAAAAGGAAGCGCATTGTAATAGTTTCTGCAATACCTTCCATTCATTCCATTGCTATAGGTAGGCGCTCGCCATGACTCGAAGCCCATTGACGTTAGTTTGCATTTTATTAAAAATTATCCGCCACAACCCCTTCAATTAAGAATGCAGGACAATCTAGTTTCTGAAATGCTGCATCTTTTTGCGGTTTCTTCTGATTTTCCCCACATTGTGAAATTTTCCTAAAAACTACTGCTATAATCAAAAATTAATTTGTAATTATGTTGTTAAATAAGTTTAACATTGCTTTATTGTACGGTTATTTCTAGGAAGAATTCAATGATTTGCGGTTTTTTGCAGAAATATCAAGACTAACGTTGCTAAAGGTTTTATAGAGTGTGTTTGCATCCTATGAATCACTATTTATTTGTGAACGACTACTTAATAATAAACCAAAAAACCTGTTATGAGAAAACTTGCTCTTTTGTCGAGGCTAGTGGTTGTTATGCTATGCTTCATTTTCGTTGTTCCTGCTTTTGCCCAGGAAAAAAGTATTACGGGTACGGTCCGGGACTCTGACAACAAACCTGTTGAAGGGGCTACTGTAAAAGTTATTGGGACTTCCAAGGTTGCACAAACCAATTCGAGTGGTGTATTTACAATTAAAGTAGGCCAAGGACAGAATCTTGAGATCAGCTTTATTGGTTTCGAGAGTCAACGAGTTTCGGTTGGTGATAAAACAAACATTTCCGTTTCATTGAAACTTGGCAGTAAGGACCTGGACGATGTAGTTGTTGTAGCCATGGATCTGAAAAGAAATCCAAAAGAATTGGGATATTCTGTGGCAAAAGTTGCAGGTTCTGAAATCCAGGAAACACAGCGGGATAATTTTTTAAATAGTTTACAAGGAAGGGTTGCAGGTTTAACTGTAAATCCAAGTGGCGGAGCAGTAGGAGCTTCGTCAAGTATTGTTTTGCGTGGCTTTAATTCCATGGCATTGGACAACCAGCCATTATTTGTAGTGGATGGTATCATCATGGATAACAGTACAGTAAATGAAACCAGCAATGGCGGTTCTCAATTGGGACTTGCATCTGATAGGCCTAACAAGAACAATGACTACACAAACCGTATAGCAGATATCAATCCTAATGATATAGAGTCTGTAACGGTATTGAAAGGACCAGAAGCTACAGCTTTATATGGTAGCCAAGCAAGTTCTGGTGCCATTATTATTACCACAAAAAAAGGAAAGAACAATGGCAAATTAGGCCTTGCTTACGATAATTCATTTAGGTTTCAAAGCATTGGCAAATTTCCTGAAACGCAATCTGTTTATGGCAATGGACAAACAGGGGCTACAACTAGTGAATTTCTATATTTTGGTCCGAAGTTTCCAGCAGGCACCCCTATTTATGATAACATTGGGAACTTTTTCAAAACAGGATTTTCTCAAACACACAATTTGAGTGCAGACTATGGCAAGAAAAATTATTCGTTTCGTGTGTCTGGTTCTGCATTGAATCAAAGTGGTGTGGTTCCTGAGAATAATTACAAGAAATACAGTGTAAGGGTAACCAATAATACCAAGTTGGGTAAATATGTAGAGATTACCCCAAGTTTTACTTACACAAATAGCAGCAATTCAAAACCCTTGCGTGGAGCAGGAGGCTTTTTATTGAACCTCTTAGCATGGCCATCCAACTTTGACATTAGGGATTGGGAAACCACTGACGGGAATAAAAGGGTATTGCTTGCTTCCTCTGCAAATGGCGAAATAGATAACCCTCTTTTTGCTGTCAACAGAAACAGGAGCAAGGACAAAACCAATCGGTACACAACAACGCTTGGTGTGAACCTAACTCCCTTTTCATGGCTTACCATCAATGGAAGGTTTGGCTATGACAAGTACAATTCTGAAGGGTATACCCTTTACCATCCACAGTCTTATTATGTAACAAAAGGTAGCGGGGGCTCAATGGATAATTATTATAGAAAATATACTGGTTACAACCATACCATAACCGCCACAGCAAAAAAGAATTTTGGAAAATTTGGCGTAAGGATTACCCCAGGAACCATGTGGCAGGACTACAAAACAGAGCAATATGCAGTAACTGGAGGTTTTTTAGTGGATTCTGTTAATAGTGCTGGCCAAATGGTTAAAAATGGCGTTGTTGTAACTCAATCAGAATTCCAATCTTGGGTAGGGGACAGTAGCAGAACTGGTGCTGCTTCGAGAACAAGATTAAGCAATGCCCGCAAAGGGCTGTACAATGCATCCATCAGTAGGCAGTTTGCTTATTTCGCTGAGGCATCCGTTAATTATAATAGCATGATATTCTTGACTTATACACATCGGTTTGAGCTGTCTTCTATTTTCCCCAAAGATTATAGAAGTTACAACTATCCTGCTGGAAGTGTTAGCTTCATTATGTCTGATATATTTCCTGAGCTAAAATCAGCTAATGGCTTGAATTATTGGAAACTGAGAGGCTCATTGGCTACAACTGCAAGGTCTAGTGCGCCTTATGCCAACCAGTCCGTATTCAATCCTGTTGCCAGCAGTGGAGGTGGGTATGCCTATGCATTTAATAACAACAATTATTATCTGGAACCCGAAATTCAGAAAACTTTTGAAATAGGGACAGAGTTCAGGTTATTGAAAAATAAATTGAACCTAGATATAACTTATTACAATACACTTTGCGAAAAGCAGATAGTGGAGAATTTCCGTGCAAGTTATGGGACTGGATATGTACTTAATACACTGAATGTAGGAACAACCAGAAATAAGGGTGTGGAAATAGCACTTGATTTAACCGCAATTAAGAAAAAAGACTTTGATTGGAGGGTACGTTTAAACTTCAACAAAATGTGGAATGAGGTGGTTTCATTGCCATCCAATGTACCCGAATTTTATATCGCAGATACTTGGGTTTATTTAAATGCGAGGGGAGGATTGATTCCTGGTGGCCCAACAACGGCTATCACTTCTTTTGGTTATGCAAGAAACAATCAGGGTCAAATTCTGATTGATCCAACAAGTGGATTGCCCAAACAAGATGCTACTTTTCTTGGTAGGGGTGATAGGAATCCGGACTTTACTTTAGGCACATTGAATAGTTTCAGGTACAAGAATCTAAACCTTAGTTTCCTTTGGGACCTAAAAGTAGGTGGTGATATATTCAACGCCACTGAAATGTACCTAACAAGTATTGGTAAAAGTATCAGGACATTAGACAGGGAAACGCCTAGGGTAATACAAGGTGTTTTGCAAGACGGTAAAGAAAATACAGCAACCCCTACACCTAATACCATTGTTGTGAATCCCTATTATACCAATGGTTATTACAAAACGCCAGCTATGCCGGAAGAAGAATTTATAGAGCATAATGTAAACTGGTTCCGTTTAAGGGATATTTCATTGAGTTATGCATTTTCTCCAAAAATTGTTAAAAGACTAAGTTTTGTTAAGTCGTTAAGTGCATTCTTTACTGGTAATGATTTGATATTGATTACGAACTATACAGGGGCTGACCCACAAGCCAGCGGAAATACTGCTGCTACACGTGGTGTTGGTGGATGGGGCTTTGATTATGGAAACATAGCAACACCCAAAAGCTTCAATTTTGGTTTAAGGGCAACCTTTTAATTGAGAATCATTGTTCATTCAAAAAATAATTCAGTATGAAAAAAATATTTAGAATAACCATATTCAGCACCATTGCAGCAAGCCTGTTAATGATGACTGCCTGCACAAAAAAAATAGATGAAGCCTATGCCAACCCAAATGCAGACGTAAGGGTTCCTGTAGAACAACTATTGCCTGCCATTGTATCCAGCATGGCTGCTAATAGTGCTGGTCACGGTACATATAACGACGTTAGGTTTATTGGAAAATATATACAAAATTGGCAGTTCTGCAACTCTGGCGACATGTATGACAGGATGTGTGGAAGACTGATTTCCTTAGGCAGCACACAGGCAGACATGACTGCTTCTATTTTCCGTGCACACTACTATGATATTGGTCAAAATTGTGTGAACATGATTAAATGGGCAGAGGAGGAAAAAAAATGGGACTATGCAGGTGTGGGCAGGGCCATATTTGCATGGAGTTGGTTGCAGATGACCGATGTGCAAGGTGAAGTGATTTTGAACCAGGCATTTGATCCAAGCAGGATTACTTTTACTTACGATAACCAAGACGCAGTTTATGATTATGTTAGAAAGATCGGTTTGGAAGCAATTGATTTTTTGGGAAGAACGGGAGATGGAGTAAGTCAGACGAACCTTGCATTGGGTGATGCTTATATGTTCAATGGCGATGTAAACAAGTGGAAAAAATTTGTTTATGCAATACTAGCCCGTAGCTATAACCATTTAAGCAACAAATCCACTTACAAACCAGACTCAGTTCTTTATTATACCGATTTGAGCCGAGCCATGACAACAACTGCCGATAATGCAAGTGTAAAATTTGCTTATGTAACTGGCGGGGTTTCAGCTTCAGCTAATTTTTTCGGTCCTTTAAGGGGCAACCTTTCCAGTGTTACAGATGGCACAAATTCCGCTATTCGTCAAAGTGCTTATATTGCTAATTTACTAAGTGGTGCAAATGCTGCATTTCCTGGAGTTGTGGACCCCCGTGCCATCTATCTTTTAAGGAAAAATGCAAATGGCACTTTTAAAGGACTATCACCCAATAAGGGTCAAACAGTTCTTGCTGCGAATGACCGGCCTGAAAATTTTCATGGTGTAAGCCAGACTGCTGCTGTTAACAATACGGCACCAAGTAATGATGCAAATTGCAGGTTTATATTCAGGAATACCGCACCATTGCCAATTGTAACTGCAGCAGAAGTACAGTTTATGAGAGCAGAAGCAGCCTTTAGAAAAGGAGATAAGACTACCGCTCTTGCTGCTTATATCCAAGGCATCAGCCTTAATTTTGACCAGCTAACAACCGACTACAATGTAAACATCCCTGTTGGAGAAGAAATTACACCAGCTAAGAAAGCTGCTTTCCTTTCACCTATAACTAACCCAACCGTTATACCAGCCCTTGGTGCAGACCTTACTTTGACAAAGATTATGCTGCAAAAATACATTGCACTATATGGCATTGGAGTGGTAGAAACATGGACCGATATGAGAAGGTATCATTATTCTGATTTGGACCCATCTACTGGTCAGCAAGTGTACCGTGATTTTGTGGTGCCTAGTGGAACTGATCTGCATCCAAACAACCTTGGCAACCTTGTTTACCGTGTATATCCAAGATACAATTCGGAAACTGTTTGGAATATCGAGGAATTAAAAAGAATTGGTGCAGATAAAGACGATTTTCATACCAAGCGATGCTGGTTTTCTGAACCATAACCATAACCATAAAAATCAAAACAATGAGACAAACAATCAAGATAAAAACTTTTATAGCAGTTGTTATGCTAATTGCATTTGCAAGCTGCTCAAAAGACTATACAGATACCACTTCAATCACTACTGTTGATTTATCCAAACAAGTATTTGTAAAGGTTTTCAGTGCTACAACTGGTGCAACAAGAAACTATGTTTACTTACCAACTCCAACATCTTTTATACCACTTTCTGGCGGAACTGCATTAGCTTATGGAGGTACAATGCCCGCTACAAGTACTTATTTTGCAATAAACGAAGGCCAAAACAGCATCCTAATCAAGGATACTCTATCGACCACCACACAAGCACAAATTTTTACTGTGGCTACATTGACAAGAGGCAAATACTATTCACTGTTTACCTATGATACAACAGTAAGCATTAAGACCAAGCTTGTTGAAGATAATATAGTTGTGCCAACTGATACAACTGCAAGGTTGAGGTTTGCTAATTTTGTCCGCTCTGGAAGTGCCATTCCAAACTTTGATATTTATTCTAAAAATCTTAATGCAAATATCTACACCAATGTGGCGTTAAACGATGTTACGGCGTTTATTCCTTATGCTTCCAACGTTTCGGATTCCCTTTATATCAGGTCAACAGGTACTTCCACTAATGTAATTGGCATGTCCATCACACCTGCGCCAAAAAGAAGTTATACTATTTTGTTCCGGGGCAGGTATGATGCAACCGGAACTTCACCAACAGTTCCTAGAACATTGACCACTTTCACCAGTTATTAAAATTTATTTGCCGATAATTTTGCAAAGAGGTTGCTAATTAAGCAACCTCTTTTTTATTGGGCAAACTATTTGCTTTATGTTTACCTCATTAAAAAGTAATCAGCATGAAGTATATTTTTATTTGCTCGGCAGTTTTGGTTCTATCTTTATCGGCCCAGGCCCAAGGTATCAAAGGCCTTATCAAAAAAGCCACCACCAAGGATTCAACAACAGGTAAAAGTGCAGTTGACAAAATAATCGGCGGTACTTCCGGTAGTGGCACACAGTTATCAAGTACGGATGTGGTCAGCGGACTGAAGGAAGCACTGGCAGTAGGTACCCAAAAGGGTGCAGAAAAATTATCCGCAGCCGATGGTTTCTTCAAGGATGCAGCCATCAAAATCCTGATACCTGCAGAAGCACAAAAAGTAATCACTACGGTAAGCAAGATACCCGGTGGGCAGAAAATGGTAGATGATGCCATCCTTTCCATGAACCGTGCAGCAGAAGATGCTTCCAAAAGTGCTGCACCTATTTTTGTGAATGCCATCAAGAACATGAGCATTACCGATGCATTCGGTATTTTGAAGGGCGGGGATACTGCAGCTACCAAATTTTTACGTGTAACCACTTCTGGTGCATTGACCGAAGCTTTCAAACCGGTTATACAAACCTCATTGGATAAGGTAAATGCCACACAGTATTGGAACAAGCTTTTCACTACTTACAACAAGTTCAGCCTGCAGAAGGTAAACCCCGATTTAACAGGTTATGTTACCGACAAGGCATTGGCCGGCATGTTCCACCAAGTAGCGTTGGAAGAACAGAAGATCCGTAAGGACCCTGTTGCGCAGACAACGGATATTTTGAAGAAGGTATTTGGTAGCAAGCAATAACCTTGCTATTCAAACATAATTTTAAGGGCCACATAGTAACAATGCTATGTGGCCTTTTTCATTGCATGATTCGTTCTGGCATGTTTCATTGGAAAATGTCCATCAAAAAATGAAAGTGGCAATTATCAATAGTTGGGTTTAATCAACTATTTTTTGTCCAGCTATTTCTGGTTGGCATAATGTAGGTTGGCATAAAATAAAATTATGCCAACCTACATTATGCCAACACCGTTGATCATGAGCCAATTAGTGCAATGTGGGCACAGTTTCTTGTTATCATTTAGCTAAAATGAACTTCCTAAACCCTCTAAACTTTATTTACTTTTATCCACTATAAATTCCAGCACATGCCACATGAAGCCATTTCTGTTTTTGATATGTTCAAGATAGGCGTGGGCCCATCCAGCAGCCACACTTTGGGGCCTTGGCGTGCTGCCTTGCGCTGCATTGATTCCATGAAGCAGAAATCCAGTTTGCAGCAAGTAGTGTCTGTAAATGCGTTGCTCTATGGTTCCTTGGCAAAAACTGGGAAGGGACACGGAACCGATATTGCGGTCATCCTTGGCCTAAGTGGGGATGACCCTGTAACCATTCCAGTGGATAGCATCACGCCAAAGATTAACAGTATTGGTACCGAGAAAAAAATAAAGCTGGGCAATGAAACCGTCATTGATTTTGATCCCACTGTCCATGTGCAGTTCCTGTTCAATGAAACCCTGCCTTTCCACCCCAACGGCCTTTCCTTTTTGATTGAATGCGGCAATGGTGATTCGTGGAGCGAAACCTTTTATTCCATTGGTGGTGGCTTTGTGGTGAAGGAGGGAGAGGATGGTAACAAGAAATCACTGGTCGATTTGCCCTTCCCTATCAACACAGCAGATGAACTTTTGCATTGGTGCATGAAAACAGGTCTATCTGTTAGTGAAGTGGTGATGGAGAACGAAACGGCATGGCGTAGTGAAGCTGAAACAAAAAATGGCCTGCTGAACATTTGGAACACGATGAAGGACTGCATTTACCGTGGCTGCCATGCACAGGGCGAGCTGCCCGGCGGTCTGCATGTCCGCAGGAGGGCTTTTGACCTGAACAGGAAACTACTTTCCAATAAACAGTACGGTGATTATAGTTCGTGGTTGGCAAGCATCCGCCAAGGCGGAATCAATTTTGGTTATATACTTGATTGGGTAAGTTGCTTTGCCCTAGCAGTCAATGAAGAGAATGCCAGCTTTGGCCGTGTGGTCACTGCCCCCACCAATGGGGCAGCAGGCGTTATTCCTGCTGTGCTGCAATACTATATTGCCTTCTGCGACGGCAACAGTGAGGAGAAGATTATCCGTTTCCTGCTCACAGCTTCGGAAATTGGCAGCATCTTCAAGAAAGGGGCCACCATTTCTGCAGCCATGGGTGGTTGCCAAGCAGAAATTGGCGTATCATCTGCCATGGCAGCCGCTGCATTGACCGAATGTTTGGGCGGTACACAGAAACAAACCTTGATGGCTGCAGAAATTGCCATGGAACACCATCTTGGCCTCACTTGCGATCCCATTGGCGGATTGGTGCAGATTCCCTGCATAGAACGGAACACCATGGGGGCCATCAAGGCCATTACTGCTTCGCAACTGGCGTTGCAAAGCACGCCGGACTTTGCCAAAGTAAGCCTCGATAAAGTCATTAAAACAATGTGGGAAACGGCACTTGATATGAACAGCAAATACAAGGAAACTGCTGATGGCGGCTTGGCCATCCATATTCCTATTAGTTTGCCTGAGTGTTAGTCGAAAGATTATGGTACAAGCAAGCCTTGCAGCAAGCCCAATTTGTTGTATGTATTTTTAGTTTATTTAAATACGTTGTATAGCCCCCAATATGTAAAAAGTGCAATCAAAATTAAGAACGCAATATTGTTTACAGTGAAAAGCAATTTTGAAAATAAATTCCAAGTTTTTTCTTTTAATAGTTTCAAATTCGTACTGATTAGTGGTATTAAAATAAGGATTGTCAAAAAAGGTATATAGGCTGCAATATTCAAATGTGAAAATTTGTAGTCTTTATAAGGTGAAGGGAAATAAAATATATACATATTTTTTGCTAAAACCATCAAATAATAAATCATTACTAAACCTAATGTACAAAGCAATAATTTTTGGCTTGAAAAATTGGCTGGTTCCTTTTTTCGTAAATAACTGATAAAGAAATAAAAACTTGTAAACGTAAACAAACCAAAACAAAGCATAAAAAAAGACATTATTGCTTTGCTGTTTTGTGGAATTTTATAACTAATTAATTTTTCAAACTCTGCATTTGGCGGAAACAATTTTGGAATATATAAAACATGGTCGCCTTTTTTTAGTTCATTTTTAAGGTTAAATTGTACTGGATGTTTGAAGTCGTGATAAAAATACATTGTAATTAGTCCCTCAGTTAAATCCCAAATTGACGATAGTAAAGTTCCGTCTCCGACTTTTTTTCGACAAACGTGCATTGTATCAGATAACGCTGTTGCGAATGCAAGTGTTGTATCCATTTTGGTTTTCAAAAACCCAACTCCATTATGATAACGTTCTAAATTGTTGGCGTATTTGTCAGTTGTTACAGAAGGGCAAAAATTCGATAAAACATATTTTGCATCATTCGCAATAGTCATAGTGTAAGGTTCCACAACTAGGTATTTTCCAGATTTGTCTATGTATATAAAAACATCTTGAAGGAAATAGCTAAAATCATATCTGTTAATGTATTCTTTAACTTCATCAACGTTTTTGCAGTTATGTAAAATGTCTTTTAAGTATAAAGTAGGGTTTGTAATTTGTTTTTTATTTTTTGAAATGGTTACACCTGTTTCTGGGGTAGGTGACGCAAGTCTGGAAAAAGATAGCCCTTCCAAATTCATACCTGATTGAGGTGCAATTCCATTTATCCCGTCCTGCCGTCCACCACTAAATACTGCACCGTAAGTTTTGTCGCTTGTTGCATTTTCAAACCATATTGTTGGTGTTAAATAGTACGCATCAAAGTTAGTTCCTACAATGGTTTTCCCATTTATAGTTATTTTATACATGCTACAAGAGTTCACTTTCCCCAAATTGAAAAGCAGTAGAATTGAAAGTAGTATTCTTATAATTAAGTTTTTTGTCATTAATAGCTGTTTAATTATTTTCTTACTTTTCTGTTGTGGTAGTGTCGCGCCAAAATGGAATACGACACTCAGGATAAACTTGCTACTTGAGTTAAATATTATTCCTGCTGCTTGTCACAAAAAGACTTAGCCTTCCATCTTTTTCATCTTTCTTATCAACCAATAATTTATCCCTAACATTAAAATGATTGGCAGTAGCAGTATGCTAAAGAAAGTAAAGTAGGAAACAGTTATTGCTGCTTGTGGTAAAACAGGAATGAGTATTTGTTTGCCAATTGGGCCATTGGAAAAAATGCATTGCTGCGTATAGTTCCAACCAAAATGTATGGCAATGGGGATGAGCAGGGAAAATGATTTGGCATAGCCATAGGCCAATACTAAACCCATGATGCCTGTTACAAAAAAGATAAGTGCCATTTGTGTTGGGTTTCCTATAATGCCAAATGAAAACCAATGGTAGATGCCAAAACCAATTGCTGAAATGAGGATGGCCCTACGTTGCCCAATTCTTTTAATGAGTGCATAGAATATAGCGCCCCTAAAAATCAGTTCTTCAAAGAGAACGGATTTGATGTTCCACCAGATGCCTGCCCAAATAAGCTGACCAGTTAATACTGGGTTTAAAGTCCATCGCTGCTTGGCAAAAGCCATTTTCAGCAAGAAGCCTGATGCACAACAAAGAGCAGTGATAATAAGGAACAAAGCAAAATAAGCAAGTCTTTGTTGTGTAGGGTAGAAGCCCAGTACACCCAGGTTCTTTTTTTGGAAGAGCCAGAGAATAAGCCAGGAGACGGCAAGTTGTATAAGGATACCAAGCATGGTTTATTATGAATAGGTTTTTGATAACGCATACTTCCACTTTCAACAATTCCATTTTTTTCCTAGCAATCTTGCACATAGTTCGAGCAAGTGCCATGCTGTTTTGTTGGTGTAATATGGAAATCGTTATGGCCATTGTTTATAAAATACCGGGAGCAGGATTTAGTTCTTTACTTTCTTAAATATGCTCCCCAATAGTCCGATTGTGCAACTGTCACCAATATTCATTTGTAATGAATCGCCAAGATCTTTGCTTCTCAACTCAATACTACTGTAGTTAGTAGCATTAATCTGCATCCTTTTACTTGTGCAATTTGCATTGAATAGGAATTTCGATGAGCCTTTCAGCATAACGTTCAAGGAACCGAAATTTATTTTTCCATGCGGATAATCTTCAATGCCAAAAAAGTTGTTACCTAGGTAAAACGCACCCTTATCTGCAGTCAGGTTAATGGAAACAATACCCGTTGGCGGAAAACTGTCAATCTGCAAGCTTGTTTTGTAGAGCTGAATATGGTTGAAGCTGGGACAGTAAATGATAATTCTCTTGTTGGAGATACCCCCGTCCGAAAATTCATAATCATAATTTTTGTTGTCTATTTCATGAATAGTCAATTCATTCCCTTCTTGCTTAATGGAGGGCCTTTGGAGAATATTTTTTTTGATCAGCACTTTATACTCACTGCTATAGGCAATACCTACATCATCACTGTTCTCAATCTTAATGCTTGTAAATGGTCCAAGTTGTTGAACAGTATAGTTTTCAAGCTCATTTTTCTTTTTGTAGAAGCTGTCGTCTTCAACTTCATTGTGTTTGTCCCTTCTATAAACAGCCGATTGCAGCACGGTCATCATGGTTACTGCAATAGCAAACATGCCCCATAAAATAATATTGCTTTTTCGCATGGTAATTGGTTGAAGTAGTTATTTGAAATGTTGTTTTTTGTATTTCTCAAAAGCTGTTTTCAGGTCGTCAGGTTCCAGGTTCAATAGGAACATGGTCCTGAACAATTGCGGCAGGCCGTTCTGGTTGAATTCCAGCTTGCGGTACTGCATGGCATTCTTATAGGCGTTGGCCGAAACAAAATAGCCCACACCCCTTTGCGTATAAATAATATCCTGCTGCGTAAGGAATTCATAGCTGCGCATCACCGTATTGGGGTTTACTTCCAGTTGCATGGCAAGCTCCCTAACGCTGCTTACCTTATCTTCCGGTTTCCATTCTTTCAGTAAAATTTTCTCGCACACATAATCTGCAATCTGCAGGTATATGGCCTGCGTATCCCTAAAGTCCATAACTGTTTATTTTAGATGGGTGCTGATTAAATTTCTTTTTCTTTCAAACGGAAATAAGTGGCCAATGTAAGCAGGGGCCATATTGAATAATACAACAGGAAACGGCTGATGCTTGTTAAAGTGCTTGAAAGGAAAATGTACTTACTTGGCTGGTAAACATCCCTTCCTTCTGCATCCATGCTCCAATTGCTTGTTTTGTAAACACCCATTTCAAAGAGATAAAATTTAGTGGGCATTGCTCCCTGTAGGATCACTGATTGAATAACGACGAACAAGAGCCAAACGCCAATTGTGGTAGCTATGGTTTTTACAAGTGTATAACGTTCAAAATAGAATGAGCCTATCAACGCACCTGCTTGAAGTGAACAGCAGATGGACATTGCAAAAACAAATGACCCTTTAAAAGCAAAAAGGTTCGCTGTTTCCTTTGGGATGAATTTCTTGTCAACAAACATGCTTTTGTACTTCTCCATGTCGTTTACTGCCAGCTTGTTAAGCAGCCCAATCATGGAAGTATTCACCAAATAAAAAACGCCCAGCCATAATATGCCTAACAGGATAGTGCAATAGAAAACGCCGCAAAGCAATTTCTCCAATTGCGATGCTGGAATCAATAAATAGGCAGTGGCCTTGTCCTTTTTGTTCAGCACATTAAAAAAGGAAAGGGAGTAAATCACAAATACAATGGCTAGGCTTACAAAAAAACACATCGCTTGCCCATCTGCATCCAAGGCCCTGTATGAACTTGTGATGATTAGGAAAAGGTAGAATGCAAATAGAACACCCATTGCTGCAAGCAATCCTAGCCAGTGTAGTCTCTTGTTCTCGTCCCAATGCTTTTTGATGAGCATGAGCAAACGTGTGGTGGAGAGTGTATCGTTCATGATTGTTTGTTTTGGTTGAAGTTTATTGTTTCGAAAATATCAGCCTGAGGTTCTTTAGCAAATTGGTTTCGGCAAGCCTGCTGCGGCAAAGGCGGGCTCAACCTGAGATCACGGTTTAAAAATTTCATTCACAGTCACTTGGTTAGTTACAATGGTTTTGTACAGCAGTTCAATATCCAACTTACTTTCTGTGCCTTCTGTATTGGCCGATACAATAACGTTTCCTTTCAGTCCGGTTTCAGCATACAGTGCATCTTTTACTTCTTCTGGGTCCAAAGAGATTTTGAAACTCAGTTTTTGGCTGATGCTTTCAATACTTTGATCAAAAAGGATATTGCCATCGTCAATTACAGTAACCCGATCAATCAAACTTTCCAGGTCCTTCACTTGGTGGGTACTGATGATGATGCATTTGTTTTCATCCACACAGCCGGCAATCACTTTTCTGAACTGGCTCTTGCTCATAATGTCCAGACCGTTCGTTGGTTCATCCATCAACAGAATCTTGGTATTGCAGGACAGGCCAAAAGCAATCAATACTTTTTTCTTCTGCCCATAACTCATGTTGAGCAAAGTGTTCCCAATCGGTATGTCAAATTCTTTGAGGTAATGATTGAACTGTTCCAAATTAAACAATGGATAGAATTTAGCGTTGTTATGTACATAAGCATTAACGGATACATTGGGAAGGTCAAACTCTTCCGGTATAAGGAATATTTGCTGCAGGAAAGATGGCTTCCTTTTGCCAGGTGATTGTCCCAGTACCTGCACGGAACCCTTGTCTGGAAACAGCAGCCCGCAGATATTCCTGAGCAAGGTGCTTTTGCCGGTTCCATTCTTGCCGAGCAGGCCATAAATATGCCCAGGGCTAAATGAAAGCGATAGGCCAGTGAATACTTTTTTCTTGTTGTAAGCAAAGTGCAGGTCCTGTATCTGGATCATAAAATTTGATTAGTGTACTATTTAACTAGAACACTAAGATAGAAGATAAAAATTTATACCACCAAATTTTTTTGCGAAATGTTTTTTGAACAAGTAGGTGAGTGATGATTCGGCCTTTACTGCATGGCACATGCAATAATTGTTTGATTGTATAATTGCATGATAGATGGAACTATAACGGACGTAACTGATTGCTATCTCTTGACTGGCTTCCCTTGAACGTATTTTCCATACTGGTCTTCAGCATCAACATTGTCTGCGTTTACAAGTCTAAATGTTTTAGCGTCTGCGCCAGCCAGTTTTTTGGCTCCATAGAAAACATGCTGATGGTCCACAAAATAGCAATTACCACAGTTCCAGCAACCAGTTTTGGGTTGCAGTACCTTGGTGGTTTGGGGGTTTGCACCTTCAACTATTTCAAAAGCGCTAGGTGGTTTTCCATAGTAAACATTGGTCTTGTCAAAGCCTCCCGCAATATCTTTAAAAGGCACAAAAGTTTCAGCGTTTGCAGTTTTGATTTCAATGGGGTAGTCGCCATCGGAATTTCCCCACCACAAGTAGACCTTCCCTTTGTTCTTGAAATAATTGTCTTTGATTGGCCGATAAGTGCTGAGATCAATGAATCCTGAATAATCTTTGTAATACTCCAAGGAAAGCAAACTATCCTTATTGATAATGTTGAATGCGGTACATAATCTGAATAGCTTATTCGCGGTATCCTTATAAATATTGTCGAATAGTAGCTGATAATTTTCTTTATCATCAATCGGATCAGTAAAGGAATTAGTGCCGTCTTTGTTCTGCACAAATTCTATGATGTTATTGCCAACCAGTGGATTATTGTGGTTGCGGTATTTTAGTGACCGGCTACAGCTATGACAAATTAGCAATAATAGTAAAACAAATAGCGGTTTCATAAAGAGGCATTATTGATGGTATGATATTTACTGTTCATAGAAAACCGGGCTTACCGTAAAGCCCTGTTTCCGCAATAAATTAATTACACCTACTTCCCCAACTAGGTGTGCACAGCCAAAAGCAAAAAATGCGGAACCCTTCTGTGTGACGGCCATGATTTTGGGAACCCATGCCATATTCCGTTCATCAAGGAAACTGGTTTTGAATTTTGATTGCTGATAGTTGCCATTGTAGGCGGCCTTATAATACAATTGCAGCACTTCCTTTTGTTTATAGAGTTCCATGCTTTGTTCAATCGCTTTTATGCGCAGTTCCAGTTTGTCCACTTGGGCCTTCAATTGTTGTGCCTGGATTGTTAATGGAATATTGTCAACTACACCTGCATGTTCCTTTGCATTCTCTAAACCATTAATAGGTATTTTTTCTGTTCTTGCAATTTTTATGATAACGCTTTCGTAGGAAACCGGTTTGCATTTAATAGAAGCTATGTCAATCAACCTGCCAACATGAAAAGGCTTTATCCTGTTCAGTACCTCCTCTTTTATTGGTTTTGAAGCAGCAAGAATATTTTTAATTTTTCTGTAATAGCTCCTGCCAATTAAATCTTTCAAAGTGGTGTCGCTACCCATAAAAATTACTTTGGATGAACTATCGTTTTTTGAGGTGGGGGCCGTTTCCAAGAAAACTTCTTTCGCCCCTGCAATTTTCTGTCTCAAGATTTCAGGCATCTCAATATCACTTTCGCATATCAGGTGTGTGGTGCCAAACAGGTAGGATGGTCCTGCAAGTCCATTACCACTTATCTCCCAAAGAAAGGTCCTTGGCATAGCCGAGTCCTTTGTTTGGCAAAAGCTCAATGTTTGTGTCAACAATAAAGAAACAAGGGCAGCAATGATTTTATTCATGTTCGGCATTGATTGTCGGCAGCAATTTAATGGAATAGCAACCGTTTTTTTGTGCAGCTCTTTAAATTGGGGGTTTGGTTTGTTTAATGCTGAATAGCGTTATTTTGCACCCCTTAATTTATTTGGCTGATCAACTCAATTATTTTCACCTGTTGAAGTGTGTTCCGGCTCCCGTTGGGATGGGCTTTGACCAAATTGAACCGTGATGCATTGGCCAGTAAACAAAAAAAATACTATGGACAGCAAAGAACTTAGAAGGGAACAGGCACTGGAATACCACTCAAAAGGCCGCCCCGGAAAAATAGAAGTAGTACCTACCAAAGAAGCAAAAACGCAGCGCGACCTTTCATTGGCATACAGCCCCGGTGTGGCTGTGCCCTGTATGGAAATTTTCCATAACCCTGAGGATGTTTACAAGTACACTGCCAAGGGGAACCTGGTAGCGGTCATCAGCAATGGAACAGCGGTGCTCGGTTTGGGCGATATTGGCCCCGAAGCTGGCAAACCAGTAATGGAAGGCAAGGGGGTACTCTTCAAAATATTTGCGGATATTGATGTATTTGACATAGAGATCAACGAGAAGGACCCAGTAAAGTTTGTGGAAATTGTAAAGGCACTGGAACCCACTTTTGGGGGCATCAACCTGGAAGATATCAAGGCACCGGAGTGTTTCTACATAGAAACCGAGCTGAAGAAACTGATGAAGATCCCCGTGATGCATGACGACCAGCATGGCACGGCCATCATCAGTGCTGCAGCCTTGTTGAATGCGCTGGAAATCCAGAAAAAGAAAATCGAGAAGGCCAAGCTGGTAGTGAACGGCGCAGGTGCCGCCGCTATTTCCTGCATCAAATTATATGTGGCACTGGGCGTGAAGAAGGAGAACATCAAAGTATTTGACAGCAAGGGCCTGATACATAATGGCAGGACCGACCTCGATGTGCAGAAGAAGCTGTTTGCCATTGATGGGAAAGACATGAACCTTGCTGAAGGCATGAAGGATTGCGATGTTTTTATTGGATTGAGCAAGGGCAATACCGTAACGCAGGACATGGTAAAAAGCATGGCAAAGAATCCCATCGTTTTTGCCATGGCAAATCCGGATCCCGAAATTACTTATGAGGATGCCATGGCCGCACGCAAGGACATTATCATGGCCACAGGTAGAAGTGATTATCCCAACCAGGTAAACAATGTGCTTGGTTTCCCCTACATTTTCAGGGGCGCATTGGATGTGCGGGCCACCACCATCAATGAAGAAATGAAGCTGGCTGCAGTAAAAGCGCTGGCAGAAATGGCCAAAGCCCCTGTTCCGGATATTGTGAACATGGCCTATAACCAGCAAACATTGTCCTTTGGCCCCGAATACATCATTCCGAAACCTGTTGACCCAAGGTTATTGTCAACGGTTGCACCTGCTGTTGCCAGAGCAGCCATGGACAGCGGTGTAGCCAAGAACCCCATCAAGAACTGGGAATCCTACGCTGTTCAACTCAATAAACGTTTGGGCCTGGACAATCAATTGTTGCGTGTGCTGGGCAATAAAGCAAAACGCGATCCCAAACGTGTGGTATTTGCAGAAGCGGATAACCAGAAAATCCTAAAAGCTGCTTCCATTGCTTATGATGAAGGCATTGCTTACCCCATTCTATTGGGAACGGAAAGCAAGATCAGGAGGATAGCAGAAGAAAACAATATCGACCTGACCGATATTCCCATCATTGATCCACGGAGCGATGAACAGGAAGCCAAACGGGAAGCTTATGGCAACCTGTTTTTTGAAAAACGCCAGCGTCGTGGTTTCAACCAGTATGAAAGCATCAAGATCATGAAGGAACGCAACCATTTTGGTTGCATGATGGTGGAGTTTGGGGATGCCGATGCCATGATCAGTGGATTGACGAGAAACTATGCTGAAGCCATAAGGCCGGCACTGCAAATAATTGGCACGGAAGAAGGCGTGAAGAAAATTGCAGGCATGTACCTGTTGCTTACCAAGAAGGGCCCCCTGTTCCTTGCTGATACAACCGTGAACTTCAACCCAACTGCGGAAGAACTGGCAGATATTGCCATCCTCGCTGCAAAGGAGGTCCGCAATTTCAGCATCACGCCAAAGATTGCCATGCTCAGCTATAGCAATTTTGGCAGCAGCGATAGCCCGGAGGCAAGATTGGTGGCAGAGGCCACGAAAATCGTGAAGCAGAAAAGCCCATCACTGGTTGTTGATGGCGAAGTGCAGGGCAGTATTGCCTTCAACAATGAAATACTGAAAGAAAACTATCCTTTCAGTGATTTGGTTGACCAGAACGTGAACACCTTGATCTTCCCCAACCTTACCGCTGGTAATGTTGCCTATAACTTACTGAAAGAGGTAGGGGATGTGGAATCCATTGGCCCTATTTTATTGGGTCTGAAAAAGCCCGTACATGTGCTTCAATTGGGAAGTACGGTAAGGAATATCGTGAACATGGCCCTGGTTGCCGTGGTGGATGCTCAATTGAAATGCAAATCGGACACCAATGTGGAAGTGCAGAAAAGCAAATGGTGGCAAAGACTAAAAAAGAAAAAAAAGTAGTTAGTAGCTAGTAGTAAGTGAAAATTGAACGTGGGGGTAATTTGCCTATTTTTACAAAAAGAATTGGTATGAGCGCATTGGATATACAAGTATACGAGTTGCTTAAAAGTCGCTTTAGCGATAAGGAAGCATCCCTTATAATTGAATATATTGATAGCAAGGCGGAAGAAAAAATAAACACCAAAAAAGATATTTTCCTTGTAAAGGAAGATAAGGTTGATATGATAAAGCGGATGTTTATTTTTTGGGCTTCTCAACTTGCCGCAACATTTGCTTTCCTTAAATTTTTCAAATAATTTCTTGCTACTTATTAGCTTTTTGTGGTTTAAACCTTAAATCATACATCAGCTATCACACATCAGCCTATGGGTTTCTTCACACATTTTGGCCGTTACTTAATCATGCTCAAGGGTATGTTCACCAAGCCCGAGAACTTTAAAATGTACTGGAAAGAGTTCATGCACCAGTGCGTTGAAATCGGTATCGGCTCATTGCCCATTGTTATCATCATTTCCTTGTTCCTCGGTGCGGTAACCACTGTGCAGACTGCTTACCAGTTGGTAAGCCCATTGGTGGCCCCATCCACCATTGCGCAGATTGTGCGTGACAGTATGATACTGGAACTTTCACCAACCGTACTGAGCATTGTACTGGCCGGTGTAATTGGTAGCAAGATTGCCAGTGAACTGGGCAATATGCAGATCAGCGAGCAAATTGATGCCATGGAAATCATGGGCATCAATACCAAGACCTATCTCATACTTCCCAAAATAGTTGCAGCATTGGTCATGATACCCTGCTTGATTACCATATCTGCAGTATTGGGTATTTGGGGCGGAAGAACAGCAGGTGCCATGAGCGGTATATTGGCCACGGATATTTTTGATGTGGGCCTCCGTCAAAATTTCTCCCCATACAACGTGTTCTTTGCATTGAGCAAGGCCTACACATTTGCTTTTATCGTTAGCAGTATACCCGCTTATTATGGCTACCATGTAAAAGGTGGTGCATTGGAAATAGGAAGGGCCAGCACCACTTCCGTGGTGGTAAGCTGTATCCTTATCTTGGTAGCGGATTATGTATTGGCTGCAATCTTATTATAAATTTGGTCGCCTTTCTGACTTTTAATAAACCCTGCGATGGGGCTGGTGCTGCATGTTTTAATTACACAGCCTATCTTTAAACCCCAGTGAAGAAAAAAAGGATCAAATATGGGTTGCTGTTGTTGGCATTGCTTGCAGTGAATGTGTTCATTTTGCTGCACCGTAATGAAGGCTACAAATATTATCCCTACAAATCATTGAGCGAACTGTATGTAACAGACTCCACTTTGTATTTGAAGGATATGAGGTTTGAGGGAGATAGTGTGGAGCTGTTTTTTTCACTGCCCCTTTTGAAAGAAGGTTATTCTTTAGAAGTCGATGAGGCGAATAGGTGGATGTATTATAATGTGAGGATCTTAATACCACCTAAGGAGAACAAAATTAGTGTTCATGTAGAAAAAGGGGTTCATCAGTATAAGTTGACTCCGTCTAATTACACTTCACCTTCCATCATCTATAAAATAGACCACAGTTCCTACAACGGTGCTGCCCAAAACGAGTTCCTCTACTGCAATCTCCCCGGTCCACAAATAAAAGTGGCCCACTTGAAAACCTACCATAGCGATAAGGGATTTTCTGAAGAGGAGAAACAGAATGCCATCAAACTACTGCAGGAAAAAACAGGTTTCCATAAAGACAGTTCAGACTTTTACAATACGCTTGCCATCACAAAATTTGCAGCCACCCTTTGTAAAAATCCCAAGGGAATACACGCCTATAAATTATCGGAGCTAAGGCCCTACGCCCAAATACAGGAAGCCATGAAATGCAATGCGGACCTGGCCTGTGGTAATTATTCCGCCATGATTGGCTACCTGTTTTCGGTAGCCAGGATTCCCAATAGGTTGGTCACGTTCCGTGGGCCAGCAGGCAATTGGCAATACGGCATCCATTATTACAGCGAAATTTACTTGCGGGAGCAACAGCAATGGGTGTTGATCGATGCAGCCAATAATTTGGCCATGCCCTTTGATAGCACCACCAACAAGTTCCTGAATGCTGTTGATGTAAACAACCTGATCAAATTGAACGGCACTTCCGGTAAGCTGGCTTATACGTTCAAACATGATTCGCTGAAGCTTGTTCCCTATGACAGCGTCAACAGCCAGCATATTTATTATAACCGGTCCAACGCCAATCTTTGCTTCCTGCATGGCAATGCCGATGTAACTGTTTCTCCGTTCCGGAATTTTATGGAGTTCTATACCTTCAATCGCGACTTTGATTATTACAGTGAAGTGAACAGGAATGATTGGTTGAAAATTGTGGTGAAGGAAATAGCCGCTTTATTGTTCATCATTGTATTTGCTTGCTATGTTTCTGCAGAAATAAAAAACAAGGTGCGGAAGAAAGTTGACTAAAACCTTTTGTGGATAATATCACTCCCAGTTTTAATCAATCAAATCAATCGTTCCCATCTTCCGTCTTTCGGTCTTCCCGACTCCCCGTCTTCATGACTTCCCATCTCACTTCTCCTTTTCCAATATTTCAAAATTCCTGCTCACACTATTGCCCTGTTCATCCACCACCGTAATCACATGTTTACCTGGTGGTGGGTTCAGGCCCAATTGGTGGAAGTTTTCCGTGGTAGCAATAAATACATCATCCAGATGCCAGAACAGTTTGGCATTACTGTTCCGGTGGGTAGCCGTGAAAACAGTCCTTCCTTTTTCGCCCGTTACTTCCTTGGGTACATAGATCTTGGCATCCTCATCGGGGTACACAATATCCAGCATCCTTGACGCATCCAGTACGCAGCCTTGTTTGTATTCAGGTAAGGACCTGTATTCAGGATGCTTCTGCCTGTAATAATATTCAATGGTAGGGGGCAGTATGAAGTAGGATTGGTGCTGCATATCACTGGGCGATTCGCAGCTTTCGTTCACCCGATACCTGCCTGTACGGTCCAGGTTTATTTTTCTGCAATAAGGGCATACGCCGCTGCTTTTTGGATTGTCGCTCACCATCATCTTGTCCACCACTGCACAGTCACTGCCAGCCTTGAAGCCGCTGTACCTGCAAACAGGAATATAGGTGAACCCACTGGAGGGTTCCGCAAACCATTCACTGGTTGGCAGCAAACGGAAGATATCGAATAGGATGGGCGCAGCGGTATTGATGCCCGTCAATTCCGGCCTGCCTTCACCGGTGGTATTGCCCACCCAGACCAGTACGCAGTATTTTGGCGTGAAGCCTACGGCCCATCCATCCCTGAAACCAAAGCTGGTGCCCGTTTTCCACGCAATGCGCTGTGCGGAGGAGAACAGGTTCCACAGGCCTTCTTCGCCCGGACGCATTACTTCGTTCATGGCATTGAACGTATGCCAGAGGGAAACGTTGTCAAAAAGCCGGGAGCCGGAAAGTCCGGAAGAAGGGGCGTTCTTTTGCTGGCTTCCTACTGCTGGCTTTGTACTTTTTATATAATTCGGCATTCTCCACACCCCACTGGCCATTCCCTTCTTGCCACTCGCCAAATACGTTCTGGCCATACTGCTGTACACGCCCGCCAGTTCATAAGGGTTCACTTCGCAGCCACCCAGTATCAAGCTCATGCCATAGAAATCCGCAGGTTGGGTAAGCGTGGTCAGTCCACATTGTTTCAGCACATCATAGAAACGTTGGTACTTGTACTGCTGCAATAATTTTACGGCAGGAATGTTCAGGCTCCTTGCCAGGGCCCTATTGGCCGGTACCGCACCATCATAACCCAGGTCAAAATTCTGCGGTGTATAGCCACCAATTTGTGTGGGGATATCGGCCACCAATTGGTGTGGCAACAAGCTGCCCTCGGTAAGCAGGGAAGCATAGAGCAAGGGCTTCAACGTGCTGCCGGGGCTTCTGGGAGCGGCCAGTACATCCACATGGCTTTCAATGGCCGAATCCTGCGGATTGAACACATTGCCCACATAGGCCAGCACATTGCCTGTTTCAATTTCCATTACCATGGCCGCAGCATTCTTTATTTGGTTGCCCCTCAACTGCTGTGCATGTTGCCATACAATATTGTTTACCTGCTTCTGCAAGCCGCCATCAATGGTTGTTTGGATGGAAGTGGCCTGCTGGCTGTTTCCTTTTTTCAGGGAAACATAATCCCGCTTGAACCTGTCCAAAAGATGTGGGGCCAATTGTGGTAACGGTCTTGGTTCACCGGGCAATGGCTCCAGCTTGGCCAGGTCACTGGTGGTTTTGTCGATGGTCCTATTGGAAACGAGTTTATCCAACAGTTCATTCCGCTTGCGTAATAAGGTTTCCCTGTTCCTGCCGGGATGCACCAGCGCTGGTGCATTGGGCAGCACGGCCAGTGCGGCCATCTCCCCCCAAGTAAGCTGCTCCGCACTGCGGGCATAGTAACGCCATGCCGCCGCATCAAGCCCCACCACATTGCTGCCAAAGGGGGCATTGCTGGCATACAGCGCCAAGATGGATTTCTTGCTGTAACTGCATTCCAACCTGACCGCCAAAATACTTTCCGATAATTTGTTCCAGAGGTTGCGTTTGTTGTTCTGCTTGAACAAACGGATTACCTGCATGGTCAAGGTACTGCCACCGCTCACTGTTTTCTTATTGCCGACATTTTGTTTGATGGCCCTGCCCATGGCAATGGGATCCACACCGGGATGGTAGTAGAAACGTTTGTCCTCAAAAGTGGTGATGCATTTAGCAAATTTCTCGGGCACTTTATCGTTGTAGGGAAAACGCCATTGCCCATCACTGGCAATGCTTGCATTCAACAGGTTGCCGTCCTTATCAGTGATCACGAAGCTGGTAGGTGCATTGAACAGTTTGGAGGGAAGTGCCAACCAGAACCAGACCAGCAGCAGGAGGGCGATACCCCATTTGATCCTGGATTTAAGTGAAAGGGTTTTTAAGTAGTGGATGATATGGACGAACTTTTTCTTCAGGGACCTGTTATTTTGGGAGATGGAAAATATACGCTTTTATATGACCTGTGCCTGCCTTAATGGATGTTAATATTATGCAAGGATATTTGTCGGCATTGCCTACTTGAATTGCATATTCATCGGCTGGTATACTTTCAAATTTTACGCTCCCCCCTTCGTCCGTAATCAATGATTTTGTGAACGGGTTTCCCCTGATCAAAACCGGACTGTTGGGAACCGGTCTGTTCAGTTTGTCAACCACCTTACAGGTAATATAAACCACAGTGGTGTCTGCAACCATCGTTCCTGCACATTCAACCATATGGTTGGCCGATGTCCATGCCTCATAACTGTCCTTTGCTTCTATAGTGATGACGGCATCCTGGTCCGGAATAAAATTACTACAGGAACCGAGGGCAAGGAAAAATGAAAAAATTAGTATCCGCATAATTTGTTTTTAATAACCAGTTGCCAATAGTCCCCCAGCAGCCTTCACACTGCAATGCTGGTATTTACTGTAAGCTGTTGCTGCCCGCTGGTGGATTTGCTGGTCCGTTTCCTTGTTCAGCCAACCTGTTAGTGCCGCATCCAATGTATAGGCTTCGGGGCACATCAACTGCGTGGTCCACAATAATGGCTTGGCTCCCGTTTGTTGGATGGTGCCCGCGAAATACTCCTTGCTGGCACAGGCCAATATGATAGCTTCCCTTTTTGAAGTGTTGGCTCGGTGGGGTATTGAATCCAGTTTGAAATCCATCAGGCCATCATGGCCAATATAGGCCAGCAACTGCGCATTGCCACCAATGCCAACAGTGTCCTTGCTTACTGTTAATTTCTGTTGCTGCTTACCAGCACAGGCTTCCAAAAAATCAGCCGTGCATTTTTTGATGAATTCACCATCGTATGCATCCGCCACCAAATAATTATTGAACCTGGCATGCTTGAACACGCAACGCTCCAGCACGTGGTCGGCAGGGTGGTGGATGGTCCGCACCAGTTTCCACTCCGTATATTTTTTGAAGAAGGCACGCAGTCCATAATCGCAGCCCCAGTACAGGTTCTGCTCCGGGTCCTTGCCATTGCCAATGGCTTTGGGCACGGGCTGTATGCCCTGGAACTTATTATCGCAGAGGGCCACGAACACGTGCACCACTTTCAGTTTGTTCTGGAAGCTATCGCCCTTTGCAGCAGCAATGGTTGCCCCTGCTTCCGGTGCCGGCTTTTTTGTGCTGCTTTGGCAATTGGTGCATAAAAGCAGCAGTAGGATGGCTGAGCTGACAAAAGGCAAGAACCTGGATTTGATAACCATGGATAGGGGCATCTGTTGATAGGTAAGTTGAAATGATGGATGCATTATTAGTTTTCTCTTTCCTTGAATAAAAAAACCAACGAAGCGGCAATCAAGAAATTGATGGAGGTGACAAACTTGTCAAAATTGGCATCAAACTTTTCAAAAACAATACCTACGTTAATGTTCTGCCCATTAAAAAACAGAAACAGGAAGAACCCAATATGCCATAAAATAACCAGTGAAAAAGCAATCCAATGGCTTTCCGTAGCTATAATCGTTCTGGACAGAGGCGGTGCGCCAAAATAATTGGCCAGTATAACCGCTATGTGAACAGCAAACAATCCTATTACTTTCAATAATAATTGGGTGAACTGGTCTTCCTTATCAGGAACTTCTCCATGCCAGATCCTATTGAAGAAGCAAGTGTACAAAACAACAACAGAAATCAGTAAAAAAAGGAAAGTAGCTACCAATGCTATTAATCTTAACTTATATAGTTTCATAAATTACAAATTTGTTTTTTAACAGTATCGAACCAGCTATCAAAAATTTCACTGGCAAACCTTTTTCCTTTTGCAGAAACAAATTTGCTCCAGTCATTCATGTTCTTGCCCTCAATGAATATAACTTGTAAACTAAGTTGTTCGGCATTATAAGCTACTGTGATCTTGTATTTAAGCAATGTTCCTTCATATTCAGGTTTCTTGGAAATGCCACTGGTATTCTTGTTATTTGCAATAACAAACCGTTTTGATGTTATTTGATGTTTAAAATCACTGGTGTCGCAATCAACATCCTTCAGTTTCATAAAAACTTCTGCTACTTTCTTTAAACTTAGATGGTTATGCTGTGATGGATTAAAGTTGCATGGTATTATTTTACGGAGCGTATCTCCTCCTACTTCGTTTTGAGCAAGTACTATTGTTGTACTGAGCGTTAATAGAAAAAATAGTAGAATGGCTTTCATTAAGCTGGTTTTATTTTTGAAAGATAGATAAGTGAAAATAAATAATTCTCACCATTGATTGTATTATCAAACACCCCTTATTGAATATGGCACCCAATCAGGAAGCGTCCTTATTGCGGGGCTTACGGATGCAGATAAAGGATGGACCACCCCATGAAGATGTGATGGAAAAACGCCAATGGCCGCCCAATAGCGTTTACCGTACCGTTTTGGTTTTGCAGTCAGTTTGCTTAAGTGTATTGCCTTCCCACTGATAAATGCATTTATCAGTTTTATACTTGCAGGTAATTACGCTGGTTACCCTCCTGTGCTTCACATCAAAAAAAGGATTGGGTATTTGCTCAAATGCGTTGATTTTAATGAAACCATCCTGCGCTGAATCCGATAGGTACACTTCCGCCAATTGTGGTTGGCAGCTTCCATTTCTGGTATTGGAAAAGAAAGCAAAATCTTTTGATTGGTCGCCGTTGATGTCAAGAATGGTATCCTTTACAAAATCCATCTTGGGTGTTCTTGTTTCAAAACATACAACAGGCTTGTCTTGTTGCATCTTCCAGAAGGTGTACACAAAGTCAGCGCCATCCGTTGTTTTTGAAATGAAACTGCCGCCAATAAAATATCTATGGGTCCTGAACGTAAACAGCTTGAAACTGTCCGACATGATATAACCACCATCATTGGCCATTGTACTTTCTATTCTGTTGTAGCAGTACCGCTGGTAGGTGGTCAACGAATCTTTTGGAGCAATCTTGTTTTCTTCTTTTATGGGTTGCGCATTTTGTGTGCAGCTAGATGATAGCAACAGCAGTGGCGACCATATTGTTATTATACAAATAATACGTATTTCCATATTTGCTTACTAGTGTTGTCACGGTAGTAAAAAGAGTGGGCCACTTTTTGAAAGTGGCCCACTCCATGAAAGCTATTCCACTACTTCCACCCACTTACCGCTCACACCACCACTAATCGTATTATCATACATGGCTTCTGCATATACCCCCGGCCAGAAGTATTTGCCGGGATAGGCGGCGTTGAGCTGCACATAATAAGTGAGCGTTTCATTCTGCCTGATGTCGAAATAATGGTACACCCTGTCATCGCGGATGTCCATGTAATCACTGGGCGATGATTTGAATGCACCTTCACTATTGTACAACCTCGTGTTGAGTATTTCCCAGCCACTGGGGAAAATCTGGCTCAGGGCCATTTCATTGTACATGCCCCTGGCACCGGGGTTCTTGATGGTCACCTTCGCCATGAAGTCCGTTCCCTGCTTCAGCTTGTTGATATCCACGGGTACACCTGTATTGTTGATATAGCTTACCGTTACCTGCAGCACATTGGGGTTATTGGCTATGGGAACAATTTGGTTGCTCAATGGTTGCCCTTCATTGATGACACGTACATAGAGCACATTGCTGCCATTGTTTTTCAATTGCACCACGGCCTTTCCGCTTTGCCAGCCAACAACGGTTTGTGAAATGGTGGAAGCAGAACTGATGCTTACATTTTGACTGCCAGCTTTACCGCTGGCATTGATTTTTTTATCGCTGTTGCTGCTGCCGCAATATTTGGCAATGGCTATTAAACTATAGGCTGTGGTCTGTGTGCTGTACCAGGTTTCCTGCGACAGTTTGGAAGCCACGGTCCTTACCAATTGTTCAGCTTCTGCCTTCCTTCCCATGATGGTGAGTGTTTCCAGTACCATGGCATCATCACGTACATCACTGCCATAGGTGATGCCAGCGTAGGTACGTGCAGTAAAGGTGGTGGACAGCCCGCTGATCAGTTGCAGGGCAATCTGTGTTTGCCCGCTTAAATAATAGGCAGCCGCCAAGCGCCATTTACCTTCGGGTGTGAGGAACTTGAATTCTTTCAGCCTGTTCATGGCACCCATTTCAGGCGCTTTGGCCAGGGCCAATAGATAGAGACGGTAGGCCTGTACCAGGTCCGTGCCATAGTAGGGAGCGGTGGTTACGTTCCATGCCAATGCCTTACTGCGCTGGTAAGCTTTCCACTGCTGTACCATGGCCGATGGTACATTGTAGCCCTTGGCCGATGCTTCCAGTAAGAAGTGGCCAGCATAGTTGGAACCCCATTCATCGGCTTCGCTTCCGCCCGGCCAGTAGGAGAAGCCCCCATCACTGCTCTGGAAGTTCTGTATTTTCTGTATGGCTATTTTGATGTTCCTGTCCACTTCCGCTTTGCGTTGCTCGTTCAGTTCCATCAATTGGTTCAGCACCAATTGCGGGAATACAGAGGAAGTGGTCTGTTCTATGCAGCCATGCGGGTACTGTATCAGGTAGCCCAAACGTTTCTGCAAATTGATGGCAGGAATGGAAGATACTTCCAGCGTGGCCTTGCTGCTATTGCCCTCGCCAATCATGCTTACATTACTGTTCATGCTTTGGCCAGCCTGCAGGGTATATTCCTGCACCTGCACCATGGGCGGATTTGGATTGCGTATATCAATTTCCGTTTCGTACACGGACTGTTCCTTGCCGCTGGTGGCCATGATTTTTATCTTGCCAATGCCCGTGCCTGCTTTCACTTTGGCATTGAAATAAACCAGTTGCTCGCCCGTGCTGCCGAAGGAAATGGTCTGTGTGCCACTGGCCTCAATAAATGGATTGCTCTGCAGGCTGAGGCTCACCGTTTTGATATTGTTTTCCGTAGCAAAAACGGTCACGGGTATCTTTAGTTCTTCGCTGGGTCCAAGTACCCTTGGCAGGGTAGCCAATAGCATCAAGGGCTTCTTCACCTTCACTGATTTTTCGGCCATGCCATAAGCGCCCTTATTGGCGGCAATGACCATGGTACGCACGCTGCCCATGTAGGGTGGCAATATGAAGTTGTGTGTCTTGCTGCTGCCATTGCTCTTGAATGGCCCATAGAATTTTACAATGGGCTGGAAGCGGTTGGCCTTCCTGGTTTTGGCAGCCAGTTCGGCGGAAGCATCACCACCAATGGTGAGGATGCGTTCCAGTTCGCCGCCCCAGGCACCGATCACATAATCGTACAGGTCCCAGCTCTTCACGCCCAGGGCTTCCTTGGCATAGAAGGCATCATGTGGATTGGGTGTCCTGAACCTGGTGAGGTCAAGCAGGCCCTCATCCACAATGGCAATGACATAGCTCATGTTCTTGCCGTTCTGTTCGGATACCGTAACGGAGGCATTGGTCTCCGGTCTGATTACATCGTTCATCTTGATGATGGGGTGCAGGATGGTGTTCTTGTCTTCCACTTCAATGGGCACTACGCCGTACATCCTGATCGGCAGGTCGTTGATGGTTTGTGCATGGGGCTGTATCAGGCTTACGTTCACGTAGATATTGGGCGTCATTTCCTTGTCTACCTTGAAGCTGAACTTGGTTTCCCCCTGTGTGGTATTTACCCAATAGGTTTTCAGCACTTTGCTACCTGTTTCAATGCTGATGAGTGCACGTCCATCCTTACTGGTGGGGATGGTGAGCTTCACTTCTTCGCCCACATTGTATTTGGGCTTGTCCGATGTGAAGGACAGCATGGCGGCTGCGCTGGCATCGCTCTTGTCGCTGCGGCTCTGCCAGTTGTAGTCATCCACATAAAATGTTTTGCCAGTAATATGTCCGCTCCGGGTGTCTTTCATCAGCACGAGGTAGCGGCCATAATCGCTGGCATTCAGTTTCAAATTGTACACGCCCTTGCCATTGTACAGGTTCAGGCTGGTTTTGCTGATGAGCTTGTTGTAACTGTCCTGTGTAAAATTGCTCAGGTTGTCGCCGCTATTGTCCCACCACCAACGCCATTGGATCTTGTACAGTTCCACTTCCACATTGGTTTCCCCATTGGTGGGCACACCATTGGTGTTCACGTCCACGATGTTGAACGCATGTGTCTCACCGCTCAGCAGGAAGCCGTATTGCTTGTCGCCATTGGGCACGTTCACGCCTATATAGGAAGTGTAGGGGTTGTACGGCATGGAGATATTGTCGATGCTGAAATTGCCTCCGGGCTCAAACACCTTTACCATCAAATTGGCCAGCAGCATACCGGGGGCCTGCGTGCCCGCATCGAATGTTGGGTTGATGGTGGCCGTACCCGTGGCGCCCAAGCTGCCGTCAAAAATGGTCTTGCTCTGTGTGCTGAAATTGGCCGTGGGGTTATCGAACACATAGTTCTCGTACTTGGCAAACGTGGTGGTCTTCCGGTAAAGCTGTGCATCCACCCTTGCTTTCAGGTTCTGTGCAGTGGCACCGAATAACCATTTTGCCGAGAGTGTACCGTTCACCGTAGCATTCTTGCCCAAAGCAGTCAGCCCATTGAAGTTCAGGTCTATCTTCAAGCGGTTGGGCATCACGGTTTCAATCTTCAGTTTCTTGTCGAAGGTGGCCCCGCCAATTTTCATCCTGCACAACCAGTTGCCTGTGGGTGCAGCAGCATCGGTGGCTGTTTTGAACACGTTGAAACCATCTTCGGCATTGGTGGTCACCATGCGCTTGTACAACTGGCCCCTTGGGGAGATCAGTTCCATTTCTATGGGATGGTCCTTGGGCAGCTTGTTGTTCTTGTCTTCCACAATAAAGCCCAGGAACAGGCTATCACCGGGCCGCCAAACACCACGTTCGCCAAAGATGAAACCCTTGATGCCGTTCTTCACTTCGGCACCGCTTACATCAAATCTGGACAGGGGCAGGGCGCTGCCTTCATCCAATCGCAGGTAGCTTTTTTCGTTGCCTTTTTTGGCCACCAATAGATAGGGCTTGCGTTTAATGTCGATCATGGCAATACCATCACTGTTGCTCGTGGCCTTTCCCACAATCTGCTGCTGGTAGTCAAGCACCTGGAAGTCCACACCGCTCATGGGTTTGGTGCTGATGATATCATTGGCCGCAACAAATAACTGGTTGTCGTTGCCACGTTTGGCGGTCAATCCAATATTGGTAGCAATGATGTTCCTGCTATCAAATTTTTCCTTGTTGTAATAAGCCTGGTTGCAGGGGTTGGCCTTCTGCTCCCAATTGTAACCATAAGGATAGTAATCATCATAGCGTTTCCAGAACTCATCATCATCATCCAATGCGCCTTCTTCACTGTTGCCTTCTTCTTCATATTCATTGTAGTAGTCACGCTCGGATGCTTTCACCATTTCCGTACAGGTATATAAGGAGTAGGTTGGCCTGAAACCAATATGCACCCGGTAAATGGCGCCGGGCTCCGTTTTGATGTACTTGTCAAGGTCCAGCATGAAGCGGTTTTTCTTGTGCAGGTTCATGCTCTTGTCATCATCCAGTCTCAGTGTGGCCTGTACCAACGGCTTGGCCACACTCCGTAGGTTATTGTCGCCGTCCAGCCTATTGTTCTGCAGGAACTGGGGAATATTGGTTTCATAGATCTTGATGATGCTCACATCCACCGCCTTCAAATTGGTGGCTTCAAAGGGCAGTACAATCTTGCCGCCACTGTTGGGCAGTACCACGCCCTTGCCATGTATCTGCACGGAGGGCAGGCGGTTTTCGAAGAAGATATTGGAGGAGAAGGCTTTCTGCAATTTTTCGCCCCATTGGTTCTGTATGCCCTCATTGATGGAAACGGTATAGTTGCCGTCCAACCGGTTGGAGGCATACACTTTTACTTCGCTGCCCAATATGGTGTAGCTGAGGTTTTCCTGGTTGCTGATGGCAATGAGCCCATCCAATTGCTGGCCAATCATCAGCATGTCGCTGAACTGCACCAGTGCATACTGTTCCTGTTCCTGCACCACCCTTACGTCCATCACCTTGAAATCACCAAGGGCAGGTACGGAAATTTCCTTCCTATCGCTCAGGGAAATATTCAACGGGGAGCCGTCCCAGCTTAACAGGACCGTTCCAGCATTTGTATTGCGTTTGATGTTTTCAATAATATAGCCATGTGTTTTGTTGGCTTCGTTGTGCTGCCATTTAATGGTTGCTTTGCTACCATCAATTGCTGCTGACAGTACCTGTTCCACTTTGGCGCTTTCTTCCACATCGGCGGTTACAATTTGCCCCGTTAGGTTCATCATTTCCTTGCTGGTGGCCCGTAACCCGTTTTCCTCCACTTGGAAGGCTGGCTTGATGGTCTGTATATTGAACTTGAATTTCCTGAACTTGGACGGCACGTTCATGGCCTTGCCCAGTTTGAATTCCACATCGTAGAATTCATCCGGCTTCAGGTCCTTGGTGGGTTTGAACTCAATGGTGCGGGCATCGATCCAGTAGGCCTTGCCTTCCACATTGGGCGAAAAGTCGAACAGGTCCTCCTTCACTGTTTCATTGAGCGTATGTGTGGTGCCTGCATCGGCAGCCAGTACAATGCGCACGGTGCTTTTTTTGGACACTACGCCCGATGTATAGGCATCAATGTACTTGCTGAATTCGGGGTCAATCTGGGCCAGCTTTTTCTTGCCCTTGCAGGCAGTGAAACTGGCTACCAGTACAAACAAAAAAAGCCAGCTCAACTTGGTGAGTGGCAGACGGTGATGTGGGTTCATATTTGGTTGAGGTTGTAGGAAGTTTGACAGCATTTTGCTGCTGTTAAATTGGTAAATCGTTTCCATATTTCAAAGCAAAATTTTTGTTAATAGGGAATTTTGTAGTTTTAAGATAAATTAGCAGTTATGGTAGACATGGAGGAAATAAAGAGATTGCCCCTGCGGGAGCGCCTGAAGTTGGTAGATGAAATATGGGAGAGCTGTGTGCTGGAGAATCCTGACCTTTTGCAGGAGGAGGATAAGGAGATATTGAATATTTTGCAGGAAAGGGAGGAAGAATATTTGAGGGACCCATCTACAGCCATACCTTGGGATGAAGCCATAGCCAAAGCCAAAAAAAGCTTGGATGAAATACGAACGGATAAAACAAATGATGAATTCCAAGTCATAGTAGATATGGAGGAGATAAAAAGAATGCCCTTACTTGAAAGGCTAAAACTGGTTGATGAAGTTTGGGATAGCTGTGTGCTGGAGAATCCCAATCTATTGCAGGAGGAGGATGATATAATTTTGAACATCCTAGAAGAAAGGGAAGAAGCGTATTTGAGAGACCCATCACAAGTGGTAGATGCAGATGATGCTATTAAACGGATAAAAGAAAAGCTTAGGAATGTACACCGTTCAATTAACTAAGGTGGCACAAAAGGAACTGGAGGAAGCTGCCCTATACTATGAAACACGGCAACAAAATTTAGGCATTGAATTCATGCTGGACTTTGAGAAAACAAAGTTAATGCTGCAAAGAAATCCTACTGCTCTGGGTTATTGGAAGAAAGGTTTCAGGGCTGCAAGATGTTTTAGATTCCCTCATAAGTTATTCTTCAAGATTAAAGGCCATGTTGTATTGATTTACCTAGTGGCACACACTAGGCGTTCCAACAATTTTATTTTACGTTCATTGAGGAACCAATAGAACGGTACTTATAAATAACTGATTTTTATTCCGCATCTTCTTGTATCTTTTCATCATATTTTTTGCAAATTGGTTTGTGAGAGACATTGCCATTCTGATAGGCATCGTTCTTTTTTTCCTTGATGAAAAAAAGAACCAAAAAAAATCAAGGACAACCCAATCACCTCCGGGTGTTTGTCCGTCAGCGCTGCCCTAAGTGTAGCCCGCTATGTTTTATTGTTAGATGCTTGAGCCTTTAGGATTGCTTGCGCACATGGGTGAGTGTTGTGTATCTTCCAGCACTGCACCTGCTTCTTTGGGAAAAATATGCCATGCATTTTTCCCAATACCGATTGCATCGGAACCGAAGCGGCTGAGGTGCTTTATGTACATCATTCGTAGTTGGAGTTTGGGTAGAAGGCTGATTAATGGCAGAAAGGCTGGGTTTCGATTTTTCTGTTAGTCTATGCTGGCAGCCTGCTTTTATTTTTCTGCGTCCTCCTTTATCTTTTCATCATACTTTTTTTGCAGGTTGCTGATGGCTTCATCATAACCTTTCTGGTCCATGAAGGCAGCAGGGTTATAGGCATCATTGGGTTTGTGCTTGTCGTGGAGGCCAAACTGGCTGGTATGGGAGGCCAGCCATATATCGAAGTGGATATCTTTCATGTTTTTCAGTGTATGGGCATAGTCGCTGGCAATGGTGGGGTAGGCCGTCACTGCGGTAAATGGCCTGTCTATAATGATGGAGGGCAGGTTGGCAATGAGCACTTTGTAGGATTGCAGGCTGTCCTTTACCGTGAGCAGGAAACTGCAGGAGCCTTTTGTATGGCCGGGGTGGTGCAGCAGCTTCAGCTTCATGCCGCCGAGTTTGATGGTGGCACCGTCTTTCAATAAGCGGTCGGGCTTTACGGGCTGGAAACTGACACCATACTTGCCCAGTTCATAATCCGATTGACCGCCCGTTTCCAGTACATCCGCTTCTTTTTCGTCAACCATCAGTTTGGCACCCGTGGCTTTTTTAATGGTGGCCATGGCGCCCATGTGGTCGTAGTGTGCCTGTGTGGTGAGGAGTATCTTGGTATCGGCTAGGTGGAAGCCAAGGGTTTCCATGCTTTGCTGTATCTGTGGGGCGGAACTGGCCACTCCCGTATTAATGAGTATGTTTCCCTTGGGTGTGGTAATGAGGTAGCAGGCCAGGTCGTAAGTGCCTACATAGTAGAGGTTGCCCGCTATCCTGAAAGGGGGATAGGGCTTTTCCCATAGGGAATCTGTTTTGGGTTCCTTTACTGCCTGTGCGGTGGCAGCCAGGGCCGATAGGGATAGAAAGAGGGCCAGGACAATGGCTTTGAGTGAACGGTGGGGCATGTACTGTGTTGATTGGAAATGAATGTTCAAATATATTCTATGGGGGTTAAGTAGTTATGCCGATGTTGTTATCAGGAGGTTAATTGGTGGGAGGAAGGAAAGGATTTTTGATGTGTGATGTAGGATGTATGATTTGAGAGAAGGTTAGATATTATTGGACGTAGAAGGAAAGGATTTTTGATGTGTGATGTCTGATTTGAGGGAAAGTTGGATATTGTTTATATGGAGGAGATGTTGATCTATGATTTTGAATGGAACCGGGCATTGTGCCCTCTCTTTCCCCAATCTTCAAGACACACCGCTACAATTTTGTTGCAACAATCCAATTGTCACGTTTAAATTGTCACAAATTTGTGACATTTTTTTCGTAACTATGTCATTGTTACACCGTTTTTGTAACACCCCTAATTTAATGACCATGGCAAGAAGGCACCGTTTCTTTACAAACACATCTGTGAGAACCAAATTGGGTATCACACAGGAGCATTATGTTGCTTACTTAATGGGCCCCAGAAGCATGTTGGCCATGTACGAAACCAATAGACGCACCCTGTCTGGCGGCGCCTTTTGGCGGAACCAGGCCGTGGAACTTTGCTTTCTCAGGGAAGAAACGGCTGCGGTTACGGCCACCACCGAGCAGGAGCAGCAAGTGGCCGCCATAGACGTGTTGAAGCAAAGGCTTACCATTTGCCAGGTTACCATTACCAAGCTCCAGATCCAACTAACCAAGATGAAGGAAAAATACCAGCAGGACCTGAACCTGGTACGTATGGGCATAGCAGCCCCTGCCATACTGCTGGAAATTTACCCCCAAAATGACCGTTATGAAACGGACAAGGCTAACCTGGAAAGCATGGGCCGTTCCGGAAAGTATGACTTGGAAAATTGCGGCATAGGCCAGCAGCAACTGCTGCAATTAAGAATTGATGCACTGCAGTTTGAAGCGGACAGGATAAGTGAGATGGTGGAGGGGGCCTAGAAGGGAATTGTTAGCACTATTCCCTTTTTCAACTGGTGGGAAAAATGTCCGTATAGGGTCAGTTGTCTTTTACGTTAAAACACTACTAACCTTTGAATGGTTTATAGGAGAAAGGGCTAATAAATTGGGAAAACGAAGAGCGGATTGTACTAACGATAGCTTGACTACCGGCAGATAGATGCAAAAAATATAATGTTAACTTGTTGAATTATAATAGGGGATTGTTTTTGGAATTGCAATTAACAGCGTCAATCTTTGTGTTAGCAGCTACCAATAGCGGTACCCAAGATATTTAAAGAGGACAAATGAGAAGAACTGTCAGAACCTTAGAAGATACTTTTACTTCGATATGCCAAGACTCATATCCTCTGGAATGGGATGAAAATCATATTTCATTTCAGCTAATGCGACAATTAAGACAAATATTTAGTAACAGAGTAATCAATTTTAATGGGTGGTCAAAAATAGTAGACTGGTGTTCTTTTAAAAACAGAGGTAAACAAGAAACCAATTATGGTGACATTGCTCTAATTGTAAATGTTCAATTCTCAAGTGGCGAAACCTTGAAAGGAATTGTAAACATTGAAGCAAAGAGAGACTTCAATTCGGGAAATTTTGAATCAATGGACTTACCACAGCTTGACAGGATATTAATTAATTCGCCCTATTCACACTTGCTTCTTTATACACACAAAGGACAAGAGCTTCAACAAAAGTTTCCTGATGAATCAACTTGGAGAAGCAATATTTGGATTTCGCCAATTAATACCGCTAAGCAATTGTTAACTCAAACTGGTAGTGACAATTGGAAAGTATTAAGAACGTCTTTCCCTTTTACTATGTTTCTGACTTCAAGAATATTTTGGGGGCTTGATTTAGATTTCAGAGACAATATTATCAATGACATTGAATCAGGACTGAATAATATTATTAATCCTTCTTTCTTAGGAATAGTTAATGTGTATTATGAAAATCAGCGACCAGTTGAAATTGCATTGTCGGACTTGTGGGAGCAGATTTAAACAACATGGCAACTGCTAACAAAAGTATTTGCAAAAGCAGAGCTGGATATTGTAACATCAGCTATATACAAGCATCAGCAGCGGTTCGGAATAGACGTTCAATATTCAGCTTTAGTTCATAACTTCAACAAAATATTTCAAATGGTCATTTGTACAGGGCTGGACAATCAATGAATTCCCTGCATTCGCAGAAACTCGAACCTTGTGCGTTAGTCACTTTAGACTGCCTGAGTTTACCTTTTAATATTTCTTGACTTTTATTAAATAGACCATAGATCTTGACAGAAAATCAAAACATATTTACACTTGACAAAAACATTTGGACACAAGATGACTATGAACAAATGGGGTGGCATGACTGTAGCATTTATAGTTTGACTTTTTTGCCTGTGGATGAAATTGGTACTGCACATTTAGTTTTTGACATAGACTATATATTTAAATGGGTTGACCCATTAAAACCAGGACATCCATTTTCATTCTGGGTTGCACCATGTACTTTAATATTCAAAGACACATTTGCTTTGACAATGAATGTTGACAGAAGAGGTGGCACAACAGATATGCTTGAAGTCGCAGACCTTTATCTTGTTGACAAGATAGAACAAGAAGCAAATCGATGGGTTTACGAATGGAAAATTGACTTGCAAGAAGGAAGTATAAATTTCAAATCATCGGGCTTTGACCAAATTGTAAGACAGAAGCCTATTCTCACTGCTAGACAAAGTTTGACACTCGAAGAAAGGAATGGCATTAGCATTAGTCAGGCACCATTCGAAATCTGACAAAAAACGAATACACGAATCGGGTTTTGTGCAATTGAGGCATGAGGTTAATGATCATCGGCAGTACATACCTAGGCTTGGGTTTCCAGTGGATGGAATAGTACTATACCTTCAGTAATACTATCATTTTTAAGATGACAGAATACAAATTCTATAAATCCCGAAGTAAAGCGTTCAAACTTTTATTCCTTTCTTCACTTTTTGTTTTTGCGGGAATTTATTTGTTGAACCAGCCAGCCACCTCAAAGTTTATGACTTGGCTGTGCATCCTGTTCTTTGGAATGGGCATTCCTTTGGGACTGTTTCAGTTGCTGGATAGACGGCCGCAGATTATCATCAATAAATTGGGCATCTTTGACCGGACAGTACATCGAGATTTCATTAATTGGGAAATTGTTCAGGATGCTTATATAGTTACTATTCATCGGCAGCGATTCATTTGCCTTGTTGTGGACGAACAATTTGAACCGTCGAAGGCAAGGGGTGAGCTTACGCAAAAGATGGTCAACCTGTAGCTTGTTGGTCTTCCCTTCTAACAAAAAGTATATTAAAGAACAGCCGCCCCTGCAAGGTGTTTTCACCTGCAGGGTTCATGCGAGTAACTTTTTATTATGACCAACTTAAAATAGGCCAGCTATTCGTTCCTCACTTAATTGCAAATCGAAGCGGCTATTTGTAGTTTTGTGTTAAGTAAGGGTGCAACCAACTCCTACAGATTTTCAATCAACAGCGGGTATGAGCAGACGGGATTCCTCTTTGCCAACAATGCCAAGCCCTGCTCGTCAGACCGTAAAAAAAATTAAGCCATTTGTATTAATGTCAAGTATAGTTCTTGGAGAATGATTGTTGCTTAAGCGATTCCCAAAACTCTTTTTTAGTTTTTTCACAGTCTGTCGTTGCTGGCAATTTTGCAGGACCTATCCATCTTTGAAACTGAAGCGTAATATTAATCTTCTGTTACGCTTTATTTTATCAACTGCTTCTGTATTTATCTGGCTAGATTGTGTTGTCCATTTTAAGTAATTTCCCCATGAAAAAGTACAAGCATACCATCTTCTTGCTACTGGTGTTTAGCCATGCAATGGCACAGAAAAATGAACTTAAAACACTGCTATCAAAACAACGACTTATTGTAATTATGTTTGATGGCTTTGGAAAAAGCTACTACCAAAATGCCCCCATGCCCTTTCTAAAAACAATGGTACAAAAAGGATTGTATAAAGAAGTGGATGCCCTGATGCCTACCGTTACCAACCTAAATAATAGTGCCATCTGCACAGGTACTTTTGCGGCCACCAATGGCATTACCGGAAATTCGTTCCTGAATGCACAGCAGGAGGAATCGTATATGGAAAGTGCAAGCCTACTGCTGGTACCTACTTTATTTCAGCAATTGCAGTCGCAAGGCATCGCATCAGCCCTATTGGCCAGTAAGAAAAAAAGTATTGGTTTATTGGCTGCCGGAACCAGCATCGCCATGTCCCCCGAAATGGCAGACAGCTCATGGATAGCCCGTCTGGGGAAGCCGCCTGGTATCTACAGTGCGGAGGTGAATTACTGGACGATGGATGCGGCAATTGACCTACTGAAAAACAGGCAGGATATACGTTGTTTGTACATACACACTACTGACTACCCCATGCATATGTGGGCACCTGAAGACAGTAATTCCATCAATCATTTAAAAAGGATGGACCAGTACATTGAAAAACTGACCCAAGTGGCACCGGATGCTATGGTACTAATCACGGCAGATCATGATGTGAACCATAAGTCAAGGTGTGTGGATATTGAAAAAAAATTGGCTGCAAAGGGCATCGCTATTAAAATAGCCATTAGTGCCGAAAAAGATAAGTACCCGGTACACCATCGGGGGTTTGGCGGCACTTCTTATGTTTACCTTAAGGAAGGACAAAGTGAAGCAACGGTAAAAAGGCATTTGATGGCTATAAAAGGCGTACAAACTGTTTTAACGAAAAAGGAGGCTGCTTTGCAACTGCATTTAATGGAAAGCCGCATTGGCGATTTAGTAGTATTGGGCGATTCCACTACTGTTTTTGGAAGCTTAGCGAAAGATGGTGAAGAAGCGCTTCCAGCAAATTACAGATCGCATGGTTCTGCGTATGAAATAAAAGTACCCTTGATTATTTACAATGCGCCTGCTTTGCCACTCCCATACTATTTTCAATATAATAAAGACCTTACAACATGGTTATTTAAATTGCATTAACCATACACATCTACTTTATCAACTGCAATGAGCCGGTAGCATTAGTTAATGGAAGTGTTTTAGGTAAAGCAGGGTAGTGAATAAATGTGAAGGCCCCTAAAGCTCTTTTGTAGAAGCAATAGAAAAACAGCTATCAATATGAACTGTTTTCTGCAAGACTGGTTGGCACTTGGGGCAATGAACATTTTACCGTATTGGGCTTTTTAGCCGGATAAAGGTAGTTGGGCTGCTGTTTGTTAACTTGTACTTTTATATCTTTACCTGCCTGCCGGCAAGTTCAGTGGCGGTTGTGGGCTGGACGAGCAATGAATTCCAGCCTTGCAGCAAGCCCTGTTCGTCAGACTGTGAAAAAACTAAAAAAGAGCTTTGAGAATCGCTTAAACGACAATAATTCTTCAATAGGTGTTTTGATTAATTTAAAAGAGGTTAGTTTTTTCACAAACTCCCGCTGTAGGCAATGCGACTGTCCCTAAAAATTAAACAGCTTTTATAAAATCTAAACATGCTTCCACAAACTTCGACAAATCTGAAGAACAGGGTAAACAAGCTTCATCTCCCAAGAACAAAGCCTCTTCTACCTCTTTTCGAAGTATTAAGCAATTCCATACATGCCATTCAAGATAAAAGATATTTGCAGCCTGCACTAGAAGGGCAGATAATAATCGACATTATCCGAAATGGAGACCCTGAAACACTGAAAATACTGCCAGATATTGACAATTACCCGATTCTTTCTTTCAGAATAACAGATAATGGTGTTGGTTTTGATGCCGACAATATCAAGGCATTTTCAGAGTTTGACACCGAAAGGAAAGCGAAAATTGGAGGTAAAGGTATTGGGCGTTTAGTCTGTTTAAAAGCATTTGAAAAACTGAAAGTGGAAAGTATTTACAACGACAGTAATTCCTTTAAACTTCGACGATTTGAGTATAAAAAGACTAAAGAAGGTTTTGAAAACTATGAAGATGATATTCAAACTGACGAAAGCAAAACAGGCACCACCATTGTATTATTTAAATACGAATTAGAATTTCAAAAATTTGTCCCCTTAAACATTTATGAAATTGCAAGAGAGCTAATAACTCATTTTCAGCTTTACTTTATTCAGAAAATTGAACCAACAATTATACTTAGAAATCAGAATAATATTGAAATTAACTTAACCAACCTTTTCAATCAAGAGTTTGAAAGACAGATTTTGCAACAACCCTTTTCTATAAATGATAAAGAGTTCAAAGTCATAATTTCAAAATCATTCAAAGCAAAAAGTCACAAATTTCATTATTGTGCACACAATCGAGTTGTAAAGGAAGAAGGCATTTCAAAATACATTGAAGATTTAAGATTTCAGATTAACCCTGAAAATGGCATTGGATACTTCTATCAGGTTTTTGTAATTGGTGATTATTTAGATGAAAATGTAAACGAAGAAAGAACAAACTTCGACTTCAAAACAGAGGAGGATGAGGAAGAACTGGATTTTCAGGAAATATCTTTAGCTAAAATTAGGAAAGAGACTATATTAACAGTAGAAGAGTTGCTTAAAGAATTTCTTCAAACAACAAGAAAAGAAAAATTAGAAAGCTACTATCCAATTATTGAAACAGAATATCCAAATTATCTTGGAGTCATCAATTATAATAAACAGAAAGTTGAAAAGCTTCCTGCTGGTTTAACAAAAAGTGAATTGGATTTAAGGCTCTATGAAATCGAAAGCCAGTGGCGTTTGGAGGTAAAAAAGGAAGGAATTGAATTGCTTGAGAAGAAAAAAGACATCACAACTCTAGACGAGTATAAATATCTGTATGAAAAATTTCTTACAGAATTTAACGAGGTTGGGCAATCTGACTTGGCTCGTTATATTGTTCATCGCAGGTCAGTTATTGACTTATTGGATAGACTAATTGAATTAAATCTGGAAAACAAATTTGAAAACGAGGAAATCATTCACAGTCTATTTTTCCCAATCCGTGAGACAAAACAATCTATCACCCATGAGAAACAAAATTTATGGCTTTTGGATGAACGTTTGACTTTTAACTCTCTTCTAGCATCTGACAAAATGTTTAATCAAATAGAAAGTCTAGAGTCGAGTGCAAATGACAGAATGGACTTGATAGTTCGTCAAGAGGAAGTATTTGAAAATGCAGTACTTTATTCAGAGGAAAAAATCCCTTTCGAATCGTTTACAATCATTGAATTTAAAAAGCCTGAGCGTAATGACTATAAACATGGCGACAGGAAAAAAGACCCTGTTAAACAGGTCAGGTCTTACATAGATGAAATAATTAAAAATAAGTTCAAACTAAAAGGAAAATCTATTGGAGCAAGCAAGAATACTCCATTCTATTGCTACATAGTAGCAGACATAACAGAAACTTTATATGATATTTTGGAATATGAAACCTTTGACCCAACCCCAGATGGTTTAGGTTATTTTAAATTTTATGACACAAAAGTTTCTAGAGCCTACATTGAGGTTTTACCATTCAAGAAAGTAATAAAAGACGCCAAGCAGAGA
>JAHEZD010000087.1 GCA_023251255.1 Chitinophagaceae bacterium
TGAACAGTTTAACGGCCTCTTCACTGGCGAGCAACAGTGCAGCGGCACCATCGTTGATACCTGCTGAATTGCCTGCGGTTACGGAACCCTCCTTTATAAAAGCTGGCTTTAGCACAGCCAATTTTTCCAATGATGTTTGGCGTGGGTGCTCGTCCACCGAGAACAGGAAAGATTGTTTGTTTTCCGTGATTTCCACAGGAACCACTTCATCGTGCCACTTTCCTGCACCCAATGCTGCAAAATATTTCTCCTGGGAGGAAAATGCAAAAGCATCCTGCTCTTCACGGCTAACGTTCCATTGCTTGGCCACATTCTCCGCAGTTTCGCCCATGCTGTATGGATGGTATTTGTCTGCCAATTGCTTATTGATGAAGCGCCAGCCCAAGGTGGTATCGAAGGTTTCTGCCTTCCTGCCCCAGGCAGCGTCATTTTTTGCGGTAACAAAGGGTGCCCTCGTCATGCTTTCCACCCCTCCGGCTATGTACAGCATACCTTCATTGCACATGATGGCACGGCTGGCATCCATGATGCTCTGCAAACCACTGGCGCATAACCGGTTAACCGTATTGCCACCAACGGAAACAGGTAAACCTGCAAGCAATGCAGCCATACGGGCCACATCGCGGTTATCTTCACCGGCCTGATTGGCGGCACCTGCAATTACATCTTCAATCATGTTCACATCAATACCCGGGTTGCGCTGTACCAATGCCTTGATTACATGGGCCAATAAATCATCGGGGCGGGTGCCACTTAATTTACCTGCATATTTCCCAATGGGTGTCCTGACTGCATCTATGATATAACAACTGTTCATGCGTTTGTTTTTGGGGTGACAGGCAATGCCGGCAAAGGAAAACAAAAGCTAGCAATATGTGAAATCGGCTTCTTGCGCCTGTCAAATCTTATCTTTGCGGCATGTCAATACAAAATATCCGCCATTTGAGTGCGTCAGAACTGGATGAATATTTCCTGAACATGGGCGAAAAGAAGTTCCGTGCAAAACAGGTATGGGAATGGCTATGGCAGAAGCAGGCTCATAGTTTTGAAGACATGACCAACCTGAGCAAGGACCTACGCAATAAACTGCAGCAGGAATTCATATTGCCTGCCCTTACCGTTGATGCTACGCAGCACAGCGATGATGGCACGCTGAAAAGCAGGTTCAAGACCTTTGATGGCCATTTGGTGGAAGGTGTGCTGATCCCTACCGAAAAAAGGAAAACCGCTTGTGTGTCGTCGCAGATTGGTTGCAGTTTAAGCTGCAAGTTCTGTGCAACAGGTTATATGGAGCGGAAGAGGAACCTGACCTATGATGAAATCTATGACGAGGTGGTACTGTTGAACCAGCAAAGCGAGAAAACCTATAACCAGAAACTCACCAATATTGTTTTCATGGGCATGGGCGAACCCTTATTGAACTATAAAAATGTACTGAAAGCCATTGAACGCATCAGTGCGGAAGATGGGCTGTTCATGAGCCCTACACGTATTACGGTTTCCACAGCCGGCGTGGCGAAGCAGATCAAGCAATTGGGAGATGACAAGGTTCGTTTCAAATTGGCCCTGAGCCTGCATGCCCCAACCGATGCCAAGCGCAACCAGATCATGCCCATCAATGAAACCAACAATATCAAAGTGCTGATTGACGCACTGAACTATTTCTACAAACAAACAGGTAACGAAATCACTTTTGAATACATTCTCTTCAAGAACCTGAACGATAGCCAGAAGGATGCGGACGACCTGATAAAGATTTATAGGCAGGTGCCCGCTGATCTGATTAACATCATTGAGTACAATCCCATTTCAGAGTTCCGCTTTACGAAGCCTGATGAGGAAACGACCGATAACTTCATGGCTTACCTGGAAAGCAATAAAGTGAATGCCAGGTTAAGGAGGAGCAGGGGCAAGGATATAGATGCTGCTTGTGGACAGTTGGCGAATAAGGGGTAGAACAGATAGTTGGAAGTGACTAAGGTAGAACAGCAAGTAAGCAGGAAAAAGCAACGCTTCAAATAACTAATAGACCTATTAAACACATATTATAAAACACTTATTGCGATAGACAGTTCTCTTTATCATTATGCTTGTATGCTTTTTATTTAAATAGACCACTAAGACTTTCGTTAGGAGTTTCTATGGATTTATTTATATCTGCTTAACGAAACAGATTCATGAAAAATAGTACCCGTACTGCTGACTATTCATAATATTGCAGCATAAAACAATCTAGATATAACAAGTTGTTCTTTATCCCCTTTAACCCAAACCTAAAAAATGAAAAAGGTTATTTTCCGTATCGTCCTTGGATTTCTATGTTTCGGTTTTCAAAAGGTACAGGCCCAAGAAGAAATTGATAAGTTGAGAATTTCACTTGGTCCTGATATCAGTTTACCTTTAGGAACCCTCAAGACCACTAACTCCCTTGGCCTTGTTGGCACCCTTCAATTGGCATATCCCGTTAGTGAAAAGATTCGGGTAGTTACTTCTTTGGGTGGAGGCTCTTTCCAAGCAAAATCTTATGATGATGGTTATTACACCAGCAATTATCCAACTATAGGGCTATTGCAATATAAATTGGGCGCACAGTTCTTTGTTGTTGACAAATTGTTTTTTACAGCTAAATTGGGTATTTCGTATGTGACACAAAAAGGATCATCAACATTCGGGTTCACCTATTCTCCGTTTATAGGCTATGAATTTTCCAAAGGAGGTGACGTTTATATTAGGTATGAATCAATTGCGGCAAAAACTGTTGCAGATAATAAGATTAATTCCATAGGCATAGGCTTTAACTACCATTTATTCTAATCCATCCATAATCTGCTCCACAGCAAATGCTCCGGTAAACATAATATAAATCCATTTAGGATTTTCCTAAAATAAACTCACAAAGCCCAAATGGATTTTTGATTCGCGCAAGTTGAAGGGCAAATCACTCCTTTTACCTGCAGCATAGCTAATGTTGAAAATCCCCTGCTTGGTCTGGAAAGCCAACCCAAAACCGCCGCCAATATAGCTGTAGTTAGTTTGTAGTATGCTGTTGCTAGCATTACCTATATCCGTAAAAACCGAGAAATAGGAATTGAGGTCCAGCAAGTAGCGGTACTCCAATGTGCCCACGATATAACGGTTGGTAAAAATGCTTTCCTCATCAAACCCACGTAGCAAGCGGTAGCCCCCAATCTGGAACATTTCATTGCGGAAAATTTGTGGACTCTGCAATAGTCCGCCATTCAATGCAGTTTTAAAAACGGATGCCCTGCCCAATGGAAAATACTGGGCAGCATTGAATTTCACTTTCAGTTGGTATGAACTGGCCTTTATGGTGTCGTACAGGGTAGTGTAGTTGAAAGAAGGGTCCTGTATCTGTGTGATGGCATTGTTCTGCCTTGTTTTCTTGCTGCCGCCAGCAAGGCTCAATTTTATTTCATTGCCCTTGGAAGGGTTGAAACGGTAATTGGTGTTGGCGAGTTCGTATTCAAGGGCAAGGCTTGTAACACTGGCATCGATGATGTCTGGCAAACGCCGGGATACCTTGATGGCATTGGTATCCACATCCAACAGGTTGGTGCGGAAGGATTGCAGCAGCACTTTGATTTTCTGTTTGCCCCCCAAGGAATATTGTACACCAATGTTTGTATTGAGGTTAAGGTAGGCTGAATCCTTCTTGTACAGGTCAAAAGAAAAATCCAGCCCGAAGGCTGAGTTGAAAATATAGGGCCGCTGGAAGACCAGATTGAGCCGGGGCGATTGGGGCTGTATCTGCTGCCAGTTGAGGGCAATGGTTTCGCCAGTGGCGAACGCATTCTGCAGGTTGAGCTTTGCATCAACAGTGAACAACAATTTCCCACCCAATTGCTGGTTGGCGGGTAGGAAACCAATGATGGCATCTACTTGGTTGCTTTTCTTGGGCTGCAGGAACAGGTCCAATAAATAGGAGCCCCCTAGCATGTTCAAACGCCAAGGCTGTGGCTGCTGCACATAGGGCAGTTCCAGCAAACGCTGGTTGATGGATTGGAGCTTCTCCGTGCTGTACAGACTTTGTTGTGGAAGATTGAGGTACCGGTAGAGAAACGCTTTATTGATTTTGGCATCGCCATAGACGCGGATACTGTCCATTTTGTAAAGGATGCCCTTCTCGATAACGAGCTTTGCCGTTACTTCCCTGACCGCAATTTGAACACTGTCATATTGGATCCTAGCAAAGGGATAGCCATTGTTCTCGCAGTAGTCCAATAACTTTTCCTGCAATTGGGCTACTTGTACATGGTTAAATGGCTGGGCGTTAAAGACGTTTTTTTTGATACCTGCCGCATTGAGCAGTGGCCAATCCTTTTCTTCGATTTTCAAGTTGCCCCAAGTGTACTGCTCCCCTATAAAGAGCTTGATATGTATAGCAGAAGAATCCTTGTATATACTGTCAATAGAAGTACTGATAAAGCCCTTGGCTTGCAGTATTGCTGGGAATTGGTTGATGTACGTGTAACAAGCTGCAGCATTGATGAAGCTTGTTGGTGGTTTTACTGTTTTCTGAATAAAGGTTTCATTCCTGTCAACTGGGTGAATGACCAACGAAACATTCTGTGCAAAGCTGTTTATGGCAAGCAATAACATTGCAAAGACCAAACAGGTATATCGTGTTACTTTTGCACTCATTCAGGAAACAAACATAATAAGAGTTTGACTGTTGGAAGTGTTCAATTGTTTGATGGCCCTTCCAGAACAATTAACAGGTTAACCAATAAATTCATTAACCCACAAATGGCAGGTATCTATATCCATATCCCTTTTTGCAAACAGGCTTGCCATTACTGCAATTTCCATTTTTCCACCCAGCAAAAACTATTGCCGGATATGGTTCAGGCCATTGTGCAAGAAGCTGGGTTGAGGAAGGGTTACATCAACGAAAAAGTGGGGACCATTTATTTTGGTGGGGGCACTCCAAGCCTCTTATCCACCCCCGATTTGAAATCCTTAATTGATGGAATGCGAAAGCGGTTCACTATTGAAGAGGGGGCCGAGATGACCTTGGAGGCCAATCCAGATGACATTACAGAAGAGAAATTGATTGAATGGAAAGCCGCTGGTATTAACCGCTTGAGCATTGGTGTACAGAGTTTTGCGGAGGAAGATTTACGATGGATGAACAGGGCCCACAATGCCAGTCACGCTTTGAACTGTTTACAATTGGCAACAAAGCATTTTGATAATATTACCATCGATTTAATTTATGGAACACCTACTTTAAGTAACGAACAATGGGTGCATAATATTGAAACAGCATTGGCACTGAAGATTCCCCACCTCTCCTGCTATGCCCTAACAGTGGAGCCTAAAACTGCGCTGGAGAAATTGATTGAGAAAAAGCAATTGGAAAATGTGGATGCAGATAAGCAGGCAAGGCATTTTGATATATTGGTGGAGCGTTTGGGGCAGGCGGGCTTTGAGCATTATGAAATCAGCAATTTTGCGAGGCCCGGTTACAGGAGCAAACACAACAGCAGTTACTGGCAGGGCAAACCTTACTTGGGGCTTGGACCATCAGCCCATTCATTTAATGGAACATCAAGGCAGTGGAATGTTGCCAATAATGCCTTGTACCTAAAGAGCATTGAACAAAACACGGTTCCCTTTGAGATGGAAATATTGACAGCTCCCCAACAGTTGAATGAATATATTATGACGGCCCTTAGAACCGTAGAAGGTCTATCACTGGAGAAGGTGAAGGAGCATTTTGGTGAAGAAAGGGCCCTATTACTATTGAAAGAAAGCAGGAAGTGGAACCAATCCCAACATATAGTCCTTGAAGGTGATTACTTACGGCTGACAGCGAAGGGAAAATTCATGGCAGATGGAATTGCTGCCGATTTGTTTGCAGAATAAACGAACAGGAACCCAGAAGAACATAGGCCTTGCGAAGCTAGGCGCTCCAAAGAACGGGATTTAATGATGCTGTTTAGGAAAAGCCTTTCTCATCAAATTGACCACTGCAATCACACCTAGTAGTAGGAAGATTGTTAGCGGACTTAATAAAGTGAATGAAACTGGCATGGCATAAAGGTAAATAGCTTTACATCAGCAAACCCTCAATTTTTTTGAACCCTTCAATTGCAGGGACATGCTCCCATAAGATCTGATAAATGGTAGTGGCAATGGGTATCTCTGCCTGCACTGTTTTGTTGGTAATGAATATGCATTTACTGGCATTGTACCCTTCTGCCACCATGTTCAGTTCCAGTTGGGCAGACTTTACACTATAGCCCTTGCCAATCATGTTACCGAAGGTCCTGTTCCTTGAATAGAGGGAATAGCAGGTAACCAGTAAGTCACCCAAGTAAACAGAGGAAGCATAGTTGATGCTGGTGTTTTCCAAAGAAAAATCCTTGATGACCTTCCGTGAGAACTTGACCATTTCATCGGCTGCATTGGCGATGTATACACTTTGGAAGTTGTCACCATATTCAAGACCGTGGGCAATACCAGCACCCAAAGCATAAATATTCTTGAGTACTGCTGCATATTGCACACCCATTATATCATGATTGGTAACGGTGTTGAGGTAGTCTGTTTTAAAGAAAGCGGCGAGATTTCCAGCTTCTGCTTCTTCCACGCCGGAAAAGGTCAAGTAGGACAATTTCTCAGCAGCTACTTCTTCTGCATGGCACGGACCCAGTACGGTAAAATAATTTTCCAAAGGAAAGTTGAAATGCTGGGCCAGGTAATCGTTCAACAATTGGTTGCAGGATGGGAGGATACCTTTAATGGCCGAAATGACCTTCTTCCCTTCCAGTGCATTTTTATCCAGTTCTTCCAAGGCGCTTTCTATATAGGCAGATGGCACAGCAATAACCAGTACATCTGATTTTGCCACTACTTCATTGATATCGTTGTGCAGCAGCAGTTGTTCCTTGTTGAAATAAGCTGCACTCAAATAATGTGGATTGTGCTTGCGCTGCTGCATGTAGTTGATGGTATCCGTATTGCGTACCCACCAATGGATGGTATTACCATTGTCTGTCAGGATTTTTGAAAGGGCAGTTGCCCACGATCCGCTTCCTATCATTCCAAATTGCATGGCAGGCTTTAGTTTGTGAGGGGCAAACATACGAAACTGGTATGTAGAATTATCAGTGAAAAGAACAGTAGCTATTTCCTCTTCGCTTTTGAGGGGCTTTGCCAAGTGTTAAAGAATTGGACAAGTTCGATGACATTCTTTCTTGGTTTGTAGCGATAAATTAAGATGATACGTTTTACAACAATCGTCTTGCGTAAGCCAGTTCGCTTATTAGAAGGACTGCCAACTTTAGGGAATTGGCTAAGCAAATCCAGTTTTCTATCAACTGCCTTGGTAAACCTTAACACTTCCTTTTCGGTCCACTCCTCTTGCAGATAAGCAATATTTCCAAGGTAGGTTTGCAGGGCAAATGGTGACCAAATTACTTCGCAAACCATTGCGGATACATTTGTTTTACTTTGCTATGTGAAATACCCTTGCCATTATCCAAATCCTTTAAGGCTTTTTCAACAACCTCTTGTGAAGCTACAGGCAACTCATCCCACCAATCGTTTTCCTCTTTTACCTTTAGCATAGCTTCAATCATCTTCACAGTGGTATCATCAGCCTCATCAATATATTTCTTTACCTTTTTCCTTATCGCTTTCAAATCTTCCATAAAAGAATTATTGTACTAAGTTAATGATTTAAAACAACTGGTTAGGCAATAATCATTTAATGATATAAACAGTCACTAAACAAAAAGGGAAGCTTTCGCTTCCCTTTCCCTTAATCTTTTTTCTTCTCTTCATAAAGTTTGTCCTTCTCCACCACTTTTACCTTGTTACCTTCCTTCAATGTTTTGCTGAGCAAACTATAAGGTCCAGTTATTACGGTTTCACCTTCTTTCAGGCCGCTGACTATCTGTATGTAGTTCAAATCCTGTATCTCCGTTTTTACCTTGGCCATTTTCACATTGATCCCATCTGCTTGCAGCACAAAAACCACTTCATCGATCCCGTCATCTGAACCAGTTGTTTTTGGTGGTTCTGTTGTATTGGTGGTTGGTTTTGTGTCATCTTTCTTTGCACCAACTGATTCGCCTTTTTTATCACGTGTGGTCACTGCTGCCAAAGGAACGGCCAGCGCGTCCTTTACGGTCCTTGTTTGAATGTCGGCAGTGGCACTCATGTTCGGGCGGAAAGGGAAGGGCCTTCCTTTTACAATCAAATCCCTATAACTTTCCGGTAGCAAACGAACATGTACCTTGTAATTGGTTACATCAGTGGAGGTAGTAGTGGAAGTGGAGGAAGTGGTACTCGGATTGGCTATCTTGAAAACCACCGCCTTGAACTTCCTTGCACCATAGGCATCTACTGTTACAATAGCTGTATCCCCAAACTTCACTTTGGGAATGTCGTTTTCACCAACATCCACTTGGGCCACAATACTGCCCAGATCTGCAATACGCATCATCTCCGTACCGATACTGAAACTGTTACCGGCCACACGCTCCCCTTTCTTCACATTCAATAGGCTTACCACGCCGCTCATGGGTGCAGTGATGGTGGCACGCTCCATATCCTTGCTTGCTTTGTTCAAATTGGCCCTTGCGCTCTGTATGGCTGCAAGGTTTCCCTTGATGCCTTCCTTGGCTGCATTATAGCTGGCTAGGGCGCTCTTATAGGCCTGCTCTGCTTGCTCGAACTCTGCACGGGAAATCACTTTGTCATCAAACAGTTTCTTCTGCCTATCATAACTTGCTTTTGACTGTTGCAAGGTTGCTTCCAAAGAGCCTAGCTGTGCTTGGGAATTGGCTACGGATGCTTCGGATTGGACCACACCTGCCGCTGCCTGGTCACGGGTGGATGCATAGATGTCTGCATAGATCCTGGCAACCACTTGGCCACGTGTTACGCTATCACCTTCATTCACATTCAGTTCCACAATTTCACCACTGATATCGGGGCTTACTTTTACTTCCACTTCCGGCGACACTTTGCCGCTGGCTGTTACAATTTCGGTGATGCTGCGTTTGGCGGCTTTTTCAGCAGTTACTTTTAGGCCATCTTCCTTTCCAATTACCCCACCTTTTTTCAATGCCACCAGTACAATAACCAGCACAAGCAGTATTGCAATTACCCAAATCAGTTTCTTATTCATAACACTAGGTTTCTTTTGTTTTGTAGTATGCCGAAGGAATTTCATTGGCTCCAATTATACTACATTCTTGTATATCATCCCTTTATTAGCTACTTGAGCCAATCATCTTGTTTACAGTTTCAATCCCAAACCTTTATAGAACTCCAATAGTTTCATCCTGAAAACATAATCGAACTGGTTGCTCAACTGCTGCGTTTTTGCGCTTAACAACTTGTTCTGGTTGGTAATCAGGTCCAGTGTTGAAAGCAGTCCCACATCATACCTTTTCTTCGAAAAATCATACGCTTTCTGTGCAGCATCCACTTGCTTCTGGCTTGCAGTAAATTTCTGCATGGCATTGGTAGCATTGGTGTATGCAGTATAGATATCGAGCTTCAGTTTCTGGTTGGATTGGTCCCTAGCAATTTGGTAGGACTGCAAATTGAGTTTTGACTGTTCATAAGCAATCCTCCGCTGTCCATTGTTAAAAATGGGTACCGCAATATTTATCCCTACTGCCTGTTGGAAGTTCTGGTTCAACTGGCTTGTGTAAGGCGTATTGCCATAGGTATAACTTGTAAAAGGGGTGTTGGAGAATACATTGTAATCCGTACCACCAACATTTACCTTACCAATAGGGGCAATAAACTGGGAAGAAGAAGTAACTTCCAATGCCTTGTTATTATAGGTACTGCTTAAAGAATAATTGCCCGAAATCGTAGGGTAGAGCTGTGCCCTGCTCGCCAATACATTCTTTTTGCCTGCTTCGATCCTCAATGAATCTCCTTTTTGCTGTGGCTGGTTGTTAAGGGCCAATTGATACACTATTTCGGGTTGCATGTCCAGAATTGATTCCAGGGGAATCTTGTCAACGGACGGGGTCGCAATTTCAAAACTTGCCGCAGCATCAATGTTCAACAGGCCCTTCAATGACAAAAGGCTTTGCTCAAACGAGGTCTTGCTGTTAATGTAATTGCTGCTATCCGATGCAAGCTGTGCTTCCAGTTCCACCGAATTCAGTTCCGGCAAAGCCCCTGCATCTACCCGTTTCTTTGTGTCGCTTAACTGGGCCAGTGTCTGCTGGATCTGGATACTATTGATATTGATCTGTTCATTGGCAGAAAGTGCCTGCAAGTAATAAACGCAAACATTCAATGCCACATCGTTTGCAGCTTTCTCCACATCGGCCAAGCCTGCCAATGCAGAAAATTGGGAAGCAGCAATGTTGTGCTTGATCCTTCCCCAATTATAAATTTGGGCACCGCCTTGCAGGCTATAATTCTGGTACAATAATTCTGATGTGGTAAACTGGTTGGTAGTCGGGTCCACGGAACGGCCAAACTGCAGGCCTGCCCCTGTTCCGAAATTTGCTGTCGGATATTGATTGAGCTTGGCCTGCTTGTACTGCAGGGCAGTAATCCTGGCCTGTACTTCTGCTTGCTTAACAGAAATATTGTTTTTCATGGCATAGTCTACAAGCTTGCGTAAATCCCATTTGCTGCCGTTCTGGGCAGAAGCTGCAATGGCAACAATACAGGTGAGCAGGGTCAATAATTTCTTCATAGCCTAACAAAAATAAAGGAAAGGCCCCAACACTTACATTCTTATGAGATGTTTTATATGAGTGAAAAGGGCATGAAAACCGTTTTGTACGGCAATTAGCATAGTGCCTTATCTGTTGGGATAGGCTATTAAGTTGATTGACTTGATTAATTTTATTGCTTCGATGCAACAAATCATTAACCGTTTATCAAGGAAAACAAGTGGCCGACCAGTCATCAAAGAGATAGATGGACTCCGTTGTGTGGCCATCATGGCTGTACTGTTCAGCCATTTCAACCTGCATTTGACAAAGACATCAGGTCTGGATGAAACATTCCTGTACTCCCAGCCTGTTTCGAGGTTCCTGGAGCTATGTGGCAATGGAGTGAGCATTTTCTTCTGCATCAGTGCCTTCATACTGTCCATTCCGTTTATTGAACAGTACCTGTACCATCAAAGGCCCGTGCTATTGAAGCATTATTATTCAAGGAGGCTGACAAGGCTGGAAATCCCTTACCTGCTTGTGCTCACCGTTCTGTTCCTGTTCCAGCTCCTGATGATGCACGGCGGCTTCAGGGAAAGCCTGCCGCATTACACCAGCAGTTTCTTTTACAGCCACAATATTGTTTACGGAAGGAGGAGCACCATCAATCCCGTTGCTTGGACATTGGAAATTGAAGTGCAGTTCTATTTGCTGCTACCATTGCTGGTGAAGATATTCCTGCTTAAAAAAGCTATGATGAGAAGGCTATTGATAGTGGGGCTTACTGTTTTAGCTGGTTATCTGTATGCAAGGTTCGATAGCTTCTTTATCAATGCCCATTTGCAATATTCCCTGTTTACTTACTTGCCTGTTTTTCTAATCGGTTTCTTATTGGCAGACCTTTACCTGGCCTACCAGCACTTTTTAAAGCAGCCCTCATTGGTTTGGGATGCTACGTTTATAACCGGGTTCCTGCTCATCATTTATTGCAATGGGGATATAAGGGCCTATATGCAATGGTTGGAATATGCTGGCTATCCCTTACTATTTATAGGTGCATTTAAAGGAAAAATATCCAATAAACTATTCACCACCAACTGGATCATGTTGATCGGTGCCATGTGCTACAGTATCTATTTACTGCATTATTCCATACTGTTCCTTTTAATGGACCATGTAAGTTCCAAATGGCTTATGGACAGTTATTATAAGGATCTGCTGCTGCAAGGGATTATTGTACTGCCCATTATTATTTTGGCAAGCACGGTATTCTATTGGTTGATTGAAAGGCCCTGCATGGATAGGCAATTGCCGAAGAAACTATGGCAGAGGATAAGGCCAATTAAGCCCCAGTAATCAATCCAATATTGTTTCCAAACGGGTCCTGCACAATGGCCACTCCAATGGTTCCGCCAACATTGTTGATTGGTGAAATGATGGTAGCCTTCAATGAAACCAGTTTTTCCACGGCCGCCTGTAAATCATCCACGTGCCAATAGGCTACATGGTGATTGCCCTGTTCAACGCCTGCCATATCTGGGTCAAGGCCCAGTTCAAAACCATTGATGTCAAAACCCACATAAAAGGGTTCGTCAAAATAAGGCTGGATGCCTGTTGCTGCTGTATACCACTCCTTGGCCTGCTGTAGATTGCTTACATGATAGATAACTGTACGTAGTTTATTGAACATTGGTGAGTTTTTTTTTGTGGTAAAATACAAAATACAGCCCCATAAACAGTGCCATCAATACCACACCAGTCAGTGCGGCCATGGGCTTATCAATAACCACTGCCGTTGCTACAAAGCCATAAGCAATAACAAACAGTACACACAGTATAGGCGTTATATTCTTGGACAATCCTGGTGAAACATTCTCCTCCCCTTGTTTCCTTTTCCTTAGGATCAATAAAGTGGCAGCAGATAAGCTCATGCCAAAACAGTCCAAGAAGATACTGAAGCTCAATACATCATCCACTCCTTTTCCAAAGAAGGCAACTACCATTGCAATTACTGCAAACAAAGTCAGTCCAGGAACCAGCACATCTGTTTTGGGATGCTTATAGGAGAATATTTTGGGGAATACCTTGTCCTCACTCATGGCAAACATGACACGTGGATTTGCCATCAACAGTACATTCACATAAGCCATTACACTAAGGAACATGCAGGCATCAAACACCTTTCCCCCTGCCTTCCCAAACCATGTTTCGCAGAGCAATGCCCCAATGGCTGTAGCATTCTTCATTTTATCAAACCCAATTACTTGCACATAAGCATAACTGATACTGAGGTACAGGAATATCACGATGAAAATACCAATCACAATTCCACGCTGCATGGTTTTGGTGTTCTTGATTTCACCACCAAAATTGATGGTCTGTTGATAACCCCCATAAGTAAAGGAAACAGCCACCAAACTCAGCATCAACAATAAACCTGCATTGCTGCCATTGTATTTGTACACGGGGTCCGTGTTGTAACCATGTGGCTCCACAATCATCCCTTTGAACAAGGAAGTAATCAACAACACTACTAAGGAAATTTTGATGATGGTCAACACATTTTGTGTGGTACTGCTTGTTTTCAGTCCCAACAAATTGACCAAGTAAAACAAGGCAATGGGTATAATGGCAATCAGTACATTGAACAGTACACCAGATGGTTTACCAAACAATAAATCACTGGCATAGTCTGCCCCAATCAATGCTACCACAGCCAATGAAGCTGCATTGCTGATCAATATCAGGGCATTTACGGTGAAGCCAATACTCGGATGGTAAGCATGCGCAAACACTTTGTAGTAGCCTCCAACTACAGGCAAGCGCAGGCCGATTTCTGCATAGGTCAATGCGCCACATAAAGCTACGAACCCACCAATTAACCAAGCTGCAAAGAAGATGGTTTCAGTTCCTGATTTGGCTGCAATGGTAGCAGGTGTCTTGAAAATGCCCATCCCAATGACGAGGCTTATCACAATCATGGTGAGGGAAAAAAGACCAAGTTTCTGTTTGGATTGCATAGAGGCGTTTGAGCAATGAAAATACCAAAATGGAACAATGAAACAGAAACGAAATTTAGTAGTATGAGGTTTGAATGGTTCATACTGCCAGCATGAGCTTGTCGAAGGCGATTCTTTGAGGGTTCTGATACCGATTTCGACAGGCTTCTTTGACATCTCGTTCCATAAACAATAAATCCCGATACTTGAGTATCGGGATTTATTGCAATTGGTGCCGGGCAGCTCATCAATCAATACCAACTGCTATAGGGTAGCTGAAAGAAATAAGTTGGACCCGGACTTAGTGTTTTTAATAGGTTGCCTGCTTTTGAATTGCAAATATGCATGATTGAAAACAATAGAAGAAACTACAATCGGGAAATTGGCTTACGGAATGGGAAAGATAACATTGTGTTGACAATGGAGACCTTTTCAATTATACCACAGATGCAAAATAATCTGTAACATGGCTAACAATATTTTCGACGTTTGCATTATAGAAGCCTGCTCCATTCATACAGCCACATTCAACAATATAGTACCCATCACCGCACAAGCAAATATCCATTACAAAAACATCATGGGGCGTGTACTGTTGACACCTCGCTTCTGCAAAAGAGATAACATCGGCAGGGCAACCTTCTTCTTTCTTCAACTTGAAATATTCCCTATACTTTGAAGATGCAATAATTCTTTTATTGACAATCCAAAGCCGCCATTCATACTGCATGTTATACGGTTCGGATACCACAATTTTACTTTCGAGAGACAAGTTGGTATTCTCAACAATTCTAAGCTTATTGTACCATTCCCCTATTTCATCGAACCGTTTTACTTCGCCAGCAAATGATTTATTGTCATCGTTGGGGCGAATGAAGAACTGCTTATCTGCACTGATTGTATCGTTGCCCATCAATTCGTTAAACGTTGTGACAGAAGCTCCATAGTTGAGCATATGCTGCCCCCATTGTCTCATATAGTTCTCTATGGTAAACTCCTTTTCATTAAGGAACAAGCCCTTTGTTAGGTTTCCGTCCAAAAAGGCCAACCCATTAAAAGTTGTGGAGCCATAAATGATGGAATTGCGGGCCCTATCAAATAGCGGAAGTTCTGCCGTAAATGGCACAATATCCACTTCTATAAAAGTAACACCTATTTTCAGGCAGGCATCTTTGAGGTTGTTGAAGTCTGCCTGACTGGTCAGGTTTCGTTGTACCACCCATTGAACATGGCTGTATTTATCATTCATCATACAAATTTAATTTAATAGCTCCAGCTCATAGGTCGTATTTCTATCCAAACAAAAAACCAGAAGCCTCAACTTCTGGTTTTCTTTATCACTCAATTTATATCTTCTATAAATAGTCCTAACCACTGCAGCTAATGCAGCCATCCTGCATGGTACAAACAGCACCTTCTATAATCTTGTCTTCAACAGTAGCACCACCCTCCACAACCGTTAGGTTATGTGAATCAATCAATGGCTCGGTTGTTTTGCCACCTTGCTTTTCCACGGTAAACTGTACAGCCTGTGAAGCAGCCTTGGTACGCAGGTAGTACATACCTGTTTTTAGTCCCTTCTTCCAAGCATAGAAGTGCATGGAAGTTAGTTTGCTCGTCGTTGGGGCATCCACAAACAGGTTCAATGATTGTGATTGGCAAATGTAGGCGCCACGGTCTGCAGCCATATCAATCACTGCACGTTGCTTTATTTCCCAAACGGTTTTGTATATCTCTTTCACGGCATCAGGAATGCCATCTATCTTTTGGATGGAACCATTGTGCTGCATGATATGCATCTTCATATCATCATTCCACAGGTTCAGTTCAACGAGGTCTTTTAATAAATGCTTGTTCACCACCACAAACTCGCCACTCAACACACGACGAACATAAATATTGGAAGTGTATGGTTCAAAGCATTCGTTGTTACCCAATATTTGTGAAGTGGAAGCGGTAGGCATTGGGGCAACCAACAATGAGTTGCGGACACCATGTTTCAGTACTTCTGCTTTCAAGGTGTACCAGTCCCAACGGAGGCTTGGCTCCACGCCCCACATATCAAATTGGAACACTGCTTTGGAAACTGGGGAGCCAGCATAGGTTTCATAAGGACCTTCTTTGATAGCCAAGTCCTTGCTAGCTGTCATGGCAGCAAAGTAGATGGTTTCAAAAATATCCTTGTTCAGTTGTTTGGCTTCATCACTTTCAAAAGGCAAACGCAGGAGGATGAACACATCAGCCAAACCTTGTACGCCCAAACCAATTGGCCTATGACGCATGTTGGAAGTTTCTGCTTCGGGAACAGGATAATAATTATTGTCGATAATTTTGTTCAGGTTCTTGGCAGCTTCATAGGTGACTTCATACAGTTTATCATGGTCAAACTTGCCATTGATCACATAACGGGGCAATGCCAATGAAGCCAGGTTACAAACGGCCACTTCATCGGGAGAAGTGTACTCCATGATTTCCGTGCAGAGGTTGGAACTCTTGATGGTACCCAAGTTCTGTTGGTTGCTCTTGCCATTGGCAGCATCTTTATACAACAAATAAGGCGTACCGGTTTCAATCTGTGCTTCCAAGATAGCAAACCACAGTTCCTGTGCTTTCACTACTTTTCTTGCCTTACCAGCTTCTTCATAAGAAGTATACAATTTTTCAAATTCCTCTCCATGACAATCCTGCAATCCCGGTGCTTCATTGGGGCAGAACAGGCTCCAGTCGCCATCAGCTTCCACACGTTTCATGAACAGGTCACAAATCCATAGTGCATAGAATAAATCCCTTGCACGCATTTCTTCCTTGCCATGGTTCTTCCTCAAATCCAAGAAGTCAAATACATCTGCATGCCAAGGTTCCAAGTAAATAGCAAATGCACCTTTTCTCTTTCCACCACCTTGGTCCACATAACGTGCAGTGTCATTGAATACTTTCAGCATGGGAATGATACCATTGCTGGTACCGTTTGTTCCACCAATATAGCTACCAGTGGCACGGATATTATGGATGGCCAAACCAATGCCCCCAGCACTTTGGGAAATCTTGGCTGTTTGTTTCAAGGTATCATAAATGCCTTCAATGCTATCATCCTTCATGGTCAACAAAAAGCAACTGCTCATTTGTGGTTTAGGTGTACCTGCATTGAACAATGTGGGTGTAGCATGGGTAAACCAACGCTCACTCATCAAGTTGTAAGTCTTGATGGCACTTTCAATATCGTTCTTGTGGATGCCGATGGCCACACGCATGTACATGTGCTGCGGACGTTCCACAATCTTGTTGTCCAATTTCAATAAATATGATTTCTCCAATGTCTTGAAGCCGAAATAATCAAAACCATAGTCCCTATCATAAATGATGGTACTGTCCAACAGTTCAGCGTTGTCACTGATGATCTGCCAAACATCATCTGCCAATAATGGCAGGTACTTACCAGTCTTGCTGTCGGTACATTCAAACAGCAGTTTCATGGTCTGTGAAAAACTCTTGATGGTATTCTTGTGCAAATTGCTCACCGCAATCCTGCTGGCCAATGTGGCATAATCAGGATGTTTCACGGTCAATGAGGCAGCAGTTTCAGCAGCAAGGTTATCCAGTTCGCTGGTGGTAACACCATCGTACAGGCCTTCAATTACTTTTTTTGCTACGTCAATAGAGTTCACGAAACGCCTGTCCAAACCATAGCAAAGCTTCTCGATCCTTGCCGTGATCTTGTCAAACTTTACGCTCTCCCTTTTGCCATGTCTCTTAATTACTTCCATGATAAAATATATGATTTATGATGTGTGATATATGATTTCTTTATTTTCTAGACTCCTGTTTTTTGGCGGGGCCACTCGCATGCTTGTTCTTAACTGTTTTTACTGTTGCAACAAAAATGCTTACCAGTTCATTCGCTTCTTTTATCAATCCCCCGGTCAGTCTTTGCGGTAAAAGACCTGCTTCCTCACTTACTTCCAACCAGTACATCGATTCATCTGCTTCTTCAATAACCACTTCAATCTTATAAATAAAATCAGCATTCGATTTCGCTCTAGTTGCTGCTCTATGATTTGCTCCTACCGACCCTGCTGACCTTATTAACTGTTTGGCCAATTCAAAACCTGCTGCATTTCTAGGAAAATGTTCGCAAGCTCTTATTACTTCAATGTGGAATGCCTTTGTCCGCTTTTTTAATTCTTCTTTTGTCATGATGCACTTTTTATGGGTTATGATATAGTTAGTGTTTCTCTCTACTTAAATCATACATCCTAAATCATACATCACAAATTATTAGAAATCCTCATCTACACTAAACGCCTGCGACTCCTTGCTTCCCAATACTCCAGCCTTTTGGTAATCCCCCACCCTCTTTTCAAAGAAATTGGTCTTGCCTTCCAGTGAAATCATTTCCATGAAATCAAATGGGTTGGTAGCATTGTAGATCTTGGGGTAGCCCAGTTCACTGATCCATCTATCCGCCACAAACTCAATGTACTGCTGCATCAATTTGGCATTCATACCAATCAGGGCAACGGGCAATGCATCGGTAATGAATTCCTTCTCTATTTCAACAGCATCGGTAATGATTTTTGTCACCTCTTCCTGGGGCAGTTTATTGCTCAACATACCATACAATAAACATGCAAACTCACAGTGCAAACCCTCGTCACGGCTGATTAATTCATTACTGAATGTTAAACCTGGCATCAGCCCCCTTTTCTTCAACCAGAAGATGGAACAAAAGCTGCCGCTGAAGAAAATACCCTCCACTGCTGCAAAAGCCACCAAGCGTTCTGCAAAGGTTCCATTATCAATCCAGCGAAGTGCCCATTCGGCTTTACGCTTCACTGCAGGTATGGTATCAATGGCGTGGAACAGTTTATCTTTTTCCTTGGGATCCTTGATATAAGTATCAATCAATAGAGCATAGGTTTCGCTGTGGATGTTTTCCATCATGATCTGGAAACCATAGAAGCACCTTGCTTCGGGCAACTGCACTTCACTCATGAAATTCACGGCCAGGTTCTCATTCACAATGCCATCGCTTGCAGCAAAAAAGGCCAGTACGTGTGAAATGAAATGACGTTCGCCATCATTCAGGGCATTCCAGTCTTTCATGTCGCTGCCCAAATCAATTTCCTCAGCCGTCCAGAAACTGGCTTCATGCTTCTTGTACTGCTCCCAAACCTTGGGGTAATTGATGGGCAGGATAACAAAGCGGTCCTTGTTTTCCCTCAATAATATTTCGTTGTCGTTGCTGCTCATTGCTTGTATAAAACTGTTCTGAATAATCTCCGTTGCTCCCTTCAGGATGGGAGATAAAATTGCCATCTCCTTTTTAGGGAAAATTTCAATAGGTACCTATCCTGAATTGTGTTTGGGAAAGTTGCAAACAAAATTGTTACGGTGTTCTTCTGGCTTGTTCCTTAATGATTATCCGGCCTTCCCTTTGGAAAAACTTAATAATTTATTAAAGCAATCTTTCTATTTAGGTTGTCTTTTTGCCGTAACAAGTATTTGTAAGAACTGTAGAACGAATGTAGATGCTGAGCCAAAAAAACAATCTTTTAGTTTTAAACAGCATGTGCATATTTATTACTGGAAATTGGAAACCCAATATGGGCAAGCTTTTCATAAAAATCATTTGTTTATAAGTCTTTAAGACTGCACATTTGCTGCGAATTTGGTTCCGGAGAGGCTTTGTTCAATGGCATTCCAACTATTGAAAAGGGTTCTTAACGGATTAAAAGGGAATCACGTTGAAATCGTGAGCTATCCCCGTAGCTGTAGAGTTGAATTCGTGAAAGGTGAATGGTCAATGGTGAATTACCCACCGCTGATGATGCAGCCTGACACAGCAATGGAAGATAAACCACTGTTTAACAAACGGGAAGGTATCCATTAAGCCAACAAGCCAGAAGACCTGCCATGTTCATTACCATTCACGGCTTTCGGGCGAAAGGCATGGAATGTAAAAGGCCCCGGCCGTTTATGTTTCCTCTCTATCAATTTTCCTGAAAGCTCATTGTTTACCCTTTAAATTAAACAACAATGAGCAAAAAAATCTTAACGCTTATTGCACTCGGTGCAGCCATCAACGCATCTGCACAAAAAGACACGCTCAGTGGGAAGCCATTGGACGAAGTAGTAGTAACTGCCAACAAGATCGAGCAGAAACAGAGCACTACCGGAAAAGTGGTCACCGTAATTGGCAAGGAAGAACTGCAAAGAAGTTCAGGTAAAACTGTGGGCCAGATCCTTAACGAACAGGCCGGGGTTTGGGTCAATGGCTCCATGCAGGCATTGGGCAGTGTACAAACCGTTTTCATGCGTGGCTCCAATGCAGGCCGTACCCTGATCCTGATTGATGGTATCCCCGCCAATGACCCTTCACAAATCACCAGTGATTATGACCTGAACCTCTTCTCCATCAATGATGTGGAAAGGATTGAGATATGTAAGGGCGCACAGTCCACCTTGTACGGTAGCGATGCAGTTGCCGGCGTTATCAACATCATTACGGTAAAGAAGGACATCAGCAAGCCCTTCAATGTAAAAGCCACTGCGGGTTATGGCAGCCAGAACACGTTTAAGGGCAACCTGCAATTGTACGGCAAAACCGGTAAGCTTACCTATACCACCCGTTATGCTAAGTTGAAAACAGATGGTTTCTCCTCGGCTTATGACAGTACAGGTGCCAAGGATTTTGACAAGGATGGTTACAACGGTGATATTGCCAATGCATCGGTGATGTACCAGTTTACCAAGGATTTCTCCGCCAGGACCTTTGTACAGCACAGTGAATACAAGGCCGATGTGGATGCTGCCGGGTTTACTGACAAGAAAAACTATTTCATCAACAACAGGAGCCTGAACACAGGTGCGGGACTGAACTATAAAAAGAACAACCTAACCTTAGTGGGCAATTACCAGTTTACCCAACAGCAGCGTGTGTATGACGACAATGCCGCTGTGAATGCGCCCATCTTTTCATTGAATGTGTACAATGCCAGGAGCCAGTATGCCGAAGTGTACGGCAACATCAAATTGAAGCATGGTATCTCCCTTTTGCTGGGCACGGATTACCGTTGGGGGCTAATGAACAATGATTACAAATCCGTTAGCTCATTTGGGCCTTACAATAGCAGGTTCAATGATACGGCCATGCACCAAACTTCTGCCTATGCTTCTGCTTACTACAGTAGCAGCAAGTTCAACATGGAAGTGGGTGGCAGGTACAATGACCACTCCAAGTACGGTAAGAACTATACGTTCACCATCAACCCTTCCTTTACCATTGATGAGAACAACAGGTTCTTTGCCAGCATAGCCACAGGGTTCAAGGCACCTTCCATTTACCAATTGTATGCAGGTGGCGGCACGGGCAATCCCAATTTGAACCCTGAAAAGTCCTTCAATTATGAAATGGGCTTCCAGCAGCAGTTCAAAGTTTTCACGCACAGATTGGTAGGGTTCTACCGTGAAATACGCAACGGTATCGATTACGACAACCAAAAGTTCAGCTACTACAATTTCATCAAGCAAAAAGTGAATGGACTGGAGTATGAGGTGATGGTACACCCAACCAAGGCTTTGAGCATTACCGCCAACTATACCTTCATCAGTGTAAGTGAAATTACCCAGAGCCGTTACAGCCAGAAAGACACCACTTATGACTACGCTTTGCGCCGCCCCAAACATGTGGTTAACTTTACAGCGGGCTACCAATTTACCCCTGCCCTATTTGTAAGTGTGGGTGGCAAAACAGTGGCCGACCGTTATGATGTGGGTGGCTACAAGAAGAACGATGTGCTGATGGACAAGTATTTTATCATGAACGCTTATGCTGAATACGTGTTCAGCAAATACATCCGCCTATTTGCAAATGCCCAGAACATCACTGACAAGAAATTCTATGAAATAAGGGGCTACAACAGCATACCAAGCACGGTGAATGTTGGGGCCACGTTCAATTGGTAGAGAGGCAAGTTCCAAAGGTTCACTAGTTCCATTGTTCAAAAAGTTGGGCAACTCGTAAACTGGTGAACTCTTGGAACCCTTGAACATTTAAACAATCAAACTTCCTCCCGCATGCCCCAGCACGAAATAAAAAAATGCCCCCGGTGCAGCAATACTTTCGAATGCAAAGTGGGCAATGTGCTGGAGTGCCAGTGCAACCAGATTGTGCTAACCTACGATGAACGCAGCTATGCAGAAAGCAGGTTCCTGGATTGTTTATGTATAGATTGCCTGCATGTGCTGCGGTACGAGTACCAGATAAAGAAAAAGAAAGTTTGAACAAAAAGGGCCCACATCAATGTGGGCCTTTTTATGCTTGGTACTTAAGTCCCAATGGGTACTTGTTTGTTCGACGATCCTTCACTGATGGTTCGGTGCCCCCTCGACGGAGGTTCGACCGTGTTCTACCGATGTTCGAGTGGTGTATAAGTTTGTTCGACGAGAGTCCGACCATGTTCGAATAGGCCCGACGGTATTCTACCGTGTTCGACTGTGTCCGAGCGGTGTATAAGTTTGTTCGACGAGAGTCCGACCATGTTCGAATAGGCCCGACGGTATTCTACCGTGTTCGACTGTGTCCGAGCGGGTTTATACTGTAAAAAATGAACGCCTTCTTCCTTTGCCCAAAAATGTTACCTGAAAAATTGGTATTATTTTTTAGGTGTATACTTTAATCATCTGCTGGTAGCAACCTGCCATGTTGAACTTGTCGAAAGACTGCATACATAAAAAGCTCCGAGGTTCCCAGAAACCTCAGAGCCTTAAGTAAATGTTATTGAAAGGCTTATTTCTCCAACAAACCATCTGCTTTCCATTGTTCAAACACATGGATAACAGAATCGGACAGCTTGGGCTTCCTAGCTGGCATAAAGCCATGGGTACCGGGCTCCTGCTTAATGCGTGCTATGATATCATCAATGTTTTTGGTAGCGGAGGCATAACTGTTCAAAGGTTCCTTCCGCCCATCTGGTGGAAAATGGCAGGGTGTGCATTTGGTAACCAGCAGGGATTTAACATCCGTTTCATAATTCACTTTTACCACTACTGGCGCAACGGGTACCGTTGGTGTAACTGGTGCCACCTGCGTTTTTTTAGGGGAAGTACAGAACTGCAATGCGATAGCAGCAATCAATAAGGTCGACAGGAAGATTTTCTTCATGGTGTGTTGTTTAAAGTTTTAGGGCTGTTGAAGATAATGGATTGAGCAATTACTGGTGCCATATTCTTGATAACTCGGTCAACGCCCGTTATTAACCGTTAATGGCTTTGCAGGGGCAGGTCTTATAAAGTACAGGGAGCCATTAGCAAGCAAACTGTTTTTTGTTTACCGCCCGGGCAAGCATTTTGGCATCCGCCAATGGCGGATGGGTTATACCGGGAAGAAAGGAAGACAGCAAGTTGTGTGTGAGAACGGCGTTCGGGCTTACCCCCTTCCCGGTAAAAAATCGCGAAGCCATTACCTGTGAAATTGGGCGGCCCTTTAATGGCCCATTACCCTGTTTATTTCATTGTGGTTACTTTTGTCGTAAATTATTGCCATGGATGTCGACTTCAGCATAGATAAATTACTCACGGTAACATTTACCCTATTTGCTGTGATAGATGTGGTTGGCTCCATTCCCCTACTCATTTCCCTGAAAGAAAAAATGGGCGGTATCCGGGCCACCAAGGTAACCTTGGTATCGGGGGCATTGATGATCCTGTTCCTGTTCTTTGGCCAAGGCTTCCTGAAAATGCTTGGATTGGAAGTTCATTCCTTTGCAGTGGGCGGTTCCGTTGTGATCTTTCTATTGGGCCTCGAAATGGTACTGGGCCATGAAATATTCAAAGGCGATAAGAACGCCAAGGCCGGTACGCTGGTGCCCATTGCTTTTCCCGTTATTGCAGGTAGCGGTACCCTTACCACCGTCATGAGCCTGAAGGCCAACTATGATGATATTGTTATCATGATAGGTATCCTCATTAACCTCATTTTTATCTATGCCGCCCTCAAATCCCTGAAAGTGGTGGAGAAAGTGCTGGGCGAAGCGGGCCTATTGGCCGTGCGGAAATTCTTCGGCGTTATACTGCTGGCCATTGCCGTGAAAATATTCAGTAGCAATATTGGTTCGTTTGGGAAATGAAGAAAGTTAATTGGTTAATTAGTTAACTGGTTAATTGGTGATGGGTGGAGGAGGGAGGAGGATGTATGATGTAGGATTTATGATGTGTGACTTGAGGTTCTATCAGCGCATGTATACCGTTTTAGAAAAGGGCCTAAAATGGTTAAATGTCGATGGTTTGTACAATTTGCATAGGTTCCTTCGCTTCTCCTTCGTACCATGTTCGGTACTCCTTCGATTGTTCTTCGGTAGGGCTTCGGTGCCTACCGAACAGCCACCGAACAAGGGGCGAAGCAGTACCGAACAAGTACCGAACAACGTTCGGTAAAACACCATGAAAAAACCTAATTT